>QCDH01000001.1 GCA_003280985.1 Prochlorococcus sp. AG-355-A18
GATTGTCCCACCATTAGTTATTTCTCGAAGAGAAATTAATATTCTTTTGGATAAGCTAAATTCAATTTTTGAAGAGTTATAGCAATTAAAATTTTGAAAAATGCAAATTCAATAACTTTTGAATTATTATCTCCTAAATATGAAAGGGATAATATCAAGTTAGGTTTATCAAGAATTAAAAAAGCACTTCAAGAACTAGGTAATCCTTGCCAGAATATCCCTGCGATACAGATTATTGGAACCAATGGGAAAGGATCAATCGCGGCATATTTAGAAAGTATACTTTTTGAAGCTAAAAGGAATTTCGGTGTAACAACATCTCCTCATCTTTTGGATGTATGCGAGAGGATTAGAGTTAATAAAAAAAATATTAATAAAACAGATTTTGAAAAAATCTATAGATTAATAGAAAAAAATTTTTCAACATTTGAATTAACTCCTTTTGAAAAAATCATTTGCTGCGCACTAAATTTTTTTGACCATCAAAAAGTTGAATTACTCATACTTGAAGCTGGCTTAGGGGGACGATTAGACGCGACAACAGCCCATAAATCTAGACCAATCATTGCTATTGGGAATATTGGATTAGACCATAAAGAATTTCTTGGAGATACGATTGAAAAAATTGCCGAAGAAAAATTAGCAGTTATTGAAAAAAACTCAATTATCATCTCATGCAATCAAAATAGTCAAGTTGAAAATTTAATCTCCAAAAAAGTTAAAGAGGTAGGAGCAGAAATTATTTGGAAAGATTCAATTTCAAACAGCTATGAGCTTGGATTAAAAGGAATTTTTCAACAGCAAAATGCTTCAGTAGCTGTTGGAGCAATTGAAGCGCTGAATAATTTAGGATTTAATATAAAAGAAAAACACATATCTGAAGGTCTTAAAAAGACAACTTGGAACGGAAGGCTAGAAATAATAAATTATTCCAACAAAGAAATTCTTGTAGATTGTGCGCATAATTATCCTGCTGCACAAGCACTCTCTAATGAGCGAAGCAATTGGAAGAATGAAGATAAAGGCATTTATTGGATTTTAGGTGTCCAAAGACAAAAAGATATTTACGCAATATTAAAAACACTTCTAAAGAAAAATGATCGCTTATTACTTGTGCCAGTTCCAAACCAACCTAGTTGGCAATTAAATGATCTCTCTCAGATTAAAGAAATTGACTTTCAAAAAATAATTGAATTTAAAACATTTGAACTTGCCATTGAGTATTTATTTTCCCTAGAAAAATGGCCACCTAATCATCCTGTTCTTACAGGTTCTATTTTTTTAGTTGCTGAATTTATTAAATTTGCAAATAAACAGAAATGTTAAATATTAAATTGTTCCTTTACTTCCCAACCTTCCAATTTTCCTGGATTTAATAGCCCTTTAGGATCAAATTTTAATTTCGCTTTTACTTGATCTGCGTCAACCACTCCTAGACCTCCGCCTTCGACAGTTAAAACATGGGGATTAAAAATAAATGCACCAAGTTTCTTGCAATCTTCCATTATTTCATTCAATTCATCTATCCCATTCCACCTTAATACAGGCAAAGCCGCTAATCGTGGCGATCCTTGTTGAGATACTGCCTCTAAGTGCCAAAGAACTTTTCTACCCCATTTTTTTCTAAAAAAATTAATCAATTCAAGTTCATCATTAAGTGGCAAAAGCATCTGTAAGTACGTCCAATTTTTATCTTTAGACCTCATATGAAGAGTTGTATGATTCCATACGACTTCAGAAATTCCATTGACGAGTTTTTCTTCTTCCCCAAGGAGGGTAGATTCAACTTTGAATTTTTTACAAATTAGCTTGATGGTTTTTATTCCTCCAAGAGTAGATTGAATTAAAATCTTGTGACTTCTAGAATTAGTTTTAAACCATTTTGGCATTTGATCTACAATTTCTTCTTCAAGAATTGCTCCTAGTTTCAGATCAATTGCTGCGCTAGTAAGAGTTTTCAATATTTCTATTGTTTTTTCAAATTCAATACAGTCGATAACTATTGAATACCACTTACGTTTGATATCAGTAGCAAGTAGTAAAGAAGTAATTATTCCATTAGTCCCATAAGCATGATTCAGAGGTTCGGATTCTTCCGCATCAAATTTTAATAATTCAGGTTTTTCATTCATCGTTACTGCCTCTAAACCAATAAGATTTCCTGGATCTCTTAAAAATCCCCATCTAATCGAACCAATACCTCCTGATCCACCTGCAATAAAACCTCCAATTGTTGCAGTTTTCCAAGTACTAGGAAGCAACCTTAATTCCCTCCCATATTTCTCTAATTGTTTATTCAAATCTCCCATAACACAGCCAGACTGTACTTTTACAAAACCTGTATCTGGATCAAATTCTTCTAACTTATTAAAGTGACTCATCTGCATTACAACTCCTTTAAACAATGGGACAGCTTGTCCATAATTACCTGTACCTGAACCCCTTAAAGTAAGTGGAATAGAAAATTCCCAACAAATTTCTGCAACTTCCTTTACTGCTTTGTGATCACTAGGTCTAACCACCAAATCAGCAATACATTCGTCTAATTTTTCAGTAAGGATTGGAGAGTAGTTATAAAAATCTTTTGAAAGTCTTTTTATGTCAGATTGGCTTTCAATAATCTCTAAGTTTTTAACTTCCCTAAATTTGTCTATAAATTTAAGACTATTTGATGTCATTAATTAAATTCTTATTGTTTTGTATATAAATTAGCCGATTAGCAATATAAATCGCCTTTTATAAACACTTTTCTCTTTAAGGAACTCGAAAAAACATCTGCCCATCTTTGGCCATCTAAAATCACAAAATCAGCAGGACAACCCTTTTTAATTAAACCATCCCACTTTAAGTTTAATAACCTGCTTGGAGCTAAAAAAATAGAAGATAGAGTCAATCTATCCCAGGGATTTAGTTGAAGCATAGGTATGGAGCAAGACATCATATAAAAAGGATCAAAATTACCAAATGGGTACCAGGGATCTTGAACGTTATCACTACCTAGAGATACATCCACATGTGATTTTTGTAATTGCTTTATTGGAGCAACTGGTCTTTTTAATAAGGTAGTTTTATTACTTCGATTGAGCAGCCAAAAATTTGTTAGAGGTAAAGCAATAACTTTAATATTTTTCTCAGCCATTTTTTCTCCTAAATTTAAAATCTCTCTATGACTTAGAGAAATAAGACTACTCAAATGACTACAAGTAATTGGAATACTATTAATTTTTAAATTTTCGATTGTCTCCAATAAAACTTTTATTCCCACTCCAGGCTCAATGATCGATTCGTCTATATGCAAATCAATTTCTAATTCATATTTACTAGCTAGAAGAAGCATCTTTGCGAGAAATTTGCTTGTATCTTTTTTATTAAAAGGAGGAACAATTACACCTCCTAAAATACCTCCATTAGAGGAAAATAATTTTGCCAAATCTTCTCCATTGGTTGTATCCCAGAATTCCAATGGCGCTAGAGCAACGAATTGTAAAGTCAACTCAGATGAAAATTTTTTTTGTAATTTAAAAAGTTCAAACCAAATATCAATAGATTGACCTTTGTATGTATCAATATGACTTCTAATTGCTCGGTATCCATTTTGTATGGAAAGTTTTAATGATCTCTCAACTCTTTCAAGAACCTTATCTGTAGTTCTAGTTTTATGTTCTTCAAGATTTACTGATAATGCTCCTCCATAGTTTGATTCAAGATTAGGAAAGTCTGCCCATGTAAAAGATTTATCAAAATGCGAATGCGTTTCAACAAATCTTGGGAATAAAATATTTTTTGGTTTTGTAATTTTATTTTTTAAAGGCTTTAACTCAGAAACAAATCCATCCTCCCAAATGATGGAGACTGAACATAAATCCTCTACATCGATAATGAGGTTATCAGAATCTTCTATTGAACAAAGGCTTCTAGGAATAAGAACCTCCGCTGCGCCAGAATTACTCAAATTTTTAAATTTTCTTTTATTTTAAATCATCAGAAAACTTTAATGAATTACAAATAATTCAAATTTCGCCAAAAGATAAAAATAACTATGAAAAATTACCCTTGAGTTGTTAAATTTATAGATGTGAGGCGGGCGTCGCCAAGTGGTTAAGGCAGCGGCTTGTGGCGCCGCTATTCGGGGGTTCGAATCCCCTCGCTCGCCCTCAAAAAATTGCGCCAAAATTGCTAAACCTGTAATTTTAAATTAAAGAATCATACAAAATTCCTAGCAAAGTGCTAACAAAAACCAAACAAGAAGAAAAAAAATTCCAGAAAGATTTAACTATCGGCAGCTATTGGATTACCACATTTGGATGCCAAATGAATAAAGCTGATTCTGAGAGAATGGCTGGAACTTTAGAGAAAATGGGATATATCAGAGCAGATGATGAATTAAATGCCGATTTGGTCTTATACAACACATGTACCATCAGAGATAATGCTGAACAAAAAGTTTATAGCTTTTTAGGTAGACAAGCAAAAAGAAAGCACAAATCACCTAACTTAAAACTTATTGTTGCAGGTTGCCTTGCTCAGCAAGAAGGAGAATCCTTACTCAGGAGAGTACCAGAACTTGATCTAGTAATGGGGCCTCAACACGTAAATAATCTTGAGAACTTACTTGGTAAAGTTGATTTGGGTAACCAAGTTGCTGCAACTGAGGAAGCCTTCATTTCTGAAGACATAACAAGTGCGAGAAGAGAAAGTTCTATTTGTGGTTGGGTTAATATCATATATGGATGTAATGAAAGATGTTCATATTGTGTAGTCCCCTCTGTCAGAGGTAGAGAGCAATCAAGATATCCCAACGCGATAAAAAGCGAGATACAAAAATTAGCGGGCGATAATTTTAAAGAAATTACTCTTTTGGGACAGAATATCGACGCTTACGGGAGAGACCTCCCGGGTACTACAAAAGATGGGAGGAAAGAAAATACTTTAACTGATCTTTTGTACTACATTCATGATGTTGAAGGGATTCGTAGGATAAGATTTGCTACCAGTCATCCTAGATATTTTTCAAAAAGATTAATTCAAGCTTGTTACGAACTTGATAAAGTCTGTGAACATTTCCACATCCCCTTCCAAAGCGGAAATGATGAGATTTTAAAGCAGATGTCAAGAGGATACACTATCAAAAAGTATAAAAATATTATCGAGAATATAAGGTCATTAATGCCTGATGCATCAATCACAGCTGACGCAATAGTTGCTTTCCCAGGAGAAACCGAACAACAATATCAAGACACATTAAAGCTAATATCAGATATTGGCTTTGATCAAGTAAATACAGCAGCATACTCTCCAAGACCTAATACGCCAGCAGCAGTCTGGTCGAATCAACTTTCGGAAGAGGTAAAAAAAGCCAGATTGCGAGAAATCAATGATTTGGTTGAGAAAACTGCTAGGAGCAGAAATCAAAGGTATATCAATAATATCGAAAGTGTTTTGATTGAGGGATTAAATCCAAAAAATTCTTCGCAGATTATGGGTAGAACTAGAACAAATAGATTAACATTCGTAGAGATTCCCAAAAACATTAACTTTAATTTTTCATTGGGAGATGAGATAGACGTCAGAATAAATGAAGCAAGACCTTTTTCTTTAACAGGCAAACTTTATTTATAATTTTTTTATAAATGATCGGAAAAAAGAAAAAATGTATTGGGTTAATATTTGGTGGGCATTCCAATGAACATGAAGTATCTATTCACTCTGCAAAAACAGTTTTTAAAGCATTTAAGTCAGAAGTAAACCAACAACGTTTTACTATAAAAGCTTTTTACATCAACAAATATGGAGATTGGCTTGATAGTGATTTGTCAGAAAAAATTTTAATTGGTGAGATTAAAAACAATATAACAAAAAAACAAGGAATTTTGAATCAAGAAAAAATTAACTTCCTAGAAGGAATTGAATTTCAAAATGTTGATGTTTGGTTTCCTCTTTTACATGGATTTAATGGTGAAGACGGATCAATTCATGGTTTACTGAGATTTACAAAGAAACCCTTAGTCGGATGTGGAATTGTAGGTTCAGCACTTGGAATGGATAAAATATTGATGAAAACAATTTTCTCAAACCTAAAACTTCCACAAGTTAATTATCTCGTTTTTCAAAATGAAGATCTCCACGATAAAGAAGTAAAAAATAAGTTAATTAATAAAATAAAAAAAAATTTAAATTTTCCTGTTTTTGTTAAACCATCGAACTCTGGATCATCGCTTGGTATATCCAAAGTCAAAAATGAATCAGAAATATTACAAGCATTGGAAAAGGCTCTGAAAATAGATCCTAGAATCTTAATAGAGGAAGGTTTGGAGGTAAGGGAGATTGAATGCGGAATAATTGGGAATTCAAAACTATTAACTTCTGAGATAGGCGAAGTAAAGTACGAAAGTGATTGGTATGATTACGATTCAAAATACAACTCAAATAATAAAATAACTATCCCCGCCGAAATAGATTCTAAAATCACACAACAAATTAAAGAAATCGCTATTCAAAGTTGTAGAGCATTAAATATTTTTGGTTTTGCCAGAGTAGATTTCTTTTTAGAAAAATCTTCAAATAAAATTTTGTTAAATGAAATTAATACAATTCCTGGCTTTACCAAAAACAGTATGTTTCCAATGCTATGGAAAGCTTCAGGTTTAAATATTGAACAACTTGTGGCTAAACTGGTAGAAATATCTATAGATTTATAATTCAAGTAAAATGTTGCATGGAATTCTTTGGCTGCCATTACTTTTTATCTTTGTTTTATTGACTGCTCTAGGATGGCTAGAAAGGAGAAGACAAAATCTTTTTAGAAATTGGGCAAATGGCTCTGAACTTTGTAAGTTAGATAGTTCTGGTGCCGCCTCCTTAAAAGATGGTGAATTGAGATGGAGCGCATTTGAAGCTGGCACATTTGAAGAGAAAGATAGTTTCACAATCAAGAAACTAGAACTAGTTGAATTAATGGCCCTAACTTCTGGAGAGGCTCCTCTCACAAATGAATCTCAAGGAAAGTGTAGGTTAAGGTTAGTAGGTGATGGGAAAGAGATGGATGTACCTTTTTCAGATGCAGAACAGGCTAGAGAATGGATGGACCAATTAATGGAGAAAGCTAGATGTGATTTGTGAAAAACAAGAGAAAATTTAACAATAAAAGCTTTTTATTTCTCTTTTTATTTTTAACAAGCTTTTTAAGCCTTAAAACCCTCAAAAAGGTAAATATTCAGGACATTAGAATTTCGGGTAGTGAATTATTCTCTCAAAATGATGTGTTAGATAATTCATCTTTAAAACTTCCAAACCGCCTACTCTTTATTAAAACTAATCTTATAGAAAAAGAATTAAAGCAAAATTTATCGCTCAAAAATGTTTTGGTAAACAGAGAATTATTTCCTTTTGGTTTGTCATTCCATTTTAATACAAGAATTCCTATAGCTTACGGTGAGAGAAAAATAAACGAAGAAAAAATATTAGGCTTCATTGATAAAGATGGAATTTTTATAAATAAACATAAAACGGACTTAAAAAATTTGAACAAATTATCCATAGAAGTTTTTGGATGGAAAGAAAAATTTAAAAAAATATTATCTGAAATTTTCATCAGTCTTGAAAATTATGAATTTGAGATAGTTAAAATAACATTTTCACCTGATGGGTTTCTAACCATTGAGGAAAAAGATTTAAGAACAATTTTCTTAGGATTTAATCCAGATTTAATCAACTATCAATTACAAATAATCAACAATTTAAAAAATGAATTTAAGAACAATAGCATCTTAATAAAAATAGATAATATTGATCTTACTAATCCAGATAAACCAAAAATAAAAGTGTTCAAACCCTAATATTTGAAAAAGGATTTTGAGTAATTTTTTTTAATTATTGTAGTGTTGATATGGGTTTTGCATTCAAAACAAAATATTTAATAAATAAATATTTTTAGGATTTTCCTCAACAAATTCCTACAGATGAGCGCAGTAAGTTCATAATGCACCCAATACTAGTAAAAGATTCCCATTAAGAGATGAGCTTCGGTAACAATCCAAACTTTGATCAATCGAGAGAAATCCTTCCAAGTCAAAACGCCAAAATAGAAGTTATTGGTGTAGGTGGTGGTGGCAGTAATGCAGTCAATAGAATGATAAATAGTTATTTAGAAGGTGTTTCATTTAGAGTCCTCAATACCGATGCACAAGCCCTTTTACAATCTTCTGCAGAGAGTAGAGTTCAACTTGGACAAAACCTTACTAGAGGTTTAGGTGCAGGTGGGAATCCAAGTATTGGGCAAAAAGCAGCCGAAGAATCTAAAGAAGAGCTTCAACAAGCTTTAGATGGATCTGATCTAGTTTTTATAGCTGCTGGGATGGGTGGAGGCACTGGCACAGGTGCCGCTCCCGTTGTTGCAGAAGTAGCCAAACAAAGTGGAGCTCTTACAGTAGGTATAGTAACCAAACCATTTTCTTTTGAAGGGAAAAGAAGAATGCGTCAAGCAGAGGAGGGGATCGCAAGATTAGCTGAAAACGTTGATACTCTTATAGTTATTCCAAATGACCGATTAAAAGACGTTATAGCAGGAGCTCCCCTTCAAGAAGCATTTAGGAATGCTGATGATGTTCTAAGGATGGGCGTCAAAGGCATTAGTGATATAATTACATGCCCAGGATTAGTTAATGTTGATTTTGCAGACGTAAGATCAGTTATGACTGAAGCTGGAACTGCTCTCCTCGGAATAGGTATAGGTTCAGGAAGATCAAGAGCTATAGAGGCAGCCCAGGCAGCAATGAATAGTCCTTTACTAGAAGCAGCTAGAATCGATGGAGCCAAAGGCTGCGTTATTAATATTACAGGTGGTAAAGACATGACTTTAGAAGACATGACCTCTGCATCAGAAATTATTTATGATGTTGTTGATCAAGAAGCAAATATTATTGTTGGTGCAGTGGTCGATGAGGCATTGGAAGGGGAAATACAAGTTACTGTAATTGCCACAGGATTTGAAACAACCCAACCATTAAACCAGCAAAGAATAAAAAACAGATTAGCTAATCAACCCCTGTATAACCTTTCCGACAATAAAGAAGCAGGAGCAAGTATTCCTGAGTTTTTGAGGTTAAGGCAAAATAAAAAAGATATAAATTAAAAGGTAAAATAGAGTGACTCGGTTATCTCGCCTGCCTCAAGCATCCCTTGTGGCTGCTACCTTCCGGTCCTGACCAGATTTAGGCGTTAAAACCGCGAAAGGCCGAGTCAGAATTATACTAGCAATTCTTGATTAAAAAAGATACATAAATTTATTATGTTACCTTCAGACCTAGTCGATTATAAAAAAAAATCTCGCAAAATCATTGCATTAACTGCATGGGACTCCATATCAGGATCTATTGCAGAACAAGCAAATGTTGATCTTGTACTAGTTGGAGATTCATTAGCAATGGTCTGCTTAGGATACAAATCGACATTGCCATTAACATTAGAAAACATAATTTATCATACTAATGCTGTTTCAAGAGGATTTAAGAAGAAAATTGAGGAACAACCATTAGTCGTTTCAGATATGCCTTTTCTGACTTACCAATGTGGGGAGGATAAGGCTGTTGAGCATGCAGGAAAAATCATTCAGAGCACTTATGCAAAAGCTGTAAAAGTGGAAGGAGCTGAACCAGAAATACAAAAAGTTATTTCTAGATTAATAAGAATGGGCATCCCTGTTATGGGTCATATAGGTCTTACACCACAAAGCTATCTCAATATTGGATTAAGAAAACAAGGAGAAAGCTTAGCAAGCCAAGAAAAAATCAAAAGAGAGGCTTCAATTCTTGAAGAATTAGGATGTTTTTCAATAGTTCTTGAACATATTCCTGATTTGCTTGCTAAAGAAATACAAAATTCTTTAACAATTCCCATAATAGGTATCGGGGCAGGTAAATATTGTGATGGGCAAGTAAGAGTTACTGCAGATTTGTTAGGCCTCAATGATGAGCAACCACCATTTTGCCAACCAATTATCCAAGGGAAAAAATTATTTAATGATAAATTAAAAGAATGGGTAGACTCTGAAAGACTTAACTAATCACCTACATTTTGTCATAAGTAGCAATTCGCCAAGAACATTGTATTTACAACAGTTTATAAGGGTATTAAGTATCTAGTAAGCGTTTCATTTACAAACCTAGAATTTGTTTTTTCTTTGCATTAAATTCTTCTTCGGTAATTATTCCTTGTTCTTTTAAATCTGCAAATTTCTTTAATTCATCTGCCTCTGAACTTTTTGATTCGATAGAAGAATTTTCACTAGATTTAAATTTTACTGCGTTTATAAAAGTATTTGCTACCGTTCGACAATGTTTCCCTTGTATTGGCCCTAATCCTATATTTGATACTTTTAACTTTAATGTTGTGGATTTACCTTCAGGAACAACTGAGACTTCGATTTTAGCTGGATTAGAAAAACCAAAACTAAATTTTTCATTTGCAATAAATTCATTTCCAGTCTCTTTTTTAACCATTACTTGCATTTCTTTAAAGGCATATCTACAACATTGTTTTACATTATCTGAATCATTTTCAATGACAAAGTTTTCTTTATGTGAAGACATCTAAATTAAGATAATTGCCCCTTATTGTAGATCGACTGTCAATCATTTTTATTTTATAGATTTGCTTAACTCTTTGTTAGAGAAGTTTTTGAGGGATTTTATTTTATTTTATAGAATTCTCATAAAACAAGTGATAGCAGTGGGTTTAGCTTTAGCGCAAAGGGGTGATTAGTCTTAATTAATCTCATCCCACCACTTAAACATAGAAACAAGAACTTGATTGCTTAGTTCCATACCATTAGGTTCACTTAAAAAGAATCTATTCCCCTTTCTTACCAATAGTCCACTTTCAAGAAACCTTTCCCATTCTTCAAGCAATTTACTGAAGTTGCTCTCAAATTTTTTGTTTTCCCAGTTTTGTTCTTTAAACAATGCTTTGATATCTACACCCTCTTTGAGTCTTAATCCCAACATTATTTTCTCATCAAGTTCTTTATAGACAAACTTCTTATTAGTTAGGGATGAATCTAAATTAAATTCGTATTGTCTAGTTACCCATTCTTTATATTCTTTGCTAACCTTTGGTCTTGTTAACTTTTCCCCCCAAGGTGAACTAGTGGAACCTTGACCAAAACTCCACCAGCCAAAACCACTCCAATAAACTCTATTATGTCTCGATTGATGCTGCGGAAAGCAATAGTTTGAGATTTCATATCTTGAATACCCTGAGTTTTTTAAAATTAAATGTGTTGATTCACTATTTCTAAAAGCTTCTTCATCACTTGGGAGTTTTAATTTGCCTAAATTAGCTAATTTTTTAAAAACAGTTCCATTTTCAATATTTAAATCGTAAATAGATAGATGCGGTGGTGAAAATGTTATTGCTTTTTTTAAGTCATCTTGCCATTCTTTAAATCCGCTAAGTGGCAAGTTTTGAATTAAATCTAAACTCCAGCTTTTTATTAACCCAGAATCAAATTCTCTTTTCAACCATAAACAAGATTTTTCTGCATCTTCTCTCAAATGACGCCTTCCCGATTTTTGAAGTATCTGATTATTAAAACTTTGTATTCCGAGACTAAATCTATTTATCCCAGCATTTATAAATCCAAAAAGATCATCTTGAGTAAAACTAGCTGGATCAATCTCCATAGTGATTTCAGCACCATAGTCAATTCCATAATTTTCTTTAAAAAGATCAACTAATTCTTTGATTTGGATAGGATCTAAAATTGATGGTGTACCACCTCCTATGTATATTGTCGACAGAGGTGATTTATGCTTAATTGACAATATTTCTTTATATAAAAATTGCAAATAGTCTTGAACAGTCTTGCTTCCATAGCCTTTTAAAGTTTCAACCTTGTTTCCTAGTGGAATTACTGCAAAATCACAATAAAAACACCTTCTGTGGCAAAAAGGAATGTGCACATAAGCACTTCTTGGAAACTTATTCATAATCTAAATTCATTTTTAGGCTCCAAAAAGGTATTTAGGATCGAAAAAAATAAAATCCTTATTTACTCAATTAATAAATCCTAGTAGATTATAAATATGACAGATACCTTAGTATTAATTTTATTTGTTTTGTCTGGGGCTGCTTCAGGGTGGCTTGGTGTTGATTTATTGCCAGTAGACATACTCAAACAGATATCTAATGTAGAAGGTTTTAGAATTGTTTTGGCAATAATTGGTTTTTTTGTGGGATTAGCAGCTGGTTTTGTATTCCTTCAACTTAGAAAAACTTTTCTTGATCAAATAAGAACAATGCCAACGGACTTACTGATAAGTAGGTCCGTTGGATTAATTTTAGGATTACTTGTTGCTAATCTCCTACTTGCCCCAATACTATTAATTCCCTTCCCAAGAGAGGTTTTTTTCGCAAAACCCTTAGCAGCTATATTAAGCAACATTTTCTTTGGTGTGCTTGGTTATAAGTTGGCAGATACCCATGGGAGGACATTATTGAGATTATTCAATCCGAATAACACTGATGCATATTTAGTCAATGAAGGAATCCTTCCTGCTGCAAGTCCAAAAATTCTAGATACCAGCGTAATTATTGATGGAAGAATCAATGGCCTTTTAAGTTGCGGCTTATTGGAAGGGCAATTAATTGTTGCTCAAAGTGTAATTGATGAATTACAAACTTTAGCTGACTCAAGCAGTAATGAAAAAAGGTCGAAAGGCAGAAGAGGTCTTAAGTTATTAAAAGAATTAAGAGATTTATATGGGAGAAGACTTGTAATAAACCCAACCAAATATGAAGGTAATGGAGTAGATGAAAAACTCCTTAAAATTACAGAGGATATGTCAGGAACTTTAATTACGGCTGATTATAATCTTTCTCAGATCGCTGAAGTTAAAGAATTAAAAGTTATGAACTTGAGTGATTTGGTTATTGCCTTAAGGCCAGAAGTACAACCAGGAGAGTCACTTAATATAAAAATCGTGAGAGAAGGTAAAGAAAAAATGCAAGGTATTGGATATTTAGATGACGGCACAATGGTTGTTATTGATGAGGCAAAGAATTTTGTGGGAAGCAGATTAGATATTGTCATAACAGGAGCGTTACAAACTCCCACTGGAAGAATGGTCTTTGGAAAACTAATAAATAATCCTGAGTCAAACAAATCTTTTAAATCACCAGCGACACAGGGCTAAATCTAGCTAGAATCAGTTCAATCTTAATTTTGTGATACAAATGACTGTATCTGCTCCTTATTACGGCGAAAACACTGTAATGAGGACTCCGCCACCTGATCTCCCCTCTCTTTTACTTAAAGAGCGAATTGTTTATCTTGGTTTACCATTATTTTCAGATGATGATGCGAAAAGACAACTAGGAATGGATGTTACTGAGCTAATCATTGCTCAACTTCTTTATCTAGAGTTTGAGGATCCAGAAAAACCAATCTATTTCTACATCAATTCAACAGGAACAAGCTGGTACACTGGTGACGCCGTTGGTTTTGAAACAGAAGCTTTCGCCATCTGCGATACAATAAGCTATATCAAGCCTCCAGTACACACAATATGTATCGGACAAGCGATGGGAACTGCTGCAGTTATCCTTTCATCTGGCACTAAGGGACAAAGGGCGGCTCTCCCACATGCTTCAATTGTTTTACATCAACCTATAAGCGGTGCAAGAGGCCAAGCAACCGATATCCAAATAAGAGCTGAGGAAGTTTTAAAAAATAAAAAATCAATGCTAGAGATTCTATCTCGTAATACTGGAAAGACTATCGAAGAACTCTCAAAAGATTCTGACAGGATGAGTTATCTTAACCCCCAAGAAGCCTTAGATTATGGAGTTATCGATAGAATACTCACAAGTCAAAAAGATTTACCAAGTAAAATTTAACCTTCACAAAACTATTTTAAAATCATGCCAATAGGAACTCCAAGCGTGCCTTACAGACTTCCAGGAAGTCAATACGAAAGGTGGGTTGACATATATACAAGACTAGGTGTTGAAAGAATTCTTTTTCTTGGACAGGAAGTGAATGATGGTATTGCCAATAGCCTTGTTGCACAAATGCTTTATCTAGATTCTGATGATAATTCCAAACCTATCTATTTATATATAAACAGTCCCGGAGGATCAGTTACTGCTGGCTTGGCAATATATGACACTATCAAATATGTTAAAAGTGATGTAGTAACCATATGCGTAGGCCTCGCAGCCTCCATGGGAGCGTTCCTATTGGCTGCTGGCACAAAAGGCAAAAGAGTTGCTTTGCCCCATAGCAGAATAATGATTCATCAACCACTAGGAGGAACTTCTCAACGTCAAGCAAGTGATATTGAAATAGAAGCTAAGGAAATTTTAAGAATTAAAGATATGTTAAATATGTCTATGGCAGATATGACAGGCCAATCATTTGAGAAAATTGAAAAGGATACTGATAGAGATTATTTTCTAAGTGCGGAAGAAGCAAAAAATTATGGCTTAATTGATAGAGTAATCACACATCCAAGCGAAGCAAATCAGTCTTAAATTTTCTAAATAAATATTTTAATTTTAATTTTTAAATTAATAATTTTTTGGTTTATTTGCACCTTAATGTCTAAAATATTAATTATCAAATGCAAAGAAGCTACAACTAATGACCCAACTCTTTTACGACACAGATGCAGATCTAAGTCTATTAAATAATAAAACAATAGCGATTATTGGATATGGTTCACAAGGTCATGCACATGCCCTAAACCTTAAGGATAGCGGTATGGATGTAATTGTTGGATTATATAAAGGAAGTAAGTCTGAAAGCAAAGCTATTAGCGATGGTCTACAAGTATTTAGCGTTTCTGAAGCTTGCGAAAAAGCAGACTGGATTATGATTCTCCTCCCAGATGAGTTTCAGAAAGATGTTTACCTTAAAGAAATAGAACCAAACTTAAAAAAAGGCAAGATATTAAGTTTTGCTCATGGGTTCAATATAAGATTCGGGCTTATCAACCCTCCTAGTTTTGTGGATGTTGTAATGATTGCCCCAAAAGGACCTGGGCACACCGTTCGTTGGGAATATCAGAATGGTCAAGGAGTTCCAGCATTGTTTGCAGTAGAGCAGAATTCTTCTGGAAATGCAAGATCATTGGCGATGGCTTACGCTAAAGGGATTGGCGGAACGAGAGCTGGGATTCTTGAAACAAACTTCAAAGAAGAAACAGAAACTGATTTATTTGGAGAACAAGCGGTTTTGTGCGGAGGATTATCAGAACTCGTCAAATCAGGCTTCGAAACTCTTGTAGAGGCAGGCTATCAGCCCGAACTTGCTTACTTCGAATGCTTACATGAAGTTAAACTTATTGTTGATTTAATGGTGAAGGGAGGCTTATCTCAAATGAGAGATTCCATTTCAAATACTGCAGAATATGGAGATTATGTAAGTGGAAAAAGACTTATTAATAGTGATACAAAGAAAGAAATGCAGAAAATTCTAAAGGATATTCAAGATGGAACTTTCGCTAAGAATTTTGTGGAAGAATGCGATAAAAACAAACCCTTAATGACAAAATTAAGAGAAGAGAACTCAAAACATGAAATTGAGAAAGTAGGTAAAGGTCTGCGCTCGATGTTCAGTTGGCTGAAATAAATTTATTTTTACTATTTCTTGGATCGATTGGCTTTGATTTATTGATCGGAGATCCAAGATTCTTAATACACCCTGTTCAAGTAATTGGCTTTTACATAAAAAAATTATCAGATTACCTAATAAATAATTTTAGAGAAAATAAAAATATATTGTTTTGGGGTGGTTTCTTCGTAGCTATTTCCACTATTGGAATGAGTTATGGTTTAGGAAAATTGATAGAAATAAGTTATTTGCAATCAAGAAATCATTTTTTTGTTGGATTGTTAATTTTTTTTGGGCTTTCAAGTTGTATTGCTACAAAGGGACTTATTTCAAGTGTGAAAGAGATTGCAGAGCTAATATTACGTAAGGAAATTAATAACCAAAATAAGAAAATAATCAAAGAGAAGGTACAAAGAATAGTGAGTAGGGATGTAAGGTCATCTTCTGTAAAACATCTCTTGAGATCAAGTACCGAGAGTCTTACCGAAAATTCTGTTGATGGAATATTTGGGCCATTATTTTGGATTTTTATTGGAATTATTTTTATAAAGTTTTCAATTTTTCTACCGGGACCTTTGTCACTTGGTTTTTCTTATAAAGCCATAAGTACTTTAGATTCAATGATAGGTTACAAATATGATCATTTTAGATATTTGGGTTTTTTCAGTGCAAAAATCGAAGATATATTTACGTTTGTTCCTTCAAGATTAGTTTTAATCACGTTACCTTTAGTTAGCTCCAAAGTTTTTGAGTATGGATCAATCATAAAAAAAAGTTATCTTGATGGTAAAAAATATGATTCGCCTAATGCTGGGATTTCAGAAGCTATATTTGCCTATATTTCCGAAATTAAATTGGGAGGTAAAAGTAAATATAAAAATGAAATTATTGAAAAACCAATAATTAATGAGACTGGAGATAATTGCACTGGAGAAAAAATCAAATTAATTTGTCAATTAATTTTGAGATTACAATTTTTATGGATAATAATTTTTGCCTTAATTATTTTTATAATCTCGAGTTTTATTTAATAATAAATTAGTTTAAAAATTATTATAATAAATCCAAAAATCAATGCAAGAAAACGACTCCCCAATGGAAAATCAAAATGATGTTTTAACTAATACATCATCAAGTGATAATGAAGACTCAAAATGGGTAGATAATCAGGGGGATGAAGTAAAGAATGTTTTTGGATTCAATAGCAGCGCCGAGCTTGTGAATGGTAGAGCAGCTATGATTGGGTTCTTAATGCTTATATTAACCGAGTTGGTTTTTAGCGGCAGGCCTGTGACTTCTTCAATTTTTGGTATTAATTAAAAATGGTAGAAAAAAAAACAAATCCCACAAAAGCAATCCTATATGTATCTGCATGGGTAATAATTTGGGGAACATTGGGCTCTTTCATTGATTATCCTCTTTATAAAAATAAAATTTACTTAGAAGGAAGCATATATCAATATCTTACTTTCACAATCACAGCGATAATATCGATAATAAGCGCTAAGTTTTTTTATAAAAAATTTGAGTTATAAAAATTTGTACCTAAATTTCTTAATAATTTTTGCTGGTTCTTTTGTGTCATTTGACTCGTAAAGTATCCACTGATGTGTCTCCGTATCATGATCACAACCATATTTTCCAGATATCTTATCGTAACTTGAAAGATATGAATGACAACTCTGGTCTGCCTCAAAAGCAGAATCATAACCTGTAAGAAAATATATTAAAAACAGTAGTATTACTAACAAAAAAAATACTTGGAAAACTAAATTTACTACCTTCATAAGATTTTCTAAAATTTAAATATATCATTTAAAAAATTTTTTCGATCTAAAAATATTTAACGACCAACATT
This sequence comes from Prochlorococcus sp. AG-355-A18, assembly GCA_003280985.1. Classification (GTDB taxonomy): domain Bacteria; phylum Cyanobacteriota; class Cyanobacteriia; order PCC-6307; family Cyanobiaceae; genus Prochlorococcus_A. The sequence continues at coordinate 17,469 of QCDH01000001.1, forward strand.
AAAAACAAAGTCACGGAATTCTTGATTCTTTAAATAAAGGATGACTAGCAATATTAAAATAATATTTAAGCCTAATACTATTGATCCAAAAATATTTATTTGTTTTTTACCTGGCAAAGTGTAAGTAAATTTCTTCCCTTTAAGAAAAGCTGCCAAGCCTTTTTTTTCTTTTTTTTCTTTTTTTATTTCAGCATCATTTTTAACTTCATTATCAGAGAAACCTTTTACCATTAATACTTAAAATCCAAATTTATAATATTCCAAAAAAATAAAAATTTTTAAATATTACAATTTTTAATCACATATGGGATCGCAAATGAAATTCTTTCATTGGAGAAATTTTTTAAATAATAAGCTTCTACAATTGCCGATTGCATCCCCAATAAACTTGATTGACATTTGAATTTATTTTGGTCAAATACAAGTAATTGAAGTTTTTCTATTTCAGAAATTAACACTTTACAAACTTGGTCTTGAGAATCTTTAATACAATAATCTGCTACCTTTAAAATCTTGGATTTTGTTGGTATTGTTTCTGCCATAACAAAATTAGATAACAACAAAAATTTTAGTAATAAAAAAGTTAGATATTTCATTGCTTCTTAAGACTTCAAAAATTGAGATCTCTTTTTTATAGCTTTGGTAATTTAGCTATTTTTATTATATTGAAATTAAAAAAAGATGCTCAATAAGAGCATCTTGTCATTAGAAGAAGAAATAGATTAAAAAGATTACCCTTGAACTCTATCCTTAAAAAGTTTACCTGCAGAAAATGTTGGAACTCTTTTAGCAGGTATTGCTATTTTTTCGCCTGTCTTAGGGTTTAATCCCTGTCTTGCAGAACGATCTCTTGGCTCGAAAGAACCAAATCCTAGTAATGAGACTTTTTTGCCTTCCACTACTGAGTCAACAATAGTTTCAATAGCTGCATCAACAACTAAAGAAACATCAGTTTTTGTGAGCTCTGTACGAGCAGCAACAAGATTTACTAAATCAGCTTTGTTCATTGAATTGTTTATAAAGCAGAGATTTAAAGACAAGTTTTTTAAGCAAGCCTAAAAACCTCGAACTTGCATATCATATGGAGCAAATACAAATACGGCAACCGAAAATGCCGGCGGCGCAAAGCTTTATACAAATCTTAGGGACATTTTTAGCTCTATTACTTATTTTTATAGCCTCACTTTTTTCTTATATAAAATTAGCCCCTATAACTGTAAAACAGCTAAAACCATTGGTAGCACTTGATTCATCCTTGAAAAATCTAACTTAATTTATCAAAAAGAAAATGTCAAAGATAAATAAAGTTAAGAATTTGAGCCATTTATTATGTTTTATTAATTTTCAGATATATTTCCTTCTCATCACATGAAAAAGCATAATTTGTATTTTGAAATCAAGAAAAATCTGGTTTTCTTACAATTAAGCTTTCTCTCTAAATCTTATTATGCATTAAGAAAATGAATAGATTAATTGTTTTTAATTTGGAAATTAATAATCTCAAAGTCTAAAAAAGTTGATGCGTGAAACCTTAAATTTGAGTTTTTTTCTTAAATTTGTATCTATTATTCTAATATCAGTAATTTATATAAATTATCTCAATATTTAATTAATCAATGATAAATAGAAAGTGACTCATATCAATAAAGGTAAACCATTTCCCTTAGGAAGTTCTCTAACTTCACAAGGGGTTAATTTTTCCCTAGTAGCCACAAATGCAGAATATGTAGAAATCTTATTGTTTGAGAAAGAGGGCTCTATTTCCCCAAAAAGTATATTGAAACTTGATCAGAATCATAATACAGGTCCTTACTGGCATGCAGAGGTAAAAAATCTAAATGAAGGTTGTATTTATGCTTTTAGAGTAAAACAAAAAAATAATGCGATCAACAAGAACTATGAAAAAAAAGTATTACTCGATCCATGCTCAAGGGGTATAACTGGGTGGGAAAATTATAAAAGAGAAAATGCATTAAAAACACAAGAAAATACTACTTCTTGTCTTAAAAGCGTTGTTTGCGATAGAAAATTATTTAATTTTAAGGATTTTCCAAGACCGAAACATTCTTGGGAAGAAACAATTATTTATGAACTCCATATCAAATCCTTCACTGAATCAACTGATAAAACTGAAAGTTGTTTCAAGAAATTTTTAAAAAAAATTCCATATCTCAAAGAACTGGGAATTACCTCTATCGAATTACTTCCAATTTTTTGTTTTGATCCAACTGATGCACCAAATGGTTTAGAGAATTTTTGGGGTTATAGTCCAATTAATTGGTTTACTCCGCATTTTGAATACCTTTCGAATGAATCAGCTGAAAAGAATAGAGAGGAATTTAGAAAATTAGTAGAGGAGTGTCATAAGGCAGATATTGAAGTTATTTTAGATGTCGTATACAATCACACATCTGAAGGAGATTACAAAGGACCTGCGATATGTTGGAAAGGTATAGATGAAAACCTTTATTACTTTATTGGTAAAGATAAAAATTATCAAGACGTATCAGGTTGTGGAAATACTATTGCAGCAAACAGAGGATTAGTTAGAAAACTAATAATTGAATCATTAAAGTGTTGGGCGAGTGAATTTGGAGTAGATGGTTTTAGATTTGATTTAGGTATTGCATTATCAAGAGGAGAAAATCTCTCGCCACTCGATAATCCTCCAATTTTTGAAGATATAGAATGTGAACCAGAACTTGTTGATATAAAGTTTATAAGTGAGCCATGGGATTGTGGTGGTTTATATAAATTAGGCGATTTCCCATCTAAGAATACTTTCACTTGGAATGGTCATTTTAGAGATGATTTGCGAAGATTTTGGAAGGGGGATAAAGATACGGCTTGGAATATGAGCGATAAAATCAAAGGTACACCATCAATTTATAAAGAAGATACTATTTTCCCAAAATCAATAAACTTTATTACTTCACATGATGGATTCACTCTAAAAGATTTAGTTACTTTTAGTAGAAAACATAATTTTGCCAACAGAGAGCAAAATAGAGATGGTGATAACCATAACAATTCTTGGAATCATGGTGTAGAGGGACCAACTACAAACTTATTAATTAATGATTTAAGAAAAAGACAACAAAAAAATCTTATTCTTAGTTTACTTATCTCTAAAGGTGTTCCAATGATACTAATGGGTGATGAGATAGGAAGATCACAAGGCGGTAACAATAATTCTTGGTGCCAAGATAATTTATTGGGCTGGATGAATTGGGAACATGGTCAACAAGATTTGGAATTATTAGAATATTTTAAATATTTTATAAAAATCCGAAAAAAATTAATAAACATTTTTAATCCATCATTCTTCCCTAATAATCAAACAAATAAAAATATTCCAACATATCATTGGCATGGAACAAAGTTAGACAATCCCGATTGGAGTAGTTGGTCTCACACAGTTGCTTTTAGCATTAACAAAGGCATTACTAATCCGCTGGTCTGGATAGGTTTAAATGCATATTCAAAAAGTATCGATTTCCCCTTGCCGAAATGTAAATATAATTGGTTAAAAGTTATTGACACAAGCATGTCGGAAATTTTTGAACCCTTAACTATCAATGAAAAATTTGTCTCAATAAAGAGTAGAAGCTCTTTATTAATCATTTCAGAAGAAGTATTTGGGGAAAAAAATAATTTACTCTAAAGCGGGCGGCGGGAATCGAACCCGCATCTTCAGCTTGGAAGGCTGAGGTTTTACCACTAAACCACGCCCGCATTAAGTAATAGAATTACCATTGCAATAATACATTATCAAACAATCAACAAAGCAAAAAGATTGGAAAATTCACACTCGAAAAAAAATATTACTAGATCAACAACAAGATTAATGTTCTCTTATGGGCTAGGAGATGCAGGCACAGGTTTAGTCGCGACGCAATTTGGTTTTTTTCTGTTCAAATTCTTTATTTCTGCTGGTTTACCAGTAATAATTGCAGGTTCATTATTAATGTTAATAAAGATATGGGATGCAGTAAATGATCCGTTGATTGGATGGTTAAGTGATCGTACTAAATCAAGATGGGGGCCTAGGATCCCTTGGATGGTAATAGCATCTGTTCCGCTTGGTTTCTCTTTAGCTGCGATATGGTGGATACCCACTGGTTCCGTGCTAACCAAAACTATCTACTATGCCATAATTTCTATAATCGTAATGACTGCTTATACAAGTATAAACCTTCCTTTTGCAGCTCTTTCTACCGAAATTTCTGAAAAAACAGCAATTAGAACAAGACTAAACGCATCTAGATTTACTGGCTCAATAATTGCAGGACTTACTGGTTTAATAATTGCTGGAGTTTTATTGGGTTCTGAAGGATCAGCAAATAATGAATATTTTTTAATGGGAAAAATAAGCGGATGTATTGCAGTTGCTGCAACATTAATTTCTTGTTGGGGATTGGCTCCATTCGCCAAAAAAGCAAGAAGGCCTTCAGGAAAAGTTGAAGCCATAACACTTCAATTCAAAAGGATCTTCAGAAATAAAAAATTTCTAAAAGTTATCACGCTTTATATTCTTCTCTGGTGCGCCTTACAATTGATGCAAACAGTAGCGTTAATCTATGTAGAGGATGTCCTGAACGTACCAACAAATATCGCGAAGTGGATCCCGATTCCTTTCCAAATTAGCGCTTTAGTGGGTTTACAAATATGGACCAGAGTATCAAATGAATTAAACAGGATTTCAGCTTTAAACTATGGAGGGATTATGTGGATTATTTCATGTACAGCAGCATTATTTTTACCTTCATTATCAAAAATTTCAGGAGTTGGAGATAGTTTATTCCTCAATACCGGCGAGATATTTTTGTTCATTCTTTTGATTTTCATAATCTGTCTTATTGGCATTGGTGCTTCAACCGCTTTTCTTATCCCTTGGTCACTACTTCCTGACGCAATAGACGAAGACCCAGAGAAACCGGCAGGACTATATACTGCTTGGATGGTACTTATTCAGAAAATTGGTATCGCTTTTAGTGTTCAATTATTAGGATTTTTATTGTATTTATCAGGTTATCAATCATGCTTTGTTGATAAAGATGCTTTAAATATTATTGAACAATGCTACTCAGCACAATTAACTATAAGATTATGTATTGGTTTTATACCCTCAATATTGGTAATAATTGGTCTTTTAATCATGAGAAAATGGGATCGAAAATTAATTACAAACTAATATAAAAATATGTATTACCTTAATTTTTTCAAAAGACTTCTAAGCAGCTTAATCATCGGCGGGCAAGCAATTAATTTTATCTTTAAGGGTAAAATTTCCAAAAATGATCTCTTTGACCAACTTATGGAGGCAGGTCCTGGCAGTTTATTAATTGTATTAATTACAGGAATCGCTGCAGGTACAGTTTTTAATATTCAAGTTGCATCACAACTTACAAGTATGGGGGTTTCAAGTGAAATTGGGGGTTTATTGGCAGTAGGCATGGCGAGAGAAATGGCTCCTCTTCTAACTGCTACTTTAATGACTGGGAAGGTTGCCACTGCCTATGCTGCTCAACTTGGCACTATGAAAGTAACAGAACAAATTGAGGCAATAACCATGTTAAGGACCGAACCAGTCCAATATTTAGTAGTCCCAAGGTTACTTTCGATGGTAATAATGTCTCCTATACAGTGCCTTTTATTTTTATCTGTAGCTTTATGGAGTGGACAAATTTGGAGCACAATTTTTTATAAAGTTCCTCCAATTGTTTTTTGGACATCTGTAAGATCAGGTAATGTGAGTTTAACCAGTACAGACTTAACTTCAATGTTAATAAAATCTATAGTGTTCGGATTACTTATTTCAATCATTGCTTGTGGATATGGACTCACAACTAAAGGTGGTCCTAAAGAAGTTGGAACAAGTACAACAGGTGCAGTTGTAATGACTCTCGTTACTGTATCTTTAATGGATGTATTACTAACGCAAATTTTATTTGGATGATTCTATGTTTAATACTAAATCAAAAAAAGAGGAACCAGTAATAATCTCTCCTTCATTTCAGTTGCCAATCATTCTAATAGTTTTAAGTTTTATGCTTTTGTTTTTGAATATTGGTTCTTTGCCAACGATAGTTTTTGCTTCTTTTAGCTTTTTTTTATTACTTCAGTCATTCACCTTAAGAATAAAAATAACTAATGATGATTTTATCGTTTTACAATTAGGGAAAGAGATAAGAACTTTTCCGTTCAAGAACTGGATATCATGGAAATTCTTTTTCCCTATTATCCCAGGTATTTTTTATTTTAGAGAAAAGTCCAGTCCTCATTTATTACCAATTTTATTTAATCCACAGCAATTGAAAGATGAGCTCATAAAAAAAGTTGACTCCCTAGAAATTAAAAATTCTAAAAATACAGACTTTTCCTAATCATCAAAATTATTTAAATGACCAATACAGAAATTTCCAACAATAATCCTGACAAGGAATTAATAATAGATAAGTCAATTTCAGATGATAAAAGCAAACAAACTAGTAGGAAAAATACAACACAAAATAAAAAAATTACACCAAAAAAAGATAACTTAACTAAATCTTTTGATGAAATTTCTAATGAAATTTTTAGAGATCTCGTTTCAAAAAAAGACTCTTTAGTTAAAGAAATAAAAGATTTAGAAACAAAAAAAAATGAAATAGAAAAAGATATTGAGTCAAATTTTAAAGGACAGTCAGATAATATTGCTAAAAGAGTTAAAGGCTTTCAAGAATACTTAACTGGAGCTTTGCAGAATCTTTCACAGAACGTTGAGAAACTTGAATTAGTTTCTCAACCAATAATCGTAAAGCCTTCTCCCCTTGATGAGAAAAAGCAAAATAATATCACAAATAATATAGTTAATGTTCCTGCTCTTTCTGAAACATTTAAGCCGGATGAAGAGATTATAAAAAGTTGCTTTACAAGTTTCACAGAACAACCTGACTTTTATGCAGAACCTTGGAAATTAAGACGAAGTCTTGATTCATCAGAAATAGAGATTATGGATGATTGGTTCTTTAACATGGGCGGAAGAGGTTCTCTTGAAAGTAGAGGATCTCGACAAAAAAATGCCTTGTTATCAGCGGGTTTAATATCAATTCTTGGCGAATTATATGGAGATCAATTTCAGACTCTTATTTTAGCTTCGCAGCCTGAAAGATTAGGCGAATGGAGAAGAATTCTCCAAGACTCACTTGGTCTTACAAGGGATGACTTTGGACCTAATAGTGGGATTGTTCTTTTTGAAAGGCCTGAAGGTGTCATCGAAAGAGCTGATAGATTAGAAGCCAATGAAGAATTGCCATTTATTATTATTGATGCAGCAGAAACCTCTGTTGAAATTCCAATACTTCAATTCCCATTATGGGTTGCATTTGCTGGTTCAGATAATGAAATTTACGATGATCTTGAACTAAACTAAGCTTTATGAATATCTTAATAATTTTCACAAGTTATCTTTTAGGATCACTTCCAACAGGATTTTTAATTGGAAAATATCTCAAAAATATAGATTTAAGAACTATAGGTTCTGGATCTACTGGTGCCACAAATGTCTTAAGAAATGTTGGAAAATTGCCAGCACTTTTTGTATTTATTATTGACGTTGGGAAAGGCCTTATTGCAGTAAAAATTGCTCAATATTACACAGATCAAGGATTAATAGAGGTAATAGCAGGGATATCTGCTATCTCAGGACATATTTGGCCAATATGGCTTAGAGGTAAAGGAGGGAAAGCTGTTGCTACTGGATTAGGTATGTTTTTAGCTCTTTCTTGGAAAGTTGGACTTGCATCTCTTGGAATTTTTTTAATAGTCCTAACAAAAACTAAATTTGTTTCTTTATCCAGTATTTCAGCCGCAATCTTACTCCCTATTTTTATGCTTTTTTACCTAGGTAAATTTATTCACTCATACTTTTTTATAAGTTTAATTGTGTCATTGTTAGTAATCTGGAAACATAGAACAAACATAACAAGATTACTAAAGGGAGAAGAATCCAAAATTAATTAGAATCAATAGATTTAAATATTTCTATTAGAGCTTTATTAGGATCTATAGCTTTTGATATTGATCTACCAATGACTAACTTAGAAGCGCCATTATCTAAAGCTTCATGGGGAGTCATAATTCTATTTTGATCATTTTTATTGTCAATATTTAATCTGATACCTGGTGTGATAAGTTCAAAATTATCCTTATAAATAGATCTCAACATTTTCACCTCCCAAGGGGAACAAACACATCCATCTAATCCCGCATCAAAAGACAACTTTGCAAGTCTCAATACATTTTCTTCAATTGAATTATTTCTATCAAGATCAGTTTGAAAATCCTTAAGAGAAAAACTTGTTAAAACAGTTATTCCTATAACAAGTGGAGGTCTTACACTAACTGAAGTGGCTCCTTCTAAAGATGCTTTTTTCGAATCCTTAAGAGCTTTTAGACCGGCTGAAGCATGAATAGAAATTATATCAACCCCTAATTTTGAAACTTGGAAACATGCTGCACGCATGGTATTTGGAATATCATGAAATTTTAAGTCTAAAAAAATTTTTTTATTTAAACCTTTTAAAATTTCAATAACTCTTGGACCTTCCCTAATAAAAAGCTCTAAACCAACTTTCACCCACTTAATATTAGGACATTTTCCCAGCAGTAATTTTGCTTGATTTAGATCTAATCCATCAATTGCCAATATTATTTTATCTTCTGCATTAAATCTGTTATTCATTAATTTTCAGCTTTCAAACCTTTTAATTATTTTTTTTCCAATTTGCAAAATTTTCCCTTCCAAATCATTTTTTGAATTAAAAACTAAATCAGGATTTAATACTTTCTGACTATCAATTTTTACACCCCCTCCTTTAATAGATCTTTTGGATTCGCTGCTAGATTTGAATAGTTTTAGAGCACTTAACAAATAAAAAAACTTTACAGGAAAAACCACTTCTTTTAAAGAAATCTCTGGAATTTCTCCAACTTTTTCTTTATGTCCAAGGAATAATTTTTCGCAGTTAGATTGCGCCTTTAATGCTTCTTCAGCCCCATGGAATAAAGTAGTAACTTCTAATGCCATTCTTCTCTGTAATTCACGAGGATTTGAGTTTTCAAGAAAACTTAAATCTAATTCAGTAAGTAATTCAAAATAGGTAGGTATTATATTATCAGGTACTTTTTCTAATTTTGAATACATTGAAACAGGATCTTCAGTCAAACCGACGGTGTTAAATTCAGATTTACTCATCTTCTTAATTCCATCTAAACCTGTCAAAATTGGCAGCAGAACACCAAATTGAGGGTCTTGTTTAAAATATCTTTGAAGATCTCTTCCTATTGCAATATTAAATTTCTGATCTGTACCTCCAAGCTCAATATCTGATTGAACAACTACCGAATCGTAACCTTGTAATAATGGATATAAGAATTCATGCAAAGCAATTGGAACTTGCGAAGTATACCTTTTATTAAATTCCTCCTTAGCTAGCATTTGACTAACTGTTACACTCCCCATTAATTCAATTATCGAATTAAGATTTAATCCTTTTAACCATTCACTGTTATATCTAATTTCTATTCTATCTTTTGAATCAAAATCTAAAATTGATTCATCAGCTGGCTTTCCCATCCCTAGTTGGGTTAAGTATGTTTTTGCGTTATCCTTAACTTGTTTTTCCGATAACTGAACTCTTGTTTTGTTTTTTCCAGTTGGGTCTCCAATTTGAGCAGTAAAATCCCCAATAATTAGAACTGCGATATGTCCATTATCTTGGAATGCCCTAAGTTTTTTAAACAATATGCTATGCCCAAGATGAATATCTGTTCCAGTTGGATCGATCCCGAGTTTAACCCTTAATTTTTTCTTATTTTTTTTCGCATGATCAATTATCTCCGAAAAGGTTTGATGTGTTCCCTTAATTGGAAAATATTCTTCTATTCCCCTTGACAACCATGATGGCAATATTAAGTTATCTGACATAAAGCTTTAACAATTAAATTTAAGAAGTTTTATCAAGTTCATCCTTCATTCTTATTAAGGTTTTATTCATTTGATCGAACATTTGATCAGGAGTAATCCCAAATTGACTTAACTGTGTCTTTAATTGTTCTACTGTCATTTTTGCCTGAAAATCTTCAGACAATTCAAATCTCTTCATAAAAACCTTATAACGATCCATAAGTGATTCCATTTTTTTTATAAACATTTTTTTCCCTTCTCTGTCAAATTTCCCATAATCAGAACCAAGTTTCATAAGTTCTTGGTAATCTGTAAAAAGCTTTTTAGCTTCTTCTTGAACAATGTCTGACTCAAAAAATCCCATTTCTATTTTTTTACTTCGCAAGATTAAGGCTCAATTACAAGATAACAAGAATCTTTTAAATTGATTAGAAGATTAATAAATTTTAGTTTATAAATAATTCTTTGATTTATATTTTTTCAGAATTAAATTTAGTAGACATATTTCATAAATATTGGGAAAATTTAACAAAAATAATATTTCAAACCAAAATAGACAATTTGAATTATTTGGTTCAAAAGTAAATACATCAATTAATTTTCAACACTCAAATAATTTAAAAATCAAAGGTGAAATCCTAACTGAATGGAGAAATAGAATATTTAATCACCAATTCAAAATTTCAAAAGATACTCACAATAAAAATTTACACCAAACAAGTCTTCCTATAAATATAATTTCCAATGAAAGAAAAATTGATCCGTTTTCCTTGCAACCATTATCATTGAACTTTTGGAGAACTAATCAATATATACACAATGGTCCAGCAATGTATTTTGTAATTGACTCGATGGAGAATTCTCAAATAATCCTTTATATAGGAGAAACAAATTCAGCAAATAAAAGATGGAAGGGAGAACATGACTGTAAAAATTACCTCATGAACTATAAAGAAGCCCTAGCCCATAACAAACTCTCAAGTCACCAAGATATTCGTTTCTTCTTAGATGTACCTAAAGAAGTAAAATTAAGACGTAAATTAGAACAGCAACTGATATATTTATGGTTACCACCTTTTAATAAAGAAACTCGAGATAGGTGGGCAACTAGTTTCACAAACAACTAAAAGTTAATTAAATCCATTTAACAAATGCAATTTTCCACATTCCAAAAAAATCTAGATAACTGGCAAGGTGCTTCATTAATTTTTGGAGTTTTAGAGGAAGAGATTGCAAGCCAACTTGAAAACATAAAATTTGTTCTTGACCCAAAATTATTACTAAAAAAAGTTACTCAAAAAAAATTTAAAGGAGAAAAAGGAAAAACTTTAAGCTTTGAATTTTTAGATCAAAAATTAGAAACTTTAATCATAGTTGGTCTTGGCAAAACAAAAGACCTAAATAAAAGTGATATAGAAAACTCTATAGGAAATCTAGTTAGGAAAAATGTTGATAAAAATGAAAAAATCAGCATCTTGCTACCTTGGGAATTTATAAATTCAAAACTAGAAATAAATCGATTAGCAGAGTCAGCTAGATTATCTGCTTATAAGGACAATAGATTCAATAAGAAAAAAGATGAAAAGAAAGTTCTTAAAGAAATAGAGTTTCTGAATTTAAATAAATTTGAGAATATTAGCTTTGAAGAGACAGCAAAAATATGTGAAGGTGTAGAACTAGCTAGAAGACTTGTAGCAGCCCCTCCAAATAGTCTTACTCCTAAGGAAATGTCTATACAAGCTTCTCAAATAGCAAAAGATCATGATTTAGAATTAAAAATTTTAGAGGCTAAAGATTGTGAAGATTTAGGAATGGGTGCATATTTAGCTGTAGCAAAAGGTTCTGATCTGGATCCTAAATTTATTCATCTTACTTTAAAGTCAGAGGGGCCTATAAAAGAAAAGATTGCGCTTGTTGGGAAGGGTCTAACCTTTGATTCTGGAGGATACAATCTGAAAGTAGGAGCATCTCAAATTGAAATGATGAAATATGATATGGGCGGAAGCGCTGCAGTTTTAGGAGCAGCAAAAGCTCTTGGCGCAATAAAACCAAAGGGATTAGAAATTCATTTTATTGTGGCATCTTGCGAAAATATGATAAATGGATCTGCAGTACATCCAGGAGATGTAGTTAAAGCATCTAATGGTAAGACAATTGAAATAAATAACACTGATGCAGAGGGCAGACTCACTTTAGCTGATGCTTTAACTTACGCATCAAATTTAAAACCGGATTCAATAATAGATCTTGCAACTTTAACAGGAGCTATTGTTGTTGCATTAGGAAATGATGTAGCTGGATTTTGGAGCAATAATGATGATCTAGCAAATGACCTAAAAGCTGCATCAGCCCAGTCTGGAGAAGAATTATGGCAAATGCCTTTACAAAAATCTTATAAAGAAGGTTTAAAGTCTCATATAGCTGACATGAAAAATACAGGTCCTAGAGCAGGTGGCTCAATAACTGCTGCTTTGTTTTTAGAAGAATTCTTTGATAAAGAGATTAAATGGGCTCATATTGATATTGCTGGAACTTGTTGGACTGACAAGAATAAGGGAATTAACCCATCAGGTGCAACCGGTTTTGGCGTTAAAACTCTTGTTCAATGGATTAAAAATAAATAGCCATATTTAAATCATTCATTCCAAAGATTTGTTGATCTAGCGTTGTCACCCCATAATTTATCCAATCTCTGATCTCTCCCACATGAGAATCTATAGAACCTATATTTTAATTCATTTCTCTCAGCAAAATCCTGATGATATTCTTCAGCTAACCAAAATTGACCTTTTGATTTTAGTTCTACAGATATTTTTTCTAATGGCAAATGCAATTCATTTGAGGCCGAAACAATTGCATTTTTTGCATCACTTTCCTCAGTTTCATCTTTGTAAAAGATCACTGGCCTATAAGAATCTCCACGATCACAAAATTGGCCCTTAGCGTCCAAAGGATCAATATTTCTGAAATAGAGCCTAAGTATTTCGGGTAAAGTTACTGATTGGGAATCATAGTCCACCAAAACCACTTCCTGATGTCCTTCGTGATTTTCATAGGTAGGATTTTGTAAATCTCCTCCTGAATAGCCACTTTGTACAAAATTTATCCCCTTCAATGACTCTAAATCATGTTCCAAACACCAAAAACAACCTCCTGCGAGAATCAATTCCTCTGCAAAAACGTTTAAAGGGTTTATAAATATCGAAAGAGCAATAATTAGAGGTAAGAAATATTTCATTTTTTTATTATAAAGTTCAATTAATAGAATTAATAATCTCCTTAGCAGCTCTTTGGACTACGCCCTCTTCACCTAGTTCTTTTTTTAAAAACGCATAACCTTTTTTTATTTTTATTTTTTCTGACTTTCCCTCAAGAATCCTACAAGATTTGTAGAAGATTTTCTTTTCGTCAAACTCTCTCTGCACAAACTCAGGGATTATTAATTTATTAACTAACAAATTTACTGGGGAAATAAATCTTACTTTGAAATTGAGAATTTTTTTAGCAATAAAAGCTGTTACCCTACTAACTCTATATCCAACAATCTGCGGGATTCCATATAAAGCTAATTCCATATTAACTGTCCCAGATTTACAAAAAGCAATTTTGGTAAGTGAATAAATATAAGGCTTTAATTTTGCACTATCTTTTTGAGAAATCACAAGACCTTTAACTTGATATGTGCGAAAGGATTTTTTGAATATTTCATCAAAAGCATCCCGACAGGAGGGAATATAGACAACCAAACTTGGATATTTTTGTTGAAGTTTTTGAGCCGCTCGCATAAAAGTAGGTAATATATATCGTAATTCTTGAGGTCTCGATGCAGGCATCAAAAGTAGGATGTTTTGATCAGCGCGAAGGTTCAAAATATTTCTAGCATCTCTCTTTAGAGGAAGTTTTTTTGTCAAATCAATCATTGGATGTCCAACCCATAAGACATTTCCGCCCCTCTTTTTGTAGAAAGCTGCTTCTTTCTTGAAAATCGCAAAAATTTTATCAGAAAATTTTATTAGATTTGTTGTAGTATTATTGCCAACTCTCCAAGCCCACTCTTGAGGAGCAATATAGTAAAAAATTGGAATTTTAGTCTTCGATCTTTTTAATTTAGTACCAATTTTTATATTGGGGCCCATATAGTCAATCAGAATCAAACAATCTGGAGGATATTTTTTTAGTAATTTATAGAACCTTTTTTGAATTCTTATTGTTGGAAGAATAAGAGGTAAAGCCTCCCAAATTCCTATTGCACTAATTGATGTAGTATCTTGAAGAATTTTCACACCTTCTTTCTTCATCCTTTCCCCACCTAATCCGCAAATTTCTAAATCTATAGATTTTTTTTTAGCTTCGTCTAATAATGCTTTTGATAACAAACTTCCGTGCAAATCACCAGAGACTTCTCCAGTACTTATAAATATCTTTTTATTCATAAATTCACTATTGGCATTGGTCCTCGTCTTTCTTTAGATATAGACTCTTTTAAAAAGCTACATAATTTTGAGGACGAAAAATCTAATTCTCCTATCATTACTTTTTCAAGTGAATTTGAAATCGCATCATTAGATTTAAAAAGTAGATTCCAAGTTTTTTGAAGTAATTTTAAGTCAAAATCTTTATTTTCCATTAAACCACTTCTCTTAATTCCAATCCTATTTAAACCTCTCAATCTTCCTGGATGCCCTTCGGCCAAACAAAAAGGAGGTACATCTCTATCCACCCTAGTCATTCCTCCAATCATTGCTAAATATCCAATATGTACAAATTGATGAATACCTAAACAACCGCCAATAATAGCTTTATCTTCAATCTTTACATGGCCTGCAACTTGAACACTATTTGACAGCACGATCCTATTACCAAGTTCACAATTATGGCCGATATGAGTGTAAGCCATCAACAAATTATTATTGCCAATAATAGTTTTTTCTCCTTCATAAGTTGCTTTATTTATAGTTACACATTCTCTGAATGTATTATTATTTCCAATAATTATTTCAGTAGGGGCACCTTTATATTTAAGGTCTTGGGGATCAAGACCTATAAAAACACTTGGGTAAACTTTGTTGTTTTTACCAATATGAGTTCTTCCTGAAATAACAGCATTAGGTCCTATTTGGGTTCCTTTCCCGATAATTACATTAGGGCCGACAATAGCTCCTTGAGAGATAATAACCCCTTCATGCAATTCGGCACTTGGATCTACAAAAGCATTTGGGTGGACTTTTACACCACTAAAACTTGAGTTTAATTCAGTATTTTTATTATCCATATCCCTAATCAACTAATGAAAACATTAATTCTCCAGCACAAACCAACTTCCCATCAACATGCGCCTCACCTTTAACCTTCCCAAATCTTTGTCTTTTAATAGACAATAACTCACAAGAAATTATCAATTGATCTCCAGGCACAACTGGTTTTCTAAATTTAACATTATTGATTCCAGCAAAGACGAAAAGTCCTTTAGGAAGATCGGGCATTTGCGTTACAATTATGCCACCAACTTGAGCCATTGATTCAACAATAAGAACCCCAGGCATCAAAGGTCTCTCAGGAAAGTGTCCCTGAAATTGAGGCTCATTTATAGTTACATTTTTTACTGCAACAGCTCTCTCCCCAGGAATATGCTCTATGACTTTGTCCACAAGGGCAAAAGGGTATCTGTGAGGTAACAAACCTAGTATGTGCTCAGATGAAAGTTGATTATTTTTACTGGATAATTTTTTTTCCAAAACAAATTAAGATAAAGTTAATTTTTTAGCGATGAGGCTAATAAAGCATTTAAAGAATGTGATCCTTTATAAACCAAAATTTGAGCCTTAGGTAACCCTACCAAAGCCAAGTCCCCAATAAGGTCTAAAATTTTATGTCTTATTGGTTCATTATCAAATCTTAACGGTGGATTGACCCATTTATCACCATCACAAACAAGGGCATTTTCCAAACTTCCGCCTTTTATTAATCCGAGTTCATTTAACTCTTGAAATTGATCTTTAAACCCAAATGTTCTAGCAGGAGCAATCATTTCAACAAAACTTTTTGGATTTAAATCAATAACAAAAGTTTGATTTCCGATTGCTTTATAGGCAAAACTTATAGTGGATATAATGGTAGTTTTGTCAGAAGGAGTTGCTGCTATAACTGAGCATTCTTTATTTAAAATTATTGATTTATTAATCTCTCTAAAGAAATTATCTGGTCTTGGTGCCTTTTTTATCCCAACTTCTTCAAAATCTCTAACCCACTGGATAGCCGATCCAT
This sequence comes from Prochlorococcus sp. AG-355-A18, assembly GCA_003280985.1. Taxonomy (GTDB): domain Bacteria; phylum Cyanobacteriota; class Cyanobacteriia; order PCC-6307; family Cyanobiaceae; genus Prochlorococcus_A. The sequence continues at coordinate 33,682 of QCDH01000001.1, forward strand.
CTAAAAGGGGAATCTCTTTCCCATCAACCTCAATATGTATATAACTTAATCCACAGCCTGCCAATGAAGATAATAAGTGTTCGATAGTATACAAATTTCTCGTCCCTAATTTAACAGCTGTACAAAGCATCGTACTTCCAATTAAATCCTGAGTTAACTTGAAAATCTCGTTAGGTTTATCCTTAAAAGAGACATAATATCCTTCTTTTTCATAGGAAGAAATAGTAACTCTTGTTTTTTCTCCACTATGTAAGCCTATACCTTCTCTGGAAATAACACCAGCCAAGGTATAGCAATAATTATAATTAGCAGGCCAAGAAAACACTTAAAACTTCCATCCAACTCCAAGTGTATATCTCCAATCTCCACTTAGGTCCTTGCTAGCAATATCTAATCTTAATGGGCCTATTGGTGTTTTAATCCCAACTCCACCTCCAAGGGAAAAACCAGAACCTGATTTCTGCAATAATTTACCTGGCTTTCCTGGAACATCCTTTTGTGAGCCTAGGTCACTTCCTGCATCGACGAATAAAGCTCCTGATATCATTCTCCAAACAGGGAATCTATATTCTGCTGTGCCCTCAACAAAACTTTTACTTACAGCCAAATCACAAGATCCCCAACCTCTAACAGATGATGTTCCTCCCATACAAAATGCTTCGTAAGGAGGCAATTCCCCAAGAATAGTTCCAGCCTTAAATTGAAATCCAATAGCTTGAGGACATTCTTCACTCGTAGCATCGCTAGACTTACATGCCTTAGTTAAATTTATTAATTTTGTTGGTATAAAAAATGCATATGAGGCTTTCATTCTATTAAAAGTAGGAGAGTTTCCCCCCATTGAAACAAATTGTTCGGTACCAAAACTAAATTTATTTCCCGAAGTTGGGTTGATAGAATTGTTCAAATTATTTCTAGAAGTACTCGCTATAACACTGACTAACGTATTTTCTTCAGGACATGAACCATCATTTGGAGTAAATCCAATACAGATAATATCATTTATATTTCCTGTTGTTGGAGTCGTATCCCCATAAGGTTTTTTGTTCCCATCACCATCAATCATCCTTACTTTTTTAAAATTCATTCCTGCAAGAACTCTCCACTTAGCGACCTTAAATGGATCTCCACCATTTAATGGCCTTGAGAAAGAAAATCCACCTCCTGTTTTTTCTAAAACTATTGATGAAAAAGTATCAGTGGTTGAAGTACTAGTATCATCTACTGCGTATATGCGCCCATTATTTTCACTTTTGAATTCTTGTGGATAATCTCTACTTAAAAAAATATTTGTTCTAAAAGATGTTTTATGTTTATCTCCTTTAATCCATGGATCAGATAAAGAAAAATTATAGGTGGTTGAATATTCTCCAAAATTTAGATTTAAATTTGTAGACCATGCTCTTCCTAGTGCATTGGTTTCCTGCAAACCAATTGATGCGAAGATCCCTGAACCATTGCTAAAACCAAGTCCACCCGTTAAAGATCCTGTTCTTTGCTCACTCAAGTCTAAAAAAATTATGACTTGACCTGGATTTAAATTATCCGGACCAAGAGAAACCTTCACATCATCAAATAATGATGTGGCATAGAGTCTACCTATATCAGCTTCTAAAATTTTTCTATTAAAAATGGTGCCAGGTTGTGTTTTTAATTCTCTCCTTATAACCCAGTCTTTTGTTTTTCCTTTTCTAGGTTTTCCATCAATAATAAATTCACCATCAGAATTTGGGAATCTTATTTTTACGTCTGATATAATGCCCTCAGAAACTTTTAATCTTACTACTCCGTTTTTAGAGATTCTTTCTGGGGTACTAATTCTAGCTAGAGAATAACCAGCTTTTTCATAACGTTCTTTTATTAGTTCTATCTTATTTTGAAATTCATTTAGGTTAAGAGTTGTCCCATAATAATTTTTAAAAATATCATCTACGGATTCATTGGAGACAATAGAATTTGTTGGTTTAAGTTCAACTTTCTTCAAGATTGGATTAGGTACTACATTTACTATTAACCTCACACCTAATGGCCCATCTTGAGACTTTATTTTAACTCCTGAAAACCAACCACTAGCATATATCGCATTAAGGTCTTGATTTAAAATTCTATTATCAACAATACTTCCAGGCTTTATGCTCATGGAATCATATGCAGCCAATTCAAGTTTTCTACCCTCAGGATGATTTTCCCAACCTTCGATAATTATTTCTGAGATAAGAACACTTTCTTCACTAATATCATTATTGTTGTCTGCAAGAAAAAATTTTTTCTCTTCTTTCATTTCAATCCCTTGAAATAAAACATTATTAAAATTTGGTATTTCAAGGTTTTTTGTTGATTTCTCAGCGTCATTTGGCAAATACATAGCAGCCAATTCTGAATTATTTGATATCAAAATCAAAGGGGTGCAGGCAACATTTATGAAAACCTTGCCAAATTTTAAAAAATGTTTTTGCATAGTACTTGTGATTAAGATAAATAAGTCATTATTTATTTAATTAGTTTTAAGAAGATCGTTTATTCTTCGGTGGATTTCACTATAAGCTTCAATTAGACCACCTAAATCATTTCTAAATCTATCCTTATCAAGACTCACTATTATATCATTTTTTTGATTTAGATCCCACAATCTACAATTATCAGGACTTATTTCATCCCCGAGAATAATGTTATTTTCAAAATCATAACCAAATTCTAATTTAAAATCTACAAGTTGAAGTTGAATACTTTTAAAAAAACTTTTCAAGATTACGTTAATTTTTAGGGTTAAATTTATTATTAATTCTAAATCATGAGAGCTTAATATATTCATTAATTGAATTCTATCTTTCGTGATAAGGGGATCATTAAGTTCATCATTTTTAAGATAGATATCAATTAATGGTTTTGATAACAAAGTTCCAGGTTTAATAGTGGTTTGTTTGCATAAAGAACCATATGCAGTATTTCTTAGAACAATCTCTAATGGAATTACTTTTATTTTTTTTGCAATCATTGTATTTTGATTTTCAAGTTCAATAAAATGAGTTGGAATATTTTTCTTAGTGAGAACCTCAAAAATTCTTGCACTTATTAAGCAATTAAGTTTGCCTTTACCTTCAAATTTTTCTTTTTTTAACGCATTAAAGGCTGTAGCTTCATCTTTAAATTCAATTTTTACTTTATTTGCATCATCATGAGTAAATACTTTTTTTGCTTTGCCTTCATAAATCAACTCATATTTATTATTCATTAACTTAAAGCCTCATTGTTATTACTAAAGTACTTTTTATAATTAACATAATTATTAGAAATCAACTTCAAATGAATTTAATTTCATTTTAACTGATTATTCATCGAAACCTCATAACCTTAAAAACAAATATATGGGAATTCATTCACCTAGTTCTAGGAACTCTACTAGATTAGAAAATATTTTAATAATTGGAAATGGCGGGAGAGAAAACTCTTTGGCTTGGGCTATTCAAAAAAATGAATTAGTCAAAAAAATTTATTTAATACCTGGTAACGCTGGTTCAGAAAGAATAAATAAATGTGAAAGAATAAAAATTGATATAAATAATAAAAATGAACTAGTTAAAAAGCTTGATTTTTTTAAGATAGATTTAGTCATTATTGGTCCAGAAATACCTCTGGCAAATGGATTAGCTGATTTTCTTCGAAAAAAAGATTTTAAAGTGTTTGGTCCTAATAAAGATGGGGCAAAACTAGAATTTAGCAAATCTTGGGCGAAGGAATTTATGCAAGACGCAAATATTCCAACTGCAAACTTTTGGAAAGTCAATTCTCTAGAGGAAGCCAAAAAAATTATTAATTTATCATCAATTCCACTTGTCGTAAAAGCTGATGGTCTAGCTTCAGGTAAAGGTGTTTTTATTCCTAATTCAAAAGATGAATGCTTTAAAGCAGCAGAGACGATTTTTAATGGAAGATTTGGTAACTCAGGGAATGTTGTTGTTCTAGAAGAAAAAATTCAAGGGCCAGAAGTTTCAGTTTTTGCTTTATGCGATGGGAAGAGATATACATTACTACCAACGGCCCAAGATCACAAACGACTTAATGAAAGAGATAAAGGTCCGAATACAGGAGGTATGGGGGCTTATTCTCCTGCCCCATTATTAACAGAAGATTGCCTTGATAGAGTCATTAAAGAGATAATTGAACCTACAATAAATGAGCTAAATAAAAGGAATATTGACTATAGAGGCGTAATTTATTTTGGTTTAATGATCACAAAATCTGGGCCCAAGGTTATAGAATATAATTGCAGATTTGGTGATCCAGAATGCCAAACAATAATGCCCTTGATGGATCAAAATTTTGTATCTCTTTTAGAAAAATGCTCAATGGGAAGTTTAACTGGTGATGAAAAAATTAACGCTACTGATAAAGTTAGTGGTTGCGTAATAGCTACGTCCAAAGGTTATCCCCACGAATATAAAACTGGCTATCAAATAAAAATAGGTAAGATTGATTCAAATGATTGTCAAATTTTTGACTCAGGTACTTCTTCTAGTGAAAGTGGGAAATTATTAACTGCTGGAGGAAGAGTCTTAAGTATTGTCTGTCAAGATAAAGACTTCGATACTGTTTTTGAAAAAGCATACAAAAATTTAAAAGAAATACATTTTGAAGGAATTTATTTTAGAAATGACATAGGTCATCAAGTGAGAAAAAACTTTTCTTGGGAGAATTAAGATCATGGTGGATCACAATAATGGAGAAAGTAGAAAATATAACATCACTAGTAATGAAGATATTAATAGTAATTATTGGATTAATGGTCTCCTCGCTTGGTGGAGTGGGTTCAGTTTAAGAACAAAGTTATTAGCCATAGCAACTCTTGTCGTAAGCCTCCTAATGACAGGAATAACTTTTTTTGCGTTAAATAGTATTCAAAGAGATGCAGGTATGAATGATACTAGATATGCCCGAGATCTTGGCTTATTGTTATCTGGGAATGTTACAGAATTAGTTGCTAATAACCAAAAAAAAGAAATTTCAAATGTAGCTGAAAAGTTTTGGAGATCAAGTCGAAACCTGCGTTACATATTTTTTACTGATGCTGAAGATATTGTTCAACTTGGGATACCTATCAGTGCAACACCAACAAGCTCAGACAGTCAGTTTCAGCTCACTCGAAAATTAAAACTACCTTCAGAATTGAAGAAGAGACCACAATTCCCTTTGGTTAGGCAGCATTCGACACCTCAAGGTCAAGTGACAGATGTATTTGTGCCAATGTTGTGGAAAGGCAAATATCTTGGGACTTTAGCTTTGGGAGTCACCCCTAATAAAAAAGCACTAGCTAGTGCCGCCTTAACTAGAGAGGTAACCATTGCAGTTTTTATTTCTATTTGGGTTTTAGTAATACTTGGAGCTGTATTTAATGCACTTACAATTACTAGACCAGTAAGAGAATTAGTAAGAGGTGTTAGAGAAATTTCAAGAGGAAATTTTAAATCGAGAATTTCTTTACCCATGACTGGTGATCTAGGAGAACTCTTAAATGGATTTAACCGAATGGCCACACAATTAGAAAATTATGATGAAGCTAATATAGAAGAACTAAAAGCTGCTCAAATCAAGCAGCAATCATTAATAGCTACAATGGCAGATGGTGCAATATTATTGGACTCACGAGGCAAGATTGTACTTACTAATCCAACAGCAAAGAGATTATTTCGTTGGGAAGGAAGATTTCTAGAAGGTAAACATTTCTTAAATGAAATCCCTGAAATTTTATCCAACGACTTACATACAAATATAGAATCTATCTTAAACAGGGAAAAGGAGAAAGACGATTTAAGATTCAGTTTAGGAGAACCGGCAAGAACCTTAAGAATTGTCTTGCAATCAGTCTTAGATACAAATAAAGTTGAATTAAAAGGAATTGCTGTGACAATCCAAGATTTAACTAGAGAAGTTGAACTTAATGCTGCACAAAATAGATTCATAAGCAATGTATCACATGAATTAAGGACACCACTTTTTAATATCAAAAGTTATGTAGAGACATTACATGATTTAAAAGATCAGCTTTCTAATGAAGAACAAATAGAATTTTTAGGAATTGCGAATTCAGAAACTGACAGGTTAACAAGACTCGTAAATGATGTATTAGATTTATCTAGATTGGAGTCTGGAAAAATTGTTCAGCTAGAGCAAATGGACATTAAACCAGCAATTGAGCAGACACTTAGAAATTATAGACTTAATGCTTCAGAAAAAAATGTTTCATTAGCTCATGACATAGAGGAAACTATTCCTCCAATTCTTGGAAATTTTGATTTACTTTTGCAGGTTTTTGATAATTTACTAGGAAATGGATTGAAATTTAGTCCAAAAAACAGCTCCCTAATGATAAGAGCTTATACTTGGCCAGATTCCTGTCCTGCTTTTCCTCCAAGTATTAAAAACGATGCAGCCCCTCAATGTGAATTAGTTTCACCACTTCCAAAAGTAAGAATTGAGATTGCTGATACTGGCTCAGGAATATCTCAAGCTGATCAAGAAAAGATATTTGATCGTTTCTATAGAGTAGAGAATTCTGTTCACACTGAGCAAGGGACCGGTTTAGGTTTATCTATAGTGCGGGGAATAATCGAAAAACACGGTGGGGAGATTCGTATGGCTAGTGAATTAGGTGTAGGAACAACGTTTTGGTTTGATTTAGCCTTGGCACAATCTGATAAAGATGAATTATTGACAAAAGCTATTAATAATTCAGAGTCTTTTCCAAGTTCTGAAATTAAAGAAATTATCTAATTATTGTCTATTCCTTTAAAAATGTTTTGAACATTTTGATCAGGCACAACTCTGTGAGGGGCACCACTAAATATTTGTTCAAAATTAGAAAAAGAATCCCTTATTTCTGGTCCACTATTTGTAATGATAAATTCTCTTATTCGCTTATCATGCCATGATCCCCGCATTTTAAAAACATTTAAAGCTCGTGCCATCTCACCTTTTATTTCTACGTATTGAAGCAACAATATAGTGTCTGTAATTGTTGAGATATGAGAATCAGTTATAGAGTGACTTCCCATAAATTCTTCCGCAGTATTAGTAAAAAAGCCTGCTATTTCTTCTTGTTTTGTATAACCAGTAACAGCAATTACAAACTGTCTAAATGCATTTAGACTTACACCTCTGGCTAATGCAGAGAGAGAATCAATTGCCATTCTTTTTGGTTTAAATTGATTAATTTGCGTTTTTATAATTTGTAGGTGATCCTCTAAACCAGTTGATTCAGGATATGCACAAATAATTTTTAATAATCCATCACTTTCCATTTTTTCAAAATCTATACCCCAGCTTGTAGCATTCCTGAGCAACTGAGCCCTAGATTCTTCATATGCAAAAAGTATTGCTCTTTCATTATTGTTATAAGCATCTTCAACAAATTTCGATACAAGCATTGTTTTGCCCGTACCAGTTGCTCCAGTAGCGAGAATAATGGAATCTTGAAAATATCCTCCACCACACATGTCATCAAGATCTTTAACTCCAGAGCTAATTCTAATATTTGAGGATCTCTGCGTTAATCTCATTGCTCCTAAGGCAAACACACTTATTCCATCCATTCCCATAGTGAATGGATATTCACCTTTCATATGTACAGTACCTCTTAATTTTAGAACTTCTAGAGTTCTTCTTCTCTTCTCTGACTCAAGAACATTTCTTAATAAGACAACATTATCAGATACAAATTCTTCTACACCATATCTAGCAATTGGTCCGTAATCATCCACCCTTTCTGTAGTCATAACTGTTGTCACACCTATTTCTTTTAATCTTGCTATCAATCTAAATATTTCCCTTCTAACAACGTAAATAGCATCATACTGTTGAAAGACAGCGGTTATTGAATCTATTGCAACTCTTTTAGCTTTATATTTTCTAATTGCATAACTAATTCTTTCAATAAGACCAGACAAGTCAAAGTTACCAGCCACATCCTGACCATCAGGATCAGGAGATGCGTCCAAAATAAAAAGTTTATTTTGATCAATTAATTCTTGTAAATCCCAACTAAAACTTGCGGCATTTCTAATAATATCTAAGGGTGATTCCTCAAATGTTACAAAGATTCCAGGCTCATCAAAATTACAAATTCCATGGTGTAAATATTGAAGAGAAAAAACAGTTTTACCAGTTCCTGAGGTACCACTAACGAGTGTACTTCTAGATACAGGCAACCCACCTCTACAAACATCATCAAAACCCTCTATTCCAGTTGGTAATTTTTGAACTTGCATTTTATTTGATTTACCAAATTTCTTATCATTCATAGTTTTGTGCTAATTAAACAAAATAAAATAAATTTCGAATTTATTTTTAAAAGTTTTATATACATTATTAATCTCCACTATATTCAGTTTCAGTTAATTCATCAAAAAGTAAATCTAAACCAATTAAAACTTTCTCTCTATCTGAAAGATCACCTATTATTTTTCTAACAGGTGGTGGTAAAATTTTAGCTAACGTCGGAGTGGCTAAAATTTTATCTTCTTCAGCAAGTTGTGGTTGCTTAAGTACATCGATAACCTTCAAAGCATAAACTCCTTTGAATTCATTATCTAAAATTTCTCTTAAGGTATTTAAAGCTCTCATCGAATTAGGAGTATTCCCAGCAACATAGAGTTTTAAAATATATGTTTTCCTTGCTGCCATCGTTATCGTTCCTAAATTGATATAAAAGATTTAAAACAACCCTTGACTTATTACACTACAAAATAAGAAAATAAACAAACTATTACGATTGCTTATTGGGCTTAATCAAATTATCAATTTGAGCCTAGTAGCGTCTTTAAGATATGACAAATTCTAAAAACTCCTCAAACAATTCTTCTGAAAGTAATGAATTGTATGCAATAGCAGAAACTTCAGGTCAACAATTTTGGTTCGAAGTTGATAGATACTATGACATAGACAGGTTAAATGCAAAAGAGAAAGACAAGATAACACTGGAAAAAGTTTTAGTTTTAAAGGACAAAGAGTCTATAACTATTGGTAAACCTTACGTTAAAGACGCAAAAATCGAATTAGAAGTGGTCTCTCATAAAAGAGATAAGAAGATTCTTGTGTACAAGATGCGTCCCAAAAAAAAGACAAGAAGGAAGATGGGACACAGACAAGAACTTACAAGAGTTATGGTAAAATCTATTAAAATAGGTAATAGTGCTCCTAAGTCTTCTTCTAAAAAGGAAACTGTAAAAAAGGAAACTAAACCAAAATCCGAAAAATCTACAAATTAAACAATTCTAATGGCACATAAAAAAGGAACAGGTTCTACTAGAAACGGAAGAGATTCAAATTCCAAAAGGTTAGGTGTGAAAGCTTATGGCGGAGAAAAAGTAACTGCTGGATCAATTTTAATTCGCCAAAGAGGTACATCCTTTTTGCCGGGTATCAATGTCGGTAAAGGTAAAGATGACACCCTTTTTGCACTCAAAGAAGGAACCGTAAGTTTCGAAAGCATTAAAAGAAATTTAAGAAATAGAAAAAGAGTTAATATTGTTATCTAATTTTCTTATAAGCTCTTGTAGTTATAAGAATAGGATGAAATACTTCTAAAAAATTTGATTGAAGAGTCTCAAAAAATTTTTCAACAATTTGAATGTCGTCAATATGAAACGGATATTCATTTTTTTCTCCTTTGAAAAAATACCAATTAAATAAAGCAATAGAATTAGGATCCATAAACTCATTGAAAATCTCAATTTGTGAAGCTGGATCAGCAAGATGTTCCAAAACATCAAGGCAAACTATCGTATCAAATTTAGATATTTGTGTATCTTGAATTGTCTTGCAAAAAGTAAGTTTTTTTTCGACTCCTAATTTCTTTGCCCTGTATTCAACAAAGTTTCTATTTGTCTCATTAATATCTACAAAAAAAACATGCTCAACTTTTGAAGACATAGCGTTAGCTAAGGCATGCGTTCCAATTCCTCCTCCAAAATCTAAAACCAAATCTCTAGAAAATCTCTGCTGAAGTTTTAAAGTATCAGCGATGTATTCCCTACTCGTGAGATGCCAAGCAGCTAAATCAGCTACATGCCGATCTCCAACTATTTCAGTATAAAAATCCGAAACATCATTCAAAGCATCTCCAGGATGTGAATTTGCCAAATTCATCTTTGCATTTGCAAGGAATCCATCTAAATCACATTCTCCAATAGATAAGTATTCCATTAAATGTGATTTCAAATTAAAAGCATTGTCTAAAAACTCTTTTAAAATAAAATTATTATTTTCCAATTTCTTTCTCTAAATTTCCAATATAAAAATCATAAGATGGTTATAAATCTTTCTCAAAGTATTCTTAATATTAAAAATGGAAACTAAAGATGGATTCTTAGTAATTAATAAAGATAAAGGATGTACTTCACATGATTGTGTTAAACAAATAAAGAAGTTATTAAATACAAAAAAGGTAGGTCACACAGGAACTCTTGACCCAGAAGTTATAGGAATATTACCAATCGCGATAGGCAGTGCAACAAGATTTATTCAATATCTACCTCAGGGTAAAACTTACATAGGACAAATTAAATTAGGGATAAGAACTAAAACTGATGATATTCACGGAGAAATAATTAATCAAAAAAGTTGGCCTAAAATTAGTGATGAAAAATTGGATCAATACTTAAATAGATTTAGAGGAATTATTAAACAAATTCCGCCGAAAGTATCTAATGTGCACATCAATGGTGAGAGGGCTTATAAAAAATCTTTCAGGAATGAAGTTTTTGAATTAGCACCAAGAGAAGTAAAAATAGACGAACTTACTTTAATGAAATGGGACCAAGTAAATGGAATAATAGAAATAAAAGTTAAATGTTCAGCCGGCACATACATAAGAGCAATTGCAAGAGATTTAGGAGAAATTCTTAATTCCGAGGGTTGCCTTCTACAGCTAAAAAGAATTTCAGCTTGTGGCTTTGATGAACAAAACTCGATAAAAATATCTGATATCGAAAAAGATAAAAAAAACTCGAAAAATTTCATTATTCCAACAATTTCTGCTCTTAATCATATTTCATCATTTGTCTTAAGTTCCGAAGAACAAATCAATTTTTGGCAAACAGGAAGAGCAATTAGAGTCGATATTAATTACTTCCAGGAAAACAAATCTTTTGACTACAAAAAACCCATAAAAGTAATAGATAAAAAACAAATACTACTTGGGATAGGTTTCTTAAATGAAGAGCAATCTAATATAAATCCAAAATTAGTCCTTAATGCTAAATAACTTCTATAAGTAATCTTTTCTAAAAGGTTTAACCTGCACACCCTTATAAAAATGTTTTAATATTCTTTCAGCTTTTTGGCCTCTAGACGCCAGATATTTAGCCCCCCACTGACTCATTCCGACTCCATGACCTGATCCTTGTCCAAAAACTATCAACCCTTTCTTTTGAGGAGTATTGTTGTTTAATTCTTCCTCGAAAAATTTAAATCTGATAAAATTACTGTTCAGGCTTAATCTTTTTCTAAAATCTACCCCAGATGTTTGTTCAGAACCATATGCCCCAATAAGTTTTAAATTTTTTACTCTCCCTGTACTAGTAATATCTAAAATCTCTATATTTTTTAAACCTCCAATCTTTGGAAATAAATTTATTAATTCATTACTCGAAATTTTTTTTTGCCATCTAAATTTTGGATTATTTTTATCAAAATCTTTCACACTTGATAAATATGGATATTTATTTTTCCATACATCTTGACTATTTTCTGTCATTCCACCTGAGCTGCTATGAAACAAAGCATTAATTAATTTATTTTTATACGTTAAAACCAAAGATCTTGTACTTTTAACGGCTCTGATAGTTTTATAAGTTCTTGATTCCAAGCCATTATAGACTTGATTTTTCTGGGTTGAATCTATATCAAATAAATTATTTCCCTTTTGCTTTAAAGCATAAGTTCTTGAGGCAATTGCTTGTGCCTTTAATGCTTCAATAGGCCATTTTGTTGGCATTTCTGAACCCACTACGCTATTAAGGTATTTTTCTATTCCTAAAACATTTACTACCAATATTTCGGAGTCGAGTACAAATAGATTAAGCTTACCAGCAAATCTCTTCTGACCTACCCAAATACCTCTTCCATCGGAAGAACTCACTTGAAATTTTTGATTACTTTTTAAGTCATATTTTTTTTGTTTATTCTTATCAAAATATAAAATTTTTCTATTTTTCTCATTTTTCAAAGTTAGACCTTTTATTCTTTTACGTGAAAAAAATTTACCCTCTATTGTTAAAGGAATTGATCTATCTGATCTGATCCTTAAATTATTATTTTTTGATATCAAAACTCTAATGATTGGTTCTCTGGATGCAAAAACACTTTCACTCTGAAAAATACAAATAAATAAAATACTTATCAGGCAACATTTTTTATAGTTATTTTTAAATTTAAGTATCACTTTGTTTAAAAACAAATGCTTAATTTGCCTAAGTTTGACTAAAAGTCTAAATTTAATCCAGATATAACAATAAAAATATCATAAATAAGTGAATATCACCTTCTTAGGAACAAGCTCAGGTGTCCCATCCTTAACGAGAAATGTTTCTTCCCTAGCACTTAAATTATCACAGTCATCAGAAGTTTGGCTTTTTGATTGCGGAGAAGGAACGCAACATCAAATAATGAAAAGCAATATTAAATCTTCACAAATCAAGAAAATATTTATTACTCATATGCATGGTGATCATATTTATGGTTTGCCTGGACTTTTAGCTACCTTAGGTTTATCAGGAAATAGTGAGGGAATTCAAATTTACGGTCCTTCAGGGTTGCGAAGTTTTATAAATTCATCACTTAAAAGTAGTTTTTGCAAATTGTCTTTTCCATTAAATTTTGTGGAAGTTGAAAATTTTGCATCAGCAAATAAAATCCTATTTGAAAACAACAAAATAAAAGTAAATTGTGCCTGCCTTAAACATAAAATACCTGCTTATGGTTATAGGGTGAGTGAAAAAGATAAACCAGGTATATTTGATATCAAAAAAGCAGAGTCTCTAAAAATAGCACCTGGACCAATTTATTCAGAACTGCAAAAAGGTAAAAAAGTCGTATTAGCGGATGGTAGGACATTCGATGGGAAAGAATTCTGTGGACCTCCTAGAAAAGGTGAAAGTTTTGTTTATTGCACAGATACAGTGTTTAGCGAATCAGCTGTTTCACTATCAAAAAATGCCGATTTGCTCGTACATGAATCGACTTTTTCAGTGGAGGATGAAAGCATGGCATACGAAAAATTACATTCCACAACAATCATGGCTGCCAAAACAGCATTATTATCTAACACAAAAAAATTAATTATTACTCATTTAAGTCCAAGATATACAAATAAAAACGCAATTACTCCAAGCGATTTGCTTAAAGAGGCTCAAAAAGTTTTTCCAAATACTCAGCTTGCAAAAGATTTTCTAACGGCAGAAATAAAATAAACTGCAACAGTTCGTTAGCAGGAGCGTTGTAAATGACCAACCCATGAAATAATAGTCTTAAGTTTTTCTATTTGATGTCGATCGAAATGGTCTCTATTTTTTCATCACTACATAAGTCTTGTAAAAGACTATTTATTTTTCTTCCATTAATTATTGGGTTACTTATTAATCCAATATCTGCAAATGCACTCTATCCTAGTGATCCTTCATCAGTTGACGTTCTAAAAGATGATCTTCACGGTGCTGACCTTCATAATACTGAATATGTTAAATATGATTTATCTAATCAAGATTTAGGAGAAGCTAATCTTCAAGGTGCATATATGAGTGTGACGACTGCAAAAAACTCTAGTTTTAAAGGAGCCAATATGACGGACCTTATTGCATATGCAACACGCTTTGATAATGCCGATTTTACAGATGCAAATCTTACAAATGGCGAGCTAATGAAAAGTGTTTTTGATGGAGCAATTATTGATGGGGCAGACTTTACTGATGCAAATCTTGATCTTTCTCAGAGAAAATCATTATGTGAAAGAGCTAGTGGAACTAACTCACAAACTGGAGTTAATACAATTGATAGTCTTGAATGCACTGGCTTAAAAGGTTACATGCCTCCAAAGCCAAAAGCATAATATTTAAAGCTAACCAATTTCAGAAGGGAAGATATTACCAGGTTCTTTTGAGCCTGGTTTTTTGCTATACCACCATTCTTGTATATCAGAAGAAAATTTCTTTGAAAAAAGAGTTATAACTGTCTCAACAGGTTTTGATCCAGGCTCCAAAATCTGAACTGAGTAAGATGGACATTTTCTTGAAGCCATATCAGCAACGAACCTAGACCCTATTCTTCTCCAACTAGGCTCCTTACTTCTCCAAGCAAGCCTTGAGCAGGGCCAAGGTAACTCTTCCCTATCATAAAGTCTGCAACATGGGCCAATTACCTTATAACTGTACTGACCACCATAACTTGATTGAACACTGCCAGTCTTGAAAAATTCAAATTTATCCATTCCCAAAAAAAAAAGCCACCTTCATAGAGGGTGGCAGAGAAATAATCAATAATCAACTTAGAAAAGTTAAATTTTTATAATTAGTACAATTCTTCCTCAGCATGAGTTGTAATTGTTACGTCAGATGTTGGATAAGCAACACAAGTAAGAACGAAACCAGCTTCTAGTTGGTCGTCATCCAAGAAACTTTGATCAGACTGATCAACACTACCTGAAGTAACTTTTCCAGCACATGTTGAACATGCACCAGCTCTGCAGGAATAAGGAAGGTCGATACCTTGTTCTTCAGCCGCATCGAGGATGTATTGGTCGTCAGGTACTTCAATAGTTGAATTGAGACCTTCACCTTCGCTGATGAGAGTAACTTTGTAAGAAGCCATTTAAATAAAAAATTGTTGGTAATTAATACCTATCAAATACATTTTTAACATCGATTAGGTCGATATGTGAGATTTTGAAGTAAAAAATGACACAATAAAATGTATGAAAGAGTATCTATAAGAAAAACTTATACTTAGGTTGGATTGCTGGCTTTTTGCGCAGTAATGCATGCCCAATCTTTTCTAGTTGATACATTCAATAATTTCAAGTCATGCTGAATTAATATTTTTATAATTTCATCCTTTTGTGAATTCAGAATTCCACTGAAAATGACTTCCCCATTGTTTCTCAAGCACTTATAGATATTTGGAATCATTCCTTTTATTACTTCAGCAAGAATATTGCATAAAACAAAATCAAATTGTTCGAATTGATTTTTTAAAATTACCTCATTAAAAGATCCCAAATATGTATTTAATTTGTTTAAATTACCGAAATTTAGTTGGAAATTAGATTTTGTTGAATTTATAGCTAAATAATCATTATCCACTGCAAAAACCTCTTTAGCGCCAAGTAATCTTGCGACGACACTCAAAATCCCGCTACCGCTCCCAATATCTAATACCTTTTTATCAGAAAATAAAATATTCTCCATTTTTTCCAAGCAAAGATAAGTTGAAGGATGACTTCCTGTACCAAAAGCTGCTCCAGGATCAATTTTTATGATTTGTTTATCTTTAAATTTTTTATTTAGATTTATCCAACAAGGCAATATTAATAAATGATTTCCTACTAATTCAGGAGCCCAATATTTCTTCCAACTTATTAACCAATCCTCCTCTTTGATAATACTCCAGTCAAAAAATTGATTCTTAGGAGGATTAATGTTTAAAAGTTTGCTAATTATTTTTTCAAAACTACTTCTAGAACTCTCATCCCAATCATCGATTGGAAGCCATATATTAACTTCTTTTTTATTTTCATTTTTAATTAAATATTCAAATGAAAAACTAAATATTCCCAGCTCATTTAATTTCCAAATAATAATTTCTTCAGAATCACTTTCTATCAGAAAAGTTAGTTTAAACCAATCTTTAGTTTCCATTAACTAGTTAAAGCCACTTCATAGAGTAACTGGATTAGCGTTGGTAATCCCATCTACTTCAATAATAGTATCAAGCAACTTATTAGGTATTGGATCATCAATACTTAGAACCATAACAGCTTCCCCTCTAACAATTTTGCGCCCAACTTGCATTGAGGCAATATTTACATTGTTGCTACCTAATAAGGACCCCAGCTTGCCAATAATGCCTGGCATATCTCTGTGCCTAGTAACCAACATATATCTGCTTGGTGATACATTAACTGGGTATTGATCAATACTAATAATTCTTAATTCCCCATCAGCAAAAATGCTTCCCGCTACGCTATGGTCGCCGTTATCTCCATAAGTGGTTAACTGAAGCGAACCACTAGCAAATTCAGGTCTTGCCTCATCTTTATTCTCGACTACTGCAATACCTCTTGAATCTGCTTCTAGCGAAGCATTCACATAATTAATCCTATCTCCCAAAGCTTTACTTAGAAGGCCTTTTAGACTAGCTATTATTAATGGCTGAGAAGGATGTTGAACAAATTCACCTTGAAGCTTTACTTCTAGTTTCTGTATCTGCCCACCTGAAAGCTGGCTTATAAGCAGACCCATAGTTTCAGCCAACTGCAAATGAGGTTTCAGACTATCCATAATATCAGGGCTCAAACCTGGAATATTTACTGCAGTTCTAGCAGATAAACCAAGCAAGACATCCCTTATTTGTTCTGCAACATCAACAGCTACATTTTCTTGTGCTTCCCGAGTAGATGCTCCTAAGTGGGGGGTAAGAATAAGATTCTTTTCAACCTTTAAAAGTGGTGAATTAGATTCCAAAGGTTCTTTAGAAAAGACATCTATTGCAGCACCTGCAATTAATGATTGATTTAAAGCTTCCGCTAATGCCACTTCGTCAATTAAGCCTCCTCGAGCACAATTAATTAATTTTGCGCTACTTTTCATACTTTTAAGGACGTCCATATTTACTAAATTCTCTGTCTCTGGTGTGCGAGGCAAATGCAAAGTTACATAATCTGATTGTTTGAATAAATCCTTTAGTTCAGATAGTTTAACTTTTATTTGTTGAGCTCTTTCAGCTGAAACAAAGGGATCATATCCGTAAACCTCCATTCCTAATGCATTAGCAACTTTCGCTACGTGAGCACCAATTTTCCCTAAACCTACTACACCTAATTTTTTCTTATAAAGCTCATTACCAACAAATTTCTTTCTTTCCCATTTACCTGACAAAGTACTACTATTAGCAATTGGAATATGTCTAGATAAAGCCAACATCATAGCTATAGTATGTTCAGCCGCAGCTATTGTGTTACCCCCTGGAGAATTAACTACAAGAACTCCTTTTTGCGTAGCAGCTTTAACATCTACATTATCAACTCCAACGCCTGCTCTTCCAATAATTCTAAGTTTACTTGAAGAGTTGATGATTTCTTCAGTCACTTGAGTACCAGAGCGAATCATTAAAGCATCATAATCTTTAATAATGGAAGCTAGCTCAGAGTCTGAGATTCCTATCTTCTGATCAACCTGAGCAACTTGTGAAAGAATATCGATTCCTGTTTGATCAATTGGATCTGTAATGAGAACTTTTGTCATTTAAGATTGGTTCTTTAATCTTTTACTTTAACTTAATCTATAGTGTATGTATCTTATTTTATTAATTTGAATAAAACACAAACATTTGAGGATTGAAATTTGACTAAAAGTATTGTGATATTTGAAGACATTGATAAATGTATCCAACTATTTCAAGTTTTCAAAGAAAAATCAGTAATGCTCTCAGAAGCTATTTTGATCCCACCAATAAGTGAGAAAATATCATCAGATGAAAGAGAATTGCTCAATACGAAAGCAAACATCTTATTCAAATCTCAAAATTTTGAAGATATAAGAATCTTAAATCCTAAACTTGATAGAAAGATCAGACAACAAGATATGAGTAGATGGCTAATGCCATTTGGGTTTATAGCTGGAATAGCTTTTTCTAATATGACAAATTTATCTACCTTCAGCTTTCTTGGTTTAAATAATATCGGGGAATCATTAATTGGAGGTCTTTTAGGAATGGGTTCAGGATATTTAGGAAGCATTGTTTCTTCTGCAAGTATCAACATTAATAGAAATAAAGAGTTAAGAACAATAATTAATTTTAATAAAGAGGGTAAATGGCTTGTTCTACTTGAAAATCAAATTGGAGCTGAATTACCATGGGCTTTGATAAAACAATCAGAAGCAAAAGATATAATTTTCTTAGAAGGCTAAATGATTGACTTAAAAGAGATCTTAATAAATTCAAACTATAAAAAAGAAACTGAGGAATTAATAAATATTGCTAACTTAGCCTACAAACACTGGGAAACTTATTGGACTGGGTTTAATTCAACTTATATTTGCGAAGAGATTTTAAAAGATTTTGAAAATTTAAATGATTTCAAATTTTTTATTTATGGAGGATTCTCCTCTTCTCAAAGATCTAGGATAGCTTGCTTTAGAGGAGATAATATTCCGGAAGAGGATGCGCTAAAAAGTAATTTTCCAGCTCAAGGAATAAAAATTAATGGAAATTTTTTATTTGATAATGCTACACAAGACGACTTTAGATCCCTCTTAATTGAAAATGGGGTTAATCAAATAAAAGTTGGAGATATATGGACGATTGGCGATAGGGGAGCACAAGGGATAATTGATAATTCAAATATTAAGCATCTAGATGAAAAGATTTTTTATTTAAGAGACGTAAAAGTAAAAGTTAATGTAGTAGGTATAGATGAATTACAAATACCTTCTGGAAGATCAAAAAAACTTGTCAATACAGTAGAAGCTTCAACAAGATTAGATGCTATAGCTTCAGCTGGCTTTAGGGTATCACGAACCAAAATCATTGAAAGGATAGAAAATGGAATGCTCAGATTAAATGGAAGCAAAGTTAATAAGCCAACAATTAATCTAAAAATTGGCGACAAACTAGAACTTGAAAATAAAGGATTTATCGAAATTCTAAATTTAGAAATAACCAAAAGAGAAAGATGGAAAGTTAAATTACTTAGAAAATGAAACGCAACCTGCTATTTTCTTATAAGGGGGATTAAAAATTCCTCAATTGGGGCGATTAGCTCAGTGGTAGAGCACTACCTCGACACGGTAGTGGCCACTGGTTCGAATCCAGTATCGCCCATTAAAACTTTTGACGAACTAGGTTATATCCACAGAAAATAATTTCATTTTTTAGATTATTAAAAAAGATGAAACTTAATCAAATAATTAATCTACATAAGGGGCTCACTGCATTTGTAGTAATAGGTCTTATGATTCTTTTTGATAATTTTACGATCGCTCCTTACGTTTATTTAGCTCTGCATGGTACTTATGGATTACTTTGGCTTCTAAAAGAAAAGATATTCCCAGATCCTTATTTTAAAGAAAAAATCAATTTTTTAACTTCAGTTACTGGTTTTATTTTCCTTGGAAGTTACTGGGTAGCTCCCTACATTCTTATCTCATCTCAGAAATCTGTTCCAAATATAGTAATAGCTGCATCTGTATCTATAAATATTATTGGTGTGTTTCTACACTTTGCTAGTGATGCCCAAAAATATTTTTCTCTTAAATTAAAAAAAGATCTAATTAAAGAAGGATTTTTCAAAAATATAAGGAATACAAATTATCTAGGAGAAATACTAATTTATCTATCATTCGCCATACTTTCAATGAGTTTCATACCATTAGTAATTCTTGCAATATTTTTCTCTATAGTTTTTCTACCAAGAATGATAAAAAAAGATAAATCGCTCTCAAAATATGATTCATTCGAAGAATACAAAAAGAAAAGTGGTCTTATATTGCCTAAATTAAATGCCTGATAACAACTTACCCAGTTGGAGGCAAGATTTAAAATCTTCTAGAAAAAAAGAAGGCAAATCACCCTCTAATAGATGGATACAGCTTGCAACAGTCAACGAAGAAAATGAGCCAAGATTAAGAACAGTTGTTTTCAGAGGATGGCATAAAGATAGTTCAATGATTATTTTTACAGATAGAAGAAGTGAAAAAGTTGGGCATTTAAAATCCAACCCTAATGCAGAAATATTATGGTTCTTTTTGAAAACCAAATCACAATATAGATTCAAAGGAAAAATACATGAATTAAGTGATAACAAAAATTATTGGGATTTATTATCAGAAAAATCAAAATCTTCTTGGTTTTGGGGATTTCCTGGAGAGAAAATAAACCCAAAAGTTCAATCTGCTTATGAAATATTATCCAATCTTCCCAAGTCAGAAAATTTTGTAGTTCTAAATTTTGAAATCGATTCAGTAGATCTTCTTAAATTAGAACATCCTCTTCATAAAAGATATCTTTGGGAAAAGAGTAAGAAATGGGAAAAAGTTGAAATTAATCCTTAAATATTTCTAAATTGTATATTTAGGTTGAAAAACATTTAGTGATCAGTCAGTTTTAAAAAAGAAGTATTATTCATATGAATTTTTCAGAAATTCCAGAAAACCCTTTTATTTTTTTATCTTGGGTGACTGCTATAGGACTATTTATAAGTCTTTCTGAAGCAACAATAAAGATTAAACTAGAGAGGAGAAATAGTTATAGAAAAAGGTTAGAACTAATCAATAACCTTTATCCTAAAAAGTTAGCTTGAAGTATCTGAGAGTATATTGGCTTGAAGAAATTGAAATAAGCCACCTTTACTTGTTTCTTCTTTAACTTCGACTACCTTAGAATTTTTTGGTTTTGTTGAAGGAATGATTTCCTCCTCTTCTTCTGATTTCAAAATTCTGATAATGACTTCATCTAAGGAGAAATTACCAGGACCAGTTAATGCAATTGAAGTTGCTGAAGCGAAATATAAAAGTAAAAGCTCTAGTAAGAAAATATTAAAACCTGAAGTAACAAGTGCATGGTATATGGCGACAGAAATTGTTCCCACAATTGCCAAAGCCCCGAATCTTGTAGCTAAGCCAATAATTAGTAGCCAACTTCCGCCTATTTCAGAGAATGCCGCTATGTATGATAAAAATATTGGGAATGGAAGATGTAAAGGTCTGACGAAAGCATCAGCGAAATTTTCTATATTTGCTAATTTTTCATAACCGTGATGAATAAGAACAGTTCCAGTTATAACTCTAAGAATTAATAAAGCAGTATCTTTGCTAAACGACTTGGTAAGAATTGTTGAAAGCACTATAAAAAAATTATCCTTAAGTAAAAATAACTAGTCACAGTATCCATCGTGGATTAAACCGCAAAAGTCGCATCTAATTAAGTATTTATACTTAGTAGTTCAATGAATTCTTTTTCGGATTAGGAATTCAGCTAAGTTAAAAATTATTTTTTGAATAATTCTCTAATATTCTCTGATTGATTTTCGGAATATTTTTTTTAAATTTGAAAAATCCTTTTTTGGCGAATTTCCAAGCAAATAGATCTTCATCTCTAACAAGGTTAAAAATTTTTTTATGGTGTAAATTTTTAAACTCAGTTATGAAATCATAATTTTCTCCCACTCCAGGATAAATAATGTCTATTGCGTTGGTATTTTTAAAAGTATTTTCTAGTGAGTAAGGATCAATCTGTTCAACATTATCAAAATTCTCTACAAATTCAGAGACCAAATCTTGTTTAAATTTCAATACAGATTCAGACAATTTAATTTGTCTTTGTTCATTTTTTAAAAGGATAATAAATACTTTTTTATAGCTTGGAAGTAAATTTTTAAGGGTTGCAAGGTGTAGATCATTTTCAAACATAATCAGATTATCTGATTTCGGATCCATATCATTTTTATAAATCTCATCTTCAAATGGTATTTGATTAGATTCTTCAAGAAAAATTTGTTGATTACTCATTTTTTCTACATTAAATCTATTATTTGAAAACTTTCTGAGGTTTGATGATGAAAAAAGATATTGTTTTCCCTTAGTTTGCAATCCTCCGACCCATCTCCAGCTAAGGAGATTAGATGCAGCATCTCCATCAAAAAGATATTTAAAGAAAAACTTTGCTCCCAATTGCCATGGGAGGCCTAAATTAAATATCCAAGTACTCGCAAACCACATTCTTGTATGGTTATGCAAATAGTTGTACTGCTTTAATTCATTTACCCAAGAATTAAAAAAATCTAATTCTGTATTGCCATTAATTGCACTTTCATATAACTCATAATCAAAATCGAGATTGTTTTCTGAAATAAAATTTCTCCAAACTTTAGGTCTATTTTCCATCCACCCTTTCCAGTAAACTCTCCAAAATATTTCTTCAACAAATTTAGTTGAATTTTTGATTTTGTACTTACTTTTAATATCATGAATCAGATCATATTCCGATAATATTCTATGAGTAATGAAAGGCGATAATTTTGAAACTGAACTTTCGTTATTTGGCCCAAAATCAAAATTTCTTAATTTTGCATAATCATTGATTTTGTATTTCGCAAAATTTTCCCAGGTATTTTGAGCTTTTAATGAAAATGACATTTTCTCATAACTTTAAAAAATTTTTTTTTGTATTGATAGAAATTTGAAAAATTTGCCTTTAAATCAATCCTTAAAATTTTCTATTTCACTTTTAAGTAAATATGTTTGATTGAAGTATTTAATTTAAAAGTCTTATCAGTACATTTTATACTCTTAAATCGCTCTCTTCGTTGGAGGATATTTAGTGTTCAATTACATTTTAGATCTAATTTTAATTTTCAAATCTTTATTTAAATGATTTTTTCTAAAAGATTTTTAAATATTTATCAAAATTATTATGAATAATTTATTAGTGAGAGATGTTAAGTATCTAGATGAACAATACAGAATAGGTGAAGGCATAATTTCGGATGATGCATTTAAGCAACTTGAAAAGCTCTTTATTCCTGTCGTGCGAGAGAATGACTACTTTAATCAAAAAAATAATAAACTTTTGCCAAAATTAGCCAAAGAAAACTATAAAGAATTTTTGGAAAGTTTATTAACAAAAACAAGATTAAGCATTCAACCAAAAATTGATGGCTGTGCTATTGCAATTAGATATCTAGATGGCAAGTTTAATAAAGCTATTACAAAAAAAGGATTTGATGTCTCAAGCAAAATTAAACAAATTAAAAATGTCCCCGATTGTATTCCTATCAAACGAGATTTTCAAATTAGAGGTGAACTATACGCTACAAACCAAGTTGCCGGCATTTCCCAAAGAATTACAAGAAAATACCTCAATGATAAGAAAGGGATTGGAGAAAGTCTCCGCTTTTGCTGTTTCCAAATACTTAATGGAAGACTTAATCAATACGAAACCCTTAACTATCTTAAAAAATGTGGCTTCAGCACCCCTGACAGTTACTTCACAAATCATACAAGCGAAATCCAAATATATAAAAAAAATTGGTTAGATAAAAAAATATTTGCGAAATATCCAACTAATGGGATAGTTGTAAAAATAAATAGTAGGAAATTACAGTTACTTAGAGAGAAAAGTTTATCTCAAAATAACGAATGGCAATATGCAATTGAAAAATAATATTAAATAGTACCTTCAATAAGAGCTCACGATACTGACTTCCAGTATTTACAGTGGAAAAGTAATTAAATTTTGGTTAAATTCCAAAGCAATTTGCAGGATTACTAAATGACTGCCACTATTTCAAGACCTAAAATCTCTAACTGGGAAACATCTAATATTCCAAACCTTACCGGCAAAACAGCGCTAATTACTGGTGCAAATAGTGGTCTTGGATACTACACTGCAAAGGCCTTAGCAGAAAAAAATGCTCATGTTGTTATAGCTTGTAGATCACTTGAAAAAGCTAATCAAACTATCAAAAAACTTAAAGGTCTTAATCCTGGAGGATTATTTACACCTTTAGAATTAGATTTGTCAGATTTAAAGAATATTGTTGAAGTTCAGTCCAAAATTTTTGATAATTTTGAAAATTTGGATTTACTAATCAATAATGCAGGCATTATGCATCCGCCTAAAACACTTAGTGCTCAAGGATATGAAATACAATTTGCAGTTAATCATCTAGCTCATATGCTTTTGACTCTAAAGCTACTTCCAATTATTGAAAAAAAAGAAGAATCTAGAATAGTGACAGTGACTTCCGGAGCACAATTTTTTGGCAAAGTTGGTTGGAAAAATCTGAAAGCCGAGAACTATTACAACAAATGGGAATCTTACTCCAATAGCAAATTGGCAAATGTAATGTTTGCTTTGGAACTAAATGAGAACTTAAAGCACAAAAATATACTTTCTTTAGCTGCTCACCCAGGAATTGCAAAAACAAATCTCTTTACTGCTCAAAAACCTAACCCTGGTCCATTAGAAACATTCTCATTGGAATTATTTAGTCCTATTTTTCAAACTGCTGAGATGGGTGCTTTACCTCAGCTTTTTGCAGCTACTTCACCAGAGGCAAGAGGCGGTGATCATTATGGTCCTAGATTTAATTTCAGAGGTTATCCAAAACTATCCCCTACTTCGCCTTTCGCCATGAATAAAAAAGAAAGAAAAAATTTATGGGAAAAAAGCCTCGAAATAATTAATAACTTCTTATAAATTTTTCATTTTTACTAACTTTAGAAAATACTTCAAGATATGTAATTCACTCTCTGAGAGTTTCATAAATTCTGTTAAGGCATCATAATTTTCTTCATCAATTTTTTTTGACAATTGAATAAAACTATCATGGTTTTCATTAACAAAACGTTCAGCAATCTGAGACGGAGTTAAACCCTGTTCAATTAATTCTCCTGGAGCATTTTTCTCCCACTTTTCATAAAACCAAGAGAACCAATATTTTGCAGTATTATCTTCCATTAATTAACTTTTCTTGGGCGAATACTATAAATACTGAAGAAAAATGTCATGATTGAATTACCCTTGAAACACAATTAATATAAATGCAATTATAAATTTAATGATAGATAATCATTCAAGTAAAAGAAATATTAATCTTGTAATTGGATTAGGTAAATCTGGATTTTGGGCTGCCAAGTATTTGAGAAGCATCAATAAGAGAGTAATTGTTTGGGAAAGTAAAGATGGGATAGAATTCTTAGAAAGAAAAACAGCATTAGAAGAGCTTAATATCATAGTTTCTCTAAATAAAGAATTTGTATTTGAAGAAATTCAACCTTTTTTGAAAGAGATCGAATCTGTTGTTGTAAGTCCATCAATATCTTATGACCATACAACTATTATTGAATTAAAAAAAAAGGGAATTAAAGTAATTGGAGAAATTAATGTTGCATGGGAAATTTTAAAAGACACAAATTGGATAGGTATTACTGGCACTAATGGCAAGACTACTGTTACTCATCTACTAAGCCATATACTCTGTGATACTGGATTATATGCTCCTTTTGCTGGAAATATTGGTACACCTTTATGTAAGTATGCTCACTCCAAAAAACATGAAAAAATTGATTGGGTTGTAGCTGAATTAAGCAGTTATCAAATAGAAATATCTCCAGAAGTAAAACCTAATATTGGAATATGGACAACCTTCACAGAAGATCATCTTGAAAGACATAAAACACTTGAAAATTATTTCAAAATAAAAAAAAGCTTGTTAGAAAAATCTGATTTTAGAATTTATAATTATGACGATAAAAACCTGAGAAATCAATACAGTTCGCTATCAAGAGGGGTTTGGATAACAACTAGTTTCGATAAATCAAATTTTATTCATTGCGATTATTGGATAGATGAACAAGCGTACATTGTTGAGAGAGGGAAGAAATTATTCAAACTTGAACATTTTTCTTTAAAAGGAATGCATAATCTTCAAAATCTTTTATTGGTAATTGCAGCAGCAAGAAAAGTTGGATTATCTGGCAAGAAGATTAAAGATTCTTTATCTAATTACAAACAATTACCCCATAGGATGGAAACAATTTATAAAAATAATAATCTGGAAATCATTAATGATAGTAAAGCTACAAATTTTGACTCATCTATTGCGGGAATAAGTTCAATTGAAGGTCAAATAATAATCATTGCTGGGGGTAGATTAAAAGGCAATGAATATAGTGAGTGGATAAAAGTTTTAAAGAAAAAAGTTAAATGTGTTTTCCTTTTTGGAGAAAGCTCAAAAGTCCTAAAAATGGCGCTTATTAATGAAGGATTTAAAAAAAATATTTTTGAATTTTCAGAATTAAAAGAGCTTTTAAATTTTGTTTTTCATTATTTACAAAATGATAGGGTCGGAACATTATTATTCTCACCTTCATGCTCTAGTTTTGATCAATTTAAAAATTATGAAGAGCGTGGAGATTATTTCAAGAAACTAATAAGTGAAAAATTAAAGGTTAATAAATCCATTTATTGTTCAAGTATCGTTTCGTAATTTTCAGGTCGGTCATCACAACCGTTTACCCTCTAGCAAATATTCACTTAATTAGTTAGATTTTGATTATAAATTAACCACTAGCAATGAGTGAAACTAACAATTTACCTCAAGCAATAAGTCATAAAAAATTAAGTTACTTGATGCTTAAGGCACAAAAAGATTCTCATTTTTCTGATGAATTAGCAGAAATAGAAAGCCCTGAAAAAAGAGAATTTGAAGAGTTAATCAATAATTGGGAAGCTTCAACTAAGAAGGTAGTTAATGAGTTATCAAAAAGAAAAGAAAATTTACTAAAAGATAAATCACCAAATTCCTTAATTGCACTTGGTGCTATGGAAGTTCACCTTAATATGGCTTTGCAAGCTTTAAATGCATTTAATAAAGGATTTGATGGGTAAAATAACAGATAAATTATAAGGAAGGCATCGAAAATAAGAGAAAATCTAAGTTTTTTTCAGTATCTATAGAAACATCATCATAATAATTAACTTCAAAACCCAAGCCATCTCCAGATTCGAGAAAAATATTTGAATTAGAGTCTTTACTTTTTAATAAAAGATTACCTTCTATTATTTGTATCCAATTATATTTATCGATTTTTAATGGCAATTTTTTTTCTTTAATTGGCTTATATTTACAACGCCATAAAGAGATACTTTGGTTTAAAGAAAGCTTATTATTTTTAGCATCTTTGTAATTAAAAATAAGATTGTCCCACAACTTTTCATTTAATGAAATTTGATCATATCGAGGTTTGATATTTTCTTTTTGAGGGTATATCCAAATCTGGAACAACTTACAGGTCTCATTTTCTTCATTCTTCTCGCTATGAGAGATTCCAGTACCTGCAGACATAACTTGTACTTCATCTTTGTGAATTTTTCCAAGATTGTTTAACGAGTCTCTATGAGTTATTGCTCCTTTTGTTACGACAGTAATAATTTCCATATTTGCATGAGAATGTGTATTAAATCCTGCATTAGGAGAAATAATATCTTCGTTTATAACTCTAATTTTCCCAAAACTATCCCATTTTAGATCTCTATGCTCTGCGAAAGAAAATGAATGCATCGAATGCAGCCAATCTCTTCTTGATAAAAATCTATCATCGGATTTTCTTATTTTAATAATATTAAAAACCATCAAAATTAAATATAATAAAAAAATTCTAAATAATTAGAAAAATATTTGTAAAATTTTTTGATAAATTATTCTTAAAAAAAAAGCAAATATTGAATTTAAAAATTTATTTTACTCTGAGCCTTATTAGCCTTTATCAATATTTTTTGTGCTTCGTCTCTTGTAAGGCATTTTTCTGCTTTTACATTTAAGTTTTTAAGTTTTTGCAGTTGCTTTGTGTTACTCATAATTTAACCCGTTCTTAAATCTATCTTAACATAAGTTTAAATTAATCGCCTCTTAAACCTTGGCATCAAATCGTTTTTACAGCTTTGAGAATGGAATTATCAGAGCAGTATAGAGGATGTATTGGATTATCTTTGATTGTTATCTTAATTAAAAGCGGTCCCAAAGGATTATCAAAATTATTTTTTCTTATTGAGTTATATTGCATTATTTTTTTTGATATTCTTTTATTTCTATTTAGAAATTTTCCTTTGTTACCCCAACCTAACCATAAATCACAATTTTTATTTTCAGACCAGTGTTTTAAGTTTTTATAAATATGATTATTGTTTAGATAACCCACAGGGTTTTTATGTTTAAAAAGTTTTTCTGGTTTGCTTGAAATAAGAGCAAATAGATTTATTAATTTTACCTTGCCGTAATTATTATTTTTCGAAATTTTGATTATCTTTTTTGTCGTATTGTCCAAGAAAACTTCATCCGATAATGAGGGATTTAAACCAATAAAGATAAGCTCTTTTCTAGATTTAGAAATCTTATAACTTAAACTCCATCTATATAGTTTGTTTGCACTTATTAAACAATTTCTTTCTAGAAATAAATTATTCAACCTAAACCTACACCTCTAGCCATGAGAGTGGCAAACAAAGGTATTGTTGCAAAGCCAACTAATTCAGTAGTGATGATTAGTCTGAACCTCTTGACTAGATTTTCAGATATTTCAGGTAATTTATTCTTACTTAATGGAATGGCCCATAAGATATAGGTTGTTGTTGGGTATAAAGAAAGTAATCCCACAATAATATAAAGAGAAACCTTTATCCAAAACACAGGATTACCTGTGTAGAAATCACCTCCTTGACCAAAATACTTAACACGCAAAATCCCAGTAACTAATATCGCAACTCCTGCTAAACCATAAACCACATCTGCAATTATCATTGAGATCGTCTCATTTCTATTAAGACCTACTTTGAGAGTCAATCTTTCAAACAAAAGAGAACCGAAACACAAAATAATTCCTAAATAATGAACATATGCTACTAATGCACTTTTAGCAATTTCACCTGTCAATAAAGTTCCTAATAACATGTTCGAGTCAAAATTTATACAATACTAACCACCAAATAAAGAATTTGTTTAGAAAATAAATTAAACAATAAAAAGTCAGGTATTGAATCTAGGACTCTAAAAACCTTTTCTGACCATCTTCAAAGAAATCCTTTTTATTCCATACTTCGATTACATCTGGGAAATGTTTTTCCATACAATTATCACAAACCCCATGACTGAATCTAATATCACTAATTTTCGAAAGATATTTTTCTAAATGCATCCAATCGCCCTCCTTATTTTTCACTTCTCTGCAATATGAACAGACAGATAAAATACCTTCCTGTTTATGCAAGTTAGACAAAGCATCTAGCAAGTTCAATGACTTTTTTCTGAGCTCTAAAAATGAAACTATTTGCTTGGATAATAATTCCATAATATTAAATTGTTGTGTAGTTAGATTTCCTGGCTTTCTGTCTATTACACAAAGAGTTCCAAGTTTATTACCATCACTATTTCTAAGGGGAAAACCTGCATAAAAACGAATCTTGGGGTCTCCTGTTACCAATGGATTATTTATAAACCTTTCATCTTGGAAAGCATCATGAATAATTAATGGACTATTTTCTTTTATTGCATGGGTACAAAAAGACCAATCTCTTCTAGTTTCAGATATTTGAAGTCCTATTTTGGATTTAAACCATTGTTTATCTTTGTCTACCAATGTCATTAAAGAAATAGGCACATTACACGTTGTAGCAGCAATTTTTGTAATATCGTCATAACATGATTCTGGCTTGGTTCCCAAAATCCTATATTCTGCTAAAGCTTTTAATCTTCTTTCCTCTTCTTCTTTTTTTGATACAAGATTCTGCATTAATCTTCACCAATAATTAAAACTTTAAAATTAAAGTTTCTCCAAAAAACTTTTTCCGTCTAATACTTAATAAAAAAAAGATAAACTTATTGAATTGTTACTTACTGATTTATTACTTATTAATTTATTATTGATTGATTTAACTTTGAGACTGCCATCCCAGCGATCCATCCACTTGTCCAACAATGTTGAAAATTAAATCCACCAGTGATCCCATCAACATCCAAAACTTCTCCAGAAAAAAATAGCCCTGGACAAATTAAGCTCTCCATACTTTTAAAATTAACCTCATTAATTTTTACGCCTCCGGAAGTAACAAATTCCTCTCCAAATGGACCTTTGCCCGAAATTATATATTTATCCCTCATTAGAGTATTTATCATTTTCTCTCTTTCATCCGCCAGTAAATCAGCCCACTTTTTCTCTTTATCAATACCTATTTTCTTTAATAAAAAAATCCATAATCTTTTTGTTAATAGTGGAACAGGTCTACTATTAATAAGATTCACCTTGCCTTGATTTATTCTTAAATAATTAATTTTTTCTTTTAACTCCTCATAATTTAAAGAAGACCATTTAATGATTAAATTAAATTTATATTTTTGGATATACAGTTCCCTTGCTGCAATTGATGAAAGTTTTAATACTGCTGGCCCACTAAACCCCCAATGCGTTATTAATAAATCGCCTCTATTTTGAAAATTCTTATTGTTTAAATTAATTTCTATATCTATGCCCCTTATCGATACCCCACTACATTCATCCAAATTTGGTTCTTTTGTGGAAAAAGTAAAAAGCGATGGTACAGGTTTAACAATGGTGTGTCCAAGATTTTGAGCTAATTTATATCCGCTTGGATTACCTCCAGTTGAAAGAATAATATTTTTTGCAATTACCTTTGCTTTTTTAAGACTAAAAATATTGAATATGTTATCTGGAGTTTTTGCAATTTCTTTTACAAAAAATTTTGTTAGTATCTCTACGTTTTTTGATAAAGCACTTTTTCTCAAACAATCAATAACATCTGAAGAAGAATTAGACATTGGGAATACTCTTAGATCTTCCTCAATTTTTAATTTTAAACCTTTTTTCTCAAACCAATCGTATACATCTCCAGCAGCAAAACGATTAAATGATTCCAAGAGCTGAATTCCACCTCTGGGGTAATTCTCAATTAGTTCATTCGGTATCCATGTCGCATTAGTGACGTTACATCTTCCCCCTCCACTAATCCTTACTTTCTCCATAAGTTTTGAAGTTCCTTCAAGAATTATTATTCTTTTTACTCCATTTTCAGCAGCAATTATTGCTGTCATAAAGCCGGCTGCACCGCCTCCAACAACTGCCAAATCAAAAGGTTCCAAAAACTTATTATTTAATATGCTTCAATCTGATAATAGCAAGTAGTTATAAAGAAAAATTAGTCCAAAAACCATAAAAAAATAAATATAAAACTTTAAAACTACATAATAAATAGCTACGGTTCGCTAATTTTTAAATTTCTAGAAAAATCAACACAGTCGTTATTTTTATGCTTTAAGTTAATTAAATGAGTTTGTTATTTTCTTACGTTAAATATTCTGAAGCCAGTTTTCCTATGACTGGTCAATATACTGCTCTTCTTTTAATAACTTCTGTTATTTGGGTTCTACTTTGGTTTGGATATAGACAAAATAAGATAAATGATGAGATCAAGAAAAAAGAAAAAGAAGAAAGAATTAATGCGAAAGTTCAAAGAAGAAAGAAGTTAGAGAGTTTGTACCCTACTAATAAAAAAACTGTTTAAAATAACTATTTTAGAAACATGAAAATAAATAATTTCAAATCACTAATTCAGTACTTCCCGGGGATTTTGATTCTTATTTATGTATTCTTTTTAGCATTTACTCAATTTATAAAATAAAATTTTTAAAAATTATTCGTTTTGATTGGAATCATTTCTGCTTTTGGAGCTGCTACATTTTGGACATATGCGTGCTTTATTTGGCGCTCGCAAACTCAAAAATATAAATCAATAGATATTAATTTAATAAAAAATATAATAGCTTTTTTAATTTTTATACCTGCTTTTATTAATCTAAGTTCTACAACTGAATTAAAAAACATATTTATCCTGCTAATTAGTGGAATAATAGGTATTGGTTTAGGTGATACTTTCTATTTAAAGTCACTACAAACAATTGGCACAAGAAAAACTTTATCTATAGAAACTCTTTCTCCCTTAATGGCAGCTTTATCAGGGGAATTTTTTATTAATGAAAATTTAACAACTAGATCATGGTTTGGAATAATTATAGTAACGATTTCGCTATTCATAATTCTCAGAAAAGGTAACAATTTTAAAGAGGAAAACTCCTCTTTCTCAGAAAAAAATAACTTTAAGATTTTTGCTTTTCCTTTTTTATCAGTTTTATGTGCTGTTCTTGGAGGTCTTTTATCAAGGATGGTTTTCCTTCAAAGCAATTTATCTCCTTTCCTTACAACTGAAATAAGATTATTAGGTGCAATAATTTTTTTAATTAGTCTAAAAGGATTTAAGATTAATTTTTTCTTAAAAAAGATTGACAAAAAACAACAAAAAAGATTTTTTATTTCAATACTTCTTGGAACAAATGTAGGAATATTTCTACAACAAGTTGTGTTTAAAACCCTTCCCATAGGAGTAGGATGGGCTTTATTAAGCATATCTCCAGTAATTTCTTTATTTTTTGCTAAGACTGAGGAAAGAGAAATTACCAAAAAAATAATATTTTTTACTTGTTTTTTATTTTTTGGCTTGACATTAATAATTCTTTAATATCTGAGTTAATGTAAAAAATACTCATGTTAATAAAAATCAAATTAAATAAAATTACCCTATAAACACTCAAAACAATGAAAATATTAAAGAAAAAAAGACTCGGCACATTGGAAGTTTATTTTATTTTTTTAAGCTGCATTTATGCAGGCTTCATAGGTTATAAATCTCTATTAAATGTTTTATTTACTTGGAATTAATTAATTCTTTCTAATGATTTAATCAACTTACCTCCATCTTGGTCATCATCATCATTTGAAGCGAAAAATAAACAAAATATTCCTAAAGAAGCTATAGATAGCGAAATTGACAATACAGAAAGCTCATCCATAAATTAGGAATTTTTTTTATGATAATTGAAAAAAAATAAAAGACAGTAAAGAAATACACATTCTCGAAAATAAATATCTCTTTTATTTGTAAAATGAAAAAACACATCCAAACTATTTTGTGAAAGTTCTAATAACTTCCCCCTGTAGTGCAAGCGTAATAATTCAGTATGGAATAAAAAGTTGGCCTATTTGGGAATGTGAGCCAAGCAAATTTCAATGGAATTACGATGACAAGGAAATTTGCTTAATTATTGAAGGTCAAGCGAAAATAAGGACCCAAAATGGTGACGTTTACGAGATTAAAGCTGGAGATCTAGTTGAGTTACCTGCTGGACTTAACTGCGAATGGGAAGTAACCAAAAGTATTAAAAAACATTATCGATTGGGTAGCTAAATTTAAGAAAAAAGATTTTTTCTTCTTTACTCTTAAGTCAATATAGATAAAATATGGTTAATAAATAATTTTCAAGAAGGAAACTAATATTATGCCTTTTACTGATCAAGAATATTTTGAGGTTATTGAAAAAAATGAAATCGTAAAAAAGGCTTTTGAAAATATTAAGCAAATTTGCATTGATTTACAAAAACAAACAAATTGTCCTGAAGAGGATCTAAAAGATTTTCTTGAATTTATTTCTAAACAATGGAATAAGTAAAAATTAAAAAGTCTTTTAAATACTAAATTTAAAATTTAAATTTAGTTTTCTGGGACAATAAATTTTAATCTAATTCCTTTTTTGGTTTTGTATTGATACTGGAAGTTCCCTTAGCAGCAGAAACGAAGAAAAAGAAGCCTACAATTCCTGATATACCAAATATCGCAGCCAAAGGATCAAAAGTGAAAGAAAACATAGAATTTATAAAATCAAGATAAATAATAGTTTTTGAATCAAATTTGTACAATTATTGTTAAGTATAAAAAATAACAATCGCGCGATTCATTATGTCATTATTAGTTTCTCAGTAGTTTAAAAAAATTATTATTCAAATTGATTTTAAGAATAAAAATATCCATACATACCAAAGATCTATTCGTGCTAAAAAGAAAAGTTTTTAAAAAATATTTATAGAAATATTGAATAAAACACTACCTAGAGGATCCACAATTGTTGTTTCTTTAGATTAATATCAATTTATGACAGAATTTTATTCAGCATCTTCCTCATTAAATCCTTTTACAGCGATATTATGGTGCTTTTATCCGGTAACTGTACTTGTTATTATTGAATTACTTTTGGGGGGTGGTTTTGACGATGATAATAATGATGATCAAGATGGTGGAATGCTAATTCCTGCTTACTCTAGATCAGAAGCTTGAATTTTTAATTCAAAGACTCATAAAGAATTTAATTAAATTGTCCAACATTATTGATACAACTCATATTTCTCTTATTACACTTACCCTCCTTATGATTTCCTCTCTAACTTGGCTCGTCTTAAAAACCCTAAAAGAAGGTAGAAAAGCTTTAACAGAAATAAATAAGGATAGATCGTGAAATACAATAAACATTTAATAATGTTGAATTTGATTAGATTTGTAAAAACTCTTAGATTTATAAGTCTTACTAAATAAATAGATATATTCCAAAAATTTAAAAACTTTTCCTTCTCAAAGTTTGGGAAAAGCATAAAAAACTTAAATAAATACTAGAATTTGTTCAATTGCTGAGTCAAAAAATTACCAATCCGTTGAAATCCAATTTTTATGAAAGGCCCTCTTTGTAATTACTTTAATAAATAAAAATGCATCTAAATTCTTTACTTTATATTTGTTCTATATCTTTATTCATTTATATAATGGCGCTGTTTTGGAGAGACTTGCCAAATCAAAAAAAGTAAATAAATAATTAATATTAAATTTATTGCTTAACAAAATAAATTGAGTTATTAATTTAATATTGGATTTAATTTTTTTATATAAATGCTGAAAGAATCTTCAAATAACAATAACAAAAATATATTCTCAGAAACTACAAGTATTGAAAAAGAAAAGATGATTTGCAAAGACGGATTCTGTTCATTACCAAATCGAGATGAGCGCCCAAAACAAGATTCAAATGATATGAATTTATTTGATCCTATTTAGTAAATAAAAAACATTTTGAGAAATTGAAGATTAAATTGATAGTATTAAATTCTTTAAATTTTTAATATATGCTTAATAACTTTTTTAATGCATATAAAGAGTTTTGGATTAAAGCTACAGAATTCAAAGGATTCACATCTCGATCTGACTGGTGGTTAGTTCAATTAGCGAATCTTATAATTTCTTTACTAACTATCCCAATATTTTTAAAAACGTTTGGTTTCAATGCTTATGGATTAGTTTGTGTCATTCCTCAAATAGCTATTGATATAAGAAGAATCAGAGACTTTGGAAAAGATTGGAAATGGATCTTTATTAATTTAATACCTATCTTCGGATGGATCTTGTGGTTCATCTGGTTAGGCTTTGGTAAGACCGGTAATGGGACAAATAAACTTATATAGAAATTAACTTTTTATTTTTTTCTTTTTTTTAAAATCTACAAATCTTATCTTGTTTCTTAACTCTATTTGTTTTTCAAGAATCCTAAACACATGCATCTCGCATTCTGTTAATTTAAGAAACTTATCGAGAGTATCTTTATCTTCTTCATCAAAATCTTCGAAAACTTCAGAAATAGCAATACTATTTCTAGAAATAAAATCCTCTGCAACACGTCGTGGATTCTTTCCTGATTCAAAATCCTCAAAAGCTTCATAAGAATTAAGTTCTCTAGTTAACCATTTAAACCATGGTTCATTTTTATTGTTTTTTTTATTTATGATTTTCTTCATGAAAAATTTTTTACTATTTTAATCATTATTAGTTATTTATTCTTTGACAGCTGTACAATTACTTATTTTAAAAAATTTAATTAAAGATAAACCTTATTGATTATTACAAGATAACTAGAAAATTACCCATAAAGCTTCGTAAAGAATAAGTAATTATTACTCATTTTTTTGTTCATGAGATAGCTAAAATTTGTTTTTAGTAAATTACTTTGTCAATTCCATTTTACGATTTTCCTTCGTCTCCAATTTTAATAATAGGTGCTCTTGGCATTGCAGTCGCAATAGCAGTTTTTTTTGTCTCTTACCAAAAATATTTCAATTCTCCTTTGAACAAAGAGCGTGCAGAAAAGAAAAAATCCTTAATTAAGGAACAAAAAGAATTAAATGAAAGATTAGAACAAATAGAACAAGATTTAAAAAATTTATAAAAATTACTCTTAAATAGATGATTTAATGATCTCGAATTCAAGACCTTATTTTTTAAAACAGGAATTTTGGTCTATAAGGAATTATGGATAAAGATCATCTTATTGAGTTAATTTCTAATAGTCTTCTATACGAGAGTAAGAATTCTGACTCTAATAAGAATCTTAGTGACTTTAAAAATTACTTAGAGAGATTAAATCTAGATCAATTGAGAACTATGTCCAAAGAATTTATTCTTTAGTATGATTTTTAAAATATTTAATTGTTTATTAAATAATCAATACTTTTTAAAAATTGTTAGTATCAAAAAAATAAGAGAAATATGCTTAAAGTAAATAGAGGTAAATTTTTAATAAAGCCATTTTTAAAAAGAAATAATATTAGAGCTTCTTATCAAATTATTACTACCATCTTCCCTATATTATGTATTTGGTTAGTTGTCTACCACATAATAAATCAACCTTTTTCATTAATGATTAAAGGATTACTACTAATACCTTTTATAGTGCTTCTGACTCTATTTTCTTCTCGTACATTCTCATTAATGCATGATTGCGGTCACAATTCTCTTTTTACAAAACGAAAATTAAACTGCTTCTTTGGATTTTTACTTGGCTTGGTTAATGGTATTCCACAAAAGTCATGGTCGATTGATCATGCATTTCATCATAGAAATAATGGAAATTGGGAAATTTACAAAGGGCCGATAGATGTTCTAAGTCTTGAAGATTATGAATCCCTTACAAAAAAAGACCAAATATTTTATAAAACAAGTCGAAACTGGATGATGCTTTTCCCTGGCGGTTTTTTTTACTTAGTTTTAAAACCCAGATTAGGACTTATTATTGTTATTTTTAATTTAATTAAAGATATATTGGAAGAGACTTTTAGCAAAATAAAAAGCAAAGAAATTTCTCAACTTCTAGTTATTAATTCAAGATTTAAACCACCTTTTTCTGATTATGGAGATAATTTCAGTGAACTAAGTGAATTAATAATCAATAACATAGTAGTAATAGTT
Organism: Prochlorococcus sp. AG-355-A18; assembly: GCA_003280985.1. Lineage (GTDB taxonomy): Bacteria > Cyanobacteriota > Cyanobacteriia > PCC-6307 > Cyanobiaceae > Prochlorococcus_A. Next base: position 70,630 of record QCDH01000001.1, read on the forward strand.
GGGTGGATTTTTATGTGTAAATGGTTAGGGTTAGTTTTCTTCTTATCATTTTATTCCATTGTTTTAACATTATCAGCAGCAATTTTGATATGTGTTTTTTTCGTGCAACATAACTATGAGAATACATATGCTAAAAATACAAAAAATTGGGATATAATTGACGGAGCTATTCTAGGTAGTAGCAATTTAGATATCCCTAATTGGTTAAATTGGTTTTTAGCAGACATATCCTTCCACAGCATTCATCATCTTTGCGAGAGAATACCAAATTACAACTTAAGAGCTTGTCATGAAGCAAACATTCATTTGCTCCAACAATCAAAGTTCCTAAAATTAAGCGATTTTTCAAACTGCTTCAAATATATTATTTGGGATAATAAAAATGAAAAATTAATTCCTATAAGTTAACACCTAATTCAACCTTCTTCTCAATTTTCTTTTTAGAGGAATACTGCTATATGCATGAGTTCCAATAGATGGAGGTAAGTCATTCTTTAAAGGATGCATAAAAGCATTTGCCATACTCTCTAACATTTTCGAAAGCCAATTAATTACTGATTTCATTTGAAAATTTAAAAGTGTACTTTTTCTATCTTCTAATTAAATTACTGAAAAGTAAATCAGTCTTTATGCTGATTTTTTTTGGAAGATTGCCATATAAAAGTAATATTAAATAATCAAAATTATTGTTTTATTTTGTGTTTTTATTAGAAGAATATTACTATCTTTTTAAAGGTAAACCAGTTGCAAAATAGATTTAGTAAATAATACTTATTTTTTCTAATTAACTTAATAAATTAAATTATCTAACATAATTTCGTGCTATATCTCTATTCCAAACAAATCTAACAATACTATGAATGATTCATTTGTTTCTTCAAACCAGAATACAGAAATAGATTCTATTAATTCATATTTCGAGTGTATTACAGAATGCAGTGTTGTGGATGGTCATCAAGAATGTATTACTCGTTGTTTAGAAGTTCATTTAAAGGGAGGTAATCAAAATGAATAAAAAAAATTCACCTCAAAGGAAAACAACCTTAAAATGGAACTCAAATGGAGAGCTTTCCGAAATTGATATGTTAAGAATTTTAGAAAAAATATCATCGCATGATCTTAATCAATGTGAATTAACATGCGATTCTGATCAAGGTTAAAATTCGTTATTTTCAAATCTTTTTAAATTTTTAATTAAGCAAAAAATTTGATAATAGTATTAAAAAAAATATTTCTAGTAAGCTACATTTGTAATGATCTGAAGTCAGACTAGATTTAAAATTTATTTTTCAATATTTTTACAATATCTTATAGTTTTTATTTAAAAAAATTAATTTTTAGAACTCCTACCTTTTTTTAAGAATGTTTTACTAATTTCTTTTTTTGTTAGTTGAATAGGTTTTACTAAACCTGCATCCCCATGAGTTGGACAATAATAAGTCATAAGCATCCACTTTTTTTCCTGGTCCATAAGTGCTCTTTGTAGATAATGGTTAAGTTAATAGGACGACTTATGAAAAAATTGATTTTTTTTAATCTTTTTTTCTGTTTTACTTAATAATTTAAAAAATTTTGAATCTATTCTCACTAAATAGATATAAATACGCATGACTTTTAAGAAAAATCCTGCTATCTATAAATAAATTCAAAATTATTCATGTCTCTAGAATCTATATTGATGGTAGTTGCTCCAATCTGTCTATTTACTGTTGGAGTCATTGTTTTACCTATCCTAGTAAAGCCACGGAAACAATCTGGTTTACCTAAGAGGTATATACGCGGTCTTTAAATTAATTAAGCTTTAAAGAAGAGCAAAAATAATCTGCATAAAAATAATTAAATAGAAAAATAAAAAGATTGCGATAAAAAAATAAAATAAAAAAGTTTGGCGCCAGTAATTTTATTTGAAGATCAAATTGAAATCGTTACAATTTTATCCAAAAAACATTATAAATTCTTTTCATCATGAGATCCTGTGATGGATAATGGAATATATAAATTCACTTTTATTTAACAAAATTTTTAAACAAAAAAATTTGAGTAATATAAAATTTTCAGGTCTTAAAGGCCAAGCGCTTGTAATAGAGGATAAGGATATTCCAAGCATAAGAGAATTTCAGGATGTTATCCCAGATCACTACTTTAAGTGCAATACCAAAACTTCTTTGAAGTATCTTTTACAATCGGCTTTAATCCAATCATTAGTAGTTGCGATAGGGTTATCTATTCCATTTACCCCAAAAATGGCCCCAATTTGGATTATTTACGCATTACTGTCAGGTACCACTGCTATGGGATTCTGGGTAATTGCCCATGAATGTGGACATGGAGCATTCTCTAAAAACAAGACATTGGAATCCATAACAGGTTATTTACTGCATTCATTACTTCTAGTTCCTTATTTTTCTTGGCAGCGTTCTCATGCTGTTCATCATCGATTCACAAATAACATTACCAATGGAGAAACTCACGTCCCTTTAGTTATTCAAGGGAATGGAGTTACAGAAAAAGTTGGCGGAGAAAAAGAATTACATTTTTCAAATTCCTTAGGTAAGAAAAAGTATGGAATTCTTCAACTTGTTTTACATCTAATATTTGGCTGGCCTGCTTATCTACTTACGGGAAGTACAGGAGGTATTAAATATGGTATTTCAAATCATTTTTGGCCAATTAAACCATTTTCTAACGCATTATGGCCATCAATATGGGCTAAGAAAGTTTGGATATCAAATATTGGTGTAGGTTTGACATTATTGGGGATTGTTTATTTATTTTTCAAGTATGGATTATTTCCAGTAATTGCTATGTATTTTGGTCCTTTATTAGTGGTTAATTGTTGGCTAGTAGTTTATACATGGCTTCATCATACAGATTCAGATGTACCTCATCTTTCAAATACGGAATTTTCCTTTATGAAAGGCGCATTTCTATCTATTGACAGGCCTTACGGTAAAGTACTTAATTTTCTTCACCATAATATTGGTTCTAGCCATGTCGTTCATCATGTATGTCCAACGATCCCTCATTATCATGCAAAAAAGGCAACTGTCTTAATTAAAAAAGCCTTTAAAAAAGTATATCTTTTTAATCCTGATCCAATACACAAAGCTTTATGGAATATTGCTTGCAATTGCGTTGCTGTTAAGCCAGACATCAAGAGAGGAAGATATATATGGCAATCGTCATACAAAATGGTGGATTAAAAACACAATAGGCATCAATTCTTTATCACATTAATTTACGCAAATCTGAAAAGAATATAAAAGAATTAGCAATAGCAAATTTTTCATCTTAGAAAAATATCTAGATAAATTAATTCTAATGAGTGGTGACAATTTGCATGGTAAGCAGCCTATTAAATTTTATTCGGAAATAATAACACTTACAAAAGTTGAATTATTAGAAAGACATTTGAGTTTAGGCGAAAAAATTTCAGATTTAGATCAAAAGCATAAAGAATGGAGCAAAAAACTATTAGGCTGATTATTGAATATTATGAATTTTATAACTTATTGATATTTGTATTTACTTATCATTAAGTTTTTCTGAAAATAATTGAAAAATTATTTGCAGGCATAGCAATCATATCTTCTTGATAAAAACCATTTTTCTTACTCTCATAACAAACTTCCTCAAGATTTTTAATACCCCAAAGATCATTTTGCCTTTTCAATGAATTATCGAAAAAATAATTACTTTCGCTTGTATGCTTATTACAAATTTTGAATGGTCCATACAATATCAAAAATTGTCCATTTTTAAGTAATTTTCCTGACTCTCTAAAGAGTGCGACAGTACAAGACCACTGTGCTACATGAATCATATTTATAGAGACTATTCCTTGCAAGGAATGACCTAATCTCAATGGAATTTTCCAAGGAATTTTTTCTACATCAATCGCAAGAGGCTTAGGCATTTTCTTAGTTAAGTCTTCATGCTCAATCCAAGAGTTTATACTTTTTCTATGCATTAACTCCGGATCACTTGTTTGCCAAATTATTTCTTGAAAGCGTTTTTGAAAAAACACTGCATGTTCACCGCTACCACTCCCGATTTCTAATACTGAACCTTTTTTTATAATTCTGGATAGTACATCACTAATGCACTCTCTATTTCTTTGAGTTGCAGGAAAAAAAAGTCTATTATCCAAAATTAAAAAAATTTGGCTTTTATTACTAAGAATAAATTCTAAAATCGTTTATTATTTAATCTTTCTCAATTTAGGAGTCTTGAAAAACATAATTTTAAGGCTAAAGAATAATATTGAAATTGTAAGAGCCGGCAAGATATAAAGTATTAAATCAGAACTCATTAGAGAAGGAATTCTTCCAAAAATTAAATGCATGTAAAAAGTCGTAAAAGACATAAATCAACTATATATCTATTGTATTAATAGCAATAATTTGAATTCTAAAAACTACTTTCTAGTCAAAAATAAAACTTTTCATAAAAAAGAGTCAGCCTGTATCCCTACTAGCTGACTCTCGTAACATATTAATTTAAATTACCTTTAAATGAGGATAAAACTCTAAAAAAACAAGATAAAAATGTTATGTTTTTTTCAAAATCAAGAACGCATTACAAAAACACCCTTAAGGTATATTTCGACACACTTATGTAGCAGTTTTTAAATTTTTCTGACAAAGCAAGGGCAAATCCCTTATTTTCTTTACATTACTAAATAAATATGTTATATTTGTTTACAAATTACATAATCAAAAATGACTCCAGAAGCAGAACGTTTTAACGGTTGGGCAGCAATGTTAGGTTTCGTTGCAGCAGTTGGTGCGTACGTCACAACGGGCCAAATCATTCCAGGTTGGTTCTAATGAAGAATAACGAACCAAAAATAGTAGAAAAAGAAAAAATCGTTGCTGAAAAGCTTAACGGTAGATTCGCTATGTTAGGTTTTGTTGCTCTCGTTGGAGCATACTTAACTACAGGTCAAATTATTCCTGGTTTTATTTAAATAAATTTTTTATCCTCCAAATAGTCTAATTTAAAACTAAATTAGGCTATTTTTTATGGATTTTTTACTAATTTAATAATCTTAATTGGCGAAAAAAGATTTAATCTGATGGAGGAATTGATGATTTTTACTAATTTTTAAATAAAATATTAATTTGATTATTCTTCTTCTTTAAAACTTAAATTTTTTGTTAAATAATGCTATCTTTATCGAAATAATTCAAGAATTTAATGAGAGTAAAGCTTGAACCGGAGACAGCATTCATAGGCAAAAAGTTTGCTTATATATTTCTAGGAATTATATTTACCCTAAATGCCATTACTTTTATTTGGTTTTTTTTATTTTCAAATTTAAAATAAAAACTAAATTTTTTTCTAAAAAAAATAATATAGCTTATAAAAAGAGTTTATAAAACCAGTCATTTGGTGACTAAAAAATTCCAGGAATAATCTGTCCTGTTGTTACATAGGCGCCTAATAATGCTACGAAACCAACCATAGCCCATCTACCATTTACTTTTTCTGCATTTTGAGGATATCCATCGTAAGACACAGTTTCATCAATATAAGGCCTAGTTTCTGATGGGAACATATTTTGTCTTCCACCTGATTCTGTAGTAACTCCTGATTTTGTCATTAAAAAGATAATAATTGTTAACTAAAGTAACACGAATATTAACTTATGTAAACCAAATCTCTAAGAATTTTTCCTCTGAGTATTCATGTTTTGAGGTAATATGTGACATTTCTGTTTAAAAATTAACAAGCTGTGCTTAAAAAAATCACTTTTTTATTATCAAATTCGCAATCAATTTTTAAAAATAAGCATTTATACTCACAGTAAGTAATTTTACTTAGTAGAATTAAAAGGCATTTAGGAAGTGCTTAGCTGGTTAAGTCAAAAAATTCTGAGTTAACTAGGTCGTCATGAGCTTGCCGGTGGGATACTTGCAGGCTCTTTCAATTTTAAAAGCAAGCAAATATACTAAGCAGAAAGACATTATTTGAACTATAGAATTAAATCTTGAAGATTCTTTATAATGTCAAATTTTTATTTATTTGCTAGATAAATAATAGACTGAACAACATATATGTCTTTAGATTTTATTCTCATTCCATCTTGTATTTTGATTATTCTTTTTCTTTTAAATCGTGAAAATATGATCTACAAAAGAAATCAAAAGGTTAAATAATATCATTATTCTAAAAAAGCTTAGTACTTAAGATTTGAGATCGTAAAACTTATGTATTTCATGAAAATAATAGATTTTTAAAAAAGTACCTTAATATAAGGTAGTGTGAAAACTCAGAGAATTTGGTAGAAAAACTATAATGACCTTTTTCTTAAAATTAATTTGTTCCAATATAGTTTTGCATTATTGATTTGATTTAGTTTTTGTTGGCAGTGTATGCAATTGCATTCATATATGGAAGTTTTATGTTTCATACCTGACTCCTTTATTTTTAAGAAACCAGATTTTTTGTTTTACTGCAAGTATAAAACTATTTTTTTGAACATTGATAAATTAAATTTCTTTTCATACGAATTTTATCTTGGTTTATACAACATTCATATTTTATAATGCGGGAAAAGACAGTACAAATTAAATAAATTTCTTTTGAAACTTTCAAATCAAACAGTAATTAAAAAAACTTTCAATAAAATAATTTCTCCTTGGTATTCAATACCTTTAATAGATAGGTGGTTATTAGGTCAAATCATCCCTCCTATGATATTTGCAATTTCTGCATTTACTGTTATTTCATTATCTGTTGGGGTGATGTTCGATCTTATAAGAAAAATTGTTGAATTTGGGTTGCCTCTATTTTTAGCTTTAAAAGTTCTTTTTTTTAGTTTACCCAGCTTTTTAGTTTTATCATTTCCAATGGCAGTTTTGCTTTCTACATTATTGGCATATGGCAAATTATCAAGTAATTCTGAGCTATTAGCATTGAAATCCCTAGGGATAAAAACATCAAGAATTATATCTCCAGCTATTGCCCTTTCAATATTTATGACAGGTTTAACTTTTTACTTTAATGATAATTTAGTTCCTGCAAGTAACAAGTTAGCTGAAACAACATTAAGAGCAGGAATTGGAAGTTCCTTTAGCGGTGAAAAAGGGAAAGACAATATTATGTTTTCGAGATATGGTTCTAGGATAAATGCATCAACTAAAAAGCCAACAAAAATAAATACTTACCTTACTCATATATTTTATGCTTCATGGTATGAAAACAACATTATGGAGGGTGTTACAGTATTGGATTTTTCGAGAGAAGATTTTCAACAAGTCTTAAAGGCAAAGACAGCAAAATTCGACTCAAATAACTCCTCTTGGATATTTTCCGAAGGAAGTATTGTATCAATAAATCCAAATGGCCAAATTACAAATATTCAATTTAAAGAATATACCTATCCATTTGTAGAGGGGCCATTGGAGTTAGCAAAAGTGCCTAAAGATGCTAATGAAATGACTTTAAAGCAGGCTTTAAAAGCAGAAAAAATTTATAAAAAAACTGGAAACTTAAAAGAATTAAGAAGAATTAAAGTCCGCATCCAAGAAAAATTTACTCTGCCTTTTGCATGCTTGGTATTTGGTTTAATAGGAAGCAGTTTAGGATCTAAATCTAATTTAAGATCTTCAAAAAGTCAGGGGTTTGGATTAAGTGTGATTCTTATATTAATTTATTATGTAATGTCATTTATATTTAGTTCATTTGGAGTGAAAGGCATTTTAACTCCTATTTTGGCTGCATGGTTACCTGTCTTAATTTCTTTAGCAGGTGGAATTTATTTATTAAGAAAATCAAGTTCTTTTTAAGACTTTAGGACCATTAATATGCATATAAGTAATTAGCTGAATTTTTTTATATGAGATTCTTTGATCTCTATATCCCATCTATTTCTTTATAACCATACCAATCAGGATAATTGTTCTCTTCAATAAAATTATTATCTGGGGTTAATTCTATTTGCCATTTACCTATCTTTTTTATTAGTTCACAATCATCACAACGTAATAACATTCCTACTGAAGCAATATCATCTTTATGCTTCTTTTTACAGCCAATAAGCCATTTAGATTCAGCTATATTTCTTGCCTCTATTTTAGTTGAAGCTATAACCAATCCAAACTGATGTTTTTCTTGCATAGAAGTTGGACTATAGCCTCCAATATTTACAAACCATAAATTGTTTTTGGCCTTATTTTGTTTTACTAATTTCTTTTTATCTATGTTACCCATTTCAAAATTTATTAAATTAATCTTATATCCATCTATATATTCAATTTTTTTATAGCTATCAATATGCAACCCTACTGGAGATCCAAACCAATCCTTTCTTAAAGTATCGTATGTATCCTCAATTTTAGATCCAACAACCCATCTAACGTCGTGAAGTTCAATGTTAGCTTTTTTTGCTCTTCCTCCAAGCACAACCAAATAAAGAAAGTTATTCTCTAATTTTTTCACTTTTATTTACTAAATTTTATTTCTTAGACTTTAATTTAAATTATCAATATTTACCTTGCAGATTATTTTACAAATTCAGAGATTCACTTAATTAAACCAACCTTTCTTCTTTGCCTTAACTTTTGGTGAGGTCTGAATCTTAGGATCTTCGTCAACTCTACCTTTAATAATCATTAAGGGGACTATTGCCCATAGAGCTAAAAATAATATCCAGAAAAGGTAAATGTTCATAGTATTAAGTTCATTGACATCATAATAAAATTAACTAAATATTATTCGTGAGTTTCTTTTTAAAGTTCTAATTTAGATGTATAATATATTATTTATTATTTAATAAAAGCTAAATAAAATATTTAATAAATTCTTATAAGGCAATTAAATAATCGCACTCAACATAACCACTGCTTTGCTTCAGGATTTGTAGAGTGCATTTTTATAATGACATGATAAAAATTTTTTCGTGAATATTTCAAATCAACATAATTTTATATAAAATTAAATAAGCAAAGTTAAAGATGATTGAAAAAATGTGATTTATGTAATAAGCCAGATAAAATTCATTACAGAGTTAAATCCATAATTCATAGAGACTGGATTTTTTGTTGTCAAGAATGTTGGAATGTAATTTCTAAACATAAAGATTATTCCTACGGTGGCACAAGAAAGTCCAAATAATAAATTTTCCTGCCAACACATCTGCAAGAAACAATAAAATAATTAGAGCCTTAGAAATCTATGAAATTAATTTAAATCAGAACTTGACAATTAATGATGATTTATAAACATGATTTATGAAATTTACCAACAAAATTAACTTTCTTTTTTTTTTTAATTTATCTTTTTAATGTACTTTTTTTGTTATAGAGTCTTGTCTTATTTTGCTAAACCAAACTTTATAGTTTATGACGAATGGTTTGGTAATGATTTTAAAAAAAATATTCTTTATGTTAAAAATAAAAAAATAGCAAATATTTCGAAAATACATAAATTCTTTTATGAACAATCCAATTACAAAGTTGGGGCCTCTGAAAACAACTTACAAATAGATATTAATGAAAATAGGGAAGAACTACTTAATAATTATTATTTTGAAAACAATTCTGAAAAATATGATTCATTATCAAATAAAAAATTTCTCTTCTTTGAAAAAATTACCAAAAATAAATTTAGATTTTCTATCACTAAGAAAATAATTTATTCTTTATCAATATTTGGATTTGTAATTATTTTGGGATTACTACTATTTTTCATTTCGCAATCTAAAAAAAATGAATTAACTTTAACAAATAAATTGACTATATTAGAAAAAGAATTTTAAGTTTCTAAAACAAATCATTAATTTCTTTTTTTATAGATTTATACTCTAAATTCATTCGTCTAATAAATTGATCTAATTGTTTTTTAGTATTTTTATATACATTTATTTTTTGTTTGGTTTTTTGATAGAAAATCGATTCAAATTTTCCTGGACTTACCTCCTCTATCCAATATCCTGCTAAACAATAAATTTTGTTTGGAACAAGAGTAATAATAAATAATTTTTTGGAATTTTTATATTGATCAATTATATTATTAGCGAAAGTGCCTTTAGTTTTTTTAGTCCCAAATAAAGCAATATCTTTTGCTAAAGGCTTAAAATTATTCAATAGATTATTACTTTTTTCTATCGTATTTCTAGAAATTATTTTTTCTAAAGAATAACAATAATCCAAAAAATTAGTATTTTCTTTTTTTGAAGGATATACAGTAATGAGGGAACTTAAAAGTAAAAAAGAAGTTAAAAGAAATTTTTTAAACATTTATTTTAATTAGATTTATTATTTCATAAATATAAAAGGATAATTCATAAATTACTTTTAAATACCTTAATAAGATTAACATTAATTAAAAAGACTTCTATTAATTTAGCTAAACCTCTTTTAGAAAAATTTAAAAGTATTTCAGACTAATTATTTATCAAACGCATAAAATTTTTTTCATATAATAATGTTATATAAATTCTTTTTTGAAAAATAAAAAGGATCAAATCTTTTTTAGATTTTTCAAGAGTATAAATTCATCAATATTTATCTCAGCAGCACCAGGCAAAATAAATGATTTTGAAAGAACAGTTGAATATACTTCTTCAAAAGGCATTCCTTAACAAATTTCATCTATTCTTCTAGTGGTAGCTATTAAATGTCTTATATTAGGTTCTAGATTTTTTATATTTGGAAAAAAGCAAAAAATCTATTCTGTCTTTTTATTACTATTTCTTATTCCAAAAACAATAATTTTTCATGTATTCCCTTTCCATCAAAGAGCAGTATTTATTAATCTCTGATTGATAGGTGGATTAATTATTTCTGCAATAAGGGAACTAAAATAAATAACTTAATTAAAGAAACCTAAATATTTTTTTATTTTTTATCTCTTAATTCTGGGAAGCAATTTGCAATATGAATTAATTCATAAACCTCTTGGCTATCATAATTTTTATTCGGAATTCCACTTCCCACCTCTATCCCTCTATATTTCATCTTCTTTATTATCAGTTCTTGTCTTTGTCTACTTGACATAGACATAAATCTTTTAGTTCGTTCTTCTTTATTCACAAGATTTTAATTTAGTTAAAACTTATTGTTAGGTTATTTTAATTAGCGATTCATTAAATAAGTAATAAAACCAGTAAATGTAAGTAATTTAAATCCAATAAAGAAAGGCAAATATTTTTTGACCTTTTTACCAACGGGCAATAATTTGTTTAATGAATTGATCATGATTTACATTAAAAATCTAATTACTTCGAACATCCTAACGAATTTTTTTTAGAATTATCCCAATTTGATTTGTACACTTTAAAATGTAGATCTAGAATAGAAGGGTTACGTCACTTTTTTTATGAATGATAAAGAATCAATAATTTCATTATTAAATGAATTTGCTAATCCAAAAAAAATGGCCTCATTTTTTGTTGACAATGCGACTCCGGATTTTTTATTCATAAGACCGAGTGGTAATCCAATTGATGCAAAAGGGTTCGAACAAATGATTACTGGTGATATAGTTCAAGAAAAGGCAGAAATAACTAAAATTCACCGATTCGAATTTTTAAGCGAAAATATAGTAATGTGCATCTTTACTCTAGGTTCAAAATTTACTTATAAAGGGACGCCTAATGATGACTTACCAACAGTTACCTCAATTTTTAAAAAAGTAAATAATGTTTGGAAAATTCACTGGTTACAAAGATCTACAGGCAATTCTGATTTATCTTTATGGGATTAGCTAAGTTAATAGCTCTTTTAATGCTGCTACTACTTTTAGGTAGTTCTTTTATTGGTTTAATTTTTTATTTTATAAAATAATTACATCAAAAGAATATCCCCTTACTATTTCTTTATCTGGAAAAAAATTGCTTTTTTTATTAAGTAATTTGATTTTCAGGTAAAAATAAAAACTTTAGACAGACTAACGCCTAAATCTAAAGCTAATAAAGCAATTAGTAACTTATTCATTTTTTAGAAGTCTCAACTATTTTTTTGTAAAGTTCTTCAGAAATAGGTTGCATAGCCTTTCAAAAATCTGATTACAGATTAGTTATTTTAAAATTAATTTCTCGTTACTAAATATACGAATATTTTAATTTTTAAATAGGTAAATAATATCTTCACAATAAGTTTTTCTTATAACGTATTAATAAAGACTGAGTTCAAAACTTTAAAGAATGTCCAAACTTTTAAAAAAGAAATTAGAAATCTTATTTTAAGTAAATGGATCCTCTATAAGTGAGCTTTATCAACTTTTCTTCTTGTTTTCTACAATATACGAATGACTTTCCATTGAAATACATGTTTACCATGTTGCAGCTCCTGAACTTGCTCAAGTCCCCGTCCTATGGCTTGAGTCGTACTGCGGTCTATCAGATGGTAGATCGGACGATTTTGTAGTATTCACTACAATCTATTTATAAAGTATTTATACTTAGATGTCAACAATTAATAGGAACTAAACTTCAATTTAAAATTAGATCCTGCTCTCACAAAAAGCCTAAAAAGAATATAGAACATATAACTACGAGTAACTCCCACAAAAACTGAAACAAATGCTAGAACTACACAAATAGGGCAATGTGGGAATCCCATTATTTATTTTCCAATATAAATTTTAATTCAGCCTCTGCATTATAAATATCGATTCTTATCTTAAGTAGTTTAAAAAATTTAATTATTTTTTTCACAATTAAACCTTTTTTATGCATCAATAATAATATTATTCTTAGAATGAATATATCAATGAGCAAAAATACTGAATCCATTGATATAACTAATGTTTGTAACAATATTATACAATAAACAATACCGACTTTTGCTCAGATACTCTTGATCAATTAACCAATAAAGGCTTATTCAGAATTAAATATAATAATTAGAGACCTAGTTACCTTGCAGTGCTATTTTTCTTTTGCTAAAAAAATAGAGCGGGCTAAAGTCCAATTCTCCACGAGGATTTAGTCCGCCACCTAAACCCTGAGAGTGCAAATTTTTCTTAATCAATATGCAACTATGCTTTATAAGGTAAATATCTTGATTGCGCAATAAATTTATTTTGTATATTGCCATAACAAAAATGATGAGTTTATTTAAATTAGTTACTAAATCCTCGTGGAGAAAGCTTTAGTAAATTTCTTTTACTGGTTACTGATAAGATCAGCCGAATCTCATTATGGAGAATCATTTGTATCTGTAGAAATTCCATCTAATTCAATCGAAAGTTTTTCTTGATTTTAGAAAGTTTTTAATACTTAAATTCATAGCTTTCTGAAAATTGAATAACTAATTTGATTTAAGTTGGTTAATTTTCTCTATTGCAAATAAAGATAAGGTTGTTAATCTTGCACTTAAAGAAGAAACTTAATTGCTTAAACTGATGCAATTTGATCATTTAAATTTCAATGAAGATGATGGCCTTATGTCCATAGAAGATTTAAGGGCTTTACGTCTTCGAAAAAAGAAAATTGAAAGTGATAAGAAAGCTAGAAAGTATATCCTGGATATAAATCAAAGATATAGAAAAATGAGTGCCCGCAAAAGTAATAACTTTTTAAGGCATATGAACCCTTTTAAAAAGGCCGCATAAATTGTTAATCTTGATTTTGTTAATTTGTTTAACTTTGCAACTTTCAGAGTAAAATTTTAATGATGTTTCTTTGGAAGAGTTTCACCAAGAGGGGTCGATTTTTTTGGCCCCTTTTTTCCTGAGATATTTTGTAATTGAAACTCGTTATAAAATTAAAGTAATACTTTCCTAGAAGGCGAAAGTAATGTAAATCTTTTGTTAAAAGTTTTTTATTACCACTTAATGAAAACTTTATATCTTCAACTAAATCCTCTTATTAAAAAAACAAAAGTTTTAGCTTATGGACCATTTCCCATAATTTATTGAATTTTTTCATTTGCGATTTTTAATGGCTTCACCTACAATTTGGGAATTCTATAAAGAAGTTGAAACTAAAACTCTATGGGTCAATATTTGTTCACAAAATTTAGAAGGAGTAGCTATTTCGATCAATAAATGGTGGAAGACAAGATATCCAGCATACAAAATCAGAATAGTTTCTAAAAAAGAATTTGAACTAATAAAAATGCAAGTTAAGAAAAAGGAGCAATAAAATTATTCTTTGGTAAATATTGATGCTAAATATTTAATTTTTGCAGCTATTATAGAGTCAATAAATAGAGGAACAAATGAACTCTGCATTTACAAAAGTCTCAAATTTGAAAGTTAACAGGGCTTCTAAAATTGCTATTACTCTCGCATCATCAACTTTCTTTTTATATGCCTTGAGTCAAGCACCAATTTTTAAAAATATTGTCGCAGGTGTCTTCTCCTGCTCTGGCTAAATAAAATAATGTTTTTTAGAGAAGCCAAAAAGCTAAAATAGACTGTGATTGACAGTCGATCTAAAATTAGAGGGATAAACCCCTCTTTTTTAATGATTAATAGATTTATTTATGAAAAGATAATGACTCTTCTTATCTCTCTTTTCAGCTGATGAATATTTCCCCGCACCTATTAATTGATGCTGTGATATTAAGCGCTGCCCTTACGATAACTTTGGTATTAAGAGCAAAAGGTAATGCTGCCAGAAAAGAAAAAGAAAATAGATGATTACTAAAGAAGAAGAAAAAGAATTTAAAAAACCTAAATTATATAGATTTTGGAACTTTCTTATTTATGGAAGTTCAATAGCTATTGGAGTTTTCTTAGTTTATTTATATTCTGCTTATGTCTTTATAAATAAATGACTTACATGTACGGCATAGCGATTACTTATGGGGTTGTGAGTCTTTTATTGCTTGGTGGGTTTGCATACTTTACTTTTAAAATGAAACGCTAATTTTATGTCCTCTTCCATGAAAGATTTCTTAGATAAATTTTTTGATTTATGTAGAGAATATCAACAAGAAATTCCACCTCAAAAGATGGCTGAAATTTTAAGAGAATATGCAGATAGATTAGATGAATGTTAGATACTGGCAGACCTGAGAAATATTAAGAGAATATAATCTCTAAGCAAAATTTATACAAATTTTTTTAAAGTTAGAATAAATTTTTTGAAGATATTTTCCTTGCAATCATTTATAATTTGAGATTTTTTTTTGATCCTTAATCCGTACAATTTTGTTCCTCTTACCGCACACATACAACTTGAAATTTACTATTCAAATGAATTAGAACATAGTTGTAGTAAAGGGGTCAGTCTTATGGCACTAAATGACACATTTACCATCCAAGAAATTAATTTGGATAAAAAAAACCTTTCATTTGATAATAAGCTCAAAAAAATTGAAGCTTATTGGAATAATGAATGTACAGAACATCCGAGTAACAACCATTGCAAGATTTTTTGTGATTAAAAACTTTAACTTTTAGGTATTCTTACGCTTGATTTTTACATAATAGCCGTACTAAAGAATAATCAGATAGAAAGGAGGCCAAGCAAATGACTAATTTAGGTATAGAAATTTTATTTTGGACAATTTTAATTTCTTATCTGGGATTAAGGTTTTCTCAAACTTGGAATGGATTCAAAAAACAGTATTAATTAGGAGAATAGAAAATGAAACTACAAACTCAGTTCACGGTTCCAAACAAAAAATTAAAAGATCTTGATTATGTTAAAAAAGTAGATTTTTTAGAAGAAATATTAAATAAAGAATGTATAGATTATCCAAATCAAGAAGATTGCCTGGTTTGTTGCAATTAAGAATCAAAAAATAGCTGTTTTTTAAAAGTAAATAAATTTTTATTAGTATTTATAAATTTTCTAAAAGGGAGTTAGCACTATGGAATTAAGATTCTTCCCAATAAATATTTTTAGAGAGACTCCAAAAGTCACATTCTTCGATGCAGGCATAGATAGTTCTAATGGTTCTGATGTTGTGATCCATTCTGGAGAAGCTATATCTCCTCCAGATAATTTAAAAGATGAGCAATATTACGTTCACAATCATCAAATTGACCACAATTTAGTTATCACTGGAGAAAGGACATTTGTTTTAATAAATCCTTCCTGGGATGAACCTCATCATGTGATTTATTTAAATAGATCTATGGGAGCATTAGAAATTCCTGTAGGAACTTATCACAGATCTATCTCAGGGAAAGAAGGTAGTATTGTTTTAAACCAACCCAAAAGAGATAAATTTTTTGATCCTTCTAAAGAATTTACCCCTCAAAAGTTAGACAAAATTAATTTAATTAAGGCAAGAAAAAGTCCCCCTGTTTATTGGATTTACGAAAATAACAAAATCAAAAGAGTCTATTTTAATCCTTTAGAAAGAAAAGTTAAAACTCTTGTTTGAAATGAAAAAACATATATCCCCTAGTAAAAATTTAAAAAACCTGAATTTAATTATTAATTCTGATACTTATAAATTGGCTCACGAAGATATTGGTTTACTTAGCCGAAATGAAATGCGTGGAGTCAGAATGCTTCTTGAAATTACTAAACCAGATTTAATCCTTGAAGAAAATAAAATTCTTTCAACAATAATTATTTTTGGAGGCGCAAGCATTTCAGAAGAATCAAATATAAAAAAGAGACTTGAAAATATAGAAGAGTTAATTAAAAAAAATCCTAAATCGATACTTTTAAAACGAAATTTAAATAGATTAGAAAATTTGCTTCTTATGAGTCATTACTATCAATCCGCAAGGGAGTTTTCTAAACTTGCTTCAATTAGTAATCAAAATAAAAACTGTAATTCTCATGTGATTGTGACAGGTGGGGGGCCAGGAATTATGGAAGCTGCTAATAGAGGTGCATTTGAAGCAAATTGTAAATCTATAGGGTTAAATATCAGTCTGCCTAATGAACAAATCCCAAATGCTTTTATAACTCCCGGTCTTTGCTTTAAGTTTAATTATTTTGCATTAAGAAAGATCCATTTTGTCATGCGATCATTAGCTGCCGTATTTTTCCCTGGAGGTTTTGGGACACTTGATGAATTATTTGAACTATTGACACTTTGTCAAACAGGAATGAAAACTAAAATCCCAATCATACTTTTTGGTAGAGATTATTGGAATAAGATAATTAACTTCGAATATCTAGCTGATCTTGGATTAATTTCAGATGAAAATTTAAATCTTTTTCAATATGCAGACACCGCACCAGAAGCATGGGAAATTATCAAATCATCAAAAATTTCAGCTTAAAGGTAAGCTAATTATTTGTAAATAACTTTTAATTACTTAATTTATAATTTGTTTTAACAGTTTTTATTATTGAATCTTGTGGTTCTTCACTTGGGAAACAATTAATAATCCTAAATTTGCCTCCTTTTTTATCAGTCTCAACAACTGTAAATTCAACGTATTTACCAATTCCATCTCTTAAATCCTTGACTTCAGTATTAATTATCTCTTCTTTATCATTTTTGATGATACGAGATTTGCCTCCGCAACTTAACAAAGCGTTCCCCTCAGTGAGAAAAAAATCTTTGTCATTACTGCAAGAAGAGATGAAAGATAAAGAGACCATAATTAGTATAAAATTTTTCATAATCAACTTTTTTATATTTAAATACATTATCAATAAAGCATATTAAATATGTAGTCAAATCCCTACCAAATTAAAAATTTAATTAATAATATTTGTGAACTAAATAGAAATTATTTTAGAAAGAAATGCCCGATGCATTTAGAAAATCTTTATAAATATTTTGCCAGTGTATAATCCTTTGTTCAAGTCTATTAGGCGGACCAAGTTCAAAATTTTCGAGATAAGACTTATGAACTGATTCGACAATAACTTTATCTTCTCCAAGAAATTCTAATATACTTTTTTTCCAATTTTCTAAATCATTTATACATAAAGAAGCGGAGGCTAATTTAATTTCAATAATACACTGACCAATATTTTTAGGAAGATAATTTATTAAAACAATCCCTTTACCAGGCCAGATTATTAGATGGGTCCATGGGAGTAATCCAAAGGTATATAGATTTCCTTCACTACTAAGAGGGGTAACCAATACATTACAAAATTCACTGAAGAAATACCTGTAGTTTTTAATTGGACCTTGTTCTTTATGTAGGGTATCTTTATGAGCTATTGATACATGATAATCGTCAAGTGTATTGTCATGGGCAATTTTCCAATTGCAATTTAAGGTATCAGAAAATTCAGAAAAAATACTGTAATTCATATCCCATTGATCATTACATTTTCTCCCAACAAGCTCAATTTGATCATCTATAGATATTGGTTTGTTGCTGAAATTAATCCAAATTAAAGGTCCATTTATTAAAGAGTTAACTTTTTCTAAAAAATAATCCTCTGTTTCTATTTTTGTTTCAAAATTGTACTTTAATGGCAAGGTTTTAAGTTTGCCAAAACTATCAAAAGTCCAGCCATGGTAAGGACAAAAAATATTTTTAGAAGGGTTTAATTTTGTTTTTGGCAAACACAATTTTGACCCACGATGAGGGCATCTATTTTTGAAAACAGTTATTAAATTTTTTTCTGAACAAGAGATTAATAATGATTGATTAAAGAATTTTTTTTCCAATATTTCGCCAGGTTTAATTTCTCCTATGAAAATCAATGGGTGCCAATAATTTTTTGAATAGTTTTCTAATTCAAGTTCAAAAATTTTTTGTTCGCTATAAAGCCAAGTAGGCAAAAAACTATTTGACATTATTTATTTTTTTTGGAGGCCTCTTAAAAAATCAGATAACTCATATCTTAATTTTGCAAAATCCGAATCAAGTTTCAATTTATCTAAATCTCCTTTTTGTAGATCTACCTTAACTTCTTTTATGATTCTTCCAGGATTAGGTGCCAAAATACATATTTGCTGAGAGAGAGCTAATGCTTCTTCTATATCATGGGTTATAAGTAAAACTGTCAATGAAGTTTTTTTCCATAATTCATAGAGAAATTTCTGCATAGATTCTCTTATCTGTAAATCTAAGGCTCCAAAAGGTTCATCTAAAAGTAGGATTTTAGGGTTAGTCGCTAAAGCTCTTGCTATTGCAACCCTTTGTTGCATTCCTCCAGATAATTCTTTTGGATACTTATTTCCCGAATCCTGAAGACCTACTACTTCTAATAAATAAGATGTCCTATATTTTATTTCTTTCAACTTATAAGAATTTAAATTCATTCCAAAGGCAATATTCTCAGATGCTGTGAGCCAAGGGAAAAGACTATATTTCTGAAAAACCATTCCTCTATCCAATCCTGGTCCACTAACTATTTTTCCATCTACTTTTACGTTCCCTTTAGATGGACTCTCAAGCCCAGCAATAATCCTCAATATAGTACTTTTACCTGATCCAGAGCTCCCAACAAGAGTTTTAAATTCGCCAGAACTTATTGAAAAGCTTATTCCCTCAATTGCCTTTTTTCTATTTGAACCTTCCCCAAAATATTTTGAAATATTATTAACATCTAATTTCATTTAAACAGCCCATTTACATGTACGTCTAAGTAGCAATCTAAAACTCATATCCAAAGCAAATCCTATTAATCCAAGAACTATTAATTCTGCAAATATTTGATCTGTACGAAAAAATCTTTGAGCCAGTTGAATCCTTTTACCTAAACCAACTTCTGCTGCAATTAACTCAGCAACAATTACTAAATTCCATGAAGTTGCGATATTAATTCTTAAAGTATCAATAATACTTGGCAATGAATATCTGGCTATTACTCTGATCAATAAATCTTTTGTATTACCTCCTAAAGTAAGCGTTGTTTCAATGAGTTCTTTAGGTACAAATTTTACTGAATCCATAACCATCAAAACATTAAAGTAAACAGTACCAATGAAAATTAATGCGATTTTTGGAGCCTCTTCTATTCCTAAATAAATAATAAGCAAAGGAGAAAAAGCAGCGGCAGGCATATACCTAAGCATCGCAATTAATGGTTCACATAACGCACAAAAAGAAGGGAAAGAACCCATTAAAATTCCTAAAGGAATTGAAAAAATTGTTGCAATTATAAAACCAGCAAATACCCTACCAGTACTTGCAAAAATATCTTCAAATAATATTCCACTTTCAGCCATATCCAAAAGAGAATAAAAGACCGCTAACGGAGATGGTAAAAACATTTCACTTACAAGTTTTAATTGACAAACTAATGTCCAAATTAAAAGGGGAAGCAAAAGTGAGGCGATTTGAAGAAATATTTTATTTAATTTTTTCGGTTCACTACCAAATGAAAAGAGGGATAAATATTTTTTATCCCTCTTGATTAATTTCGAACTAACCATTTTAATTTTGTATTAATTAACTGATGTTTTTAACGAACGAAGAGTCAAATAATTTACTCATATCTGGTTTTTCAGGAATAAATCCTACCTTTACCATAAAGTCTGCCATTTGTTTCGCTGCATAAGGCATATGTTTCATACCGAACCCATCACTAAAAGCTTCTAAATTTTCTTCCAAAGAAAAGAACCTAGTTCCACCTTTATATTGTTTGTATTCGCGTGTTGGGATCCCAGCTCGCTTTGCCATAATCTTTTCAGATTTTCTTGGATTTTTTTCCATGAATTCTCTTACATCCCACCATGTTTTAACAATTTTTTGAACATCATCTGGTCTTTCAGAAATCAAATCTCCGCTTACAGCTAATAAATCAGGAATTGCACCGGGATAATCTTTTGAACTAGCAATAACTCTTGCTCCAGGCCTTTTCATTGCAGTTCCTGTAAATGGAGGGAATGCACCAACTGCATCAACTTTTCCTGCTGCGAATGCAGTTGCAGCCTGATCAGTCGGAAGTCCTTTAATAATTACATCATCTCGAGTTAATCCAACATCATTCAGAGCTAAAACAAGTAAAAAATCATCCACAACACCTTCTTCTACTGCTACTGTTTTACCTTTCAAATCAGCAACATTTTTAATTGATTTATCTGCAATTATTTGGTCATTCCCTGCAGAATTATCATTAACTAAAACAACTACTTCCCCTCCATTCTCTCCTGGCAAGAACGAAATAGTGTCATTAAGAGTCTGTGAATTTCCATCAATTTTACCAGCAGCAAAAGTTTCCATGGATTGAACATATCCATCAAACCATTTCATCTGAACATTAACTCCATTTTTTTCAAACATTTTTTGATCAACAGCTATCGCCCAGGGCCACCATCCTGCCCAGTTACTGTATCCCAAAGTGATTGGTTCACCTTTTGGAGCTGCAGGACTTGATAGTGTACTTAATGAAATCGCTAATATTAGAGCTAGCAAAGAGGCAACAAAAACTCTCAATTTTTTAAACATTTTTGAAAAAAATATTATGTACTATCAATACTCAAGAAAAAGTAAATCTAAAGTTGTAATGACTGATACTTTTAAGAGATTACTCTTACTTAATCAATATTAAAATCAGTATTAAATATTTTTAAATTTCACAATCTTTTTACTAATCCAATCTTGCCATAAATCAAATCCAGACTTGGTTATCGAAGAAATTTCTATCACATCTGCCTTCGGATTAGTTGAAGCTATATTCGATTTTAATTCGTTAATATCAAAATTCAAATGGGGTAACAAATCAACTTTAGTTATCAAAATTAAATCTGCTTCTCTAAACATTATTGGATACTTTAAAGGTTTATCCTCACCTTCGGTAATACTTAAAAGTGCAACTTTAAAATGTTCTCCAATCTCAAATTCTGCAGGACACACTAAATTTCCTACATTTTCCACTAACAAAATATCTAGTGAATCAGGATTTATTTTTTTTTCTAGTAATTTCAGACCTCCACTAACCATATTTGCATCGAGATGGCATGCTCTTCCAGTTGTAATTGGTACTACTGGAATATTTAATTTTTCTAATCTTGCCGCATCAAGATTAGTGGTCATATCACCCTCTAAAACAGCACTGTGAAATTTTTTTGAAAGATCTTCTAAAGTTATTTCAAGTAATCTCGTTTTTCCGGCACCCGGACTGCTCATTATGTTCAAGCAAAGTAAATTATAATTATTAAACTTAATTTTATTTTTCTCTGCTTGATGACTATTTTGATGAAGAATATTTAATTCAATTTTGTCTGAAATTGGTAAATGCATTTATATTTGAAAATACGATCTTATTCTAGATACTAAATTTCTACTTTTCTTTAAAATCAATAGATGCGATTTTTAATTCTCTCCCACTAATAATTTCCTCTAAATTAAAATTGCAACATGGAGATTTATATCCATTCTCTTTCTTTGGAAAATATAATCTATTGCATTTAGAGCATTTCCCTTCAAAAGGTATTGTCTCAATAGTAATCTGAGAGGAATCTAACCAAGAACCCAAGACTGCCGCATTAAAAGTATTTATTAATGATATTGGTTCTACGCAAGTAAATTCCCCAATTTTAAGATTAATTTTTTCAACAACTATTTTTTCTTTATTTTTTTTCTCTGCCCACTCTTCCATGGAAAGAATAAGGCATTTTGTCATATCTACTTCATGCACGAAAATCTATCTCCATTTTTGATCAACTGACATATTACATTTATCTGAAATCCATTCTGGTTTAGATTGTCTTGGGAGCTGACCACTTACTACAAGATGTGCAATTGAATCACAAATAACTCTAGTAGCTAATAGAGCTGTCATATCGCTTACATCATATGGAGGCGAAACCTCAACAAGCTCAATTCCACATACATTAACTTTTCTGATAATGTACTCCAAAAGTTTTAATGCCTCTCGAGGTAATAAACCCCCAGGTTCAGGCCAACCAGTTCCAGGGACAAATCCAGCATCAATACAATCAATATCAAAAGAAATATATACACAGTCAGTTCCATCCGTAGCTTTTTCAATCGCAAAATCAGCGGCCTCTTTTAATCCCATTTCACAGATATCAGTAACTGTTAAAACATTTGTACTTCGTTCCCTGCAAATTTTCACTCCTTCTCTTGGTACTTGCCAACCCCCAATTCCTAATTGAACAAGATTTTTTGCAGGTGCATTTTTCATATTAGTTGCATGAAACCATGGACAGGTATGCATTCTTTCATCTAAATCTGTTTCTTGAGTATCTACATGTCTATCAAAGTGAATGATCCCTACTTTTTTATCTCCTAAGTGGCGACAAACTCCTCTAACTGTGGGGAAACCTATTGAATGATCTCCACCTAAAATAATTGGAAATGCACCACTAGCAAAAATATGAGCAACCCCCTTTGAAATTTGATCAAAACTTTTTTCATTATTAGCTGGAATTGTAAAAATATCTCCTACATCACAAATAGATATCTGCTCTCTCAGATCCACTCCCATTTCGTAATTGTAAGGAGTATAGAGAGCAGAAATTTTTCTAATTCCTTGAGGTCCGAATCTTGTCCCTGGTCTATAAGTAGTTCCAGAATCATGAGGAACACCAACGATCGCAACATCATAACTTCCCACTTCATTTACATTTTCAACATATGGAGCTTTCATGAAAGTATTGATACCTGCAAAATGGGGTAATTCTCCTCTTGAAAATGTAGATATATTTCTATCGACAATACTTTTTGCTCCTTCTAAACCATATTCCTTTGCTCGGGCAACCTCCTTTTCCCACCCTTTAAGAGGTAATTTTGATTCTTTTTCTAAAGCATCCATTCCTTCGGTGGGATGCTTCCTTACAAAGTTTTGATTTTTAGATGATTCAGTAGTCACAAATTAAAAATTCTTTTTACACTTATTTCAATATTGTCAATAAAAATAAAAATGAACCATAAACTTGCTTTAAAAGATTCTCATTTAAACATTGTTAAATAACTATTTGCAAAAATAAAATATATAAATCTATTAAAAAGCCAGCTGGCTTAATTACAAAAGTATTTTAAATATTAATAACTGAATAAATAATAGAAGAAGTAATAAGTTAAAAAGTATTAGATATTTTATTTTTCATATTTTCAATTTTATTGATTAATTCATCTAACCATTCTGTATTATTTTGATCTTGTCTTTTATGGCTTTGACTTTTTTGATTACTCATAAATTTCTTTTATTAAGATTGTCCATTTAATATACCTTTTGAACTTAAAGGAATCAATAAGCAAAATTAGCAAATCAATTGATAAGACAAGCTTTAGTAGCATTTCATACAAACCTACCCAACACAAATTAACTAAGAAAATCTAAATCTCTTCAGTTAAGTATTTTCTACGATGTTTTTATTTGAAATTCTGATTTGAATTAGGAAAGGGTATAGATATTCCTATGGAAAAATCATTTCTAAATTTCATTTATTGGATCTTGGTAAAGTCAGCGGAAAGTTACTACGGAGATTCATTAAAAACAGAAGTACCATATACACCTTATTTTTAGTTTTGGTGGACTTTAACTTTTAATAATAGATCTCTAGTTTGAGATCTATTAGTTTAGAAGTAATTTATCAAAAAACACAATATGGGTTACTTATAGATTCACTACAAAATAATCTCTTACGTTGAATTTCTTTTACTGATTGTGAATAAATTTTAGAGGTAAGGATCGCTCCAAAATTAACTAAAACTACAATTAGAAGTAGAAGCTCAATTACGAGGTTGGTCATAAGATAACCCTCCTTAAATCTACATAAAAACTCTATAAGGTCAAAATAGGTATTGAATAGAGTTTAAATTCCTATTTTTAGCCATCGAGATTCTCTGGTAATAATCTAGGTTTACAATTTTCGACGCACTCTTCTAGAGACTTTTCAGTATTACTCTTAATTTCGCAACTACGAAGACAATCATAAAATGCATACTTGGGATCTAATTCATTTTTGAATTGTTTATTTCTAAATGTATTCATGATCAAACTCCCTTTGATTTTTTTTCAAGTTGATTAATTAATTTATCCAACCAAAGAGTGTTGTTGATCTTTTTTGTGTCTTTAAAGTATTTCGTTTTGAACGTACTCATGAAGTGATACCTCCAATCAGTGGATTTAATTTAAAGGTGATGATTCAAATTTCCTAGAGCAAAAATACTGATTGTGAATATAGTGAAATACTTAAAACTGATTAATTTATAAATTATATTTTAGGTATTACAACTCTTGATTCTTGTATATAACTCATACTAAATAATTTCTAAAAAGAAGGTTAATTATGACTTACGGGTATCTAATTAAAAATAAAATTCAACATGCATTTGGTGGTTTGTTTGATTCGCTATCAATTGAGAGAAAACTAAACGATGCTCAAATGGAATGTATGCAATTCGGTATTTGTGATTATGCTCCAAAGCAAGTTGAGCAAGTTCCCTTTTTTCATTATTAATTTGAATCCATTTAAAAGTAAGGGAAATTAGCTCCTCCTCACCCAATCAGGAGATCCACTAAACCAATCAGCAAGATCATCATTTTTGGGATCGAAATGATTTTCAGTCTCTAAACCATCAAGGCCAAGATTTTGGATAAGTCCATTTATTCCATCTGATTTTTGCTTTCCATATCTCCTCAAGCTATTAGCTTTCTTAAGCCATGTCCATATAGTTGAATTATGTTTTGCAAACTTCTCTACATAAATTCTTTCTTCCAATGCGACAGGTTCATCAAGTGAAATCCTTTTAACAATATCCTTAATTTTTAAACGGGTCTTGTTGGTTAGAAACATATTCATAAAAGAAGTTAATGTTTTATAAAAGTTTTTTTTATGAATGTCTTGTCAATCTTTATTTCAAGAAAAAGTATTTTTTAGGAGCTTTTCAAGGAAAAATATATTAATTTACTAACAGGTGTATTCAATTGGTAAAAAAGACTACTTAATTTGATTTATATAACTTATATAAAAACGAAATCAATATAAGTTTCTCTACATAATTTAAGATTTAATTTATAAAATTGAATAAGGAAAATTTACATTAACATTCGATTTAAAATAAGGGTGCTAGCTCCTTATAAAAGATTTATACAAAAACATAAAAAGTTAAATCAAGTACTGACAGATATTTAAAAAATAAATACTATAAGTCTAAATAATTTTTTAGAAATTCAAATTCATGATCAAGAATTTATTCATCGCATTAGCTTTTGCATTAATGCTTATCAATCCAAGCATTTCCATAGCTGCAGAATCTCCTGTTGATGTACAAGAAATCTTCACCTCTTCAGAAAACATTGATGGAGATAATTTTAATTATCCCAAAGGAAAAGCTGAAATGCGTTTGATTAGAGTAGAAGTTGAAAATGGAGCAACGATACCAATGCACTCTCATCCTGTACCTTTACTAGGACATATTGAAAGTGGTGAATTAACGCTTGCTGAAAAGACCGGTATTAGTAAAACCTTTAAGGAGGGAGATTCATTTGTTCTCTCAGCAAATACTCCCGCTCATACAATGGCTAATAGTGGCAATTCTTCAGCAGTTATGTGGGTTGCTGTAGCTTCAGCAGAAGGTGTACCTACTCTTAATCCTGAAGAATAAATCAACCTGATTGACAGTCAATCTAAACTAGGGGCAATTAGCTCCTTTTTTTATGACTGCTCAAAATTTTATGAATGTTGTTAGATTTAAATTAAAGTCAGATTGTGTAGATAAATATTTTCAAGTAATAGATAAAACAACCTTTGAGGGGATGACTCAAAGATATATCGCTAAAACTGGAAATTATGATTACTGTTTTGTTGGGATCTGGAAAAGTGCAGAAGCTATTGCAGCTCAAAGACCAGCTATGATTGCTCACCTTGATGAGGTTAGAGGATTTATGGAAGAGTTGTCTCCTGAACTTGGAGTAACTGATCCCGTTTCAGGAAATATTGTTTCTAAAGTTGGTTATCATGATTGAAGGTAGATCTAATTTTAAAAAAACAAAACCCTAGTTTTTACTAATAAATTTTTCAAATAAAAACTTATGAAAGGTCAATGGATAAATATATATAGTGGCGATTTACCTTTAAGATCTTGGTGGTTAGATTCTAAAAATGAGTGTGAATTTATCTCCATAGTTTTACCAGAGGTATTTGGAATAAATAATTGGATAAGAAGTTTTTCTGAAAAATTAGCTGCACAAAATTTACCTGTATTAGCCATCCCTCTTTATGGAAGAACGGCTCCAAATTTGGATTTAGGGTACAGCGAAGAGGATTTAAAATTAGGCAGGCATCATAAAAATTTAACTACTTTAAAAAATATTATTGAAGATGTTTCTGCAGCAATAAATTGGGTTAAAGAAAAATATCCAAAAAAGAAAATCGCTATTATTGGATTTTGTTTTGGGGGGCATGCAGCACTTATTGCATCTTCTTTGAAAGGAATAGATAATTCATTTTGTTTTTATGGAGCAGGAGTTACAGCGCCAAGAACCGATACTAATTTTGCACCTATAGATTTACTTGAAAAAGTTTCTGGAAAACTAAATTTTATTTGCGGATCTGCAGATGATTTAATTCCTTTAAAAGTTCGATTAGAAATAAAAAAAAGGTTTAAAAAATTGGATCCATTAGAAGAGCGATTTAGTTTTGTCGAAATTGAAAATGCTGATCATGGCTTTATGTGCGAGGAGAGAAATTCCTTCGATAAAGGCGCATCATTAATTGGTTGGAACTTATTGATGAAAGAATTAATTAATTGATATTATGCCAAAAAGATCTGGGTTTAAATCTTCCATACAAGAATTTCTTACCAAATCAAATGATGAGATTTTAGTTAAAGTACCTATTTTAAGTTATTTTTTTAAACGATATTATTTTGAGCAAATAACAGGATAAAAAAGGATGAAACTTGCGATCATTTTCTTACCAATTGTCTTTGCACTTATATGGGCTCTGTTTATTGGGTTAAGAATAAATAAAGTAGAAACTAGAGATGGAAAGAGAAAATTAGTTAATTATTAATTGATTGACAGTCGATCTAAAATTAAGGGCAATTAGATCCTTTATTTATGAAGTTAAAAAATATTTTAAAAACCACTGGGAGTCTTCATATACTATTGGGATTATTAATTATTTTCCTACTGATTTTTTCTGTGGAAACTATCGCAGGTAACACTTCAAATGAGACATTGCTTCTTATAAGAGGGACTGCAGATGTTGTAGCAGCTAGTAATTTAGGGATAGGCTTGCTGTTGATTATTTGCAGCTCTATCAAAGATAAGAAATCTTTAAAAAAAGTTTTATCAGGGGAACTAGCTTTAATGGCTTGTTTATTAGCAGTAGCCTTATTCAATACTTTTAATGCTGGAACAATTGTTGATGGAGGTCCTCCACCTCCTTTTTGGGTTGTTTTAATAGTGAATCCTATATTATGTACTTATGGATTAGTTAAAAAGAAAAACTGACTGATATGACTGACGTTAATTACTGGCTAATGAAAAGTGAACCTGATGCTTACAGCATAGATACTTTACAAAATGACGGTGTAACTTTATGGGACGGAATAAGAAATTATCAGGCTCGAAATTTTATGAGAAAAATGAATAAAGGAGATAGGGTTTTTTTCTATCATTCGAATTGTAAACCCCCAGGTATTGTGGGACTTATGGAGGTAATAGATCTAAATATTGTTGATCCTACACAATTTGATCAAGATTCAAAATATTTTGATCCAAAATCGAAACCTGATAATCCAAGATGGGATTGTGTTGAAGTAAAATACATCTCTAAATCAACTAAGACTTTAAGTTTACCTGAATTAAAGATTTTATTTAATGAGGATGAGTTATTAGTCGTAAAAAAAGGAAATAGATTATCGATATTACCTGTCAGAAATGACATTGCAAAAATACTACTAGAAAAAATATAAAAAATTCTTAATCCTTAAAATTCATTGAAAACATATTGCCAATATAAAGTCTCGTTAAATCCCTATTTTGAAAACCTTTTTGCATCAAAAATCCTGCTATTGCGGCTTGCAGTATTCTGTATTGATCCCAGTTAGGATGCTTTTCAACGAATTCTTTCATAGCCTTTTGAAGATTTTCTTGAAGTTCACATTTGAAACTTATTACTTCATCTTTATTATTTATTACTTTTGAATTTTCTTCGTAATTTAACTCTTGCATATTGAAAAAAAATTAATGGAATTTAAATCTACAAGATGTAGTTTTCTCCAAAATTACTGAATCGTCAACAAGCATTATTAAGAGACAGTCTCAGGTTATAGAATAATGAGAATTCAGTAATAAATTGGGGAGTCATGGAAATCAATTTTGTAAATTTAAATCTTACTTAAATATAAAGATTTATATAAAATCAGAAGTTTTCCACATGCTTTAGATCATCAAATAATTTTTTAAAAAATAATGTGGAAAAGTTGTGAAAAATTTTTTTTGGAAAGGGGAAATTTTTTCTAAAATTTCCAATTTTATTTATCTTTTAATCCATTGATTCCCACATGTTTTTTATTTCATAAAATAAATTTTGTGCTATTGGTATCGGCCAATACATTTCGAAGGATCTAGTTTGTTCTTGACTTTCAAAAACAAACCTTAAACTCCATTCATTTTTTTTCCCCTCTAAGTGAATATACCAAGGTGATTGTTCTAATTCTAAAGTAATAGATTCTTCATCCATTAGTTCATCTTTGATAACTAATAGTTGTTCATTAATTCTTAAGAGTAGAAGGTAAAGTGAATTGAATTCACTTTTTTGTAACTCGATTGACCAATTGTCTACACCAATCAAAAAGCAAAATTTGCCTTTTTTTGAATCTTTAAGTAATCTCCATCTTTTTTGGTCTTTTACCAAAATTAGCCTGGAAGTAAATCTGGTTGATCTTGCTCATCACTTAGTTCAATAATTGATCTTTGAACGGGTTTAATAGTTGATTCTTCTAATAAGCCATCAAAATCATCAAAACGTCTTTGTTTAGCTCTGAAAGCAATTTTCACTGTAGTTAAATATCTATTAGTTGATTTTCTTATCAAGCTCTCACCTCTCTTTGCAAGATCATTAGAATCAATTCCTGCATTGTTAGATATGTTCATTAAGAATAATTTTTTACTATAGGATGTATTTTACAATTTATTCGACCATTTCAAAACATAAATTACAAAAAGAACTTAATTGATTTAAATAATTTCATATGGAAGAAAGTTTATCTGGAACACTTGCTATCGATTTAGGGAACACTAATACTGTTGTTGCTTTTCAAGATCAAAAAGATACAAATTCTGTTTTAGTTGAAATACCGAATATTACATCATCACCAGGAGTTATTCCTTCAGCAGTTTGGTTTGAGAAACCTTCAAAGATTACAAAAATTGGTATTAGTGCTCTAAAGATGAGGGATAACTCAAATTCTGATTTATTTTTTCATTCGAACTTTAAAAGATTAATTGGAAATTCCATTGAAAAAATTAACCAAAAAAATATTTTAAACCCTAATGAATGTGGTGAAAAATTTTTTCAAGTTTTGTGGGCAAACATTCCGCACAAGTATGAGATCAAAAGACTTGTTTTAACTGCTCCAATAGATACCTATAAAGGATACAGAGAATGGTTAGTTAACCTTTGTGAGGAAATATCTGTAGATGAAATAGCCCTTGTTGATGAGCCCACTGCGGCAAGTTTAGGCATAAATGTACCATTAGGATCAAAAATTATGACACTAGATATTGGAGGAAGTACAGTCGATATGAATATAGTCAAAATAGAGGGAGGAGAAGGAAAATTAGGTCCAATAGCTGAACTATTAAAATTTAAAGGTAATGATGTAAGCTCAATTTCAAAACAAAAGATAAGGTGTGCTGAAATAATTGGAAAAACAGGTTCAAAAATTGGTGGGAAAGATATTGATCAATGGATAGTTGATTATTTTATTCCAGGTAATAATTATATTAATAACCTTTCTAAGGCAGAAAAAATAAAATGTAAACTAAGCTCATCTGTAATCAAATATGAAAAAAAATATTCAATTAAATTATTTACTGAAAAAAATAACGAAAGTGAATATTACCTTAGTAAAGAAATATTTGAGAAAATACTCATTGAGAATAATCTTTTTAATCACCTTAACTCTTTATTAAAAGATTTATTAAATCAAGCAAGAGGTAAATTTTGTACAGTTGACGACTTAAATGCAATTGTATTGGTTGGTGGAGGAACTCAAATACCGTTGATTAAAGAATGGATAACAAAAAAAATTCCAAAAATTCAAATAAAGTCCCCCCCCCCGATTGAATCAATAGCTTTGGGAGCTTTAGCAATGACCCCGGGGGTAAAAATTAAAGATATATTAAACAAAGGATTATCTATAAGATTATTTAATAAAAGAGAGCAAAAACACTTTTGGCATCCTATTTTTTGCAAAGGTCAAACATGGCCAACAGAAACACCCTTTAAACTGATCCTTCAAGCCAGTAAAAAGAATCAGGAAATATTCGAAATAATAATTGGAGAGACACAAAAAGAAAGAGCATATGATGTTATTTTTGAAAATGGATTGCCAAAGTTATCAGAGATTCAAAATGAAGAAGAAATCATAAAATGGGACAAAAAACCACTCAAAATAGTATTAAAAAATAAGTCTAATATTGGAGAGGACACCTTAAAACTTTTTTTTAAAATCACGAAAAATGCTGATTTACTAGTCAAGTGTTTTGATATTAAAGATGAATTTTTTGGAGAATATAATTTAGGAAAAATCTTCTGAAAGATAGCTATTCAAGAAAAACTCCTTCTTCATTATCAACTTTATTTAAACGCAAACTAATACTTTCGGTTTTACTAGTTGGCACTTTTTTACCACAAAAATCTGGTTGAATAGGTAATTCTCTATGACCTCTATCAACCATTACTAATAACATCACTCTTTGAGGTCTGCCCCATGAATATAAAGCATCCATTGCGGCTCTAATTGTTCTACCTGTGTAAATTACATCATCTATTAAAAGAATTTCTTGTTTCTCAATGGGTGTGGGAATATTTGCAGCTTGTATTAGGCGAGTTCCAACTCTATTTTGGTCATCTCTATAAAAAGTTGGATCAATTGTTCCTTTTCTAACTCTTAAACCTGTTCTAGAGAATAATTCCTTTTCTAGCACTGCGGTCAGCTCAATTCCTCTAGTCGGGATGCCAACCAATAGAAGGTTATCCAGTTTTTTTACTTTTTCGATAATTTCACAAGTTAAACGCGAAATAGTTTTTCTAAGCTCAACTTCAGTAAGTATTACAATCTTTTTTGTCTTCTTGGACATGATTTATCAAGAAATTAAATTAAACTAATATTTTCATAAATTAGCAAAAGCTAACTATATTAAATATAAATTGTTAAAGAGTAACGTTTGAAGCTAAATTTAAGGTTGGATCAGTTAACAATAAATTTGATCTAAATATGTCAAAGATTAGCAGCAAAAATATAAAAAGATTAAGTGTTCCTCAGAGCCCTGTAGTACTTGCAATACTAGATGGATGGGGATATCGAAAAGAAGAATCAGATAATGCTATAAAAAGTGCCAGTACACCAATCATGGACTCATTGTGGCACGCTTACCCCCACACCCTTATAAGTGCTAGTGGATCTGATGTAGGCCTCCCAGATGGTCAAATGGGCAATTCGGAGGTAGGGCACCTTACTATTGGTTCGGGAAGAATAATACAACAAGAACTTGTAAGGATTTCAAATATTGTAAAAAATAATCAATTAGGCTCGGTTAATGAGTTAAAAGAGATGGCTGCTTTATTAAAGAAAAATAATTCTACTTTGCATATCACAGGATTATGTTCAGATGGAGGAGTTCATAGTCATATCGATCACTTAGTAGGTTTAATAAAATGGGCATCTGAAAATAAAATTAAAAAAGTTGCAATCCATATTATTACTGATGGAAGAGATACTCCTGCAAAAAGTGCCTTGAAATATCTTAATCAAATAGAGTCATGTATAAAAAAATTTAACGTTGGTGAAATAGCCTCCATATGCGGAAGATACTGGATAATGGATAGAAATCTTTTATGGGATAGAACAGAAAAAGCATACTCCAATTTGACTGATCCAGATATTGAAATAACAAATATTGATCCCAAGGATTACATAGAAAAAAGTTATGCCAAAAACATAACCGATGAATTTATAGAGCCTGTACGAATATCTGAAAACTATATGAAAGATGGGGATAGTTTGATCTGCTTTAACTTTCGTCCAGACAGAGCAAGACAAATAGTCAAATCCCTCTCAGTCAATGAATTCTCAGACTTTGAAAGAAAAAATTATCCAAATCTAGATTTTGTTACTTTTACTCAATATGATCCTAACTTTCCCGTTAAAGTTGCATTTCCTCCTGAATCACTCAATAATTTTATAGGCCAAATAGTGTCAG
Organism: Prochlorococcus sp. AG-355-A18; assembly: GCA_003280985.1. Lineage (GTDB taxonomy): Bacteria > Cyanobacteriota > Cyanobacteriia > PCC-6307 > Cyanobiaceae > Prochlorococcus_A. The sequence continues at coordinate 103,823 of QCDH01000001.1, forward strand.
AAAACGGACTTAAACAATACAGAACTGCGGAAACTGAAAAATATCCTCATGTAACATACTTTTTCAATGGAGGAGTTGAAATACCTTTACCTGGAGAAGAGAGACATTTGATTCCATCTCCAAGAGTAGCAACTTATGATTTGCAACCCGAAATGTCTGCTGAGGAATTAACTATTAGTTGCTCTAAAGCAATTAAAAGCGGGAATTATGCTTTTGTTGTAATCAATTTTGCCAATCCTGATATGGTTGGTCATACTGGCAACATGGATGCAACAATTAAAGCTATAGAAAAAGTAGATAAATGTGTAGGTCAAATAGTAAATGCTACTGGAGAAATGGGCGGAAGTATCGTTATTACTGCCGATCATGGTAACGCAGAGGTAATGAAAGGATCTAAAGGAGAACCATGGACAGCACACACGATAAATAAAGTTCCATTAATTTTGATTGAAGGTGAAAAGAGAAAATTACCAAATATGGGAAATGAAATTAATTTAAGAGAAAACGCAGGCTTAGCAGATATTGCTCCCACTTTATTGCAATTATTAAATCTACCAATACCAAGAGAAATGACAGGCAAATCGCTTATTCAAGAAATTGAATTAAAGGGTTATAATAAGGTCGTTCAACACGTCTAAAGTTAATAAAAATTTTTTAAGCAATGATTCAAATTATTAGTTGGATTTGGGTATTTTCTGGAGTTCTTCTTATTCTCTTAGTTTTACTTCATAGTCCTAAAGGTGATGGAATGGGAGGAATAGCTGCCAGTGGAAGCTCTATGTTTAACAGCGCAAGTAGTGCAGAAGCCTCTCTAAACAAAATAACGTGGACTTTTTTAGTGATATTTTTGTCTCTCGCAATTATTCTTAGCGCTGGTTGGATTTCATAAAATTCTAATAAAAAAGGGATCATTTTGAATGATCCCTTTTATAAATTTATTAAAAACTATTGTTGAGTTAGTAATCAAAGTCGCCGCCCATACCTGGAGCACCTGCTGGAGCAGCTGAATCTTTTTTCTCAGGTAAATCTGCAACTATGCATTCGGTGGTTAAAACCATTCCTGCTATTGAAGCTGCATTTTGCAATCCCGAGCGTGTAACTTTTGCAGGATCAACTATACCAGCAGAGGACATATCTACATATTCTCCAGTAGCAGCATTGAATCCATCATTAAATGGTTTAGTTTTTACATTTTCAGCAATCACAGCTCCATTAGAGCCTGCATTTTCAGCAATTCTCATAAGAGGAGCAGTAAGTGAAGCTTCAACAATGTTAGCTCCAATTAGTTCCTCTCCTTCTAAATTTTTATCAGCCCATTCTTTTAGAATAGGAGATAAATGAGCGAGAGTTGTTCCTCCTCCAGGTACAATTCCTTCTTCAACAGCTGCTTTTGTTGCATTAATAGCGTCCTCAAGACGAAGCTTTTTGTCCTTCATCTCAGTTTCAGTAGCAGCACCAACCTTAATCACCGCTACACCTCCTGCTAATTTAGCCAGACGTTCTTGAAGCTTTTCTTTATCATATGAAGAATCTGTCTCATCCATTTGCTTCTTAATCTGATCACATCTAGCTTTAACTGCTTGCTCGTTCCCTTCAGCTACAATTGTTGTAGTTTCTTTATTGATAGTTATTCTTCTACCAGTTCCGAGCATATCTAAGGTAGCATTCTCTAATTTCAAGCCTGCATCTTCAGTAATAAGTTGACCATTAGTTAAAACAGCCATATCTTCAAGCATTGCTTTTCTTCTATCGCCAAATCCAGGAGCTTTTACTGCAGCAACATTTAACACGCCTCGTAATCTATTGACAACAAGAGTTGCTAAGGCCTCTTTTTCAATATCTTCCGCAATAATAACTAGAGGTTTACCAGTTTTAGCTATTTGTTCCAAAACGGGAACTAAATCTTGTACTAAGGCAATTTTTTTATCAGTAAGTAGGATATATGGCTCATCTAAGACAGCCTCCATTCTCTCTGTGTCTGTTGCGAAGTAAGGTGAGATATAACCTTTATCAAAGCGCATCCCTTCGGTAACTTCTAATTCAGTAGTCATTGATTTTCCTTCTTCTAAGGAGATAACACCTTCTTTACCAACTTTATCCATAGCATTGGCAATCATTTGACCAACTTCTTCATCATTCCCAGCAGCAATAGTTCCACATTGAGCTATAGCATTGCTATCGCTAATTGGTTTGGAATTCTCTTGAATTTTACCGACTAGAAATTCAGTCGCTTTGTCAATTCCTTTTTTCAAGGTGATTGCATTAGCTCCTGCAGCAACGTTTCTCAACCCTGCTTTAACCATTGCATGAGCTAAAACAGTGGCTGTTGTGGTGCCATCCCCAGCTGCGTCATTAGTTTTTGAAGCCGCTTGTCTGATTAAAGCAACCCCTGTGTTTTCAATGTGGTCCTCTAGTTCGATTTCTTTAGCGATTGTGACACCATCATTAATAATTTGTGGAGCACCAAATTTTTTCTCTAGTACAACATTTCTTCCTTTTGGTCCAAGCGTTACAGCCACAGACTCAGCAAGGATATCGATTCCTCTCTCGAGCGCTCTACGAGCTTGCTCATTGTAAATAATTCTTTTAGCCATGTTTAGGCAGTGATTTAGTAATAAGTTTTAATAATTTTTGAAACAAATATTTTAGCTTACTACAGCTAAAATATCCTTTTCCGAGAGCAAGACATATTCATCTCCCCCCAATTTAATGTCTGTACCTGCATATTTGCTGTACAAAACTTTATCTCCAATACTCACTTCTGGAGTTTGTCGAGAACCATCGTCATTAAGTTTACCAGGGCCCACCTGAGCAACTTCACCAACCTGTGGTTTTTCTTTAGCTGAATCAGGCAAAAGAATGCCCCCAGCAGTTTTTTCCTCAGATGCGGAAACTTTAATAAATATTCTATCTCCCAGTGGTTTTACTGTAGAGACTGTAAGTGAAACAGCTGCCATATGTTAAATGGATGATCATGATTGGGACGCATTGCGTCATAAAAATGGAAAGAGAAGTTCTCCATCCGTATCATCAACAACATAATCTGCTAAGCGGCAATAAAACCATACTTAAACTGTGCGGGTGGCCGAACCCATTTAACGAATCTACCCATGAGGTGGTAGTATTTTCGGATTATAAGCTGTTTAAATCAGCTATTCATCACCAATCAATAAAAAATGGTAGCAACTCCATCAACTTCTTCACAAACAAAAGGCGTAGTTCGTCAGGTAATTGGTCCAGTTCTAGATGTAGAATTTCCAGCTGGAAAACTGCCCAAAATATTAAATGCTTTAAGAATTGAAGCTAAAAATCCAGCTGGGCAGGACATAGCGCTTACTGCAGAAGTCCAACAGCTCCTAGGTGACCATAGAGTAAGAGCAGTGGCAATGAGTGGCACAGACGGTCTTGTAAGAGGCATGGAGGCAATCGACACAGGAGCACCAATATCTGTACCTGTAGGAGAAGCAACTTTAGGAAGAATATTTAATGTTTTAGGTGAGCCAGTAGATGAACAAGGTCCAGTGAATACTAAAGATACTGCTCCAATTCATAGAGCTGCGCCAAAGTTAACTGACCTAGAAACTAAGCCAAAAGTTTTTGAAACTGGTATTAAAGTTATTGACCTTTTGGCTCCTTACAGACAAGGAGGAAAAGTTGGATTATTCGGAGGTGCTGGTGTTGGAAAAACTGTTCTTATTCAAGAATTAATTAATAACATTGCAAAGGAGCATGGTGGGGTTTCTGTTTTTGGAGGTGTAGGAGAAAGAACTAGAGAAGGAAACGATTTATATGAAGAATTTAAAGAATCGGGAGTTATCAATGCAGACGATTTAACTCAATCAAAAGTCGCCTTGTGTTTTGGACAGATGAATGAGCCACCTGGTGCAAGAATGAGAGTAGGTTTATCAGCACTTACAATGGCCGAACATTTTAGAGATGTTAATAAACAAGACGTCCTACTGTTTGTTGATAACATTTTCAGATTTGTTCAAGCTGGTTCTGAAGTATCTGCATTACTTGGAAGAATGCCTTCAGCTGTTGGATACCAACCTACCCTGGGAACTGATGTTGGTGAATTGCAAGAAAGAATTACATCTACATTAGAAGGGTCAATAACATCTATTCAGGCTGTTTACGTTCCTGCTGATGACCTAACAGACCCTGCTCCAGCTACAACCTTTGCCCATTTAGATGCTACTACCGTGCTTGCTAGGGCTCTTGCAGCTAAGGGAATTTATCCAGCAGTTGATCCGTTAGATTCAACGAGCACTATGCTACAACCATCAGTTGTTGGCGATGAGCATTACAAAACAGCTAGAGCTGTCCAATCAACTTTACAAAGATACAAAGAACTTCAAGATATTATCGCAATTCTTGGTTTAGATGAGCTTTCTGAAGAAGATAGATTAACAGTTGATAGGGCCAGAAAAATTGAAAAATTCCTTTCACAACCATTCTTTGTCGCAGAAATATTTACAGGGATGTCTGGTAAATACGTAAAATTAGAAGATACCATTGCTGGTTTCAATATGATTTTGTCAGGCGAACTAGATGATTTACCAGAACAAGCATTTTACTTGGTTGGTAATATTGATGAAGTTAAAGCAAAGGCAGAAAAAATTAAATCAGAAAAATAAATATATTTATATATTTAAAATTACCTTCAATAATTTAAATTAATGGCAATTTCTCTAAAAGTCTTAGCACCTAATAAAAATGTTTATCAAGGCGAAGCTGAAGAAGTAATCCTTCCTAGTACTACTGGTCAGCTTGGTATACTACCAGGGCATATCTCTTTAGTTACTGCTATAGATATTGGCGTTTTAAGACTAAGAATGAATTCCCAATGGAAATCAATAGCCCTAATGGGAGGCTTCGCTGAAATTGAATCAGATGAGGTCATAGTTTTAGTAAATAATGCTGAAATTGGTTCTGAGATTAATGTTCAAAATGCTGAACAGGATCTTAAAGAAGCAAAATTAGCAATAAGCAAATTTTCTGAAAATGAAAAAAATCCAGAAAAAATTAAAGCCTTGAAAGAAGTTTCGAAGGCTGAGGCTTGGATCCAAGCTGCAAAAAACTAAACTAAAATTTAAGCGGTTCCACAAAAAGTTACTTCGGGAAATTTTAATTTAGCTTCTTCTAATTTCTTTGTTTTACCTTCTTCTTGCCAATAATTTATTACTTCAGTAGCTTTATTCAAAATTTCTACTCTTTCGTTATCTGTAATCCAACCTTTATTCTCAAGTTCACTTTTTAATTTTTCCCAAGCATCATCTCTTGGCCAAAAATAGTAAGCAGTAAGAGGGCTTGGACCTCCACCAACTATTTGATCAACTGCTAAGGCAACATTATCTGGTAGCCACAAAACTTTAATTATGAACCTTCCTTCGTCAGGCTTGGGGGTATATCCTGATGGTACTCCATCTTCATCAATTGTGGCAGCTGCCAATACAGCAGTGGCACCCATCATTCCTGAATTTGGAGAAGAATTTATAGACTTTGGGGCATCAGTGTTTTTTTCTTTTTTTTCTGTTGAATTTTGATTTAATTTATCTGATGAGGTCATTCAATTATTTATGTTTAATAAATAATTTATCAGTTTATGGTCACATTTTGATTGATTTATTCAAAATTTCTTGATTTGAATTATTGAGACCTTCTAAACAGGATTTTTATCTATCATGAGATACTTGATAAAAGTCATAAATTGTAGCTTCCAATGAATCCCAAAGATCTTTAGGGATATCGTTTTCTTCTGCGAACATACCAAGCTGACTAGCTAAGCCTCTTGCTAGAGAGAGTTTTGTATCATATGAATCTGACATACTAATTTTTGAATTTTAAACTTTATAAAAATAATTCTATTGATTGGATAAGTCAAATTTAAAATTCTAAATCAGAAATTTCTTTTAGTGCAGCAGAACTTAAAACTTCTGGATTTGTATCATTGACCAGAACATCATCTTCTATTCTTATCCCGATACCTTTCCATTTTTCATCTATAGGGGGTTGTCCATCAGGGACTGGGAACCTATCACTTATGTAGATACCAGGTTCTACGGTAAGAATCATTCCATTCTGTAATGGCACTTCATAATCCCCCATTCTGTATGCTCCAACATCATGAACATCTAAGCCGAGCCAATGACCAGTTCTATGCATGTAAAGATGTTTATAAGATTGATTCTCAATTATCTCCTCAGTACTGCCCGACAATAAACCAATTTCTTTTAATCCTTCTATGAGAATTGTTAAGGCAACATTATGAACAGTACTAGAATTAGATCCCTTTACAGCGCTCTTAATTGCACTTTTCTGTGCACTCAATACAATTTCATAGATAACTTTTTGCTCATTAGAAAATTTACCACTTATTGGAATAGTTCTTGTTATGTCTCCATTGTAATAATCAATTAGTGAGCAGCCAGCATCCACCAATAATAGATCTTCTTTCTTCAAGGGTGAGTTATTTGAAGTGTAATGCAAAATACAGGCATTATCTCCTGATGCAACAATGGAATTGTAAGCTGGTCCTCTCGCTCCTTTTTCCAGAAAGAATCCCTCTAGAAGACCTTGAATTTGTCTTTCATTTTTCTTTGATGAGATAGATTCTCTAACTAATTCATGAGCTTCGGCTGAGATTTGTATAGCCTCTTTCATTCTCTTAATTTCAAATTCACTTTTAATTAATCTCATCTCATTTAAATAAATTTCTGGAGATTTTATAGAATTTGCACCAAAGCCTAATCTTGAGCGATTTTCAAGTTGTTGTGAAAAAATTTCTAGTATTATTTTCTCGACTGAGGGATGTTTACCAATAGAAAAAACAAGTTCATCAGAACCATTTATATAGGCTGGGAGTAAATCTCTTAATTCGTATATTGAGTGAGCCTTATCAGCATTAAACTCTTTTTCAGCACCTTCTGAACCCCATCTAAAGCCATGCCAGACTTCGCTTAGAGGATCTTTAGGAGCAACAAACATAATAAATCTCTCTCCCTTTGGCTTATGCGATAAGAAAAGAGCGATTGCATCTGGCTCATCGAAACCGGTTAAATACCAAAAATTACTATCTTGTCTAAACGGATATTCACAGTCAGCATGATGCTTTACGAGATTAGCACTTGGAATGATAGCAGCTTTTCCATTTAATTTATTGAGGAAGATTTCTCTTCTTTCTTCAAAAACATTATTTTCAGGTTTAAACATAGATCGTGTATTGGCGTGTTTAAAAAAAAAATGGAAGAATGAATTAAACAGATTTAGTACCTAATCTATTTTAATGGAACCAAGTGTTTACGGTTTAGTTATTCTTATAGTTGTTATTTTAATTGGGTCAGCATGTTGTTCGGGAGTAGAAGCTGCTTTTTTAGCTGTAAATTCAATTCGAATTCTAGAGATAGCCTCTAAGCAAAAACCAAAGAGTTCAGCAAATCAACTCCTTAAACTTAGAAAACATCTTGGTAGGACATTAACTGTAATTACAATTACTAATAATGGATTTAACATAATTGGAAGTCTTATTTTAGGTGTATATGGAGCATTGGTAATTAATAGTAGTTATGGCTTAACCCTGTTTTCAATTGCATTTTATATACTAGTTGTCCTAGTAGGAGAAGTACTACCTAAGGCTCTTGGCACAAGATTCTCGGTTCAAATAGCATTATTATCAGTGCCTATCTTGAGAATATTGCATACTTTAATGAGGCCATTCCTAATACTAATAGAAAAAATATTTCCAGTTATTACTGCAGAAAATGAAATTTCAACTGATGAAGAAGAAATTAGACAAATGGCAAAAATTGGAAGCCAAAAAGGTTTGATAGAAGCTGATGAGGCAGCAATGATATTTAAGGTTTTTCAATTAAATGATTTAAAAGCCAAAGATTTAATGATCCCTAGAGTATCAGCACCTTGTCTTGATGGGTCTTCGAATCTTGAAGAAATTGCAAAACTCATAATGGCTGATAACTCTCCATGGTGGGTTATTTTGGGAGATAAAGTTGACAAAATACAGGGAGTAGTTCCCCGTGAAAGAATGCTAGGAGAATTAGTTAATGGAGAAAATAAAAAATTATTGTCAGAAATTTGCGAACCTGTGGACTACATTCCCGAAATGATTAAGGCAGATCAATTATTAACAAGATTTGACAAGAATCATAAAGGAGTGAAAGTAGTAGTAGATGAATTCGGAGGATTCGTGGGCATTATTGGTGCAGAAGCTGTGTTGTCTGTTTTAGCTGGCTGGTGGAAAAAATAAATCATGAAGCAATTAAAAATTAATAAAAATTATTTACTTTTAAAAAATTGGTGGGAGACTATTGATCTTACTAACTATGAAAAAAGTTATTTTAATACAGAAATAATTTCCTTTAATCAACAACTTTTTAGGCTCAAAGAAAAAAAAATAAGAATTGGCGCATATGGTAAATCAGGCGTAGGAAAATCCTCTGTTTTAAATTCTTTATTAAAAAAACAAATCTTTAAAACAGATATTATCAATGGGACCACAAGAGAAATACAATCTGAAGAATGGAAATTTAAAGATCAAACACTCAGCAGTGTAGAGTTGCTAGATTCTCCAGGATTTGATTTCTGCGATATTAAATTCCCAGATAAAGTTTATTCCTCTATAAATCACTCAGATCTTATTTTATTTATAATTTCGGGAGATATAAATAGAAATGAATTAAGCGAAATCAGTTCCTTTATTCAAGATGGAAAAAAAATTATTTTAATTTTAAATAAAATCGATCTTTTTAATAAAATTGAATTAAAAGAAATTATAGAAAATATAAATTTTAAACTTCCAAAAGATTTAAATATTCCCATAATTATTAATCATGAAAATAATCTGAAAAATTACATGACAAAAATAATAAATCAACATGGTGAGATATTTTTAACACTTAATTCTCTTCAATTAGCTGATAAATTGTTTCTAACGATAAAAGAGCAAAGATTGAAAAGAAGGCAGAAATTAGCTCAGTCAACTATTGGTAAATTTTCTACCATAAAGGCATCAACGGTAGCTCTTAATCCTTTTATTTTGTTTGATATTGCTAGTAGTTTTGCACTAGATACTGCATTGATTAGCGAATTAAGCAAGATTTACGGATTAAATTTAAAAGGTGAATCTACGAGAAAAATATTCAAAAACATATCTATTAATAATTTATTTTTAGGCTTCACTCAAGTAGGAGTCAATACATCCTTCAACCTTATTAGGAAAGTAATTGTATTAACCGCACCCTTCACTAACGGGCTATCATTATTACCCTATGGGCCTATAGCAATTATTCAAGCAGCAATAGCAATTCAATCTACAAAAATCCTTGGGAAATTAGCAGCAAAAGAAATATTTAAAAGAAGCTTTGCTTCTTTTATGGAGCCTTATTTAATGATTCAAAATATTAACTTTAATGACCCAGAGATTTTTAAACACTTAAATATCTATTTATCAAAAAGAAATTTAAATAATAATTTTGTTGGTTTTCTACCTTAAAACTTAAAATGGAAAAAAGCATTGCTTTATTTGGTACGAGTGCTGATCCACCTACAATTGGACATAAAAAAATTCTTGAAGAATTATCCAAAATTTATGCTTTCACCATTAGCTATGTGAGCAACAACCCCAAAAAAAAGCACATAGAGGATATTTCAATTCGTAGCCATTTATTAAAAACTCTTATTGATGATTTAGATAATCCGAAAATTTTATTTAATCAAAAAATGAGTAGCCCATGGGCAATAGAGTCAATCAAAAAATGTAAAGAAATTTATAAATTTAATAATTTAGATTTTGTTATTGGGAGCGATTTAATTAAAGATATTTTCTATTGGAAAAATTTTAACAAAATTATTTTGGAGGTAAGTTTTTTTATAATTACAAGAGAGGGTTATCCTGTTGAATCAAATACTCTTAAAATGTTAGAAACTCATAAAGTTAAATTTAAGATTTCAACCATCAAAACCCCAAACATTTCAAGTTCTAATTTTAGATTAAATTTTAATTGTTCTAATTTACCGTCGTCTTTAATAGATATAGTAAAGAAGAATAATTTATATGAATCCATCAAATTAGTTGAATGAAGTTTTTACTTGCCCAAATAAATCCAGTTGTTGGAGATTTAGAAGGCAATGCAAAAAAAATACTGAATATCGCTTCGAAAGCTAGCTCAATTTCTGCTGATTTTGTTCTAACTCCAGAATTGTCTTTATGGGGATATCCTGCAAATGACTTACTTTTTAGAAAAAATTTAATCAAGAATCAATACCAAATTCTTGATCATTTAGCTTTAGATATTAATAAAAAATATGGAAACTTAAGTATCTCTATCGGAATTGCTGAGATAATAAATGATTCTTTTTTTCCTAATCTTTATAATTCTATTGCGTTGATTGAGGGCGGTGAGTGGAAAATCATTGCTCGTAAAATTATTCTTCCCACCTACGAAGTATTTGATGAGAAAAGATACTTTAGATCAGAAGAAAAAGTTTCTGTATTGATTAAACAAATTAAAAATAAAACTTGGCGACTTGGCTTTACTATATGTGAGGATTTATGGGTCAACAAAGATATAGAAGGTAGAGGAATTCATAAAAAAAATCCCATTATTGATTTAAAGAAAAAAAAAGTTGATATTTTAGTAAATTTATCAGCCTCCCCATATACTCTGAAAAAGTTAGAGCTAAGATCCAAGGTTTCCAGTTTTGCTGCACAATATCTTCAAGTACCGCTGATTTATGTCAACCAGATTGGAGCAAATGATAATTTAATTTTTGATGGAAATAGTTTTATTCTTGATAAGAATGGATCTAAAATAAAGCAATTAAAATCTTTTTCGGAAGATCTCTCCAGCTGGGAAATTGAGCAAACAAAACCTGAAAAAGATGAATTTGAAAACTCCGAAATGTCGTCAATTTTTGATGCATTAGTCCTTGGTGTTAAAGATTATGCAAAAAAATGTGGATTTAAAACAGCTTTAGTTGGATTAAGTGGTGGTATTGATTCAGCACTTGTCTCAGCAATTGCTACAGCGGCTCTAGGAAGTGATAATGTTTATTGCGTTTCGATGCCCTCTAAGTGGAGCTCACCTCACTCAAAGAGTGATGCAAAAGATTTAGCAAGAAGATTAAAGATAAGTTTCAAGAGCATTCCAATTGAAAACTTGATGACCTCTTTTGAAGAATCATTTATAAAAACCATAGATTTTGAAATGGCTGAAATAACAAATCAAAATATTCAATCAAGGATAAGAGGCACACTTCTTATGGCTTTAGCAAATCAAGAAAAGCATTTGTTACTTTCAACAGGCAATAAGTCAGAGCTGGCCGTAGGATACTGCACACTTTATGGTGATATGAATGGGGGATTATCGGTAATTGGGGATTTATATAAAACTAATGTTTTTAAATTATGCAATTGGCTAGATAGTGAAGATTCAATTAATCATAGAGAGTCATATATGTTAGATACCGATATAAATATAATTGGAGAAAATATACTTACGAAACCTCCAAGTGCCGAATTAGGTCCTAATCAATTAGATACTGATTCTCTCCCACCTTATTCTATTTTAGATAATATTCTTAAAGGAATCATCGAAGAGAAAAAAGATTTACAACAACTAGAAGAAGATGGTTATAAAAAAAATCTAATTTTAAAAATTATTTCACTCATAAAAAAAGCGGAATTCAAGAGAAAGCAGGCCCCTCCAATCCTAAAACTAAGCAGTCAATCGTTAGGAAGTGACTGGAGAGTTCCCATAGCAATATCTTATTAATCACAATAACTACACTGTTGGATTTTTTTTAAAGGCCGTTTAATTGACTTAAAGTTGATACCTTTTTTGATAGCAAGAATTATGCCTGCAGCTTCTAAATAATTATCAACTTCAATAAGATTCGGATAATCATAAAACTCATTTGTCACTTTTAATGTATTTTGATTTTTTACAGAGATAATATTTAAACCCTTTTCAATCCCTGCTAGTACTGCTTCTCCACCTAGTGCCCCATTAGGAACAACAATAGATTCAATCTGATCAGGGTGTAGTGAGATTGATTCATTTTTAGCGGGCAATTCAATAATGTCAGGTGCATTGCTTAACCCAATCAGGACTGATGGTAAAAATGTATATCCAATTTCTTCTGCAGCTGCACGAGGATCTAAATTTTCATTCAATTCAATTGAATTTAAAGCAGGTGAATGAGCACAGGGAACTTTAAAAAATTTGCTTATTAAATGACTTATAACTGCTTCGACTCCAGAAATAGGATCAACCCCTTTCCCCTCTCGATAGATATTTGTTTCTAAAGAGTCTGAATCATCTGGAAATTTTGCCACAATTGCTATTGCTGTAACTCCATTTTCTATTAAACATTTTCCAGCATCAATTAGAGTTTCAGGATTTTCAATTATACCACCACTGATTTTTGAAGAATCAGAATCAATAACTATGTTTAATGGCTTTTTTGTAATCACATAAGAATGAACATTAATCCCTAAAGTAGACACACATGCATCAGCAACTTGTAAATGTCTTACTAATATTTCTTTTTCAATGGATGAATCAAAAATTATCCCAATTTTCTGTTGCTTTACCCTCTTTAAAGCGATTTCTCCTCTAGCAAGTCGGTCTAAACTATAACCCTCAACATAAAAAATATTTTTATCTTTTTCAGAAAGAGTACCGCCATTCATAACATTTGGATGAGTAATTAAACATCCACTTGCCGATGCTAATAATTTAGCGGTAGGAAGTGCATCCCCAGCAAAACCTCCTACTTCACAACCAATACCAGTTGGAACAATGAATATTGTTGGTGATTTTTCCATTATTAAAAATATTTAAATTTATATTTTTTAATTAGCTAATACAGCTTTAATTCTAAGTTTTTTTGTTCCAACGGAGTCACTAGAATTTTGAATATCAACAATTGACCATCGAATTAAATCACCTTTTTTTTCTAAATTTGCAATGATGAATTCCCTTAAATTGTTTAATTTTATCGAAACTGGCCAATCTAAATAATAATCAATTGAACTTAATTTCATTTTTGATATTTACCAAATTGATCATTATATAAATCATCTTCGACTTCTTTACCAATAACAATATTCAAATCAGACTTGGGATATGCTACACACAAAAGTGCAAAACCCTTTTCCCTCAAATCATCATTTAATCCCATAGCATCTTCTTGATCTACGAATCCTTCCAATATCATGGATGCACAATCTGTACAAACTCCTGAACAACAACTACTTGGTAAATCTATTCCATTCATTTTCGCCGCTGAAATGATATCTTGATCTTCAGAACATAAAAAACTAAAAGTCTTTTGCTCAAATTGAACTTTGATATTGTATTCAGGCATATCCTAAATCTTATTGCTAAACTGCTGAACCGCCTACAACTTCTAATATTTCTTGCGTAATAGCTGCTTGCCTAGCTTTGTTATAAGTTAAATTCAAAGTACTTGCTAATTCTTTAGCATTATCACTTGCATTATTCATAGCAGTCATCCTGCAAGCGAGTTCTGAAGCTGCCGACTCTTGAAGAGCTCTTAGTACCTGATTCTGTAAATATAATGGCAATAACGAATCTAATAGTTGATCAGGAGTTTGTTCAAAAACAATATCTGATGGCAACTTCTCTGAATCACTTGTTTCAATATTTGATTTTTCAACAAGTAACTTACTATCTCTTGTAGTCAACCTAAAAATTTCATCGTTTTCCTCAGCAATTCCTTGAGGGTCAAGTGGCAATAGTGTTTGAACGACAGGGGCGCAGCTAACTAAAGTGATGAATTTCGTGTAAATAATTTCCACCCTATCAGAATTTTCTGAGAGAAATTCAGCTAAAATCTCATTTGTAACTCCTTCAGAATCCTTAACTGTGGGTACTTGTTCTAGTTCTTTGAAAGTACTTTTAATTAAATATCTATCCTTTCTATTTTGAAAATATCCAATAGCTTTCTTCCCTACCAAAATTAAATTTGGCTGATACCCTTGTTTGACTAATTCTGCGTATCTTATTTCTACCTTTTTTATAATATTTGTGTTGTAACCACCACATAAACCTCTATCCGCAGTTATACAAACCAAGGTGATAGTTTTTACTTCTCTCTTGGATAATAGAGGAGAGTCGACAGCCTCAAATTGTACTCTAGATTGAATATTTTCTAAGACTCGTGCAAGTTTATCTGCAAAAGGTCTACTCTTAAGAACTTGATCTTGAGCTCTCCTAACTTTTGCAGCTGCAACAAGTCTCATAGCCTCCGTTATTTTTCTTGTATTTTTAACGGAAACGATTCGATCTCTAATCTCTTTAAGATTTGCCATGGTATCTCCTAAATAAATTTAAACTGTGGCAAGCATTGATGATTTAACCTCATTTATCACCTCTTTTAATGTCGCTTCTAATCCATCATTTAATTTCTTTTCTTTAAGAATCTCTTCTATAAATTCCGCTTTATTTAACTTTAGGTATTCCCTAAGTTCAGTTGCAAATTTAGTAACATCTTCAACAGGAACCTCATCAATAAGACCTTTAACTCCTGCATAAACAACTGCAACTTGTTCTGCAAGGTTCAGCGGAGAGAATTGGGGTTGTTTTAGTAACTCTCTAAGTCTTTTGCCTCGTTCAAGTTGTTGCTGAGTTGCTTCATCAAGATCAGATGCAAATTGAGAAAAAGCAGCTAATTCATCGAACTGTGCGAGTTCTAATTTTAAAGTCCCTGCAATTTTTTTAATTGCTTTTGTCTGAGCGGCTCCTCCAACACGGCTAACAGAAATACCAACATTAATAGCTGGTCTTAATCCTGAGTTAAATAAATCTGCACTCAAGAATATTTGTCCATCTGTAATTGAAATAACATTAGTTGGGATATAAGCCGAAACGTCCCCTGCCTGAGTTTCAATAATTGGAAGAGCTGTCATGGAGCCCCCTCCCATGGCATCAGAAAGTTTTGCTGCTCTTTCTAACAATCTACTGTGTAGGTAGAAAACATCTCCTGGATAAGCCTCTCTTCCAGGTGGTCTTTTTAAAAGAAGAGACATTTGTCTATAAGCCTGAGCTTGTTTTGTTAGATCATCATAAATAACAAGTGTTGCTTTACCCTGATACATAAAATGTTCAGCAATTGCTGCACCGGTATAAGGTGCTAAGTACTGTAAAGCAGCTGGTTCTGAAGCTCCTGCACTAACTACGACTGTATAATCTAGGGCTCCTCTTTCTCTTAAGACCTCTACGATGTTTGCTACTGATGCTGACTTCTGACCAATAGCTACGTATACACACACTACGTCTTGACCTTTTTGGTTGATTATTGTGTCAATAGCAATCGCAGATTTTCCAGTTTGTCTATCACCAATAATTAATTCTCTTTGACCTCTTCCAACAGGAATCATTGCATCAATAGATGTGATACCCGTTTGCATTGGTTCATGCACTGATCTCCTCTTGATTATCCCAGGAGCCATTTCTTCAATCAATCTAGTATCACTTGTTGGAATTTCCCCTTTCCCATCTATTGGTTGTCCGAGAGGATTAACAACTCTCCCCTGCATTGCTTCTCCAACTGGAACAGATGCAATTTTACCTGTGGACTTAACGTTGCTTCCTTCTTGGACACCAAGTGCCTCTCCCATTAAAACGGCGCCAACATTATCATCTTCAAGATTTAAAGCTATACCTTCGGTACCATCCTCAAATTCCAATAACTCACCCGCCATGACTTGATCTAAGCCATATATTCTTGCAATGCCATCACCGATTTGCAGAACAGTTCCTACATTGCTAACACTTACAGATTGGTCATAATCAGTTATTTGTTGTTTTAAGATTGAACTGATTTCATCAGGGCGTATAGATACCATGGATTTAAGAATTTAAGGTTGATTTAAAAGTTACTTGGAAAGAGATAAGCCAAGTTTTCTTATTTGTGAAGCAAGAGAAGCATCAATTACTTTTGATCCTACACTGGCGACGAAACCACCAATAAGAGATGGATCGATTTTAGTTACAAGTTCTAATTTTTCTGTTCCAGCAATATTGATGATCTTTTTGGTAATTAAACCTTTTTGTTCATCAGTAAGCTCGACTGCAGAAGTAACAGTTGCCAAAGCAATATTACTATTTTCTCGGTAAATCTCTAAAAACCTATGAAGAATTGAAGTGAGAATTTCAATTCTTTGCCTATCGGCCAATAATTTTAAGAAATTCAGTAAAGAAGAATTAAACTGATTTGAAAAAATTTCAATAATGATTTTCTTCTTCGCATCTTTCTCTAAAATGGGAGAGGATAGTGCCTTCTCCAATTCAGGGGAATCATTTATTAATTCCAAGAGTTGTTTAACCTCAGAAACCATCTCTTCAGTTTGCGAATTTTCATTCACAACTTGAAGTAATGCCTCAGCGTATGGTGTAGTAACTGAATTTAAAAGTGGCATTAGTTCACCTCAATATTGTTAATTGATTGAGTTACCAAATTTTCTTGTGTTGTTTTATCAAGTCGATTTGGAAGAGAATCTAAAGCTTTCTTAATTGCCAGTTCTACAGCTTCTTTTCGAAGTTGAGAAATTGCTCTGGATGCTTCAGAGCTCTCATCAGAGATCGCACTTTGTTTAATTCGTGCCATCTCCTCTATCGCTTTTTTCTCACTTTCCATTCTGATTGATTCAGATCTTTTAAGAGAATCTGCTTTTATTTGAGAAGCTTTTTCTTCTGCTGAAGATAAATCTTTCTTCGCCTTTTCTAAAGCTTGAGTTGCATTTAGGAGTCGGTCTTCAGCATCTTTTAATTCAAGAAGGATTCCTTCTCTCCTTTTTTGAAGCATTTTACCTAGGAAACCAGGCAAAAATTTATAAAGACCGAAAACCACTACAGCCCAATTGAGGATATTAGTTTCGAATAAATTGAAGTTCAATCCAAAACCTTCTGTAGCTAAAAGAGTTAAATTCATTTTTCTAGAATCAATCTATTAACAATAAGTTCGCTTAGATCATCAGCCTGTTTAGAAAGTTGATCACGAGCAGCAGACGTCTGATTTTCAATTTCTAGTCTTGCTTTTTCTTTTGAAGCATTTGCTTCATTATTGGCAAGTTCTAGAGCTTCTTTATAAAGCTTGTCAGATTCATTCTCAGCTTCGCTTACAATTCTTTGGGCTTCAGTACGAGCACTTTGAAGCTGAGTTAATAAATCAGCTTCTAATTTTTTAACCTCAGAAAGTTTATTCTTGGCCTCAATAATATTATTACTTACAAACTTTTCTCTTTTTTCGACAACATTGCCAACAGGCTTAAAAAAGAGAGAATTTAATATGTAAGTAAGCGCAACTACTTGTATCGCCATTAGTGGCAAAGTGGCATTTATATCAAATAATCCACCTTCTGTAGCACCAAAAAAATTAAAGGCCAACATATGATTCAGTTGAAGTTAAAAATTAAATTTAAATATTGCTAATAAGGATTAGAAGCAATATTAACTTTTAGGAAAAAGGATTCGCAAAAAGTAGTACCAAAGCCACAACTAATCCGTAAATTGTTAATGACTCCATGAAAGCAAAAGATAAAAGAAGAGTTCCTCTGATTTTACCTTCAGCTTCAGGTTGACGGGCAATACCCTCAACAGCACCTTGAGCTGCGTTACCTTGTCCAAGACCTGGGCCAATAGCACCAAGACCAACTGCTAAACCTGCAGCTACGACTGATGCAGCGGAAGTAATCGAATCCATAATTTTGAAATAAAAAGCTTAATACTTGTGATAATCTTTGTTGTCATACACGCTTGGACATCCTTTATTTTAAGAATGGGTCTGATATTTTCAGACCTACGCGATTAGATATTTTGCCAGATTACAGACCCTTTGTAAAAGCGTCTGAAAGTATCAAAAAATAGCTAATGATGTTCTTCAACAGCTTCTCCAATGTAGTAGGCCGCTAAAGTTGCGAAAATCAATGCTTGAATTGCACTAGTAAATAATCCTAGGAACATAACAGGTATTGGAAGAATTAGCGGAACTAAAAAGACTAAAACACCAACAACAAGTTCATCAGCCAAAATATTTCCAAATAGCCTGAAAGAGAGTGATAGAGGTTTTGTAAAATCTTCTAGAATTTTGAAAGGAAGCATAATCGGAGTTGGGTGAACATAATATTCAAAGTATCTCCAACCCTTATTACTTAAACCTGCATAGAAATAAGAAAGTGAAACCAATAAAGCCAAGGCTATAGTTGTATTAATGTCTGCAGTAGGGGCTCCTAATTCTCCACTTGGCAACTTAATCAATCTCCATGGAATTAAAGCTCCTCCCCAATTACTAACAAAGACGAATAAAAATAAAGTACCTATAAATGGCATCCAATCTCTATAAACTTTTTCGCCTATTTGGGTCCTAGCAAGATCTCTTATGTAATCCCATAGGAACTCAAGCAAGTTTTGAAGTCCTTTAGGATCATTTTCCATTTTTTTAGTTCCTAAAGAGATAAAAACTAATAACGCTCCTAATAAAATCCAAGATGTTAAAAATACCTGCCCATGAAGTCTGATATTTCCAATCTGCCAATAAAGATGTTGGCCAACTTCTAATGCTGCAAAATTTGTTAGCAAGGAATTTAAAAACATTTGTTTTGAATAAAAATTTACTTAAAAACGTGAAAAATAGAGAATGAGTGAAGGCTTATAAATAAAAAAACCTATCATTGCAGGAAAAATATCTAAAGATCCTAGCTTGCTGGCAAAAATAAAGAGGCAAACTGGAACCAATAGTTGCAATTTTGATACACCTGATGATTCTTTACCAAGTTTCCCTATACTTTTAGCAAGCAAACGTAGGTAAAAAATTCCGGCAATTGCACCTATAAAAATACTAAAACCAAAAGTAAATCCTAGAAAAATTGCAGTTATTGATGCTAATAAAATAGAAACAATAAGAGTAACTCCAAAAATTGCTAATTGCAATTTTGTGTATTCATCATTTTGAGAAAGCAAATTATCTATATGATTGGCAATGCCAGATTTACTTTCTTTGATGATCGAATTATTCATGGATTGAGGAAGTTGAACATTCTCATTGGAAGGATGCTCAAGTTTTTTTCTATTTGAGTCCACTGATGTGAACATAGTTTAGAAACCCTCTCTGAATGATTTGAAGTAAGTATATAAACTCACGGAATCTATCACGGAGAGGTGCCTTTTAGCTAGTTTTTTTTTATAAAAAATTAATTCTTAAGATTTATGATGAATCTGTAGACCATGTTTTACATTATTCTTCAAAAATAATATTTTTTAAAAGTCATCTTTTTAGTTGCTTTAACACTTTAAAAAGTTAATAAAAGACTTGGCAAAATCTCAATTAAACGTCTCAATAGTACATATACATCTAAAAAATTGGAGATAAGTCAAGAACAAATAAAATATAAAAGAATTTCTAAAAGAAAAAAAACCTTTAATTCTGATTACAAAAAAAATCTAAGTAATTTAACAGAGTTTATATTTCCCTTACCTTGGACTATATGGCCTTATGAGGCAAAAATCCTCGTTGTTCTCATTGGGATTTGGTCAATATTAGGAATATGCATTCTTGGATCATCAAGTTTGTGGGTGGCTAGTAGGGAAATGGGAAATTGGGCTTATTTTTTAAAAAAACAAATAATTTGGACAATTCCAGGAATTAGTCTTTTTTATTTTGTTCTGAATACAAACATTAGAAATCTTTTAAAGTTTTCAAGAATTATTTTTTTTATTTTATTCTTTCTAATATTACTAACCAATATTACTGGAATTACAGTTAACGGATCTTCAAGATGGCTAGTACTAGGAAATTTGCGTCTACAACCATCTGAATTAATAAAGCCTTTTCTAATTCTAGAAGCTTCTAATCTTTTCGCTCACTGGAATCTGATTAAGAATGATAAAAAATTAATTTCAATATTCTCTTTTGGATTATTAATTTTATTAATACTAAAGCAGCCTAATTTAAGTACTGCATCATTAACTGGAATTCTTTTTTGGATAATGGGTTTATGTGGAGGCGTAAAACTAAGTTCTCTTTGCTCATTTGCCTCACTAGGATTTATTACTGGATGTATTAGTATCCTCAATAACGAATATCAAAAACTTAGAGTTACTTCATTTATTAATCCTTGGAAAGATCAACAGGAAAATGGATTTCAATTGGTTCAAAGTTTATTAGCTATAGGTTCAGGAGGTCTATTCGGCCAAGGTTTTGGCTTGTCCATACAAAAATTACAGTACCTACCTTTTATGTACACAGATTTTATTTTTGCCATTTTTGCTGAGGAATTTGGTTTATTAGGGTGTACTCTGTTCTTAGGTTTTTTAGCAGTTTTTTCTTATATAACTATAAGAATTGCTCTAAAGTGCAGGAACAACTATACAAAATTAGTTTCTGTTGGATGTGGTGTATTGTTGATAGGTCAATCTATAATGCATATTGCTGTAGCAACAGGCTCTATGCCTACTACTGGCTTACCACTACCTTTCATTAGTTATGGTGGAAATTCATTAATCGCATCATTTTTTATTGCAGGGATGTTACTGAGATGTTCATTAGAATCTACAGGGTTCATAGGTATGATTAGTACACGAAAAACTCTTAATTAGTTAGAATTTGTAAGATTTAAGTTAAGCCATCGAATCATTTAATTTAGTTATTTCAGAATTATCTCAAAAGGGTAATCTGCTTATGGAGAATGGCCTTAATAATCCGGGACCGTTTACTATATTTTTGGTTTTCAGCGCAGGACTTTTAACGAGTCTTGGCCCATGCTCATTATCATTACTACCAATCACTCTTGCTTATATAGGAGGAACAGAGAAAAATAAATTTAAACTTATTAGCTTTTCAGGAGGAGTAGTTTTTTCACTCGTTGCTCTTGGTGCTGCAAGTGGATTCTTAGGTAGGATATATGGGCAAATCCCATCTTCCTACACTTCGATCGTTGCCTTGATAGCAATAATAATGGGTTTAAATTTACTGGGTATTCTAAAGTTTCAGTTTCCGAATGGACCTGATATGAAAATAATTGAAAATAAAATACCAACATTTATAACACCTTTTGCCATAGGGACTACTTTTGGACTAGCTTCTTCACCTTGCATTACTCCAGTTTTAGCAACTCTTTTAGCTTGGGTATCCCAAGCTAAAAATCCAACAATATCTATTATTTTTTTATTTTTCTTTGGGATAGGCCAAGTAACCCCATTAATAGTTGCAGGAGCTACTGCAGAAAACTTAAGAAAATTTTTAGCGCTTAGAAAATTTAGTCAAATAATTCCGACTTTAAGTGGGATATTTTTAGTTTCCTTAGGTTTTTTAAATTTATTATCAAATTGGATTTAAATGATTATTTTTAAGAATCTAATATTAAAAATATCAAGTTTAAGATTCGCCATATCACTGATAATCTTCATTGCTATTACAAGCGGCATAGGTACTTTTATACCTCAAGGTAGTAATAATCAATTTTATATTGACAATTTCGATAGTGCTCCCATTTTTGGATTTTTAGATGGAGAAAAAGTCTTAAAACTTGAATTGGATCATATATATACAAGCTTTTGGTTTTTATTTACATTAATTCTTCTTTGCATTTCTCTAGCAGCTTGTAGTTTCAGGAGGCAAATCCCTTCATTAAAAGCTTCATTAAAATGGATTGAATACAAGAGCGAAAAAAAATTTAGCAAACTGCAACTAACTACAAGTCATGCAATCAATCAAGATGGAGAACATATATCAAAAGTTGATTTATTACTTAAAAAAAGAGGATGGAAAACATATAAGTTTAAAAGTCATATTTCTGCAAGAAGGGGGTTAATTGGAAAAATCGGTCCTTTAGTTGTACATATCGGATTAATAGTCTTACTTATAGGTTCAGCATATGGAAGTTTTACAAGTCAATCAAAAGAACAATATTTACTGCCTGGAGAAACTTTAAATCTTGTTAATGAGAGCACGAACTCAAAAGCCAATGTAAAATTAATTGATTTTTCAATAGAACGAGAAAGTGATGGTGTACCCAAACAATTTATTTCAAAATTAAATTTTTCTTCTGAAGATCTAAATTTAAATGAAATAAAAACCACCAAAGTTAACCACCCAATCAGGTTTAAAGGGTTAACTATTTATCAAGCTGATTGGGCAATATCAAATATTGTTTTAGAAATAGATAATATCCTTTATCAATTACAATTGAAGGAGATTCCCGAAATCGGAAATCAAGTTTGGGGAGTTTTAGTTGAATTAGGATCGGAGACTAAAAAAAATTTCCTTTTAACAATAGATAATGAAAATGGTCCACTTAAAATTTCAAATATAGAAAATTTCTCCGGGAATAATCTCTATATCAATGACAATCCTTTAGAAGTTAATTCTTCAAAAGTATCTCTTAAAAAAATAATCCCCAGCAGTGGTTTAATAATTAAAAATGATCCGTCTATACCATTTATTTACTTTTCTTTTATTTTAATAATTTTTGGAACAATAATAAGTCTTATACCAACTAACCAATTATGGATTCTGGTAAATAAAGAATCACAAAAGTTATTTATTGGAGGCCTTAGTAATAAAAATCTAGTTGGTTTTAAAAAAGAATTTTTTAAATTATCAGAAGAAATAAAAAAATCTTAATTTCTTCTCTGCCCACTAAAAATATCTAACTGCATAGAAACATTTCCTCTGGGGTTAAATGCAGCGTTTAAATGTATCCAGTGAGGTGAACCTTCATTCACTAAATCATCCATAATTCTATTCACAACTTCTTCATGTGATATTTTTATATCTCTAAAATTATTAATATAAAGCTTTAAAGACTTCAACTCATAGACTTTCAAATTAGGTTGGTAAATTATATTAAGCTTTGCAAAATCTGGATAACCAGAAAAGGGGCACTTACATGTAAATTCAGGTAACTGAATAGAAATTTCATAAATTCTTTTTTTGTTTGGATTATCGAAACAAATTATTTTTGATTCATCAATAATTCTTTCACCATATAGCGGTCTTTGAGTCGAATCGTTTAAGTTAGCTGTACTCATTTTTAGCAGAACTTTTTTACTAAACCTATATAAAAACTATATGTAAAGATAAAAATTCGCAAAAGTATCACCAAATCTAAGTATTACAATTGACTAAGTCAAAAGCTGTTAAATCTTATTTTTGTATCAATAGTAACATTCATAATGTCTGCCAAAAGGGTTATATGTGTTTAGTTCAATGAAAAATTAATGGACATTTGTTTGATAACTATCGATAACAACTTAAATAAATCCCTTCAACCAAAAACCGCAATTGGAATGTTATGGCTTCAAACACACTTTGAGAATGATCAGTGGGAAGCTTTGTCAACTAGTACAGTAATAATTTCTAAAGTAAATTCCCAACTATTAATCGAAGACGCCAAGAATGCAGGCCTTAAAGTTGAATGTTTTTCTGATATTTCAATGTTGGATGTTTTCCCAAAAAACAATTAAAATAGGAATGTTCAATCTTTAATTATGAAGAAAATTGAAGCAATCATACGTCCATTTAAGCTGGAGGATGTAAAAATTGCATTAGTAAACTCTGGTATTGTTGGAATGACAGTTAGTGAAGTCAGAGGTTTTGGAAGGCAAAAAGGACAAGTTGAAAGATATAGAGGTTCTGAATTTACTGTTGAATTCCTTCAAAAACTTAAAGTAGAAGTTGTCGTTGAAGATGAAAAGGTTAATTCAGTTATAGATGCGATTGCTGAAGCAGCAAAAACTGGAGAGATAGGTGACGGAAAAATATTTATTACATCAATTGATTCTGTTGTGAGAATTAGAACTGGCGACAAAGACGAAGAAGCTCTTTAATTTAAAGAGTTTCTTTTACTAAATTTTGTATATATTCACTATTAATCCTTTTATTTGATTGACCTCCTAAGGTCATACAAGCTAAATATTCATGATTTCCAGCAGGACCTACTAAAGGAGAAGCTATCAAATTCTTTATATTCCATTGGAAATTCTTAGCAGCATAAATAACAGATTCTATTGCCTCAGTATGGAATTTAGGATTGCGAACAACACCTCCTTTACTGACTTTATCTTTACCCACCTCAAATTGGGGTTTAATTAAAAATATTCCCTCAATACAATCACCTTCTAATAAATTACCAATAGATTTAAAAACTAACTTTAATGAAATAAAAGACAAATCAGCAACCACAAAATTTGGTAATTCATTACTTCTTGATAAAAGATCATTAGGTTTTAAATTTCGAATATTAGTTCGTTCAAAAAGTATTACTTTTGGGTTATTTCTGATCTTCCATGCAGTCTGCCCATAACCAACATCTATCCCATAAACTAACTTTGCGCCTTGTTGCAATAAACAATCAGTAAATCCCCCAGTAGATATTCCTGCGTCAATGCATATTTTATCTTTTACGTTAATTTGAAGTTTATTAAATGCCTCCATTAATTTTTCGCCACCCCTTGATACAAACATAGGCTCGGAATCAATAAAAAATTCAGAACCAATTAATACTTGTTGTCCAGGTTTATCCCATACTTTTCCATTGATATCTCTAACCTTGCCCGCAAGAATTAAACCTTGGGCTTTTTGACGAGTTTCACATAAACCACTTTTAAGAAGATAAAGATCTAATCTACTTTTTTTAATCATCTATTAATCAATAAAAAAGACTGAATAATGAACTTCTACAAGATTAAGATCCAAATTCTTTAATACCTTCCAATTTTAAATAAGAACTAAAAAATTACCCATTATTAACGAAAGGAATAAAGTAATAAATGCAAACATTTTTGTATTTAAGCTTTCTTAATTAGCCAAAAAAATGTTACATAAGAAAATAATAGCCAGGCAAATATCTTCAATGGCAAGTACATCTTTAAGGTATAGAGCAATAATTCGATTTTGGTTATAAAGTTTAAATTGATAATTAATAAAAATTGTGATCGAGCGTTACACATTACCCGAAATGGGGAAAATCTGGACTGATAGCGCAAAATTCCAGAGTTGGCTTAAGGTTGAAATAGCTGCATGTGAAGCAAATTTTTCTTTGGGGAAAATTCCTGAGAATGCCATGAAAGAGATACGTTCAAATGCAAAGTTTGATGAATCTAGAATTGCAGAAATTGAGAAAGAAGTTAAACATGATGTCATAGCATTTCTTACAAGCGTTAATGAATTTGTAGGAGATTCTGGAAGATATATACATGTTGGTATGACCAGTAGTGATGTACTTGATACTGGCTTATCTCTTCAGTTAAAAGATTCTTGCGAATTGTTATTAGAAGAAATTGAGAACCTTGAAAATGAAGTTAGATTATTAGCAAGAAAGCATAAAAATACCTTAATGATTGGCAGATCTCATGCAATTCATGGGGAGCCAATTTCCTTCGGTTTTAAACTTGCTGGATGGTTAGCAGAAATAATAAGGAACAAAAAAAGATTGTTAACACTGAAAGAATCTGTAGCTATTGGACAAATAAGTGGTGCCATGGGAACTTACGCTAATACGAATCCCAAAGTAGAACAAATAACTTGTGATTTTCTTGGCTTAAAGCCGGATACAGCAAGTACGCAGGTCATATCGAGAGACAGGCATGCAGAATATGTTCAAACTATTGCACTAGTGGGTGCTTCTCTAGATAGATTCGCAACTGAAATAAGAAATTTACAAAGAACTGATGTTTTAGAAGTTGAGGAGGGCTTTACAAAAGGGCAAAAAGGAAGTTCTGCAATGCCTCATAAAAGAAATCCTATTCGAAGTGAAAGAGTAAGCGGTTTAGCAAGAATTTTGAGGAGTTACGTCTTAACAGCACTGGAAAATGTTCCACTTTGGCACGAAAGAGATATAAGCCATAGTTCAAATGAACGTATCATGTTACCTGATGTATCAATCTGTTTGCATTTTATGCTCAGTGAAATGAAAGATATAGTAAGCAATTTAGAAGTTTATCCAAAAAATATGCTCAAAAATTTAAATATATATGGTGGTGTAATCTTTAGTCAGAAAGTTTTACTTTTGCTTGTAGAGAAAGGGTTGTCTAGAGAAAAAGCTTATAGATTGGTACAAAAAAATGCGCATCATGCGTGGAATACCGAAAATGGAAATTTCAAACAAAATATAGAGAGAGATGATGAAATAATGGATTTTATTGATCAAAGTGACTTAGAAGAATGTTTTAATCCTTCAATTCATCTCAATAATTTAAGTGTAATATGGGAGAAGTTAGGTATCTAGGATTACTGAAAACCTTATCTAAGTTAAACCAGTGTTTTCAGGTTAATGATGACAAAAAACTTTAGGATTGAAAAAGATAGTATGGGAACAATAGAGGTTCCCATTCAAGCTTTGTGGGGCGCTCAAACACAAAGATCGATAAGAAATTTTTCTATTGGAGAAGAATTAATTCCAATTGAATTAATTTATTCACTCACCCTCATAAAAAAAGCTGCTTCAATCGCGAATTTCAATTTAGGGTTTATAGATAAAAGAAAAAAAGATTTGATTGTAGAGGCATGTACAGAAATACTTGATGGGCTTCATGATTCACAGTTTCCCCTAAAGGTTTGGCAAACAGGAAGTGGCACGCAAACAAATATGAATGTTAATGAGGTAATTTCAAATATTGCAGCATTAAAAACAAACTCAGAGCTTGGAAGTCATCAACCAATTCATCCTAATGATGATGTAAATAAATCTCAGTCAACTAATGATACTTTTCCTGCTGCTATTCAAATATCAGTTGTCAATGAAATAATCAAAAATTTAGTTCCAACGATACGAGAACTTACTAAGATCCTTGATAAAAAAAGTGAGCAATGGAAAGACCTCATAAAGATAGGAAGAACCCATTTTCAAGATGCAGTGCCCCTTACTTTTGGGCAAGAAATATCGGGATGGTCAGAGCAACTTAAAGATGCTGAGAATGCAATTATTATAAGTCTGAATGAATTGTATTTTTTACCTTTGGGAGGAACTGCAGTTGGAACAGGGATTAATTGTCCAAAAGGATTTTGTGAAGAGTCTATAAAATCAATTTCCGATGATACTAATCTAATTTTCTATAAATCAAAAAATAATTTTTCTATCATGGCATCGCATGATCGTCTAGCTCAAGTAATGAGTCAGATAAAAATATTAGCAGGTGCATTATTTAAAATTTCAAATGATATAAAAATTCTATCTTCTGGTCCAAGATCAGGAATATATGAACTAATTCTTCCTCAAAATGAACCTGGAAGTTCTATCATGCCGGGTAAAGTGAATCCAACTCAATGCGAAGCCTTATCTATGGTTTGCACTCAGATAATGGGTCTTGAATATGCAGTCTCAATGGCAAATTCTAGCGGTTCTTTACAGATGAATGAATATAAGCCTCTTATTGGATTTAATATTCTCACAAGTTTAAAATTACTTAAAAACGTAATAGAAAACTTCAGAATAAATTTAGTTGATGGGATGGAACCTAATCAAAAGAAAATGAAGTTAAATTTAGAAAATTCACTAATGTTGGTTACAGCCATAGTGCCAAAAGTTGGTTATGAAAAAGCAGCTAAAATTGCAAACCTTGCCTTCAAAGAATCATTAAATTTAAAAGAGGCAACACTTAAATTAGGTTATTTAAACGAAGATGAATTTGATGAAGCAATGAATATCAATTCAATGATTTGATTAAAAAAATTTAATTATTATCAATTCTTTTTGTTGCAGGATTAATATCTTCAGAGACTTTTATAAGATCATTAGATTCAGATATAGGAAAACGATTAATAGCTTTTAATGCTCGCTTTGCTTTGCTTTTTAATTTATTACTAACACCAATACAGTATTGCACTTGAGAAAGAACATCAATTGATCTTCTAATAATCCTTACTACATCACCTTCGTCTAATGAAGTATTAAAAACCAAATCTTTCCATTTTTTTCCTTTTGCCCATTCAGAAATAATTCCAGTCAACTCTATTTCTAAATAGATAGGAATTTCAATATGAAACTTATTTTGTTGAAAAGAGACTAATTTTCTTAAACCATCTAATTCATTAAAAACATCTATTACCTTTAGAGAAGGCTTGAAATTACACCA
Organism: Prochlorococcus sp. AG-355-A18; assembly: GCA_003280985.1. Classification (GTDB taxonomy): domain Bacteria; phylum Cyanobacteriota; class Cyanobacteriia; order PCC-6307; family Cyanobiaceae; genus Prochlorococcus_A. Next base: position 131,935 of record QCDH01000001.1, read on the forward strand.
AAGATTAGGCCTCCTTACATCAACACATATAGCTTGAATAATTGCAGCTAACTCAGGAGGATCTAAATCGTCTAAATAACCACTAACTAAAACAAGACCAATCCATAATTCATTTTCACTTCTTATTGCACCCACTGTTTGTCCAACTTCTGTCAATTCCAAATCATTTAAACAACCAAAATGATTCAAAATTTGTATCAAATCAGTAAAAGTTCTCCAGTTATGATTTTCTTTATCCTCAAGAATTTTTTTTCTAATATTTATTTCTTGTTCAACATCAATAATTCTTTTTCTATATTTCTTTAATTTCTTAGAATCTCCAAATCTGTGTGCAGGATGATCAGTAACTGTTTCTTCTAAATTATTAATTTGTTGCCGTTGTGCCAAAACTTCCGTTGTCAAATCATATTGTGGAGTTTGTAAATCATTTTTTTTAGAAACCTCCAAAATTCGATCCGCATAACACTGCGATATATCATCTCCCCTAAATACCTCTCCACAAAAATACATCTTTGGCACTTCAAGTCCTAAGACATCAATTGCATCCAAATCATTAAAAATACTTACTATGTATGAGGGTTTTATAAGAATAAATAAATTATCAATTGTCAAACACAATAAACTCTTAATTTTTTGGGATTCATATATTTTCTTACAAATTAATCCTGGAACAATTTTTCTTTTCATTTGAGGAGCCTTGATTGAAATTAAGCTTCCATCTTCAATATATGGCAGTGCATTAGTTATCTCTTCTGATAATTTTTCTGCTGATTGTTTTTCTAAAATTTTCAAGAGTCTTCTCTCTTCTTTAAGACGATTTCTTAACTTTTCGTATGCATCAAAATCTTTCCATGAAACGTTAGATGTAATTTTTTTTAATTCAATTAAATCCTTATCTAATTTTTCAAGAATTATATTCTCACCTGATGATTCAGCTAAATATAAAAAACTACCAAAACTTCTTTTAATCAATTCTTTAGACTTCTCTAAAGTATAACTTTGTAAAAGATTAAGTACCATTCCATAGCTAGGAGTGAATTGACTTTCTAAAGAATTAGGTTTGCTAATAGCCAGTGCACTTGCTTCTTTGGCACCTTCGAATCTTGTTTGTAATGTAACAACATATCCCTGGGTATCTTTTCCTCTTCTTCCAGCTCTTCCTGACATTTGCAAAAATTCACTGCTAAATAATAATCTATGCCCATCTTCTGTCCTTTTTGATAAAGAAGAAATAACAGTTGTTCTTGCGGGCATATTTATTCCTGCAGCAAGAGTTTCAGTTGCAAAAACAACTTTTATTAAACCTTGCTGAAATAATTCCTCAACCAATTCTTTCCATGCAGGCAATAATCCAGCATGATGAGATGCAATACCGCGTTTTAATGCCTCGCATTGAGATTTATCTTTAATTGCTTCCTGATTATTTTTAAGATAAACATCTAATTTTCGGGATATCATACTTGCTTCTGAATAACTTACTAAAGTTAAATCTTTTATATTCTCAATTGCCTTGTCACATCCTCTTCTGCTAAAAATAAAATAAATAGCTGGCAACATATTTCGTTCAGCTAGTTTCGAGATCACAAAGCCAATTGAGGGGGACTTTGGTTGCATAATCCTACCCACTTTCCCTCTTATTTTCTGCCCTTTAGGAGCTCTCCAAATCTTACAGTTTGGATGAATTCCATTACACTTATTATTTAAAAGTGGATGGAGTCCTTTAACACTACAAAAAATAAAATCAAGTGGGACTGGTCTCTTATCACTATTAATTAGTACTGTGGGACCATGAACTTTTTCTATCCAATTTTGTAATTGATCTGCATTGGCAATTGTTGCTGATAAAGCTATTATTTGAGTTCTACTAGGGCAATGGATTATAGTTTCTTCCCAAACTGTGCCTCTTTGGGGGTCATTCATATAGTGACATTCATCAAGAATCACAGATTCTAAATTTTCTAAGGGATCATCAAATTCATCAAATTCGCCATAAAGCATGTTCCTAAAAATCTCAGTCGTCATTACTAAGATTGGTGCTTCTCTATTTATGCTTATATCTCCAGTTAAAAGACCAACTTTATTCTCACCATATTGAATAGCAAAATCTCTAAACTTTTGGTTTGACAGGGCCTTTAAAGGCGTTGTATAAAAAACTCTACTGTCATGAGATAAGCCTCTATATATAGCAAATTCACCTATCAATGTTTTACCCGAACCTGTTGGTGCCGTTAAAACAACAGAATTTCCGCTATTAATAGCTCGTATTGCTTCTAATTGGAAATCATCTAGCGGAAAGGGGAAATATTCCTCTAAATTAAGCAATAATTGTGATTGAAGAGAGGATGAGTTAACTTCTTAATATATGATCTATATAGATATTAATAAACAAAAAATACCTTGCAAACTTTAATAGTAAATCTAAATCATTCTAATTAAATCCACTATATTCTATTTTGCCAAAATGAAAAAAGTAAAAATTCCAAAAAATAGAATCCGTAAATTAAAAACATTTTCTTTAGGTGAAAAATCATTCGAACTTCTAAGTTTAAATTCGCAAAATAAAAAACTTATAGACTTATGCAGTAATGATTATTTTGGATTAAGTAGGGACAAGGATTTAATAAAAGCTGCTTACGAAATAAGCTTGTTAGAAGGTATTGGTTCAGGAAGCTCTAGGTTTATTACGGGTTCAAGACCAATACATAAATTATTAGAAACAGAACTTGCTAATTGGCTTGATCAACAAAAAGTGTTACTTTTCCCAAGCGGATTTCAAGCAAATATAGCCGCTATCCAGGCTTTAGCAAACAGAAATAGTATCGTAATAGCAGATAAATTGATCCATAACTCTTTATTGGTTGGAGTCAAAGCTGCTCAAGCAAAACTGGTTCGATTTTCACACAATAATTTAAAAGATTTAGAAGATAAGATTATTAAATCCAACCCTACAAAAAATTCTATTTTAGTTGTTGTTGAATCTCTTTATAGCATGGAGGGATCAATTGCTCCGCTTAGAGAAATAACGGAAATTTGTAAAAAAAATAGTGTTCAATTATTAGTTGACGAAGCTCATGCAATTGGAATCTTGGGCCCTGAAGGCAGGGGTTTAAGTTTTAATTGTCGTTCAGATATAACTATGATTACTGGAACTTTTGGAAAAGCATTTGGAAGCGGTGGAGCTTTTATAGCGTCCAATTCAGAAATTGGAGAATATCTTATCCAAACAAGTGGTGCATTTAGATATACAACTGCACTTGCGCCATCTTTAGCTGCTGGGGCGCTAGAAGGTTTAAAAAAAATTTTAGAAAATAAAGAATGGGGTAATGATTTATTATCTTCTGCGAATGTATGGAAAGATGAAATTATTAAAAGTCTAAGTTTTCCAGTCCAGGGAGATTCTCATATTTTGTCAATTATTGTTGGCCAAGAAGAGAAGGCAATTTATCTACAAAAATATCTCGAAGAAAATGGATTTTTAGCTATTGCGATAAGACCTCCAACTGTTCCAGTGGGGCAATCAAGAATCAGAATAACAATACGAAGAAACTTAAATTTTAATTTGCTAAAGAACTTCATTGCAGTATTAAAAGATTTTAAATGAAACAAATTATTACTCAACATGGTTGGGGACTAAATAAATATTTCTGGGATGATTATAAAGTTGATTTTTTAAAAAATAATTGGCATTGGCAGGATAATGAAAGAGGCTATTTTTCGACAAATAATTATCAAGCAAAATGGATTAAAAGCGAATCTAAAAAAGAAATCAGAATGACTTTATGCCATTCATTTGGTTTTCATTTAATGCAAAAAAAAATTTTAAAAGAAGCAACTCATATTGTTCTTATAAATTCTTTTAATAATTTTCTTCCTTCAAGTAATAAGAGAAACTTTATTTTGAGGTCTCTGAAAAGAATGGAAACAAAAATCATAAAAGATGAACATAAGGATATGTTGAAAGAATTTATAAATAGATCATTTATGCCAAATCATATGAATAATAGTTTTAAAAATATCTTTTATAAAAATCTAGAGAGTTTAAATAAAACTCTTCTTTTAAGTGATTTAAAACAACTTTACATCAACAGAGATTTTCCAATATTTTTAAGAAAAGATTGCAAAATTATTTTTATAAAATCAGAAAATGATTTGATTCTTGACAACGAATCAAATAATAACTTTTTAGATTACTTTAATAAAACACTTGATAGGAAGCCAATTTTACTTAAATTAGCTCAACAAGGTCATTGCTTGAATAATTTAAATTTATACGAGATCTTACTTAATAAACTTAATGATTGAAATGGATAGTAAGAAGTGGAATGAGAAAATAAAAAATAATTTCAATGATGCTGCATATCGGTATGTAGAGCATTCAAATATTCAGAAATTTTTTGCAAAAAAGATTGCTCAATTTATCAAAGAATTAAATCCCCAAAAAAAAGGTGAATGGATAGATCTAGGATCAGGACCTGGACTATTAGCAGATGAAATAGAAAAAAATTTTTCTTCCCAAAAAGTATCCAGAATTGATTTCAGCAAGAAAATGCTTCTTGAGAATAAATTATCTAGAAAAAAAATTTTATGGGATTTGAATAATGATTTACCTCCTGAAATAAATAACTGTTCTCTTTTAACATCTAACTTTTGCATACATTGGTTAAACAACCCAGAAAAGATAATAAAAAATTGGTTTAGCAAATTAACACCTGGAGGTTTTTTAATCATTTCATATCCAACAAAAGATTGTTTTCCTGAATGGAAAGATACTTGTAAAAAAATTGATATTGAATATAGTGGTCTTAATTTCCTTTGCTCTAAAGAATTATTAAAAGATTTCAAATCAACTGAAATTCATTATTCAGAAAAGTTTAATTATCTCGAAAATTTTAAAGATATATATAAGCTTTTTAGAAGCATAAAAAATGTAGGAGCACAATCAACAAATTGTAAACGCAAAACAGTAAAAGAGATAAAGGAAATTCAAAAGTTTTGGCCAAAGAATTACAATAATACAGTGAACCTTTCATGGCAAATTGAGATTCAAATCATAAAGAAATTATGAGTACTCACAAAAATATTTTCAAATTCATAATTTGTGGAACAGATACTGATATTGGAAAAACTTTAATAAGCTCTTTTTTTGTTAAAGGATTAAATTCCTTTTATTGGAAGCCTATTCAAAGTGGTATTGAATCGCAAACTGATAGTCAAACTGTTGAAAAACTTTCACAAGTAAGTAAAGAGAAAATAATTAAAGAAGCTTATGTCTTTACAAAACCTCTATCTCCTCATTGGGCTGCTGAAATAGATCAAAAAACTATTAACTTTGAAATGTTGAGATTGCCAAAAGTAAAAGGCTCATTAATTGTAGAAACTGCAGGTGGATTAATGGTTCCAATAACACGCAATTTTTTACAAATAGATCAAATACAACAATGGAATCTTCCGGTAATACTTGTATGTAAGAGCTCACTTGGCACTCTCAACCATACCCTGCTTAGTATTGAGGCCTTAAAACGAAGAAATATTGAGATTTTAGGTTTAGTAGTCAATGGCGAAAAACACCTAGATAATCCAAAAACTCTAGTTGATTTTAGTGGTGTTCCTTTAATTGCTGAATTTCCTTACATCAAAAAAATGGACTCAAATAATTTAGATATACTATGGAAAGAACTTGAAATTAAAAATAAGTTGATCTCACTATTAAACTCAAAAATAAGTTAAATGAAATCTTTGGATTCAAAAACTCCAAATCAAGATTGGCACCCAAATATTTGGCCACCTTTTACACAAATCAATAACAGCAAACCCCAAATAGAAATAACTCATGGTAAGGATGCCCTCCTGTTTACTAAAAGTCCTAAAAAAGTGCTAATAGATGGAATTAGTAGTTGGTGGGTAACTCTTCATGGTCATAGTAACGAATATATTGCGGATTCCATTTTTAATCAATCAAAAAAACTTGAGCAAGTTATATTTGCTGATTTTTTACATCCACAGGCAAAAAAATTGGCAGAAAGACTTAGTAAATTAACAAAACTAGAAAGATTATTCTTTTCTGATAACGGTTCTACTGCAGTGGAAGTCGCTTTAAAAATTGCCTTCCAATCATGGCAAAATAGAGGAGAGACAAGAACTCAAATAGTAGCTTTTGATGGTGCCTATCATGGCGATACATTTGGAGCAATGGCTTTAGGTGAGAGAAATATTTTTAATGAGAATTTCGATAATCTTATGTTCCCAGTTAGGAGAGTCCCCTGGCCTTCAACGTGGATTAACGATCAAGAAGTAGAAAATAAAGAAAATGAGGCGATCCAAAAATTAGAAACTCTACTTAAAACTCCCACAGTTGCAGTAATCCTTGAGCCACTTGTTCAAGGAGCAGGAGGAATGAATATGGTTAGGCCTCAGTTTATAAAAAAAGTTTCAGAAATTATAAAAAATAATAATTCTTTGTTAATTGCTGATGAAGTTTTGACTGGGTTTGGAAGATGTGGAAGTCTTTTTGCGTTTCAAAAGGCAAAAATCGTTCCTGATTTAATAAGTATTTCAAAAGGCTTAACTGGTGGATTTTTACCAATGGGAATAACTTTATGTAAAGAAAAAATTTTTCAATCCTTTATTGATGATTCTCCAAGAAAAACTTTTTGGCATGGACATAGCTTTACTGCAAATCCTTTAGGTTGTGCTGCAGCAAATGCTAGCCTTGATTTATTAGAAAAAGAACCACACAAATACCTTTCATTTGAAGAAAAACATTTATCTCACTTAATTAAATTTAAAAACTTACCTTATATAAAAAAAATGAGGGTATCCGGCACAATCGCTGCCTTCGATTTAGATGTTGGGAACAAAAAAGGTTATTTCAATAATATTGGGAAAGAATTAAAAAGTCTTGCAATGGAGCAAGGTTTATTTATTAGACCACTCGGGAATGTTATTTATCTCTTGCCACCTCTCTGTATAACCGATGATCAATTAGAAAAAAGTTACTGGATAATAAGGCAGATCTTAAAAAATATTTAGATAGAAATTTAAGGTCCCTGCAGTATTGCATTTTCCACATCTTCTCTATTAATACAATAGGAAAATAGTCTTTTAGTTTCTTGTCCTTCACTTTCCCAAATAACACTTAAATCTTCTTGTTCAAAAATAATAGTTGCATTCCAATTTGAAAGTAACAGATACCATTTAGATGGATTATTAATATCCTTCACAGCACCTAAATCAGTTAACCACAATTCCAATGATTGCAGTGAATTTTGATTGATAGGTTTTTTAGAGGGATTCACAGACTTTTTACAAAAATTATTTAATTAGCCAAAGCGGTATTGTCTCTAATTCTTTTCCAGTAAAAGAAGCAATAAAAATTGAACCAATTAAACTTATAGAAATGATGATAATTAAAAGAAACAACGAAAACAATTCTCCATTCGAAAAAGGTCTTCTATTCCCTAATAAATTTTGATTATTAGAATCGATTACTAAATTATTTAAAACGTTAGTATTATTTCTACTTCTAGAGTTTTCTTTTAGTTTGTCATCATATATCTTCCTTAAATTACTATTATTTAAATGTTCATAAGCTTCTAGAACTTCTTGAAATTTACTTTTAGCAACGTCTATTTCTAATGAAGTTGTATCGGGATGCAACTCAATAGAAAGTTTACAAAATGCCTTTCTTAATTCATGATTGGATGCATTTTCATTTACACCTAAAATTTTGTAATAGGAAGTCTCACCTTTCAAAATAATCTTTTATTAATATTGTAATTCTAATAAATTTTTACTAAATAGAATGTATTTAATGGATGGTTAAAATTCATATTTATAACGAAATGAAAAAACAAAACATTCCAGAAGAAATTCTTTCCTTAATTACTGAAGAAGAAATAAATTTATTTCAAGAGTTACAAATTAAAATTAAAGAATTAAATAATAAAAGCAATCTCACAAGATTAACTGATGGGGATGATTATTGGGTATCTCAAGTTTTTGACAGTATTTGGCCATTCAAAGCTTTCACGAATATTAATTTTGATAATAAAAAATTTTTAGATATTGGATCAGGCTGTGGCTTCCCAGGTTTAGCTTATGCCATTACTCATCCTAATTCTGAGATATACCTAATTGATTCTCTGAAAAAGAAAACAGATGCAATAAAAATTTTAGTTGAACAGATCAATTTCAAAAACAATATTCATGTAATCAATGATCGTATTGAGAACTTAGCCCACCAATCGTCAATGAGAAATAATTTTAATATTGCAACAACAAGAGCGGTTAGTAATCCATCAACAGTTTCAGAGTATATACTACCAATGTTAAAAAAAGAAGGGTTTGGAGTTTTATATTGTGGCAAATGGACGAATGAAGAAAGCAAAAATCTAGAAAAAACTTTAGAAATTTTAGAGGGGAAAGTTAAATATAAAAAAGAGATACTATTACCAAGAAATAAAGGCACCCGAAATATTATTCTTATTCAACAAAAAAGATTATGCCCTGAAATTTACCCAAGAAAAGTTGGCAAACCTGAAAAAAATCCATTATGAAATTATTTTATTGATAATCTGTTAACATTCTTATCTCCAAACTTTTCTTTTAAATTTCTCAATTTTCTTATAACTTTTTTTGGATTTATATGACCTTCTAATACTTTCAATAATTGTCCTTCAGAAACATCTACATCTAGTAAATTTGCGTTGAATCCTGGGAACCAGTGGCTTCCATTACCAAGCAATTGATATCTGGCTCTTGCATATCCTTCCATACCCAACCAATCAATTAAATTTGAAAGCCAAAGCAGAACAGGAATATTAATATTTCCTGGCGTATATTCCCAACTTGGTAAATTTCTATTCCAATTATGATGCCACTCTAGACCTAAACAATTAATTGATTCCTGCCTTAATTTGTTAATTATCTGAGGCACATATTTCTCAGACTCTGATAACAACGAGACAGCTTCTAAATGCAGAGCGAAATCTGTCTCTTTTGCAATACCCACACTTAAAGTATGGACATTTTGATTTCTTAAGCAAAAAAGATCATTAAAAACTATGGGATGAAGTGGTTTACAAAATTCCAACATTTTTCTTGAAGGAGTATGAAGATGTCCCCCTTTATCAGTGGGACTTATTATGAAAACCCCAAGATCATGCTTATTGGCTAAATTAATAACCTTTGTATGTTCCTGATTAATGAAATACCAGTGCAAATTTACATAATCAAATAAATTTGTTGTTATGGCCTTTTCAATAAGTGAAGATTTTCCATGGGTTGAAAATCCAATAGATCCAATTAAATTTTCTTTTTGAAAATTCCTCAAAATGTCAATGCAACCTCCATCTCGAATAACCTGATGTAAATGTTCAGCTGTATTAATACCATGTATTGCTAACAAATCAATTTTTTTAACTTGCAATTTTTCAATACTAGATAATACATCTCGCTCAAAAATTTCCGGATCACTATTTGGTGGAATCTTTGTTTGAATTATATTTGGGATTTTCTTAGTATTCTTAAAACACATCCCTAATTGCACCTCAGAAGTTCCATAGTACTTGGCGGTTTCTACATGACTTAAGCCATATTGTGTTGCAAGATCTAATAATTTTTCTACTTTATTTTGTTCTTCGTATGAAACCTCAGAAAAATCTAATTGATCCCAACTTTTTTGAAATCTCATACCACCTAAAGATAAAACAGGAATCTTTAGATTGGTTCTACCAAATCTACGATATTGCATCTTTTTGATATTAGTGCTTATTCATTCTCGGTGGCTTTCCAAATGTTTGAAACATATCTCTATCGAGACTATTCTCTAAATCATCCAATTCTTCAAATTTGACCCAATGAATACAATCAACAGGGCATGTATCTATTGCTTCTTGAATGACATCAGAACTATCTCCATCTTGCCTAATAGCTCGACTTCTACCATGAAATTCATCAACAGTGAAAGTATTCGAAGCGACGTGAACACAGTACTGACAACCAATACACTTAGCTTCGTCAACCCATACTGCTTTTTCGGCCAAAAGACCCCCTAAAACGGGCTCCCAGCCTGTAATCTCAATTTTTTCTTCAGTATTATTAAATGGATCCGTAAAATCCATATCTTGACATTAGTTTTCCCACTTGGTTAAGACCAATTCAATAGAACCATCATTTTTATTTTTTTGTTCTACGACTTGATATCCATCTTCTTGCGTTTTAGAAATGATTGTTTGGTAAGCATACATTTGTGTAACTTTTGAGATGAATCTTTCTACTGGAATCTCAAATTTCCATAGATCAAGGTCAGTAACTAATTCATATGCATTAGAATTGTTATCCCATTTAAATCCAACTTGTGTATCACCAGGTAAAAGCATGCTTATATCAACGGCTGTGAATTGGCCTTTATAACCTTTTACAAACTTTTCTTCTTGATTAATACTATAACCGAAATGATTTAAAGCCTTAATTAATGGCTCTGCATCTTTAAGCTGGGTTTTAATCGTACTAAAGTGTGACATTAGATTCGTTATTTAATTGTGTTAAGTTTTCACTATGATTAGAGATGAAAGCATCAGATGTTTTATTCGTAACTGTTACTTTACCAAGAGCATCTTCAAGATTTTTTGTAGCTTCATTACATGAGTTACCAGTAAATCCCTCGACAGTCTCTTCGACTCTACCGTCTTGATGAATTTTGAATCTTAATGTTTTTTGAGGCATTAAAATCAAGTACTAAGTACTTTTACTTTATATAGAATAACGAAAATTTTTTGTTTCAGTTGGTACAAGTTAATTAATTTTAATTTTTATATTGAATATCTGATAATTTAATTTATTGGATAGCTTCTGTTGTGAAAAATTAAATTATTTAGTTATAAAAACCTTGCATCCCCATTGAATCCAAGGCAGTTTTTGCTTCTTCCATAACGGAGGGTTCTTTGTCAAAAAGAGCTATCTTGGTGCATTCATCAACGAAACTTTCTTGAAATGTATTATCTAATTTTTCATACAATCTACATAATGACCAGATGCAATTACTTCTTACACCCGGTTCATTATCTATTTTTAAACTTATTAAAAGTTGTTCTGCTGCCAATTGAGCATTGTTCAAAGAAACATTTCCGATTTCAGCTAGAGAACTAGAAGACCATAATCTTACTGCGGCTACATCATTCTTCAAAGCATTTATTAATGGCTCCAAAACGATTTGATTATCATAATTAGCTAAGCTCCAAGCTGTAGCTCTTCTGACATAAGCATTATCGTCAGTCTTCAAAAGACTAACAAGTTTCTCCACCGCGCTAGGACATGGATTACGACCCAAAGCATATACAACACTCATTCTTTCAACAGGACAAGGTTGATCAAGTAATGGTAACAAAAGGGGAAAAGATCTTGAATCTCTATATTCACAAAATATTCTTAATCCCTGTATTCTCTCTTCTCTGTTACCTTTTAGCATTTTTAATGCTTCATTGCACTCCTGAGTTATATTTAAACCTTTTGGAAAAGAATCTTCATCAATTTGTTCTAAAGGATCTATTTCAATTTCTAAGGCCAATTCTCTCGCCAAAACATCTGGATCAACAGCTATATCAACCAAGCTTTCTTTATTAGGATCCCTATTTTTTGTCATTTTAAAAAACTAAAAATATCAATTTACGGGGGCAGGAGACATCATATCTCCTGGCAACCAAATTCTTGCACTAACAGCAAAAAAGGCAATCCCAAAGAGTGAGACGATAGCGAAAGGTAAAATTTTTGTTTTAATGAAACCCAAAGATTTAAAATTACTTAACACAATAATAACCTCTTTAAGAGACTTTTAAAAAATTTTTATTAGATAAAATTATTTAATTTTTGCATTTTGTCTTAGCTGACCACATGCAGCATTTTTATCTAGACCTCTGCTTTTTCGAATGCTTACAGCGATTCCATTGTTTACAAGTCTAGTTTGAAATAATTGGAGATTTTTTAAAGAGGTTCGTTGAAATTGAACCTCGTCAATTTGGTTATACTCTATTAAATTTACGTGACATTGAAACCCTTTCAGCAAATTACTCAATTCATAAGCATGTTCTAATTTGTCATTCACCCCACTTAGCATTAGATATTCAAAACTTATCCTCCGACCAGTTTCTCTTACGAATTTCTTACAGTCTTCGATTATATTTTTGATTTCATAGTTTTTTGCACTAGGTATTATCGTCTCTCTTGTTTTTTGATTTGAGGCATGTAGGCTAATTGCTAATGTAAATTGACAATTTCCCAAAATTTGAAACGACTTTGCTGATAATCTACTTATCATTTTTGGAACAGCTACTGTGCTTACAGTTATCTTTCTCTGACTGATCTGAAAATCATTATTTATAGATCTAATTGACAAAAGTAAGTCATCGATATTCAATAAGGGCTCACCCATACCCATGAAAACAATATTAGTCACTTTTCTATTCATTTCATGTTCGATAAATAAAATTTGATCTAAAATTTCACCAGCTTTTAAAGATCTCTTCAAACCTTCCTTACCAGTTGCACAAAATTTGCAATCCATTGGGCATCCAACTTGACTAGAAAGACAAGCAGTTAATCTTTTTTCAGTTGGTATACCAACGCACTCAATACTTTCATTATCTTCCGTAGAAAGTAACAACTTTAAAGTACCATCTTTAGCTAAGTTTCTTTCTTTAATAATCAGATCGCCTACCTTAAAACCATCATCTTTTAACTTATTTCTAAAATCTAAAGGTAAAACATCTATTTGATCAATATTTTTGTTCTTATTTTTATAGTTATAAATCCAACTATAGATTTGGCGACCTCTAAAAGCAGCCTGCCCATAATCTAAAGCTACATTTTCTAGATCCTTAATAGTACTTCCAAGAAGATTTTTCAAGTTTTGTAGTCTTTATCTAAAAACTATTTTCACCATAACAACAAACCATGTTTTAGAAAGAATTCTGTAAGAATAAGGGCAATAAATCCAATCATTGCCATTCTTCCGTTTAGTCTTTCATTGTAAAAATGGAATCCATAACGGGGTAATTTTCTTTTGGGTACAATCTCTGGCTTAATCATCACTTAAAAATTTAAAAAATTCATTCTAGTCACTAAAAATAATAATAGATAATATTTATTCATCTGACAGAAGGCCCTCCTCCTGCAATCCCTCCAATGCGGCAGGGTCTGGTAAGTGATCTTCAGAAAATTGATTTTCGGCATTAGGCCTTGCGAAGGCCGCAAAATTACTTGAAGTAGGATCGATTCCATGTCGATTTCTCGTTGTCTCCAAATCTTCATCACTAGGATCATCAAGTATTGCGGTAGAACTTACTGCAGGTGATTGTGGCATATCAACTGTATAATCTGGCCTTAAGTTCTGTGCTCTTCTGTAACCACCAGATTCTTCTGCAAGAATATCTGGATGAGGACCAGCCTCCGAGGATAATTCCTCCACAAAACCGCTAAAACCTGTACCTGCAGGTATTAATCTACCGATGATAACATTTTCTTTTAAACCTCTTAACCAATCAGATTTACCTTCAATCGCAGCTTCTGTAAGAACCCTGGTTGTTTCTTGGAACGATGCTGCTGAAATAAAGCTATCTGTATTGAGAGAGGCTTTAGTAATACCCAACAAAACTGGAGTAAATTCTGCGGGAGCTCCTCCTGTAATTGCCATTGCTTGGTTTGTATCTTCCACTTGCCTCAACTCTATGAGTTCCCCAGGCAAAAGAGTAGTATCGCCAGCATCTTCTATACGGACTTTACTTGTCATCTGTCTAACAATAACTTCAATATGCTTATCATCGATTGATACACCCTGTGACTTATAAACATTTTGCACCTCACTTACCATACTTCTTTGCAGTTTTGATATAGATTCTCGAGCTGCATCTATCAGAGGTTTTTGATCTTTTAAATCACTGAAGTAACAATCTAATAGTTCGTGTGGATTAATTGGACCATCAGTTAAAGATTCTCCACCTTGAACTTGTTGTCCATCACTAACCATAATATTTTGTCCAATTGATAGTTGATATTCATTAACAAAATCATCTTTTTCAATAACTGATAAAGAAACTGATTCTTCATCATTACCTTGTTTAATCTGAACAATTCCAGATTTTTTACATAGAATTGCAGAATCTCTGGGTCTCCTAGCTTCTAATAATTCTTCAATTCGAGGTAATCCTTGTACAATATCGCCAGTTTTCTGCCTTTCAAAAACAAGTAAAGCTAACCCATCTCCCCTAAGAACCAAGTCTCCGTCTTTAACGTGTAAAACTGAATCAGGAGAAACCATATAAGGCCTGCCAAGTCTTAAAGTTACTGAACTATTAGAAATCTCTTCTATTTCTCCGCAAGAAGTTGCTTTTACAGAATCACTAATAGGATCTCCATCAACTACACGATCACCAACTTTAACTACTCCTTTACCATTAATTTTAATTTTAATTTTATCTTCTTCTCTTTCAACAATTAACCTTCTAATTGGCTCATCATCAACAACATTTGGTAATTGAACCAATCCCTTCTCCTTGCAAAGAATTTGAGTAGTGGCTATTACATCTCCTGCTTTTACTTCTTGGTTATGAATTACTTGCAGTTCCGTATGTGTTGAGCCATGACTGGAGTCAGATATAGTATCTCTTCTTACAAGGATAGACTCCAATATTACTAAATTTAATCTATTGATTGATTCATCATTTTCATCTTCAATCGACTCGACGTCAATAGTCATTTGAGGAGTAGCGTCGAAGCTTTCAATACTTAAATGTGTTCTAAGCAATTCAACCCCTTCAACTGATTTTATCAATTCACCGTCTTTATAAGTAAGCCGTTGGATAGCTTTTAAGCCTAAATGTGGACCTTTTTCCTGCTTAACATGTGATAGTTGTGGTAATTCCGCCTGGTCAGGAATAGTAAATTCTTCAACAGTTCTTAATAACAAGCCTCGACATTTTGGTGTTTCTAATTTTTGAACAAATAGAATTTCTTTATTATCAACACCATCTAAAATCTTTTCGCCTGGATTCACAAGATTTCCTTCTTCAGTAAATCTATTTAGAACTTCTTCATCATCACACTCATGAAAAGTTCCATTTCTTACAGTTATTTCACGGAGGATATCATTTTTTTGCGTAACTGTAACAATGCCTGATGTTTGACTAAAAATATCTTTTACAACTTCTGTTCCAGCTTCAATCCATTTCATATCTTCAATCATTAGAAGAGATATATCCTTATTGATTTCATGTGTCTCTTGCGGAATCCAGAGCAATGTCCCTCCTTGACTTACTTCAAAACCATTTTTAGATGATCTCGCTTTTTTGACACTTAATCCCGGTGCATATTTTACTAGACCACCAGTTTTGGTACGGAACCTTTCATCTGTTAAATCTGCTATTACCTCACCATTACTGATTTTACTTCCTGGGGAAATATTTAAGCGATAAGATGTACCATCACTAGATTCCAAATTATATATTTGACCTGAGTGAGTAGATTCTTCAATTAACTTAAAATTAGTTAAAGACATTGAAGTAGTAACAATCTGAACTTCTCTTGAATCTCCTATTGATTCTCTTAATCGAACTTGTCCGCCAAACTCACTTGATTGACTTGCTTCTGCTAAAACTGTTCCTTCATCAACAGATTTTCCAGATGATATAACCGGTCTTGCATTTGGTGGCAAGTTATAAACATCTCCAGCTAAAACCCATAACCTGCCTAATCTTTGAGCTTTTAAGGTAATGTTACCCTGCCTATCTGTTACCTCCTTTGGTTGAATAACCTTGTCGTACCTAACTTGGCCAGCCAAATCACAAATCACATCCTTTGTTGCTTTTTCAACACTCTTTTTCACTGCTCCAGCAATAATCTGAGCAACAGTTATATCAGAACTAATTTCTTGACCGTCATCTACAAATAAAAGCGATCCACTAGAAACCTCAATTTTTTGAGCTTTTCCAGAATTATTTCCTTGAGGAACTATCTTGAGTATAAAATCAACTTCTGCTTGTTTAGCTTCTACGCCATGTGGAGTTCTATAACCTCTAACCTTTGCTTTTGAACTAAATTCGACTTTACCAGAAATTTTTGATCTCACAACTCCACTTTCGGCAGTTGATACACCTCCAGTATGGAAAGTCCTCATTGTCAATTGAGTTCCTGGCTCGCCAATCGATTGAGCAGCAATAATTCCAACTGCCTCGCCTAAATCAACCAAATGATTATGCGCCAACGCCCATCCGTAGCACCTCCTACAAACGGACCTGTTAGCTTCACATGTTAATGGGGATCTTATTTTTACTTCACTGATAGATGCTTTCTCAATTGCTACTGACAATGCAGGGTCTACAGCAGTGTTTTGAGGAACAATAAGGTTTTCTTCAGCATCATAAATATCCTCAGCGGTAAGCCTACCAAGAAGCCTTGCTCCAAATTTACCATCTTCAGCTTCAACAACTATTGATCGTTCTGTTCCACAATCTTCTTCTCTTACAATTACATCTTGTGCAACATCAACTAATCTTCGGGTCAAATAACCAGAGTCCGCAGTTCTTAAGGCAGTATCCACCAAACCTTTCCTTGCTCCATAAGAAGAAATTACATATTCAGTTACAGTGAGTCCTTCTCTAAAATTAGTTCTTATTGGCAGGTCAATGATTTCTCCTTGAGGATTAGCCATCAACCCCCTCATACCAACAAGTTGTCTTACCTGAGACATATTTCCCCTTGCTCCTGAATTAGCCATCATCCATACGGAATTTAATGGATCATTTTGATTAAAATTATTCTTTACAGCATCTACCAATCTTTCATTAGTTTCAGTCCAGGTATCTATAACTTTTGTGTGCCTTTCAACTTCGGTTATTTCACCAAGTCTATAGCATTCTTCTGTAGCAGATATTTGCTCTTCAGCTTGTCCAATTAAATCTTGTTTAGCTTTAGGAACTTTTAAGTCATCTACTGAAATGGAGACAGCAGCTTGGGTAGCGTATTTAAATCCTAAATCCTTAAGATTATCAGCCATGGCTGCAGTTATAGCTGTTCCATGAGTTTTATAAGCCCAAGATACTAAATTTTTTAAGGCTTTCTTATCAACTACCTTATTTTTAAATGATGGGGGCGTTTTCGCGAGAGTAGGCATTGTAACTGGATTGTTCTTTTTTGAGTTTTTAGTGGTTTTACGTACTCTGGATGTTTTTTTAGATTTAGAAGAAGTCATGATTTTTAAATAAATGAAAAATAGTTTTTAAAGATTAAGTTTTAGATACAGAATCGATGATGGTATAGTTCATAACTACTCTCCCAACAGTTGTCAGCACAAATCTACTTATTAAATTATCATCAGAGTCAAATCTGTCCCTTCTTAAATTCCAGATTTCTAATCTTGAGCCATCTTCCAGCTCTTGAGTTTTTTGTGGGCTACGCATTTCGTCATCATCTTCAACTTCTCCATTAAATCTAACCCAAACCCATTCATGCAGGCTAAGTCTTTTATCTTCAAAGGCAAAAATGACATCTTCTAGGGAAGCAAAAGTAGTCTTATTATCTCCGAATTCAGGTTGTTGATAATTCGGTTGCAAAGCCGTCAGATAATAAGATCCTAAAACCATATCTTGTGATGGAGTCACAATTGGTTCCCCAGTAGCAGGAGAAAGAATATTATTACTAGCCAACATGAGCATGCGTGCTTCAGTTTGTGCCTCTAAAGCTAAAGGAACATGAACTGCCATTTGATCTCCATCAAAGTCAGCATTGAATGCAGGACAAACTAAAGGATGAAGTTGTATTGCTCTACCACCAACTAATTTCGGTTCAAAAGCTTGAATTCCTAAACGATGCAGTGTTGGGGCTCTATTTAGGAGAATTGGATGACCTTCAATAACTTCCTGAAGTACCTGCATAACTTCGTCATCAGCTTTTTGTATTAATTTTTTTGCAGCTTTAATATTATTCACAATATTTTGTCGTATCAATCTATGAATAACAAAAGGCTGAAAAAGCTCTATTGCCATTTCTTTTGGGAGACCACACTGATGCATTTTTAATTTAGGGCCAACAACTATTACAGATCTTCCTGAATAGTCAACACGCTTTCCAAGAAGATTTTGTCTAAATCTTCCTTGTTTTCCTTCAATTATGTCACTTAGGGACTTAAGAGCTCTATTATTTGCTCCAACAACAGTCCTCCCTCTTCTTCCATTATCTATAAGGGCATCAACTGCCTCTTGAAGCATTCTTTTTTCATTTCTTACTATAATTTCAGGAGCTAAAATTTCTTGAAGCCTAGCTAGTCTATTGTTTCTATTTATAACTCTTCTGTATAAGTCATTTAAATCTGAAGTTGCAAATCTTCCACCATCAAGCTGAACCATAGGTCTAAGATCAGGAGGTATAACTGGAATTGCATCTAAAACCATCCATTCTGGTTTTGCATTGGTTGCAATGAAATTATCAATAACTCTTATCCTTTTTATAAGCTTTGCCCTCTTTTGCCCTTTGCTATTTGTGATTTCTTCTCTAAGCTCCTCAGCAACCTGATTTAAATCAAGGTCCTCAAGTAATTGCTTCAGTGCCTCAGCACCAATTCCAACAAAAGGTTCATTTTCTATAGTTGAATCTTCAGCATAAATTTCATCTTCAATTTCCAGCCACTCATCCTCAGTTAGTAATTGCTTATATTTAAGTTCTTTATGATCACCTGGATCTAAAACGACATAACAATTAAAATAAACTATTTGTTCTACATCCCTAAGCGGAATATCCAAAAGTATTGCAACGTAACTAGGGATTCCTTTTAAATACCAAACATGGGAAACTGGCGCAGCGAGTTTTATGTAGCCCATCCTATGTCTTCTGACTCTACTTTCAGTTACTTCAACCCCACATCTCTCACAAACAATGCCGCGATGTCTAACCCTTTTGTACTTTCCACAATGGCATTCCCAATCTTTAGATGGGCCAAAAATCTTTTCACAAAACAATCCATCCATTTCTGGTTTTAGTGTCCTGTAATTAATAGTTTCAGGTTTCGTAACTTCACCAACTACTTGTCCATTGGGCAATGTCCTCTGACCCCAATCCATTATTCTTTGTGGAGAAGCTATTGAAATTTTGACGTAATCAAAGTGATTTTCAGTTCTTAAGTTGCTGTTTGTCATTTTTGGCGAATTTAAATTAAAAGGTTTTAATTGAGTATTTAATCTTCCTCATATTCAGAGGTTCCGAGTGATTCATATGTAGGCCTTGATGGAGTATTTCTTCTAGGATTGATATCTTGCATTAAATCTACTTCTTTTCCTTCGTCTGTATAAACCCCTATATCCAAACCTAGAGATTGTAATTCTCTCATAAGAACTTTAAATGACTCAGGAGTACCAGGCCTTGGGATCGGTTTACCTTTTACGATTGCATTAAGCGCTTCATTTCTTCCTTGCATATCATCAGATTTAACTGTTAACAATTCTTGAAGAGTATAAGCAGCTCCATAAGCTTCAAGAGCCCAAACTTCCATTTCTCCTAGCCTTTGTCCACCTTGCTGAGCTTTACCACCCAAGGGTTGCTGTGTAACCAAAGAGTAAGGACCCGTTGATCTTGCATGAATCTTGTCATCCACCAAATGGACCAATTTTAGGAAGTGAGAGTATCCTACAGCGACTGGCTGATCGAAGGGTTCCCCTGTTCTACCATCTTTAAGTAATAACTTTCCCGGATCCTCAGGATTGTAAACCCATGCTTTACCTGGCTGTTTTGAAGCTTCCTCTAAAAATGCTTGAACAGTTTGATGTGATTTTTCAGCACCATACATTTCATCAAATGGAACAACTTTAACCCGGCAATTTAAGTTGGAGGCTGCCCAGCCCATCAATAATTCAAAAACTTGACCTACATTCATCCTACTTGGGACTCCTAGAGGATTAAGAACTATGTCCACAGGTGTTCCATCAGGTAAATAAGGCATATCTTCTCTTGGTAAAATTCTACTAATAATTCCTTTATTTCCATGCCTTCCAGCCATTTTGTCACCCACTTGAATTTTCCTTCTCTGAGCCACATAAACCCTAACGACCATGTTAGCTCCTGGAGGTAATTCATCACCTTGTTCTCTAGTATAAATGCGAACATCCAAAACCCTTCCTTTTTCAGTTTTGGGAACCCTGAGGGAATTGTCTCTCACATCTCGAGCCTTTTCACCGAAAATAGCTCTTAACAGTTTTTCTTCAGGTGGTTGGTCTGATTCACCTTTTGGAGTCACTTTTCCTACAAGAATATCTCCACTCTCTACAAAAGCACCAATCCTAATAATTCCCATCTCATCAAGATTATTCAAACTTTCTTCCGAGATATTAGGAATCTCTCTTGTGATTTCTTCAGGTCCTAGCTTCGTTTGTCTTGCTTCAATTTCATATTTTTCAATATGTACTGAGGTATATAAATCATCAGTTACCATCCTCTCGCTCACAAGTATGGCATCTTCATAGTTGTATCCCTCCCACGGCATGTAAGCAATTAAAACATTTTGGCCAAGGGCTATTTCGCCTCCTTCACATGCCGAGCCATCTGCTAAAACCTGTCCAGATATAACCTTATCTCCAATTTTCACTATAGGTCTTTGGTTGAGACAGGTATCTTGATTTGATCTTTGATATTTCTGAAGATAGTGAAAATGTTCACTACCATGCTCATCTTTAACGACAATCTCATTAGCGTCTACATAAGATACAGTTCCATTAACTTTTGTTATGGGAACCATTCCCGAATCTCTAGCAACTTGAGATTCTAAACCTGTACCAACTAACGGACGTTCTGGCCTTAGCAATGGAACGGCTTGGCGTTGCATATTTGATCCCATGAGAGCTCTATTAGCGTCATCATGTTCCAAGAAAGGAATAAGTGAAGTAGCAACTGAAATTACCTGAACGGGAGAAAGCTGAACATAATCAACTTGATGAGGAGGTACTTTTTCAAAATCCTGTCTATATCTTACTGGTATTAGATTTGCAATTATGTTGCCGTCCTTGTCAGTCGCAACGTCTCCTGGAGCCACCCTACACTCATCTTCTAAATCAGCAGAAAGATAAACCGGATTACCTTCCTTATTAACTTTACCTTTATTAACTTCCCAAAAAGGTGTTTCAATAAAACCGTACTCATTAACTCTTGCGTGGGTAGCTAAAGAATTTATAAGTCCTGCATTAGGCCCTTCAGGCGTCTCAATAGGGCATAATCTTCCATAATGTGAAGGATGAATATCTCGAACAGCAAAGCCTGCTCTTTCTCTAGTTAAACCCCCTGGGCCTAATGCTGAGATTCTTCTTTTGTGTGTTAATTCAGCTAGAGGATTAGTTTGATCCATGAACTGACTTAATTGACTGGAGCCAAAAAATTCCTTTATGGCAGCAACCAAAGGTTTGGGATTGACAAGTTGAGCGGGAGTTAAAGAATCTGTTTCTCCTACAGTCATTCTTTCTTTGATAATTCTCTCTAAACGATTAAGTCCAACCCGAACTTGATTTTGAAGAAGTTCTCCTACAGATCTAACCCTTCGATTACCAAGGTGGTCAATATCATCCAAACTAGCGCCGCCAATATCCAATTCAAGATTAATTAAATAATCAATGGTAGAAAGAACATCTTCATGGGTAAGTGTTCTAACATCGTCTGGGACGGTGAGTCTCAATTTTTTATTTATTTTATATCTACCAACTCGGCCTAAATCATATCTTTTGGGATCAAAAAATCTACTGTGTAATAGTTGTTGTCCGCCAGACACGGATGGAGGTTCACCAGGACGTAGCTTCTTGTATAACTCAAGTAATGCCTGATCTTCTGAATTAATACCCTCGTCATTAGCTGACTCAATTGAGTTTTGATAAAACTCGGGATGCCTAAGTTTATCGACCACATCATTATCTGAAAGACCCATCGCTCTCATGAGAACATGAGCATTAATTTTTCTAGTTTTATCAACTCTCACATAAAGTAAATTATTTTTGTCAGTCTCAAATTTTAACCAGGCTCCTCTATTAGGGATAACGCTAGCGTTATAAGTTCTTCGACCATTTTTATCCAGTTCATCTTTGAAATATACTCCAGGACTTCGAACAATTTGATTAACAATAACTCTTTCTGCACCATTAATAATGAAAGTTCCTCTTTCGGTCATTAATGGTAGTTCGCCAATAAATACCTCTTGTTCTTTAATTTCCCCTGTCTCTTTATTAATTAACCTACAAATCACATACATCTGAGATGCAAATGTAGCATCTCTTCTTTTGGCTTCCTCAACATCATGTCTAGGTCTTTTTAACCTATACTCTTCACCAATAAAATGTAATTCTAATTTACCTGTGTAATCAGAAATGGGGGAAAAATTTTGTAATTCTTCTATTAAACCTTTTTCCAAAAACCATTTAAAGCTTGCTCTTTGTACTTCAACTAAATCTGGTAGATAAGTAGCTGTTTTTGCTACCTGTAAAGCGCTACTGCTCATCCAAGAAAACCTGCGATTTTGTGAGATTTACTATTTACTTTTAATCTACTCAATAATCAGAACTTTAACTTTTCACTAAAAATGAGATCAACCACATAAATCTCGATTTCAACAAAAAACAATCTAATAAAGAATAATTAAAATTCGTTTAATGCTGTTAAATCATTAACTGTGAAAGTTAAAGTAAAAAAATTAAGAAAAATTTCCAGTAATTCCTAATACTAACAGCTGCTGCGTCTACTTAACAAGTCAAATTTAAACAAATCTTCAGCATTCTGATATGACTCTCTAGCAATTGTGGTTAATTCAGTAGATCTTAAATCTGCCATAAAATTGGCAACATTTTCAACAAACGCAGGTTCATTTCTTTTACCCCTATGAGGGACAGGAGCTAAAAATGGTGAGTCAGTTTCAATTAAGTATTTATCATTTGGTACTATTTTGGCGCACTCATGAATTTCATGTGCTTTTGGGAAAGTGACTATGCCACTAAAACTAATGTAAAATCCAAGATTCAAGAATTGCTTCATTTCATTTGGTGTACCCGTCCAACAATGAAGTACACCGTTAGGACATTTTCCTTTTTTAGAGAGATCACTACATATTTCAATCATTTCATTTGCAGCATCTCTGCAATGGATAATTACTGGCAATTGAAGTTCATAAGCTAACTCCATTTGAGGAATAAGTGCTTCAATCTGCTGAGTTTTATTTTTATTTTTAAAAAAATCCAATCCTAATTCCCCAATAGCTACAACTCGTCCATCTTCTTGAGCTGATTTTCTCAGAAGAGATTTTGAACTTTGTTCCCATTTTTTTGCTTCTAGCGGATGCAAACCAACTGAATAGTAAATTTCATTAAATTCATGGGATATTTTTTTCAACTTTTGAATTTCTGTAAATTCACAACAAGCATGAACTAATTTTTTTACACCTCTTAAACGCAATCTTAAAACAACATCTTCAAGATCTCTCTCAAAATTTTCAAATATTAAATGACAGTGAGAGTCTATGAGTTCTATATCGCTCATAATTATATTATGATCTGTCTTTTTATTTAGTGATAAGAGTAGTTTTTACAAAATTGTTGATTTTCGATTTTTTATTAGCACCATTATTCTTGTGAAGAACATTTTTTTTAACTGCTTTATCAATTAAGCTAAAAGCTTTATTAAGACTTGTTTTCACTAAATTTTTATTATCCTCATTGGGGTTTTTTTTATATTTTTCGCAACTCTCTAGGGTTTTTTTGGTTAAAGTTCTAACAGTAGATTTATATGACTTATTTATTAAACGATTTCTTTCGGCAATTTGTATTCTCTTTTTTGCTGATTTGTTGTTGGCCACAGAGGGTGCGTAAATAGAAGATTCCTATCATAACAAATAGATCGTCTACTAATCAATCATATATAATTTAGAAGATATTAAATTGGGTTTTGAGCCTTTCTATTTGAAAAAATTAAGCAAATGAAGATCATAAATAATAAAAAAGAAGCTATTAAAGAATTAAAAAGGATTTCTACTCGAACTAATTCAGATAACAATAATAAGATAAATACAATTGTTGAAGAAATTCTTCAAGAGGTAAAAATTTCTGGAGATATAGCAGTAGAAAAATATACAAAAAAATTTGATGGTTTCGACCCTGACCCTATGCAAGTGAGTGCGGATCAAATAAAAAATGCATGGGATGAAATTGATAATAATTTGAAGAACTCACTCGTGGTAGCTCATAAAAGAATTCAAAAATTCCATGAAAAAGAAATTCCTCAATCTTTTACTATAAAAGGCGAATATGGTGATACCGTGCAAAGAAGATGGAGACCAGTTAAAAATGCCGGTATTTATATTCCAGGAGGTAGAGCTGCTTATCCAAGTACAGTATTGATGAATGCTATACCTGCAAAAGTTGCAGGAGTGGAAGAAATTATAATGGTATCTCCTGGGAATAAAAAAGGAGAAATAAACAAAACTGTTTTGGCTGCAGCTTACTTATCAGGGATCAATAAAGTATTTAGAATTGGAGGAGCTCAAGCAATTGGTGCTTTAGCATTTGGCACAAATCAAATCAATAAAGTAGATGTTATTTCAGGTCCAGGGAATATCTATGTTACAACTGCGAAAAAACTCATTTATGGCTGTACAGGGATTGATTCTTTGGCTGGTCCAAGTGAGATATTAATCATTGCTGATGAAACAGCTCAAAGCACTCACATAGCATCTGATCTACTAGCGCAAGCAGAACATGATCCTTTAGCTTCATCAATACTTTTAACTACATCAAAGAACCAGGCAAAAGAAGTTTTAGAGGCACTTTATAAAAAAATAGATGATCATCCAAGAAAAGAAATTTGCATGCAATCAATAAAAAATTGGGGTTTAATTGTCATTTGCGAAAATTACGAATCATGTGTTGAACTAAGCAATAACTTTGCCCCTGAACACCTAGAAATTCTTACTGTTGATTCAAAAAAAATTCTTGCAGGTATAGAAAATGCAGGAGCGATATTTTTAGGAAAATGGACCCCAGAAGCTGTTGGAGATTATCTTGCTGGACCAAATCATACTTTACCCACCTCAGGGAATTCTAGATTTAGCGGTTCTTTGGGGGTTGAAACTTTTATGAAAAATACTTCAATAATAGAATTTAATAAAAAAAGTTTAGAAGTTAATAGCCTTGATATTATTAATCTTGCTAAAAGCGAGGGCTTACATAGCCACGCCAACTCTGTACAAATAAGATTTGAAGATTAACTAGCTCTTGAGGGTGAGTAAACCACTGGAATGTTGTCTTCAATTTTACCGACTAATACTTTGTCTGTAAGATCAACGAATAATCCATTTTCTAATACTCCTGGAATGTTATTAATCTTCATTTCAATGTCTTTTGGATTTTTAATACCCTCATTAAATAAAACATCTAGGATGAGGTTGCCTTGGTCAGTAACAACTGGGCCAGCTTTTTTATTAGCCATCCTTAAAGAAGAACTGCCATCCATTTCTGAAATGACTTCCTTAACTTGCTTCCAAGCATTCGGAAGAACTTCGACAGGTAAAGGAAAAGATTGATTTAGATTTTGCACAAGTTTAGTTTCATCAACAACAATCAACAATTGATTAGCTTTAGATGCCACTAACTTTTCTCTAACATGGCATGCTCCTCCTCCTTTTATTAATTGAAATCCTGGATCAACTTCATCTGCGCCATCAATAGCTAAATCAATTTGAGATAGAGAAGCTAAATCGATAAGCGGGATATCCAATTCAAGAGCTAAAACTTCTGATTGAAAAGAAGTTGCAACACCTCTTATATTTTTGAGTTTTCCAGAACGTATTTCTTCCGAAAGGCTTTTTATCATTAACGCAGCTGTGGATCCAGACCCTAATCCTAAAATCATGTCACTCTTTACTTCTTTTATTGCTGCATCAGCAACTACTTGTTTCATTTGAGTTTGTGAATCCAAAATCTTTTTCTCTAATGGTTATAGATTATTAAATTTCAATGGGTGCTTTATGTCAAACCTGGAAGAGGTTCTGGTTTGATATTTATCTGTATCTCTTCATTATCTCTCAAAATATTTAAAAGGAATACTTTTCCTATTTGAGCTTTTTCTACTTCGTCAAGTAAGGCTTTAGGTTCTTTTATAGAGATATTTTCGGCTGCTATTACTAAATCGCCTCTTCTTAAACCAGCTTTCTCAGCTGGGCTATTAGGTATTACTGACTGAATTAGAGCTCCATTTCTTTCAGGTAATTGAACTAGTGAATTAGGGTCTCGATTATGTTCTTTAGCAATTCTAGGATTTAAAGAAATCAACTGTACCCCTAAATATGGATGAATAACTTCCCCATTTTTAAGAAGCTGATCAGAAACACTTTTAGCAAGATTAATAGGAATCGCAAAACCTAAACCAGCTCCAGGGCCACTTCTTACCAGTGTATTAATTCCTATAACCTCACCATTGGAATTGATAAGAGGTCCCCCAGAATTCCCTGGATTTATTGCAGCATCAGTCTGAATAAGATCCAGCCTTTTATCTGAAAATCCTAAACTATTAATATCTCTATGTAGGCTGCTAACAATTCCTAGGGTAACTGTTTTTTCAAGGCCATAGGGGGTACCAAGAGCTATTGCCCAATCCCCAACTTCAAGATCTTCAGAATTTCCAAGTTGAGCAAAACCAGAATAAGCATCTTCATCAATTTTTACTAAAGCTAGATCAGTTACTGGATCTGTGCCCAAAACTTGACCATCACAAATAGATCCATCTGCCAAAGTAACTGAAACATTATCGACTCTTTCTACAACATGAGCATTAGTAAGAACCAAACCATTCTCATTAATGATTACTCCGGAGCCTTGTCCTCTCTCCCTTTCAGGAGTAATCCCTTGCTCGCCGAGTAAATCCCTTAATAATGGGTCAAGTAAAGTCGGATCAAATTGTTGCCTCTCTACCAACCGCTCAGTATCAATTTTTACAACTGCAGGGCCAATATTTTTAACTGCGGATGATACGAAATTATGACTTTCAAAAGTTGTTAAAGCTAAAACTTCAGCATTTTGAAAGAAATTGAGTATACAAAAAAACATAATAATGAATATTTGGATTAAATTAAAAAATTTAATCTTGAGATACTTCATTTAATTAATGGTTTATGTTTTATTTAATAAATCTAATTGAAGAAAAAGATTATTGTTGTTTTTTTGTTTACATGCATAAAATACAAATTTTTAAATTTTTCTATCGAAAATAATTATATATATGTGAAAATAAATTCTAAATAAATTTATAAATAAACTTGAATAAAGAAAACAAAAGTAAGCTAGAAGCTCTACTAGAAAAAGTTGCTAATGAACTGGATTTAGAAATCTACGGTTTAAATATACAAACTAATCAAAATCCAATTGTTATTGAAATAACAATACGAAAAACTAATGGAGATGACATTTCTCTAGATGATTGTGCGCTATTTAATAACCCAGCATCTGACGAAATAGAAAAATCAAATCTTTTAAATTGTTCATATGTGTTAGAAATTAGTAGTCAAGGGGTCAGTGATGAATTAACCTCAGAAAGAGACTTCAAAACTTTTAAGGGTTTTCCAGTTAATGTCGAGTTAAACCAGAAGAATTCAAAAATAAAATTCTTGAATGGTTTACTTTATGAAAAGTCTAATGATTATTTAGCCATTAACATTAAAGGTAGGATAAAGAAAATCCCTTTCGATGAAGTATTAAAAATTAGTCTTTGTACCTTAAAAGATTAATTATTATTCAACCATTATTCAATTTTCCCATCATAGATGGCATTAGTTATTCTCCCAGGTTTAAACAATCTTATTGAAGACATTAGTGAGGAAAAAAAGTTACCTCCTAATATCGTCGAAGCAGCCTTGCGCGAAGCTTTGTTAAAGGGGTACGAAAAATATAGAAGAACTTTTTACATTGGAGTAAACGAAGATCCATTTGATGAAGAATACTTTAATAATTTTGATGTCGGACTAGATCTAGATGAAGAAGGTTATAGGATCTTGTCAAGTAAAATAATTGTAGATGAAGTTGAAAGCGAAGATCATCAAATATCTTTAGTAGAAGTTAAACAAGTAGCTGATGATGCTCAAATAGGTGACACAGTTGTTCTAGACGTTACTCCAGAAAAAGAGGATTTTGGACGAATGGCTGCTTCAACAACAAAGCAAGTTTTAGCCCAAAAATTAAGAGATCAACAAAGAAAAATGATCCAAGAAGAATTTGCAGATTTGGAAGATCCTGTTTTAACTGCAAGAGTTATAAGATTTGAAAGACAATCAGTAATAATGGGAGTTAGTTCGGGTATTGGTAGACCTGAAGTAGAGGCTGAACTTCCTAAAAGAGATCAATTACCGAATGACAACTATAGAGCTAATGCAACTTTCAAAGTATTCTTGAAAGAAGTTAGTGAAATAGCCAGAAAAGGGCCACAACTTTTTGTAAGCAGAGCAAATGCTGGATTAGTCGTTTATCTATTTGAAAATGAAGTACCGGAAATTCAAGAAGGTACAGTAAAAATTGTTGCTGTTTCAAGAGAAGCAAATCCTCCTTCAAGAAGTGTTGGGCCCAGAACAAAAGTAGCTGTTGATAGCGTCGAACAAGAAGTTGACCCTGTAGGTGCTTGTATTGGAGCGAGAGGGGCAAGAATTCAACAAGTAGTGAATGAATTAAGAGGAGAAAAAATTGACGTTATTAAATGGTCATCTGACCCAATACAATATATCTTAAATTCTTTAAGTCCTGCGAAAGTCGATCTAGTGAGACTTGTTGACCCAGAAGGGCAGCACGCGCATGTACTAGTTCCTCCAGATCAATTAAGTCTCGCTATAGGAAGAGAAGGACAAAATGTAAGACTTGCAGCAAGATTAACTGGTTGGAAGATTGATGTTAAAAACTCACATGAATACGATCAAGAAGCAGAAGATGCTGCAGTCTCTGAATTAATCATTCAAAGGGAGGATGAAGAGAATCTCCAGCAAGAAGCTGAGCTTAGATTAGAAGCAGAGCAAGCTGAGCGTGCTGCTGAAGATGCAAGATTAAGAGAGCTTTATCCCCTTCCTGAAGATGATGACGAATATGGACAAGAATTATATGAAGAAGAGAACTTCACAGATAGTGATCAATTAGAGACTGTTCAAGATGGTGAAATATCCGCGAAAGAGGAGAGAAAACGGTGATACGACAAAACCCTGTTTTGCGTACATGCATTTCATGTAGAAAAACATATGACAGGAAACATCTTATAAAGATTACTAAAGATCATAAGCGAGGAATTATGTTTCAAAATGGTATGGGGCGATCAGCCTACATTTGCAAGTCAAAAAAATGTTTCTCAGATTCCAAGATCAAAAAAAAGCTTCAAAAAGCTTTAAAAACATTTCTAGAACCTGAATTTATTGATATTTTTGAAAAAGAAATTACAAGCTACAATGACTATCCCAATAAGGGCATATAATTAAATTAAATCCTCTTTAATTTTCAAAAAGAGTACAAATCAGATTAAATGACTATCAGCGATAAAATCAGAATTTATGAACTTTCCAGAGACTTGAATCTGGACAATAAAGATATATTGGATGCCGCTCAAAAACTTTCAATTTCAGTAAAAAGCCATAGCAGTTCAATTAGCACAGAGGAAGCAAAAAAAATAAAAAATCTTATTAATAAAAAAAATTCAGATAACAAAATTCTTTCAGTAAATAAACCTTTAAATAGAAAAGATAATTACAAACAAAACAAAGAACATGAATCATCGACTATCCCCTCTATACAAGGGAAACTTCCTAAAGATAATTCAAACAAAAAGCCATTATTGATGAAACCTCTTAATAAACCAGAGAGTCAAAAAATAATTTCAAATAAACCTATAAATCTCAATAAACCCACAATAACCAACAGTTCACAATCTCAAGCAAATCTTACAAAACAAAATAAAAATTTTAAAACTTCACAAAATCTCAAACATGATAAAAAAACTTACCGAAATAACACAACCCCACCGATTAAAAGTCCATCGAAACCTCCAATTCAACTAATTGCTAAGCCTAAAAATATTAATAATAATGTTGAAGCTAATGCATCTTCCCAGAACACCCCTAGTGAAGGGGGAAAAAGACAAATATCAAACAACCCTTACCAAAATTCGAACAAATCTAAAACAAAAAATATTAATAACAAAATCCCCCCCCCTGAGCTCGTAGGAGCTCCAATAAGAAGAGACGGAACCAATCAGAAAAATAATAAACAAAACATTTCTTATAAACAAACTCTCCCCAATAGACCTGGCGTACCCAATAGGCCTGGATTAAGAAACAAGCCATCAGATCAAGGCAGGGCCGGATCTTTCAATAGACAATCAAATACAAATAGGCCTGGTGCTCCCACCAGAACTGGCATTCCCAATAGGCCTGGATTAAGAAACAAGCCATCAGATCAACGCAGGGCCGGATCTTTCAATAGACAATCAAATACAAATAGGCCTGGTGCTCCCAACAGACCTAACATGCCCAATAGGCCTGGGTCTAAATTCAATGGTCCAAAGCCATCTGGAATTAGAAAGCCAGTATCACCTAATGAACTCTTACAACTTCAAAAAACTAACAAATCTGATAGTGACAAACAAGTTATAAAGAATAACGAAAAACAAAATATTGAGACTACGAAACAGAAGGCAAAAGAACCAAATACTCGTCCACATGCTGCCCCTAATTCAAAAAAACCACCCTACAGAACATTTTCAAATAATTCTAAAAAACCTGGAAAGACAGACTGGGACGATAGCGCAAAACTTGAAGCATTAAGAAGCAAAAATACTCAAAAACAAAGACAGAAAGTTCATATTATTGGTGAGAATGACGATTCATTAACATCTGAAACTAGTGGATATTCAGGCGGAAAAATTTCAATCTTATCAGCTAGTTTGGCGCGTCCAAAGAAAGAAAAGTCTGATGAATCCAAATCTCAAAAAACTACAAAACAATTTAAAAAGAAGAAAAAAGAGACTACTAGGCAAAGGCAGAAAAGAAGAGCTATGGAGTTAAAGGCTGCCAAAGAAGCCAAACAAATAAGACCTGAAATGATAATCGTGCCAGAAGATAATTTAACAGTCCAAGAATTAGCCGATAAATTAAGTCTTGAGAGTTCTGAAATAATCAAATCTCTTTTTTTTAAAGGAATAACTGCAACTGTTACTCAATCACTTGACTTGGCAACTATTGAAAAAGTAGCAGAAGAATTTGGGGTACCTGTTTTGCAAGATGATATCCAAGAAGCTGCTGAGAAAACAGTTGATATGATTGAATCTGAAGATATTGATAATCTAATACGAAGACCACCTGTTATTACAGTGATGGGTCATGTAGATCATGGTAAAACTAGCCTTTTAGACTCTATCAGAGAATCAAGAGTAGCTTCGGGGGAAGCAGGGGGCATCACTCAACACATAGGAGCTTATCAAGTTGAATTTGAATATGAATCTCAAAAGAAAAAATTAACATTTTTGGATACTCCTGGTCATGAAGCCTTCACTGCAATGAGAGCAAGGGGTACAAAGGTTACTGATGTAGCTGTTCTTGTGGTTGCTGCAGATGATGGTTGCAGACCTCAAACACTAGAAGCTATAAGTCATGCTAGAGCTGCAAAAGTACCAATTGTTGTTGCAATCAATAAAATTGATAAAGAAGGAGCATCTCCAGACCGAGTAAAGCAAGAACTATCAGAAAAAGATTTAATTGCTGAAGATTGGGGAGGAGATACAGTGATGGTTCCAGTAAGTGCTATCAAAAAACAAAACATTGATAAATTGCTCGAAATGATTTTATTAGTTTCAGACGTAGAAGATCTACAAGCTAACCCTGATAGATTTGCAAAAGGTACTGTTATTGAAGCCCACCTAGACAAAGCCAAAGGTCCCGTGGCTACTTTATTAGTACAAAATGGAACCTTGAAATCTGGGGATGTTTTAGCTGCGGGTTCAGTCCTTGGAAAAATTAGGGCAATGGTTGATGAACATGGCAATAGAATCAAAGAAGCAGGACCATCATTCCCAGTAGAAGCGCTAGGATTCAGTGAAGTACCCACTGCAGGTGATGAATTCGAAGTCTACCCTGATGAGAAAACTGCTCGAGCCATTGTAGGAGATAGGGCAACAGATGCTAGAGCCATAAAACTAGCTCAGCAAATGGCCTCTAGAAGAGTTAGCTTATCATCCTTATCAACTCAAGCAAATGATGGTGAACTCAAGGAGTTAAACTTAATTCTCAAAGCTGATGTTCAAGGTAGTGTTGAAGCGATATTAGGATCACTAGAACAATTACCAAAAAATGAAGTTCAAGTCAGAGTTTTACTTTCTGCTCCTGGAGAAATAACTGAGACTGATATAGATCTCGCTGCTGCATCTGGGTCAGTAATCATTGGATTTAACACCTCATTGGCTTCTGGCGCGAAGAGAGCAGCTGATGCTAATGAAGTTGATATAAGAGAATATGAAGTAATCTATAAACTCTTAGAAGATATTCAGTTAGCCATGGAAGGGCTACTTGAACCCGATCTTGTCGAAGAATCATTAGGGCAAGCTCAAGTTAGAGCAACTTTCGCAGTCGGTAAAGGAGCTATTGCGGGCTGTTATATACAAACTGGTAAATTACAGAGGAATTGTTCGCTGAGAGTTGTTAGATCAGAGAAAGTAATATTTGAGGGTAATTTAGACTCTTTAAAGAGAGCTAAAGATGATGTAAAAGAAGTAAATACAGGATTTGAATGTGGAGTTGGTTGCGATAAATTCTCTTCATGGATTGAAGGAGATGTTATCGAAGCATTCAAATTTGTCACCAAAAAGAGGACCTTATCACAATAATTAAATATCCTGCTTATTAATCTTTTTTTCTGTCAAAGATTAATAAAGTAGGAAATATTACACAAGCACCCAACTGTATGAGAAGGTTATTTTGCTGTAATTCAGTTCCGCTTACAATTCTAGACAACATTATTATCAGCCCCAAAAATGCAGAACCGCTAAATGCTATCCACAATATTCTTCTTAATCCATTGAAAGGAGCTTGGGATTCCTTTAATAATTTCTTTTTCAATTCTGGATCTATTTTTGACATAAATTCTTTCAATAATAAAATTAAGTCTATATGAAAAATTCAATATTTAATTTGCCGGTATAGCTCAGCGGTAGAGCAACTGTCTCGTAAACAGTAGGTCATTGGTTCAATTCCAATTATCGGCATTTATAAAGCAAATTAAAATGATTAATAAAATTTTAAAATTTAGATATCTCTTGAAATTATTTGTTTTTATTCCTCTTATTTTTTATTTTGGCAAAAGAAGTTATATTGCGTTTGATGAAGGTTTTTACGCACTACAAGCTAGATGGATATTAGAAAAAGGTAACTGGACAATTCCACTTTGGTGGGATGAATATGTTTTAGATAGAACAATAGGATTACAGTTTTTAATAGCTAAGTCACAAGACTTATTTGGAAGAAATATTTTTTTTGCATATCTACCAACAACATTAGCTTCAATATTGATGCTATTTACAACTTATAAATTACATGAAGAATTTTTTAATAAAAAATATGCAATTATATCCCCACTAATCCTTGCTACTACATATCTATGGTTTGACTACTCACACTTAGCCACTCAAGATATTATTTATTCATGTTTAGTAACTCTTGGAGTATTAGCTTTAGTCAAAATAAAAAGTAAAAATAACAAATTCTATATTCTCCTTTTTGGAATTTGGATTGGTTTAGCTTTTATGATGAAAACTTTTTTAGTTTTTGTACCGTTATTATCACTCATACCATACATTTTTTTTGAAAAAAATTTTTTATTCATCAAATTCTTTTGGTTAGGACTATTAATTGGATTTATTCCTTTTTTATTATGGATGTTTTCAATCAACCCTTATCTAGACAAAAATATTATTTTATACTTAGTTGAAAAGTTTAACTTTTTATCAAGTAGAAATACCTTTACAAATCCTTTCTATTATTATTTTTGGAATGTACCAGTAACGTATCTGCCTTGGAGTTTTTTCGCAATTATTGGAACGATATACAATATCTCTCAAAGCAAAGAAAATAAATATATACTTGCTTTTTTCCCCATTATTTTAATAGCGACCCTTTCCATTTTCTCTACAAAAACGCCCTACTATAGTCTCCAAATCTCCTCTATTTTTTCATTAAATACTTTTGTAGGAATAAAATATTTGTTCAATTCTCATAAATATTTTAGATTTTTTATATTTTTGACTTCAAAAATAATTCCATTATTTATATTTGCGCTAACTTTCACGTATTATTTTTTCTTTAAAGATTCAGTTAATTTTAATACAAAAGAAAATACTTTTATAATTCTTGGATTATTAATTTTCGGCTTATCTTGGTCATTAATAAAAAATAAAAATTCGTTCAAAGAAATATTAATAACTCTCATAATTGGGCCTTACTTATTCACCACATTTGTTTTGCAATCAGGTTTATTCACTGATAGATCTAGAGAACTAAGAGAGAAAATGGAATATGTTTCATCCCTTGATTTAGTAAAAAATCAAACGATCATGGTTGATAAAAATGGAATCAACAACTCTCGATCGCAATCAAAAATCATAAGGATTTCTTTATCAACTCCTAAATTAGGTGATGGATTAGAAAGTATTAATCAGTTAAAAAAATCTGAATTAGCGTGGACAACTGACCTTAAAACAACAAAAAATAATGATTTTTATGAAGTGATATACGAACATGATGTTTTAAATCCATGGAAATTAATATTAAAAAAGTAAAAAATCCATATATAATAGATAGTCGTCCGTAACCTTTAATAATGAGATCTGTTAATAGTTGGAATTTAACTAATAATAAACTTCATCAATTATTCAAAGACAATAACGAATTTATTTCTATTAAAGTCCGTGGAAACACTTGGGAGCCAATCACTAGATGGCTAAGATTAGATTCAAGAATTTTTAGAGAAACCACCAGCAAAGCAAGAATAACTTTATGCGATATCGAATCTCTAGCAGAAATTTATAACTACAGATCAATTAGATGGAAAGCCAAAAAACTAACTCCTATGCCCACTAGGTTAATTCCGCAATCTATTAAAAATATTTTTCGTAAAATACCAGTTATAAAACAACTCGCATATGAGCTCGAAATAGTTTTTTATAAATATAGTGAAAATATTTCTGAACATTTAATATCAATAGTAATTCCTGCAAGAAATGAAGCTGGTAATAAGGAACTTTTAATTAATGCTTTAAATAAATTCAAAAATATACCCAATAAATTAGAAATCATATTTGTTGAAGGTAATAGCAATGATAATACATATGAAATTCTGAAAGAATTAAAAGAAAATTTCTCAAATTTCTTCAAGATATCTCTTTTAAAGCAAACTTCTAAAGGGAAGAAAAATGCGGTCGTGGAGGGATTTAATATTTCTTTAGGTGAGACACTCGCCATAATAGATAGTGATTTTACTGTAGATATTGATGACAGTATTGCAGCAATTATGGAATCAACAAAAAATAAAAATATCCTAATTAATTGCTCCCGCACAACTTTTCCAATGGAAAAAGATGCTATGAGATGGGCAAATTATATAGGAAATAGACTCTTCGCAATTTTTCTATCAATTCTCATAAATAAGCCCGTATCAGATTCACTCTGTGGAACAAAAGTTTTTTCAAGAAAATTCTTTAAACTTATGAAACAAAATGGAAGTTGGGACTCTAAGTCTGACCCATTTGGAGACTTTACAATAATATTTGAAGCTGCAATTAATAACATTAAAATACTAAATTATCCTGTTAGATATTATGCTAGAAAATCTGGAGCACCAAATATATCTAGATGGATAGATGGATTAAAACTTCTCAAAGTATGCTGGATTTATATGATTTCTGATATGTGAATAAAATAAAATTGTCCCGAGTATTTTCTTTGAATTTTTAATTTCTCCAAATTAGTAATAAAGTAGTTAGATTCTTATAGAAATAATCTCATTAAATTTCATGACATGAATTTTGATTTGAAGTTAGAAAAATTAAATAAGAAAAATTACCAAAGAAAGCACTATGGAAAAATACTAATTGTAAGATTGCCATGTAACCCAATATTTCCAATAGGACCTATTTATTTAGCAGACCATATTCATAAATGTTTTCCAGATTTAGAGCAGAAATTCATTGATCTAGCAATAATTCCATCTAAAAAAGTTTCCAAATATTTAGCTAGAAAAATTGATCAATTTAGACCACATCTAATCATTTTTTCATGGAGAGATATACAAATTTATGCACCTGTTGATGGTAGGAGTGGAAATCCCTTACAAAATTCTTTTGAAGTTTTCTACTCAAAAAATATCCTTAAAAAAATTAGAGGTTCATGGGGAGGATTAAAATTAATTGCATCTCATTATGGAGAAATATATAGAAATACTTCTTTAGTAAAGATGGGACTAAAAAGAGCAGAAAAATACAATAAAAATGTAAAAGTAATTTTAGGAGGTGGGGCTGTTAGTGTCTTTTATGAACAATTGGGAAATTTACTCCCAAAAGGAACTGTTATTTCAGTGGGAGAGGGAGAAAATCTCATAGAAAAAATCATTAAAGGAGATTCAATAGAAGAAGAAAGATGTTACATTGCTGGACAAAAACCTCGAAACAAATTAATACATGAACAACCTGCAGGGACTGTTAAAACTGCCTGCAACTATAAATATATTAAATCAATATGGCCTGAATTCGATTGGTATATAGAGGGTGGCGATTTTTACGTAGGGGTTCAAACAAAAAGAGGTTGTCCACATAATTGTTGTTTTTGTGTTTACACAGTTGTTGAGGGGAAGCAGGTTCGGGTTAATCCTGTTAAGGAAGTAATCAAAGAAATGAAACAATTATATGATTTTGGAGTTAGGGGATTTTGGTTCACCGATGCACAATTTATTCCAGCCAAAAAACATATTGAAGATGCAAAAATACTTTTGCAAGCAATTAAGGACCAAGGCTGGGACGACATTAATTGGGCTGCATACATCAGAGCAGATAATATTGATGCCGAGCTAGCACAGCTTATGGTTGATACAGGTATGAGTTATTTTGAAATAGGTATCACGTCGGGATCTCAAGAACTTGTTAGAAAAATGAGATTAGCATATGACCTTAAAACTGTATTAAATAATTGCAGAATGCTAGTTAAATCAGGTTTTAAGAATCATGTTTCAGTTAATTATTCATTTAATGTTTTTGATGAAACGCCCAGCACCATAAGACAAACAATTGCTTACCATAGAGAATTAGAGAATATTTTTGGTAAAGGCTTAGTTGATCCAGCTATATTCTTTATAGGTTTGCAACCTCACACTCTTCTTGAAAAGTACGCCTTGGAAAATAAAATTTTGAAACCAAATTATAATCCAATGAGCATGATGCCATGGACAGCTAGAAAACTTCTTTGGAATCCAGGCTCCCTAGGGAAAAAACTTGGTCAGGTTTGCCTAGAAGCTTTTGATAATTCAGATGACGAATTTGGCAAAACAGTTATCAACATCCTTGAGAGAGAATATGGGAAGTGCTCCTTAACAGAATCACTAAAAGTCCGTCCTTTATCAGAAAGGAAATTAGCTCATTCTAAAAAATAAATTCAGCCGTTATTAATCCTCTTTCTCAATTGAACTAGAAATTCCTTTAGATTTTAATGATTCTGAGTAGAATTCTGCTGGCTCTAAATCACAAACAATTACCAAACCCACACCTGTATTGTGTGCTTCAAGCATTATGGCTATAGCATCTTGTTCACTTAATTGCGGGACAACTTCTCTCAGTGAAATAGTGACATACTCCATAGAATTAACTGGGTCATTATGCAGTAAAACCTTATATTTTGGAGATTTATTTTTTAATTCAGCAGGGTTTT
Organism: Prochlorococcus sp. AG-355-A18; assembly: GCA_003280985.1. GTDB lineage: Bacteria > Cyanobacteriota > Cyanobacteriia > PCC-6307 > Cyanobiaceae > Prochlorococcus_A. The sequence goes on from QCDH01000001.1 coordinate 169,913, forward strand.
TTTCAATCACTGCTGAACTATTATTTACACTTTGTTCTAACTTTTTAGATAGCATTAAATTTATTAGAGTTGAAATTTTACTAGTAATTATATATTAATTATTCTTTCCATCGCATCAAGGACGTTTGATCGTGAGTTAAATGCTGACAAGCGAAAATAACCCTCTCCTGCTAATCCAAATCCACTCCCAGGTGTTCCCACTACACTGACTTTTTGGAGAAGGAAATCAAAAAAGTCCCAAGATGTCATTTGATCTGGAACTTTAATCCAAATATAAGGCGCATTGTCCCCACCATAAACTTTATATCCTGAATTCTGAAGTTTATTTTTCATTATTTTTGCATTTTCCATATAAAAATCAATTAAACCTCTCACCTGTTTCTTCCCTTCAAGAGAATAAACAGCCTCTGCTCCTTTTTGAACCACGTAACTTACTCCATTGAACTTTGTAGATTGTCGCCTATTCCAAAGAGGCCATAACTCTATTTCCTGATTTGTTGAACTCAAACCTTTTAGATTTTTAGGTATTACTGTAAAAGCACATCTAACTCCAGTGAATCCTGCATTCTTTGAAAAAGATCTAAATTCAATAGCACAATCTTTTGCTCCCTCAATCTCATATATTGAATGTGGAATATCATTATCTTGAATAAATGCTTCATAAGCTGCATCAAAAAGTATTAGGGATTTGTTTTGAAGAGCATAGTCAACCCACTTTTTCAATTCTGCTTTATTAACCGTCGCTCCAGTCGGATTATTAGGAAAACAAAGATATAAAATATCAACTTTTTTTTCTGGTAATTCTGGCAGAAAGTTATTCTCCTCGTTTATTGCAAGATATGTCAATCCTTGATAAGTACCATTTTCAAGAGAATCACCAGTTCTGCCTGTCATCACGTTACTATCTACATAAACTGGGTAAACAGGATCTGTTACAGCAATTGAATTATCTTTGCCAAGAATATCTAAAATATTACTACTATCGCATTTAGAACCATCAGAAACAAAGATTTCTTCAGGTGTAATTTGACAGCCTCTCGAAATAAAATCATGCTCAGATATTTTTTCTCTGAGCCAAGAATAACCTTGTTCTGGTCCATAACCTCTAAAACCATCTTTTGTCGCCATCTCATCTAAAGCTTTACCCATAGCCTCTATACATGCTCTAGGTAATGGTTCTGTAACATCTCCAATGCCAAGTTTAATAATTTCAGCATCCTTATTTGTTTGAGAATATATTTTTACCCTTTTAGCAATTTCAGGGAATAAATAACCTGCTTTGAGTTTTAAATAATTTTCGTTTACTTGAACCACTTTAGATAAAAAATTTCACCAATATTAGAATAATGTATCAACGTGCTTTAGTGGTGATTAGATGTTAAAATTATCCTAGTTATGATTAATTTTAGTTATGGTCATAGCTATGGATTCAATCTCAATTAGTTTGAAAATCGTCTAAAGCTTTATAAATAGCAGTATTCAATCACTATTAATTTTAAAGAGTAAAAAATAAAAGCTATAAAAAACTTGCTTTATTAAAAGATAAAATCTAATTCTTTAATTTAGATGATTTTCAAAATCCAAATCATTCATAATAAACTATATGTCTCAGCAAATTATCATCGCAGAGCAGGCTCGAATAGCAGCACTACTCACAGATGATCGAGTTGATGAATTAATCGTCGCACAAGGTCAATATCAAATCGGCGATATTTTTTTAGGAACAGTTGAAAATGTTCTCCCTGGAATCGATGCCGCTTTCGTAAATATTGGTGAGAGTGAAAAAAATGGATTCATCCATGTTTCAGATTTAGGTCCACTCAGACTCAAAAAAGGGACTTTTGGAATAACTGAATTACTAGAACCAAAACAAAAAGTTCTAGTACAAGTGATAAAAGAACCCACAGGATCTAAAGGTCCCAGACTAACCGGAAGCATTTCAATCCCTGGAAAATACTTGATATTACAGCCATACGGCCAAGGAGTAAATATTTCAAGAAAAATAAATACAGAAACAGAACGAAGCCGTTTGAAAGCTCTTGGGGTTTTAATAAAACCACCCAGCACAGGCTTGTTATTTAGAACAGAGGCTCAAAAAATCAAAGAAGAACTACTAATTGAAGATTTAGAACAAGTTATTCAACAATGGGAAAATGTACTAAAAGTTTCTGAAGCTTCTAATCCGCCAAATTTGATAAAAAGAGATGAAGATTTCTCCCTTAAAATCTTAAGAGATTATATTAAAGAATCAACTAAAAGAATAATTATTGATAGTAAATTTTCAGTTGCAAGGGCAAAAGATTTTTTAATAAATTATGAATCTGATTTAGATATTGAATTTCACGATAACAGTTTAAACCAACATATTTTCGAGAAGTACGAAATTAAGAAAACAATTCAAAAAGCTCTCCAGCCGAGAGTAGATCTTCCTTCAGGAGGTTATATCATTATCGAACCTACTGAAGCTTTAACAGTAATCGATGTGAACTCTGGTTCATTTACAAGATCCGCAAATTCAAGACAAACTGTTTTATGGACAAACTGCGAAGCAGCAGTTGAAATCTCAAGGCAAATGAAATTAAGAAATATTGGTGGAGTTATAGTAATAGATTTTATCGATATGGAATCTAGAAGAGACCAATTTCAGTTACTTGAGCATTTTACCTCAGCAATAAAAGATGATTCTGCAAGGCCTCAAATAGCTCAGCTTACTGAATTAGGCTTAGTAGAGTTAACCAGAAAAAGACAAGGTCAAAATATTTATGAATTGTTCGGTAAAAAATGTTCTACATGCGATGGTACCGGACATGTAGAAAATATATTAAATCACGAAATTCCTAACTTAAA
>QCDH01000002.1 GCA_003280985.1 Prochlorococcus sp. AG-355-A18
GCTTCTGTTGAGCAATATAAAGAATATCTCCGTTTCTTGTTATGCCTTCAAATCCAGGATTTTCAGCATAATTAAGATACGAGGCTGGCGGAGTTATCTTCTCTAGAATTTCACCATCTGAGCTTACATGGTAGATAGCAGGAGGATGTTTATCTAGCTTTTTCTTGATTCCTTCAGTAGAAATGTAGAATCCACCATTACCATCAGTTGTAATACCCTCTTGATCCATAAATAATGCAGTCTTACCATCTAGCTTTATATCAATAGCTCTTTCCAATAGTGCTGGCGAGGATGAAGGATCAATAACATAAATTCTTGGCTGAGTTTTAAATGTTCCATCATTTACAGCATAAATTTTTCCGTCATCACCAGCCACCATTCCACTAATTGCCCCCCAAGAAACAAAATCAAGTCCGTTTTCATTTGTTAAATGTGGGTAAGAAGCTGGTGCATCTTGGAGTTGATAGATAGTTACATGAGAGGAAAGTCCAGGTTCTTTTTTGTTGTAGTCTTTTTCATTAGCTGATGCGATTAGACCTCTATCAGGAATAGCAACAAATCCTTCTGGTCCAATTCCTGATGGAAGTAATTGAGTAAGCAAAGGTTGATTTAATTCTGTGATATCATATACAGCTACTATTCCTGCTCTTTCTGCTCCAACGAATAAATATGGTGTTCCATCAATTTTAGAGAATGTAACTGATTCAGGTTCTACACCTTTTTTACCAGCTCTCCCATCTTGGAAGTGGCCTATTTGAGCAATTGATCTTTCTAATCTATTTGCATCTTCATATACTACTGTTCCATCTTTTTTGAAAATAGTCCAAGATCTTGAACCACCTCTTTTAGCTTGTTTTGGATCAATATGCTTGTAATCGCCTTCATTTGCTGTTGCAAAATGATCATTATCAATCCATGTTAGACCGTCTGGCTCTCTTCTTACATTTTTTAGTTTTTTCTTAAATTTATGTGCTCCATCTTTCTTTGTATCCATTCCTGCCATCTGTTTAACAATACCAGCAGTAAAATGTGATATTACATTCCCATCTTTATCTATAACTGCAAGATGGTTATTCTCTTGAAGAGAAACTACAGTCTCACCAAGATCATTAATTGCAACAAATTCCGGCTCGGGATCGCTAGGAGCTATTTCAGATAATCCTGTTAAATCTACTTTTTTTATTGATTTACATTGTATTTTCCCTCTTTTGTTTAACTTCACAAGAGAAACATAACCTGGAGGATTAATTTGTTTACCTTCCTCATCTAATTGAGGGATAAATCCATCTTTATATTCTTCATCTCTCTCATTCTCGATAGCAACAGCTAAAAAGCTTCCATCTGGAGAAACAAAGACACTATCAGGCTGCCCACCTAAATCACATTCTTTTACAGCTTTTCTAGTTTCTAAATTATATTGAACTATTGCTCCTGATGGATTTGTATAACTTTCAGATGTATTTGATCCTATATAAACATTATTTCCAAGAGCTGCAATTCCAGTTGGTTCTGCTTCAAGCTCTACAATTCCAAGAGCTTTTGGTTTCGCAGGATCAGAGATGTCAACTAAACCAACAACTCCTAGATCACTATCTGTATACATCAAAGTCTTACCATCTTCTGAAGCTGTAACAACCTCTGAAGAAGTTTTGGTTGTAGATTTTGATCCGTCTGGTAAATTATCACTTACATTAAAAGAAGAAATTCTGTTGAAGTTTTTTTCATTTGCCCAATATTTTGTATTCCAATTTGCAAATCCGCTACTTGTAGAGGAGGCGACAATTGCAAGTAATGCTGAAAAACTTGCAGCAGCTAATGTTTTTTTCATTTAGTGCGTAAGAAAATACATCCCTATGCTCCCTTTAAAAAGTTAAGAAAAAAAAATTAATTTATTAAGAACAATTTAAGGTTTATAAAAAGGTAAGCAAAAAAAAGGACCTCCTAATTGGAGGCCTTTTTAATGTGGTTAATTTCTTTAGAACTTGAAACCAAGTTCTGCACCGACACCAGTAATATCATCTGTACCTGCAGGTGATTCAACTATGAATGCAAAAGGAGTAAAACTCATACCATCGTTGAATTTGTAGGTATAAGAAAGATCATAGGCGTATAATTCCTCTTCTCCATCGGTTATTGCACCGTTGGTACCCATACCTATTGTGATTTCACCAGGGCCAAGATCAGAACTTAGTCCAACTGCAAATTGAGTTGTATCATTTCCTGTATCTGGGTCACCAAATTCGTATCCACCACTAATTGTTGGAAAACCATCAGGAGAATAAGAAGCATTTATACCCCAGTAGGTTGCTACATCTACATCAGCGTAAGCGATAGCAAGACCATAATTGTCTCCACTATAAGCAACGTTTAGAGCATAGATATCTTCACCTGCAGCTGTGAACATACCTTTTGTAGAGTCTTCTCCATCATCAGCAGAAATACCAAGTCCAAATGAAAACCCATTATCCATATCATAACCAGCACTAATTGTCTGATCACCACCAACAGCAATAGAATTTCCTGTTCCACAATCACTCAAAGAGTCAACAGTGTTTCCATAGTCACAAGCACCAGTAAATTGCTTACTTGCATCCAATGAATCACCTAAAGTTATAGACCAACCTCCCAATGGAAATGTGTAGTTTAAGTCAGAAACCTTAAGCTCATCTCCAGATTTTTTAGTGAAATCAGTAATTGTAGCGGCGTTTAATATCTTCTTTTTGTCAGCAGCATTGCCTGTTTCAATCTCTACATTTAAATTATCTTCACCTGTGAAACTTGTGTTTAAATCAATTTCCCAGAAATAATAACCGGAAACTGCTTCATTGACTGTTTTGCTTCCAACTGAAGCAGGACCACTAACTCCACCAATCTGGAATTTAGCTTTTCCTTTCATAGTGGTTGTTTCGGTGAAAGAACCAGCTTCAATGCCGTTAACACGTGCTTCGAGGCCATCAACTCTTCCTTTCATAATTGCCAACTCTGAACCAAGCTCGTCACTTAATCTGTCTATTTGAGCTCCGTTCATTAAGCCTTCACCACCTGCAATTAAGTTGTTTAATTCAGCAGCAGCTTCTAAACGAGTAACTGAGTCACCATTGAATCTTGGACTATTTGTTAGATCCTTTAATGAATCGTAAGCCCAATCTCCTGGAAATAAACTATCTGATTTGAAATTATCTAGAGATACTAAATTGTTAGTTCTAGAGTAATCACTAAGATCTGTTGAATTGATCTCAGCTGCATTTACTGCTAAACCTGATGCCAAAGAAATAATGGCAGGAGCAGCAATTAATTTTTGAAAAAGTTTCATAAACCTCAACACGTAAAAATGGATATTAATCCAAATCCATAACAACGAATCAAGGTTAAGAAATGAGTAAGAAATAGAGTTAATTAGGAATTTTTAAAGAGAACTTAAACTTCTCTTAAAATAAATAAAAAAAACTTTTTAAATTTTGATTTTTTTTTCAAAAATCCTAAAAATAAATATTTATTCATCTTCAAATATTTTCAAAACTAAATAAAAAATGTCCACATGATACTTAGTTTAAGTTTGGGTTAAGAACTAATTAATTAAAAGATAAGCTTTTAGTTAATTAGTAATTGTGTATGAATTCAGTGCTATAAATATGGAGTCTTTTTATTCAATCATGACACCCATGAACATAGCAAAGAAAGCTTTGGTTTTCACTTCTGCAGTAGCCATCGCTGCTGGTACAAGTGTTCCTGGCACAAGCGTTTCTGCTAAAACAAGATTAAGTGGTGCTGGCGCATCGTTTCCTGCCAAAATTTATACTCGTTGGTTCAAAGATTTAGCATCTTCAGGCGGTCCAAGAGTTAATTACCAAGCTGTTGGTTCAGGCTCTGGAAGAAAAGCATTTATTGACCAGACTGTAAACTTTGGTGCTTCTGATGATCCTATGAAGGCTAAAGATATAGCAAAGGTAACAAGAGGATTAGTTCAGATTCCTATGGTTGGAGGAACTATTGCTTTTGGATATAACTATGATTGCGATTTGAAACTTACTCAAGAGCAAGCTGTTCAAGTTGCTATGGGTATGATCAAGAACTGGAAGGAAGTTGGTTGTAAGCCTGGTAAGTTAACTTGGGCGCATCGTTCTGATGGTTCAGGAACTACTAAGGCTTTTACAAACTCTATGGAAGCATTCTCACCAACATGGACTTTAGGAACTGGTAAATCAGTTAAGTGGCCTTCAGGTGTTGGTGCTAAAGGTAATTCAGGTGTGGCAGGTGTCATTCAGAATACTCCAGGTGCAATTGGTTATGTTAACCAGTCCTACATTAAGGGAAATGTTAAAGCTGCTGCACTTCAAAATCTTTCAGGTGAGTTTCTAAAACCATCTGTAGAAGCAGGAGCAAAAGCTCTTAATGGTATTACTTTAGATGAAAATCTCGCTGGTAAGAATCCTAATCCAACGGCAAAAGGAGCGTACCCTATCGCTTCATTGACATGGATACTTGCCTATGAAGAAGGTAATGGTAGAAACACTAAAGCTATCAAAAAAGCCTTTAATACATTATTAAGTGATGAGTATCAAGATAAAGCTCCATCACTTGGATTTGTCCCCTTAAAAGGCGATATTCTTGAGAAATCAAGAGCTGCTGTAAAAAGAATCGGTAAATAAACCGTAAGACAAATATTTAAAGGGGGGAATTTATTTCCTCCTTTTTTTTATGCAAACAAATATTTTGATAAGCCTAATATTAAAGAAAAAAGGATAAGTATGTATGTTGGAACTATTTTAAAAAAAGATAATACTGTAGAGATTAAAACTATAAAAATAGAGCTAATTAAAAAGTATTTGGATGAAAAACTATCTTTAATTAAATTAAAGCCAGAGAAAATAACTGCTCCAGGAATTGTATTAATTATCCCATCGATAAAGTCAGTAACAAATTTAATTCTGTTTTTTATGAAGCCTTTTCCAAAAACAAAAATCAATATAAAACTTGGTAAAAAAATTGCAAAAGTTGATATTAATGAATACTTTAATGCTTCATTTATTCCTCCAACTGAAAACCCTGCTTTGTATCCAATAAAACTTGTAATTAATAAGACAGGACCAGGCGTTATTTGGCCAATCATTATCCCATCTATAAATTCATTATTTGTTAACCATCCTTGCGAGATAACATAATCACTCATTAGAGGAATGATTACTAATCCACCTCCAAAAATAAAAAGTCCCGATTTGAAGAAGAAAAAAAACAGATTAAAATAATCTAATAAAAACTTTGAGTTTATAGACTCCCTTAAAAAATTATAAAACTTTGATATATCTAAAAAGACCGAGCTAATCAAAAAAGAGGTTGTTGAAAATATAGATAAAGGGACCAAGCTATAAAAAATATTTTTGAATTTCTTTAAAAATATATTTATCAATCCTGCAATAGTAAGAATTGTTATGAGTGGAAATTGAATACTATTATATTTGGCAAATATAAGTAGAAATAATATTGAGCTAGAGAATAATATTCGATCAAACTTTAATCTTTTTTTTAATAGAACTAATGAGAATGAAAAAATTATTCCTGCAATAGTGGGAGGATTAAAATAAATTAAATCTATTAATAATTTTGATCCAGAACCAATTTGCCAAAAAAAACTAAGAGCTAATACCGAAACGAATCCTGGGATAATGAAACTTATACCGGATACCAATCCACCAAGATAACCATTAATTTTAAGACCTATATATATTGCCAATTGAGTAGATATTGGTCCTGGAAGTATTTGACATAATCCAATACCTTTTTCAAAAGATTGAGTTGATATGAATTTTTTATTATTTATTAGTTCATCTTCGAATAAGGAAATATGAGCATAGGGTCCTCCAAAACTTAAAATACCAATTTTTAGGAAGGTTTTTGCGAGTTCAATTGAGGATATTTTTGCCATTAAAATATTCTAATTCCTAAAAATTAGTCTTTATGGAGCTGAAAGGCTTTGTTTAAACGAGGGTAATTTAAGACTCGAAATCCAAGATAAGAATATTAAAAGTGATGAAAAATAAAGACAATATTGAAGACCAATACTCGGATTTCTCCCAATCATAAATAATAAGCCAGATAGTAATGTTCCAATTAGTCTTCCAGCAGCATTAGCCATGTAATAGAAGCCAACATTTAAACTGACTTTTTCATTGTCAGAGTATGCCAAAATCATATAAGAATGTGTAGAGGAATTCATTGCAAAAACAAATCCAAAAATAGTAAGTCCTAAAATTATTGCTATCGATGGAGAACTTTCTCTCCATAATGCAACTCCTATCAAAGATGGTATGACCATTAATACGGCACTCCAAAATTGGATAGCTTTACGATCTGGACTTCCTTTTTGCCCCCATATCTTTCTAATTGCTGGAGCCGAAGCCTGAACAATCCCATAACCTATTACCCAGGCCCCAAGAAATAATCCTATTTCCATGTAGTCCCAACCAAATGCCATATCAAGGAATACTGGAAGAGCTACAACGAACCAAACATCTCTTGCTCCAAAAAGAAAGAATCTTGCTGCTGAGAGAATATTAATTGCATCTGATTTTGAAAACAAATCATTAAAAGCCGGTTTGGTTTTCATCTTGCCAATTTCTCCAGGTAAAATTAACGTCAATAAAAATGCTAAGCAGAGTCCAAAACCCATAATTCCTACAGCATTATTGAATCCAAATAACTTATATAAAAGTCCACCCAAGAAAAAACCAACTCCTTTAAGAGCATTTTTAGATCCAGTTAAAATAGCAACCCATTTAAAAAGTTGTTTTTGGCCAGTATCATTACCATCATTTGAACTTGGAACTACTGTCTTAACAGCACTTTTAGCACTCATTTTATTTAAATCTTTTGCTATCCCACTTACAGCTTGAGCAACCATAACGTATACGACACTAAATATTACTGGCCAATCCGCTTTAACTGGTATAAGCATGAAAAGAGCGATGATTTGTAGGATAGTCCCAATCCATAAAGTAAGCCTTAAACCATATCTTGCTCCTATCCAACCACCATATAAATTAGTAATTATTCCAAAAAACTCATAAAAAAGGAAAAGTAAAGCAATTTGTAGAGTTGTGTAACCTAGCTCATGAAAGTGACCAACAACTAATAATCTTAATGCGCCGTCAGTAAGCGTGAATGCCCAATAGTTTGCTGTTACAACACTATATTGTTGAATATTAGATAACTTCATAAAGACATAAATTAAATCTCTTTTTTGATTACATATTCAGTAAGATCTGCAAGTCTGCAGCTGTAACCCCACTCGTTGTCATACCAAGCGTATATCTTTAATAAATTTGAATTAACAACCATAGTTGATAAACTATCAACTATTGAACTTCTAGAGTCATTTACATAATCTGCAGAAACTAAAGGTCTTTCTTCGTATCCAAGAATTCCTTTTAAATAAGTTTCTGAAGCTTCCTTAAGTTTCAAATTTACTTGTTCAACTGTCACTTCTTTATTTAATTCAAAAACTGCATCAGTTAAAGAACCATTAAGTAGAGGAACTCTTACTGCATGGCCATTTAATTTTCCTTTTAATTCTGGGAAGATCTCAGCTATTGCTTTAGCAGATCCAGTAGTAGTAGGTATTAAACTTTGCATACATCCTCTTGCTCTCCTTAAATCACTTTTATAAAAATCTACAGGAACTTGAGTGTTCGTAACATCGTGAATAGTTGTAATAGCGCCATGTTTAATTGAGAAATTTTCATTAATTACCTTTACTATTGGAGCTAAACAATTTGTAGTGCAGGATGCTGCGGTTACTAATTTGTGTTTGGAAGGGTCATAAAGACTTTGATTTATACCGTAAACAATATTAAGTGATTCCTCTCCAGCAACAATTCCCTTTACTGGACAAGCTACTATTACTCTTTTCATCCCAAGAGAATCAAAATAGGGATTTAGTTTGTCTGGCTTTTTATTCTTTCCTGTACATTCCAAAATAATATCTACAGAAGATTTTTCCCAAGGAACATCAAGGTAATTTTTAAAAGATGTGTAGGCTAATTTCTTTTCATCAATTATTATTTCTTCTTCTTTAACCTTTATATCTTTCCCCCATCTACCATGGACCGAATCGAATTCGAGTAGATGTGCAGCAGCATTCGAATCTCCTGCTATTTCATTTATATGAGTTATTTCTATATCAGCTCTATCCCATAATGCTCTGAAAACTAATCTGCCAATTCTTCCAAACCCATTAATTCCAATTTTCATAACTTTGAAATTTTCTATTGAAATTATACATCAAAATATTTTGATGTATCAAGATTTTGTTTTTAATGCAATCTTTTTCATGTAAGCTATATCTAAAAGAATTTAATGTCCTCAAAAGTGTTAAAAGAGATTAGCAAAGTAAAAAAAGAAAATATATCTAAGTTGATGGTTTCATTTTCTGATCCTTTTAGGCTAGAAATAATTGACCTAATGATGGATGGAGAAGTTTGTGTTTGCGATATTATGAAATTAACTAAGTTATCTCAATCAAGAATTTCATATCACATAAAAATTTTGAAGGAAGCTGGTCTTATCTCAGACAGACAAGAAGGTAGATGGATGTACTACAGCCTAAATAAAGAATCTCTATTTTTGATCAAAGAATGGATAACTTCTTTGATGGACTATTCCTCAAATAGAAAACGTTGCTGCGAATAAATTTTATTTTAGATTTTATTAATTAACTTCTGATTCCCTGTCATAAGTCATTCCTGATTGTTCCATCCACTCAGCTTTAGTTTTGCAATTTTGTTTGTGATTAAAGATATGAAAACCTTCAATAATAATCATTATGGATAGAAGCAAAACAGGAATAAAATATACAGGGGAAGATATTACCTCTTTATATTTGATTTGAGCAATGAATTCCCTGTATTTAAACATCCCCTCAGTTTCTATTCCATAAATATTATTCACCTATGGTTAAGTAAAGTTAAAGAAAAAATTTTTTAAGATGTTAAGTTTAAGGATGTTAACTTTTCATGACTTTCATATACCTTTAACCCCTCTTAAAGTCTTTTCCAATATTTAGTAGTAAATTTATAGAAATATTCTTTTTTTAATGGAAGAGAAATTAACTCTTTTCAAGAATCGTAAAAGATTCGGAATTGAAAAAAATATAGATTTAATCTTTAAAAATACAACCCTAACCTTGTCTAGTCTGGTTGCAATAGTACTTTTTGGAATTATTTTAGTAGTCTTTTTTCAGTCATTTGAATCATTTTCAAGATATGGCTTGAAGTTTCTTGTGACATCTGAATGGAATCCAGTAAAAGATGAATATGGAGCTTTTACAGCAATATATGGGACATTAGTTACTTCTCTTCTTTCATTATTGATTACTATCCCTTTAGGTGTTGGAACTGCGATATTTATTACAGAGGATTTTGTTCCGAAATTTGTCAGAGAAATAGTAGGTTCATTTGTTGAATTACTAGCAGCTATACCATCTGTCGTATTGGGATTATGGGCGATATTTGTTATGGAACCTTTCTTTAGAGAGTTTTTTGTTTTTTTACATAAATTCTTTGGTTGGATTCCTTTATTTAATTCGGAGCCTGCAGGTCGGAATTCACTTTTGGCGATAATAATTTTAGTGGTAATGCTTTTACCAATAGTGACCTCGATAGCTAGAGATAGTCTGAATCAAGTTCCCAAAAAGCTTAGGAATGCTTCCTATGGAATTGGAGCTAGTAGATGGAAAACAATATTTTCAGTAATCTTGCCAGCAGCGTTATCAGGAATTATGGCAGGTGTTCTATTGGCTTTAGGTAGGGCAATGGGAGAAACAATGGCTGTCACCATGATTATTGGTAATTCCAATGCATTTAGCTGGTCTCTATTATCTCCTGGATATACCATTTCCTCCATGCTTGCAAACCAGTTTGGTGAGGCTGATGGAAGTCAGGTTTCATCACTTTTTTATGCGGCTTTTGTACTAATGATCCTATCTTTAGTGGTTAATATCTTTGCTCAATGGCTAGTTAAGAAATTTAGTCTCAAATATTAGATGATTATGAATTCTCTTTATTACCAGAAAAAACTATCACGAAATGTAGGAGATAAATTTTTTACTTCTTTATCAGTTTTTTGTGCACTCATTGCAATTCTTCCTTTGATTTTTGTGGTTACATATATTCTTATTAAAGGGGGAGCTCAAATCACACCAGAATTATTTACTTTAGAACCAAATCCTCCTGGAGATGATTTAGATGCAGGAGGTATTAATCCTGCATTAATTGGGACACTAGTAATTACAACTATTGCTTCAATTATTTCCATACCAGTAGGTGTTGGCGGTGGCATATATCTAGCTGAATATTCAAACGGAGGACCTTTTTCAAAATTTATTAGATTCGGAGTTAATGTTTTAGCTGGTGTTCCTTCAATAATTGCCGGTGTATTTATTTATGCCTTAATCGTTTCAACAAAAATTTTATTTGGCAGTATGTACAGTGGTTTAGCAGGAGGTATGGCTCTTTCAATATTGATGTTGCCTACAGTTATAAAAACTACTGATGAAGGTTTAAAGTTAGTACCAAATGAATTAAGGTATGCTTCTCTAGGCATAGGAGCAAGTATGTATACAACAATATTAAAAATAACTTTACCCACAGCATTTAGATCTATTGCTACTGGGGTTGTGCTTGGAATCGCAAGGGCTGCAGGCGAAACAGCACCTTTGATATTTACTGCTTTATTTTCTTACTACTACATAGTAGGTTTTGAAGATTTGTTTTACGAGATGGGCTCATTAGCTGTCTTGATATATAATTTTGCCCTTGAACCTTATGATGCACAGAATAAACTAGCCTGGGCGGCTTCCTTTATTCTTGTCATATCAATACTAACAGTTAATATCTTTTCAAGGATATTGGCCGCTTTTACTGAGAAAACTAAGAGGGTATGAAATGATTAAAAACACTAAAAAGTCGCAAAAGAAAAACATTTTATCTCTTGAGGATGTTTCTATTAGTTATGGCACTTTTGAAGCGGTAAAAAATGTTTTTTTAAATTTTAAAGCAGGAGATATAACTTCACTCATTGGCCCTTCGGGTTGTGGTAAATCAACCGTTCTTAGAGCTTTGAATAGAATGAACGATTTAATCCCTAATTGTTCGTTAAAAGGGACAGTCCTGTTTGATGGAACTAATATTTACGACAAAAGAGTAGATCCAGTTGAAGTTAGAAGAAGAATCGGAATGGTTTTTCAGCAGCCTAATCCTTTTCCAAAATCTATCTACGAAAATATTGCATTCGGAGCAAGAATCAATGGCTTTACTGGAGATATGGATGAATTAGTGGAAAGTTCCTTGAGAAAAGCTGCTGTATGGAGTGAATGTAAGGATAAATTAAATGATAGTGGTTACTCTTTATCTGGCGGACAACAACAGAGATTATGTATCGCTAGAACTATTGCAATTGAACCTGAAATAATTCTAATGGATGAGCCATGCTCAGCTTTGGATCCTATATCTACCTTGAAAATAGAAGAGACGATGCATGAACTAAAGAAGAATTACACAATAATTATCGTTACTCATAATATGCAACAGGCATTAAGAGTTAGTGATATGACTGCATTTTTTAATGCTATTGAATATGAAGATGGTGATGGAGGGAAAGTCGGCTATCTTGCCGAATTTGATTCGACAAAGAAAATTTTTAACTCTCCAAAAGAAAAAACTACTCAGGAATACATATCTGGTAAATTTGGTTGAGGTTAAATTTTTACCTTTAAAAGAATGATTTTTAGCTTTAAGCCAGATAGGGGTAGACAAACAGTATAAATACCTATATAGTTATTTCGAATTAGTAAATCTATCTTTGAAAAACTACCCTTTTCTACCTTTCTTGATTTTTGCAGGGGGTCTCATAACAACTGCAACAATAGGATTACCTGTATTTACTTCTTAATTTAAAAGTTTTTTGTAGAGGGTAATCTTATGATTTCAATAATACATAAAGAATTAATTGGAAGTCCTCATAAAACCTTAATAAAGGGAAATTTATTTGACTTTATAAAAAAAAGAGAGAATATGAATTTGTGTGGGAGTGAAAAATCTGTATTAAAACCATTTTTAAAAGTGGTTAATTTCTAATTTATTTATCATGGATAAAACTAAAGAACAGTTAGAAAAATTAAGAGAAGTGGCAGAAGCATCTCTTACAAAAACGGATGAACTTCAAAAAGTTCTTGCTCAAATCGAAGCTTTAATGTCTAGAGAAGAATCACAAACATTATCAAAGAAGAAGTAATTATTTAAAAAATAATTTTAGGTTTTGTACTTTTAATTACACCCATACAATTCCATTGTAGTTATTAATTGGGTATGCAGAACCCGTTCCAAAGTTTTCTGTTAGGTCTCGAGGTCTTACCTTCTTTAAGTAAAAGACCTCTTTAATTTGTTTGTTTTTATTATATTTTTATAACCTGCTTATTTAGTTGATTACTTTATAGATTTCTTTCAAGCAGACATTTACATCAAAAGATTCAGTATTTACAACCTCTAATCCTGTTTTTTCAGTAACTTCAACAGTTGCATTACATTCGTCTTGTTTGAGAGCCATATAACTTGGCTTTATGTCTTCAATCTCTAATTCAACACTTGATTTAGTATCTTCTTTATATTGTTCCATTACTAATGTAAGTGCCTCTATCTCAACCGAAAAATTATCATTTGCTTTTGCTCCAAATGAAATTACAAGAAATGGAAATAAAATCAAGGCTATTAATTTTTTCATTTCTATAAAATGTGTTTATTTTTTTTATAACGTGGATTGTCTGCTAAGGAAAGGGTCATTAGCTTCAAAAAATTTTTTTTCTATTTCTACTAGTAGAGATTGATTTATAAAAACAAAATAATTGATAAAAAAAATAATCGAGACTTTTAAGTATAAATTGGCATATCTAAATGAAAAATTTAAGTCACTTCAATAGGATTTTCTTAAGATTTTATTTCGATAATTTCTTCCTCAGAAACTATTGCCCATTTTTTAAATGACTTTTTGCAGGGATATCCTCCAGTTAATTCTCCAAATGCAGGCAAAAATAAAGTATTTTTAGTCTTATCCATTGCAAAGCACCTAAAAGATAATTTATCTCCATTGTTTTTTAAATAGATTTTTGGATGATAATGTCCACAAATATTCAATGTTTTATTATTTTCTAAATTAACTGGTTCATGGCTAAAAGTAATATTTTTAGTTTTTCTAATATCAACAATTTTTATATTTTTAATATCACAACCTACATCATGATTTCCGAGGACGAGTTCAACGTTAGTTTTTAGTAGTTCAGGAAGATCCTCAACTTTTTTTTGAAGAGTTTTATCTATTGAATATTTGCTGTGGAATAAATCTCCTAATATTATTAACTTTTCAGGACTATATTTTTTTACTATTTTTTTTATTCTTGCGAAATTGTTTTTATCTGAATTATTAGTAAGAGGTATACCATTCTGCTGAAAATACTCAGCTTTCCCAAGATGAATATCGCATATTAACAATTCTTTTGTTTCCGGTAGAAATAAAGCTCTTGAAGGAAGCATCTCTAACAATGTATCTTCCCAAATAAATTTAAAAGAACTTTTATTCATTTAATCACTATATTTTTTTATAAGTTTTTCTACTCTTTTTTCTATTGGTTCATTGCTTAAAGTATTTTTAAGTCTTTCAACTAATAAAGGGAATGCAAAAGGAGTTGGAGTTTTTATCTCGTTTAGTAGCATTTTTAAACTTTTTAATCTTTCTAATGATCTAGATATTCTTTTATTTTCTAATTGATATTCTTTAACTTCTTGATGCGATTGTTTTATCAAAAGATGGTCTTCTTCATATTTTGTAAAGACATCGTAGAAAAGACTTGAACTTATTTGAAGTTGGGAAGAAGTTTTTGTTTTGGTTGGATTATTTTGATTAACTAATCCACTTATTTGGGCAATATTTTTAAATCTACGTTTTGTTAATTCTGAAAAATTAATTGCATTTTCTAGATCTTCTTCTAATTTTTGGGTATTCAAAAAGTAATCAGCTTCTTTTTTTATTATGGAAAAATCATAATCATCTGCAGTAGTTAAGCTAAATCCAAAATCATTAGCAGTAATACTAAATGTAGATTGTTTTAATTTTGCCAATCTCAAAGCCCATAAAAATGCAATTCCTTCATTTACAAATTTGCCATCAAGTGTAAAAACAAAAAGATTTGATAAATCCTTGGTTTTATATATTTCTATAAGGAATTCATCTTTCTTTGGAATATTTGAAAGAACTTTTTGTTTCTTCAATATTGGGCGTAATGAATTGAGTTCAGGATTTAAGCAATTATAATTTTCTAGTTCGTTACATATATCTATTTCTTTTCTCAAACTCTCACAAAGTAGATCAGAAATTGCCATTTGACCTCCAACCCATGCAGGAATTAGAGAACTTTTTTTGGTTGATTTTTTAACGTATAAAATCATATCTCTGATTCTTATAAATTGAAGCATTTTACCGGCAAAGTAAAAGGTATCTCCAGGATTTAATTTTGAGGCAAAATTCTCTTCTAAATTTCCCAAGGATTTCCCTTTCATATATTTAACATTCACAAATTTGTCACTAGTAATTGTCCCAATATTGAACTTATGCATTCTTATTAAAGATTTGTCTTTTACAAAATATTTAAAGTTTTCATTATTATTTTGTGACTCTTCTTTAACTATCTTTTTATATTTTGGGTATGCTTTAAGACATTTTCCTCCATATTCTAAAAAGTCAAGACACCAATTCCAATCTTGATCTTTTAAGTTTCTATAACTCCAGCAATTTTTAATTCTTTCTTTCTCAATTTTCGGATCAAAACCATTTCCACATGCCAAACTTATTAGATGTTGTAGAAGCACATCATAAGATAATTCAGGAAGTCTAATTTCTTCAGATATACCACTTTTTATTATTCTTCTCATTGCACTAATCTCTAATAACTCTAAAGAATTAGTAGGCATAAAAATTATTTTTGATTTTCCACCTGGTCTATGAGCACTTCTTCCCGCTCTTTGGATAAGTCTAGCTAAATTCTTTGCACTACCGATTTGAACTATTTGATCTACAGGTTGGAAGTCAACTCCCAAATCTAACGAGCTGGTGCAGACTACCCATTTTATTAATCCGTCCTTAACCCCTTCTTCAACTCTTTTTCTATCTTCTTTATCCATGGAGCCGTGATGAAGTGCAATTTTGTCTTCCATTTCTGGGAGAAAAAATTTAAGACATTGATACCATCTTTCAGATTGATTTCTCGTATTGGTGAATAATAAGGTGCTTTTATTTTTATCTAGGATTTTTAATAGTGAAGAATGACTTCTAATCCCAAGATGCCCACTCCATGGAAAGGTCGTTTCCTCCTCTGGTAAAACACTTATAATTTCGATCTCTTTTTGAATATTTGTACTTATAATTTTGGGTTTAATAGCGCTCATCCCAACTATTGCTCTTGCTGCTTCATCAATATTTCCAATAGTTGCAGAAATTGCCCAAATTTGTAAATTTTTTATATTACCTCTTAGCCAACTTAAAGATAACTCGCACTGGTTTCCTCTTTTACTACCCATCAATTCATGCCATTCATCAATAATTATTGATGACAACTCCTTGAACAGATTATTAGATTCTTTATTAGAAAGTAAAAGAGATAAAGATTCTGGAGTGGTAATAAGAATATTAGGTGGTTTAGCTAGTTGTTTTTTCTTTTCATATGGGGTTGTATCACCGTTCCTAATTTCAACAGTGATTTCTTTGTTAAAATGCAAAGCTGCTAATTGTATGGAATTTTTTAGATCTCTACTTAGTGCTTTTAAAGGGGTTATTAATAATATATTCACACTTTTATTATTTTTGGGATCTTCTATCTTTGATAGAGGTCCCATTAATGCAGCATAAGTTTTGCCACATCCAGTAGGAACTTGTATGATTCCGTTTTCCCCATTTAAAAATGCTTTCCAAGATTCTACTTGGTAGGGTAATGGCTCCCATCCATTTGAGAAGAAAAACTTTTTAATTTTAGAAATCAAATAATTTTGCTTACTATTTTGCGTAATATTTTTCATGATATTTTTTTCATAAGTTCAAAAGCATTCTCTAGGCTATCTGCATCATTGATTTTTTTATCTTTTCTCCATTTTGTTATTCTTGGAAATCTTACTGCTATGCCAGACTTATGACGTTTTGAAATTTGTATTTTCTCAAAAGATATTTCAAATACCATTTCTGGTTTCAACGATCGAACAGGACCAAATTTTTCTATTGTATTTTTCCTTATCCATTTATCTAGCTCTTTAATCTCAATATTCGTTAAACCAGAATATGCACTTGCAAATTTAATTAATTCTTGGTCTTTCCATAATGCAAAACTGTAATCTGTATACAGACCAGCTCTTCTACCGCTGCCGCCCTTAGCGTAAATTAGTACAGCATCCAGTTGCATAGGATCAACTTTATATTTCCACCAAATCCCTTTTTTTCTACCAGAGGAGTATATAGAAGACTTTTTCTTGATTATTAATCCTTCAGTATTATTTTCTCGAGATTTTTCTTTATAAGTTAAAGCATCAGGCCAATCTTTAGGAAAAATTAAATCACATATCTTGAAAATATCAGAGATATTATTCTCAATGTTATTTTGCCATTTTGAAAAATATTTTTCTAACTCAATTCTTCTATTTTCTAATTTAACTTCTCTTATATCTCTTCCATTAATCTCTAAAAGATCATAAGCAATAAAAATAATTGGATATTTTAATTGGATAGATCTAGTAGGAGATTTTCTATTTATTCTTCTTTGAAGTAAAGAAAAATCATAGGCAATTTGTTCTTTATAATTCCAAACTAATAATTCCCCATCAAGAACAAAATCATCTTTTATATGTGACATTTTCTCTACTAATTCCGGGAAAGATTCATTTACTAATTCTTGCCCTCTTGTCCATAACAAAACATTGCCTGATCTTTTAATTAATTGGATTCTTATACCGTCGTATTTCCATTCAAATTGAAAATCATTTATTGAATTTTTGAAGATTTTATCTTCAATAGTATTTGCTAGAAGAAATGGAAATGGTTTGGAATTTAACTCTTGAAGATTGATATTCTTGTTAATTAAAAATTCATATGAATCAATTGAAGGTTTAAAATCACCCATCAACCTATGAGAAATAATCTCTTCTTCAATATTAATTAGTTTTGATATTGATTTTGTGATTAATCCGATAGAGACTCCTACTCTAAAAGTTCCTGTAAGAATTTTATTAAAAATTAGATGGTTATCTTCAGGTAATGTTTCCCAAAGATTTTTAATTTCTAAATTTTTCTCCTCCTCATTAAGTTTTGATAATGAAGGTATTGTTTCGCTTAGTAATTCATTGAGACTTATATTTGATAATTTCTTTTTTCTAGAATTAGCTTTATTTTTAAGTAATAAAGTTATAACCTCAGCAGAATCACCAACTTTTAAATAACATGTATCAATTAACCATTGAGGGTATTTATATATTTGAGAAAAAAGATTTTTTAAATATCTTCCACTAATAAATCTCTTATTATTTTTTCCAGTTAATAAATATATTGCCCATGAATTATCTATTGGATTATTAGATAAAAAATAATTCTTTAAAACTTCAATTTTATTATTTGTACTGTTACTTGAATCTAAATCTAAAAATAATTCTGAAAACTTTTTTAAGCTCATATTTGTTTACCGAATAAAAGGACATTTATTGACTCCTTTTCAACTAAATATTTACTTAAGGCTTCACTATCTCCATGATGAAAAAAAACATTTTTTGCTTCAGACTTTTTTACTACTTCCAGAATTCCATCCCAATCCGCGTGATCAGAGATTGCGAATCCTTTATCATATCCTGATCTTTTTCTTAGAGCTCTTATTGACATCCATCCACTCGCGAAAGCTGTTTGAATGTTTTTGAAATTTTTTAAATAAGAACCCTTACTTAAAGATGGCGGTAATAATATTAGACTTCCTTTAAGTTCATCTATTTTTTTTTTATTTTCAATTTTTATAGTATCTTTAATATCAATTCCAAGTTCCCTATAACTATTGTTCATTTTGTGAATACTGCCATGTGAATAAATATTGCCTTTAAAATTTGTTTGACTAATTTCGTTTAGCAATCTCTGAGCTTTTCCAAGTGAATAGCAGAAAAGTAAAGAGGTTTTTTCTGGTGAATTAGTTATCCATTTTGAAATATCATTTGCTATCTTATTGGATTTATCCCACTTAAATATTGGTAAACCAAAAGTACATTCGCTTATTAAATAATCAGTTTTTACTATTTCATATTGTTTGCAAGTCTTATCTTTTTGAAGCTTAAAGTCACCTGAAATTAGCCATTTTTCTTCAGCAAAAATAAATCTTATTTGACTAGATCCAAGGATGTGACCGGATGGATGAAAAGAAATATTAATGCCATTTATCTTAAATTCTTCTCCATATTCAAAAGTCTTAATTTTTACATTATCTCCAACTCTTTCTTTAAGAAGTATCGCAGTTTCCTTAGTAGAAATGTATTCTTCACAGCCAAATGTAAAGTGATCAAAATGAGCGTGAGTTATTAATGCCTTTTTTACTGGCTTGCTTGGATCAATCCAAATATCAGCAAGTTCACAATAAAGATTTCCATCTTTATATCTAATTAAATATTCTTGTTTAGTTGTCAAAACTACATCTCTTAAATGAAGTTAATTTAGCTAATTATGCCCACGCTTGTTTTGATAAAGCTATGGCTGAAATTGTTAGTAAAGCAATAACTACAAATTTGTTACTCCAATTAATCATGAATGAACTAATTTTGTTGAGAGAAAATCTATAAGATGGCACAATCTTCTTTTTATTCATAATGTAATGATTTTCATTATTTTCAAAGTAATTTAAATTTTTAATCTCATTCATTAATTTAGATTCGCAAGTTGAGAGTTTTTCTACTTGATTTAATAATTCAATATCTTCTGGTCTTAATAAAGAATTTAATTCTTTAATTTGTCTTTCGTTTTTCATAAGAAATTCATTAACTATCTCATCTGTCCCTAACCCCTTCTTTAAATTTAAAAGAATATCATCTCTTTCCCAAGATTTTTCAAGAGAATTTAAAATTTTGCTTATGCTCATTTTAAGTATTTTTACTTATGATAAATTATTATTTTTTTCTTCTGTGACTTATTCCTTTAAGTAATTAAAAAAATAATTTTTATTTAAGATTTACGAATAAGTCTGTTAGCAAAATATTTTACCTTTACCTTTTCTACAATTTTTTTAGAACTACTTTTAGTTTTAACTTTATTTAAATTGATCACTTCATCTGAAACATTTTTGCCCGTTTCAAAATAACTTTTAATTTTTTCTAATTCTTCTTTATTTAATCTTTTTGTTGCACCTTTTGCATTGATTCCAAGTTTCTTGCAGGCTAATAATATTCTATTACTTTCGACATTAAGATCTTTGGCAATACTGAAAATAGGAGTGTTGATGGACATTATTTTCTTTACTATGAAATTTATTATTTATAATATATTTTTAAGTTAGAAATTAAATATATTTTTAATTATTATTAATTTTAAAAAATTTTTTGATTAGGCTACTTCATCTTCAAAATTATTTAAATCATTAAACTTCTTCTTCATGGTTGGATTATTTCTAGTTAATTTCTTCACTGTCAAATCTTGAGATTTGCTGTCAGCAGATAAAAGATGTTTTTTTGAGAGAACTAAAGCCTCTTTAGTTTTTTGTAAATGGGTTATTGATTTATCAATTTCTGAAATTGCATCATTAAATCTATCCTGGGCAAGTGAAACATTTTTACCAACTGCATTTTTGAATTGCTCAAGAGTACTTTCAAAATTAGTTATGTCAAAATTCTCACGTTTCATTAAATCAATTTGTGATTTGTATTTTAAGGTTTCCATAGATGCATTTCTTAGCAGAGAAATAATAGGCAAGAAAAATTGAGGTCTTATGACATACATTTTTGGGAATCTATGAGAAACATCTACTATGCCAGCATTATATAGTTCACTATCTGGTTCTAGAAGTGATACGAGTACTGCATATTCACAAGATTTTTGTCTTCTATCTTTATCTAATTCTTTTAAAAAATCTTCGTTTTTTCTTTTATTAGTTCCATTTAAACTTTCATTCTTCATCTCAAACATTATGGATACGACTTCGGTTTTATTTTCATCAAATTCTCTAAATATATAGTCACCTTTACTTCCTGAAGTGGCATCATTATCCTTTTCGAAATATGAGTTTTTAAATGCAGAGGCACGATTCAGATTAAATTGAGTTTCGCAATGGATCTCTAATGTTTCTCCTATCATCTTTGTAGATAATCTAGATTTCATTTCTCTTAACTCCTGAATAGTCAGGTCCCTTTCACTAATTTTGCTTTTAAACTTTTCTTCAATTAATTTTTCATTAATTGAATGTTCAAGCTTCATCTTTTCAATGGAATTTGTTAAAGATGAGTTTTCTTTTTCTAAATTAGTAACAGCTTCATTAATTTTGTTTTTTAAAGATAATTCTGAAATTAAAGACTGGTTTTTAATTTCGTCTTTCAACTTGATTAATTCATTGTTCAATGAATTAATTTTATTTGTTGCTTGATTTTTTAAATCATTAAGGGCATTTGTTTTCTTTTCTTCAGCTATTTTTAATTTGGATTCAAGAGTTTGGATCTCAGACTCTTTAATCCGATTCTGCTCTATTAACTGTATTTTTAACTCACGTTTTAAAATTTCCAAAGCTTTTTTATTATCTTCTTCAGCCAAGATTAGTCTTTCTTTTATTTGTTTATTAAATTCTTCGTCTTTTATCTGAAGAAGTATTTCTTCAAAGCTGCTGGGATCAATTCGGAAAGTTTTGCCGCATGAAGGACATTTAATATCTTTCATTTTTTAATTACAAAATTAATATTAGAAAGGATTTAATATTCAAATTATGTAAAAAGAATATTCTTCTTGACTAAGAATAAACAATGAACCAATATTATGCATTAAAAAATAAACATTACGCATTAAAAAATAAAGTAATTACTCAATAAAAGTTATATTAATCCTGATTCTTTAAGAATGTTTATTTTATTTGCTAATTCTATATCTGCAGAAGATATTGAGCGGTCTAAAGTTTTGTGAGTTGAAACTGTGTAACCACTGTCATCAACAAATTCGTCTTCCCCATCTTTTATATGGGCATTTTTATTTTGGAGATCATTAAAATTATCCGACTTGAATATATTTGACTTGCTGATATTACTATATCCAAAATTCGCAATTCCTCTGGCATCTAATGCTTCCTCAACTAATATTCCAACTACTTTAGATCTACTTATAGATTCGCTCTTGGATATTTCATCAATAATTTCAAGTACTCTTTTTCTAGGAAGATATCCTATCCTTTTAACTTTATTTTCCATAAGTCTTTACATATGTCAATATTGTAACACTTCTGTCAAATTAACCCTGATTTTGATTAATAGCACTTATTTATAAATTTAAATAGTAGGATTAAAGTACAATTTCAAAGATCACTCATTCAAATTTATTTCCTAAATTCTCATTGGGATATTTTTAATTGCTCCTTCTAATTACTTTTTAAGTTTGGTTCTGATTTTTGAAATTTTCAAAATTTAAATTCCAAATGTTATGAAAGATAAACTATATGATAATGCTGATAGCTTTGCTATGTCATTTGATGAGGAATGGGAAAATATCGATTGTGATGATATACGATTAAAGATAGATAAGGTATTTGAACTTTTATCAGACCACCCTTTTTTAATATCTAATCCAGAAAATGCTAGGAAAATGGCTGAATTTAGGATATTTTCATTAAAAAAATTTCAATAATTATTCTTACTATTTTATTAAAATTAAATATTTAATGTAAATCTTAATCATTGAAGATTTATATAGTAGGTAAATTAAAAAATCCCTTACTGTATAAAAATATTATTATGCCAATAATTGGACCTATCCCAAAAACAAATAGTACTAATTTTGCAGAATTTTTTGTTTGACCTAATTTTTGATCTTTAAACTTTGAATTAGTTTGATTTTTTTTTGATTTTTTCTTTTTCATGAAAGACATTATATAACTACAACGAGACTTTAGAAGATTTTGATATGTTATTGGGTTTGAAATAATTTTTCAATTTAACAAAACTGATATGGGAGACTAAAAAGATCGTGGTGTACAATATAAAGAATATAAAGGAAATATGAGTGCAACTAAGAGAGAGGAAGTATGTTCTCACCTTAGACATATAAGGTTAGAACTTAGAGAGATGCATCAAATGCTTATCAAAGAAGATTTGTTACCAGATCTTAATGAAGCAAAAGAAGTACTGGCACAGCTAGATGCTCTATTAGATTTATTATCAGATAAGAGAGTAACGAAGATAAAAAGCCAATTTTGAAAACTTTTGTTTAATTTGAATATATTAAAGATAATTTGTAGCTGATTCTATTTTTTTTCTATTATCGTGCATCTGTTCTAATTTATTGTAAATTTCTTTAATTTGCATTTGTATTAGATCGGTTGAATGTATATTACTTAACGCATCTAATGTTGATAGTAGGCTCTCTTTGGCCTCAATTAAGTGTCTACATTCTTTACTGCCTGCTTCGTATGACATAGGATTTTTGTAAAAAACTATTATCCCAAATATATTAAAAATTCTTCCGTATTGCTTGATACTCTTGTTAAATCAACGCTTGTTATTGTAATTTTCAATACAGAATAAGAAATTATTTTTACTAAAATTCAATAAAAACTAATGCAAGAAAACTCTAAAGATTATAAATTCTGTATTAAGTTGGCTTTAGATAATGCAAAAAAAAGAATTAATCTACTTGATAATTCTGATAAAAAGTGTGTCCAAGAAGAATATAAGGAATGGATTAATGATGGTTTAAATAAGCATACAGTTTTACTACTAAGAGATGATCCAATCATTTAAGAATGATGTAAAAATATTTTCTAATTCTTTGTACTAGAAGTAACCCTAAATAAAAAATAAAGACTTACTATAAAAATAATTGACAGAATAATAGTTAATGATGAAAAACTATCCATATATTTATTAATTAAAAATATAATTAACTATAGCAGTTAAGTTAAATAAGTCTTGGATTCAGTTTTCTTTGAAAAGTGAAAGGATAAATTTATTCAAACTTTCTTTTTCTAAAAATATTTTTTTATTCTTATAGGTTTTTAATTTCTTAAAAATTAAATCAACTAATTGTTCTGATTTTGGAGTCATACATTAAATTTATTTTTCCAATAGATAAATTTTCTCTTCACCTATTTTATCTGGCTTTGTTATTTTACATCCTTTATCTTTTTCCATATTACAATCTTTCGTAGCAGGAACAGATTTCCAGGTGCAAATTTTTTCTTGGGAATCTTCTTTTAAAATCTTCCATCCATCATCTAAGTATTCTGAAATACCATCATTTCCACAAGAAAACTTTATTTCCATTCTTTTCTTTTTTGAATTAGGATTCTGATCAATATCTTTTTCCGAATTATTTATGGGATACTCTTTATTAGTTGATGTCCTACAAGAAATTGAGAAAATTGCAATTAGAATTATCAGTGGAAATTGTTTTAATACTTTCATTTTTTTAATTTTTGATAATTCTAAATTATTTAAATAATAGCTTACTTTGACTCTATTAATTTTAATAGTTTATCCATTTTATTCATCAAGTTTTTTATATCACTTGGCTTCGGTAATATTAATTCTTCCGTAACTTCTAAATGCATTTTCTTTAAGTTTTGCCTCAAATCTTTTAAATGCATTTTTACGTTTTCTTTCTTTTGTTTTATATCAGTCATAGGAATAAAATTTAAACTTTACTAAACTTAAAGTTACTATCATAATATTTTGATGCTTATTTATAGACAATAATTCAAAATTTAATTTTTTAAATTTTCTATTTCATAGATTTCTTCGCCACCATAACAAAAATTTGTAGATATCATTTTTAATTCCCTTTTATTAATTCCGATTATATTTTTATTTTTAATTATGTAATTTTTAGCAATCGCTTCACAGTCTAATTTGTTTTTTGCATGTTTAATAACTGGATAAAAATATGCCAATGTAGTAAATACAAACAAAAATACTATTAATGATTTTTTTTCATTTTGAATAAATTCTTTAGATGTTTTTTTTGCTTTTAATATTTTTATTAGTAATTTATCTGGTAGGCCTATTTGGACAAATAATAACTCTACCCACCATGGAAGATCCTTATCTTTCTTTTTCTTTAAGTTTTCGGAAGTATTCATTTTCTTGGCTTCATAGTTTTGGTTGCTAACCTCTTTAGGATTAGTTGTTTCTTTTTTACTCATATCATCGAATGATTTCTTTGGAATGTAGAGGTTTTATTTTGATTTTGAAACTATATTTTTATTTTATAAGTTTTAATTCAATTTATCTATGAATTTGAGTATTGTTAAATTGTATTTAGATATTTTAAATGGCAAAAAAAAGAAGGAAGTTAAATAAAGATTTTGAGAAAAAAATATATTCATCAAAAAAAAATGTCGAATTAGTACTGGCAAAAATCTATGATATCCATGATGAAGACATACAAAAAGAATATATGAGCGCCTTTAACAAAGTTGTTTTCTTA
Source organism: Prochlorococcus sp. AG-355-A18 (assembly GCA_003280985.1). Taxonomy (GTDB): domain Bacteria; phylum Cyanobacteriota; class Cyanobacteriia; order PCC-6307; family Cyanobiaceae; genus Prochlorococcus_A. The sequence goes on from QCDH01000002.1 coordinate 24,718, forward strand.
TATGAAGAATTAAAAGAAGATTATGAACGGCAAGGATTTTCTGATAATTCTGAAGAACTACTCACAAGCTATAAAAATGCTTTCAATCTTTTTGAATCAGAATTTGAAATTTAAATTCTATTTCTAATTACCTTTCGTAAGGTCTTACAGGTATTTCAATTAGCTTTCCTTTTTGGAGGTCAGATCTCTTCTCTTGTAAATTTTTGATACATAAAGATACCCTTTTCTCCTTTGCGCAAAATCTTTTTATTTGGTAATCAGTAAGTGATAATAATTCATTACTAAATGAAAAAAAGGCCAATAAAAACATAGAAAAATTTAATACCAATTTCATTTGTTCTCTCCTAACTATTTTCTAATACCCTTTAATTTAATTACTTCTTATTATAAATATCTATAATTTGTTTTAATTCATCTTTAGTTAACTCTGTTGAAATAAAAACTTCTTGAGCTGTTTTACCCTTTCTTGCGATTGCTTTATATCCGTTTATAGTTTTCACTGACAATCTAATTATCAATTTAGAAGATCTTCCTCTGGCTCTTGAAATAGCCGCTGGAGTTATTGTCTTGATATTAATGTCCAGTGCTAATTTTTGAAGTATTGGAATTAGACCTTCTATATTTGTACTATGATTTAAAACTAACCTTCCCAATTTAATTTATAACTATTCTATTGAGAAAATTTTGTTTCTGAGAAATTAACTTTAGTTTTAAAATTATTAAAAAATTTTGTAGTTCTGTTATATTTATAAAAACGATTAAATTCTAATGATCTTTCAAATAGGTTGGGCAGCATTGGCTGCTATTTTTACTTTTTCAATTGCCATGGTTGTTTGGGGAAGAAATGGGGATGGATCCATTGACATATGATTTCATTTTTAACTTATGAAGTCTATTTAAGTAAATTTCTTATCCTATCATCATTTGTTTTACTCATATTCATAACATTAGCTGTAATTTATATATCCTATGTCTCTTGGAAAGATAAAAAAAGAATAAAAAAATAGAAATTATTATTTTTGGTCTTTTTTCTTATCCTTAATCCTGAGCTCTTCAATTAATTCTTTTGCTTGTTCCATTTTTGATATGCTGCTTTTGTAGATTCCAATATCTTTTTCAGCTTTATTAGCAGATAAGTTTAACTTCTCAAAAATATCAGAGGACATCTTATTTTTATCTGATTCATTTTTCTCTTTGAAATCTTGGGAGTTTGAAATTAACATATATATTCCTAAGTTCAAAATCCTTGAAGGATAAAGTTTAGAATTACTTTTTTCAATTAATAATTTTAAAATATCTTTAAATGCCTTATTCTTGAATTCTTTTTGAGACTTTTTAGATATTTCATTAATTTCCTTTGCCTCAAAATTTGTAGAACTGCATAAAGATTCAAAAAGTAGATCCAAGTGTTTTTCAGGTTGATATCCTTTCATTAATTCTTTGAATGTTTGGGTGAGACCGACACAAAAAAGATAATCTTGGGTAAATTCAATTTGATGGTTTAAAAGATTAAGTTCGACAAGCATTTCATCAACTATTCTTTTATATAAACCTGGAATGACGTAAGGAAATTTTTCATGAAATAACTTTTTGCTATCTGAAACAGTCAATTTTTCTTTCAATTTTTTATATGTAAACCTTAATAAGGTTAGCGTATGTTGACTCAATATCGTTAATATCTAATAAACAGATAAATATTATTATGATCCCTTTAGTTTTAGAAGAATCAGGCGGTAGTGAAAGAGTCTTTGATATTTATTCGAGACTATTGAGAGAGAGAATAATCTTTTTGGGAGAACAAGTTACTAGTGAAACTGCTAATAGAATTGTTGCTCAATTATTGTTCCTCGAGGCAGAGGATCCAGATAAGGACATTTATATGTACATAAATTCACCTGGCGGATCCGTTTATGACGGATTGGGTATATTTGACACAATGCAACATGTAAAGCCTGACATTCATACAGTTTGTGTTGGCTTAGCAGCTAGTATGGGTGCATTTTTGCTTGCAGCAGGTACTAAAGGTAAAAGAAGCAGCCTTAGACATTCAAGAATAATGATTCATCAACCACTTGGAGGCGCTAGAGGGCAAGCCAGTGATATAAGAATTCAAGCAGATGAAATTTTGTTCTTAAAGGAACGACTTAATACCGAATTATCAGAAAGAACTGGAAAGGATTATGACACTATCAAAGAGGATACTGATAGAGATTTTTATATGTCCCCAAACGAAGCAGTTGAATATGGATTAATTGATCTTGTGTTAGATAAAAAACCAATTAAAGTTTAGCTTAATAATTGAGGTGTTCTCTCTTTCTTAGGAATTTTGGTGAATTTGGAAAGAATACTTATAAATTCATCACCATCTAATGTTTCTTTTTCAATTAATAGGTCGACTATCTTATCCATAGCTTCTCTATTTTTGCTTACTATATCGTAGGTTTCTTTATAACATTCCTTGACCATTACTCTTACACTTTCATCTATTTGTTTAGAGATTGAATCAGAAACTTCACTTCTAGTCATTAAGTCTCTACCAACAAATACTTCTTGATTACCACTTTCTAAAGCTATCGGACCTAAATTACTCATTCCAAATCTAGTAACCATTTGGCGGGCCATTGAAGCAACTTGTTGGAAATCACCTCCCGCTCCTGTAGTAATCTCACCTTCTCCAAAAACTACATCTTCAGCAGCTCTTCCTCCTAAAGCACCCATTATCCTCGCTTTTAATTGCGCCCTGCTAACAAGAGATTGTTCATCGTCTGGGGTAAACCAAGTTAATCCTTTGGCTTGACCTCTTGGAATGACGGTAACTTTTTGAACAGGATCATGGGCTTTAACAAGTGAACCAATAAGAGCATGGCCAACTTCATGGTAAGCAATTAATCTCTTGCTTCTACCATCTGTTAATGGAGAACCTTCCATTCCTGCGACAATCCTATCTACAGAGTCATCAATTTCTGAAATACTTATAGACTCTTTTCTCCTCCTAGCGGTTAATATAGCAGCCTCATTTAATAAATTTGCTAAATCTGCTCCAGTAAACCCTGGTGTTCTTCTCGCAATGCTTTCAAGCGTTAAATCATCTTGAAGTTTCTTATTCCTAGCATGAACTTCCAATATTGATAGTCTGCCCTTGATATCAGGCGCATCTACAGTTACCTGTCTATCAAATCTGCCTGGTCTCATTAGCGCCGAGTCTAGAACATCGGGCCTGTTTGTGGCGGCAATTATTATTATGCCACTATTACCTTCGAAGCCATCCATTTCAGTAAGTAATTGATTGAGAGTTTGTTCTCTCTCATCATTACCTCCACCAATACCGGCACCTCTTTGTCTTCCGACAGCATCAATTTCATCAATAAAAATCAAACAAGGACTATTTTCTTTAGCTTTTTTGAAAAGATCTCTAACTCTACTAGCTCCAACACCAACAAACATTTCGACAAATTCAGAACCTGATAACGAGAAAAATGGAACTCCAGCTTCACCTGCAATCGCTTTAGCTAAAAGGGTTTTACCAGTACCAGGAGGTCCTACCAATAGAACCCCTTTGGGAATCCTTGCTCCTACAGAGGTAAATTTTTCTGGTTTTTTCAGGAAAGTGACAACTTCTTGCAAATCCTGTTTAGCTTCATTAACGCCTGCGACATCATCGAATACAACTCCTGTTTCAGCTTCCATTGCAAATCTTGCTTTTGTTTTCCCAAACTGCATTGCTTGTCCAGGACCACCAGGCATACCATTTGACCTCCTCGCTAACAAAATTAAACCTCCAATTAAGATAGCCGGGAAGAGTAAATTACCTAAAATGCCTAATGCAGGAGGAGCTGTTTTTACCGGATGAACATCAAAACTGATCCCCTCGTTTTTTAAAATATTAATAAGTTCTGGTGTTAATCCAGGAAGGTCTACACGCAACCTTTGAACTTTATTATCTAAATCCGAGTCTATTGTCTCTATAACTGCATTTCTGCCGCCCTCAAAAATATCAACAGATGTAACCCTTCCTGAATTAATGTAATCTAAAAATCTGCCGTAACTAACTCTTGCTACCGCTGAATTTCTTGGTGCAACAGTAGTACCATTGGATTTAAGTGAATCAATATTGCTTGAAGATAAAAATTGGTAGGAAAGTGCTATTACTAAAAGTATAGGTAAAGCCCATAAAATTAATGTTTTAAATTTTTGATTCATTAATTTGTTAAAAGTCAATTCTAGGATTCTAGACTGAATCAGTGCATTTCGTTGATATTTTCTCTAACTTTATGCTTATACTACTCTTTAATGTATATATATTTATAAATGAAATTTGAGATCAACGATAAGGTTAAGTTGATTGCGCCAGTCTCTTACTTAAAGACTTCTGATAATATGCCGATGTTAAGACCACCTGATCTAGTCGCAATTGATGAAATTGGGGAAATCCTTTCAATCAAATCTCCAGATACTGTTGAAGTAAAATTTAGGAGAGGTTCGTTTTTAATCGATATTGATAAGATTGAGAAAAACTAACTTAAAAATTTTTCTTCCACCTATTGGAAATTTCTAAACATATATTTTCATTTCCAGAAATACTCAGAAAAGGTTTTGAAAAATACTTTTTTGTTAATTTAAAAATATCTAATGAAGATATTTCTTCTATTTTTAAATTTAAATCGTTCTCAGAAATTGGTGAAATACCATAACTAACTAACTGTATCTTTCTCTGTAAAATTTCATCAAGTGATTGATTTCCTAATAGAAAAGAACCTTTTAGTTTTTCTTTTGCTAAAACTATTTCAGCATCAGTTAAAGGATTAAAAAGTAATTTTTTCCATAGTGTTGATAAAAGTTCAAAAGCAAAAAGTGCTTGTTCATTAGATACGGATAAATAAATTAAGAATGGGGCATTTCCACTCCTGATAGGATAATAAACACCTAAATCGTAAGTAATACCATGTTTTTCTCTAAAAAGTTTAAATAAAGCAGCGCTCATTCCATAAGACAAATATGACTCCAAAATCTTGAGAGGAAAAAATTCACTACTTTTTCGCGAGCAAGTTTGGTCACCCATCATTAATATTGTTTGATTTGAATCATTATTGATGTAATCAAATCTATTCCTAGTATTTAAATTATGATTTACACTTACTGATTTTTCTTTTAAGATTTCTTTTTCTAATGTTCCAAAATCTTCTCCTTTTATTTCGGGATTATTTGAAATTAAATACTTTTCTCTATTTTTTAAATTTTCAAACTCAAGCAAAACATCTTCATAGGTAATCTTTGAGACATCATTAGCATTGCCAATTGTGTTGAAAGCATAAGGATGATTTGAGTAAACAATTTTTCTCCACTTTTCAAAACAGATATTGAATGGATTCTCTTTATCTTTTTTAATGTGATCTATAGAAGATTTTTTTACTTTTTTAAATTCAGTTTCCGATAAGATTGGCTTATTAATTATTAAATCTAATAAAGGAAATAATTTGCTGAAATGTTCATTTAGGGATTTAATACTTATTGCAATACCATCTTCAAATATTTCTTGATTTAATTCTGCTCCATAGGACTCAATATACTCAGAGAGAGTGAAATTGTTGAAACCTTCACATCCTCTTGTAAGTAATGAACAAAGAATCTTGTTTATGCCTTTTTTGCCAATACTATCCATATCACTCCCCCCTTTAATCCAAATTGAGGCAATTGAAAAATTTCTTTTTTTATTATTTAAAAAATATCTTTTTAACATTAAGCAGGGGATGCAACTAAAGAGAATTTCTGTCCACGCATATATTCTGTGATCTCTTTGAAATTATCCAAGTCATTCCAATATTTTAAATGACTCTCTAAATTATTTATTGAAGATTTTCTCCCCCAAAGAAGTTCATTTCCAAAGAATGATGATAGTTGTGTAGAGGTCTCTAAATTAAAGATATAATTACTTTTCACAATATTTATTGCTTTTTTTATTTCATCCAAAGTCAAATCTTTACAATTTGAGATCTCATCTATTGTTTTATTAATTTGCTTTTCTACTAAATCAATATCTTTGGACTCACAATTTGCTTCCAATATAAATAATCCTCCTAATTCTCCAGCATTAACATCTACATATACCGATTCAACAAGGTTACTATCTTCTTTTAAAATTTTAACTAATCTGCTGTTTCTTCCAACAGAGAGTATTGATGCTAATATCTCAAGCCCAATAATATTTTTTTGATCATTTAGGTTTGGGATAAACCAAGCCATAAATATTCTTGCAAACTCTAAATTATCAAACTTAACTGACTCTCTACCATTCCTAATTTTTAAAGAAGGTTTATTTTTTAGATTTATTAAATCTGAACTTTCTTTTATGCCAGATAGATCACTTTTCTCAAAAATTTTATAAATTTCTTCAGAAAGATTCCCCGCAATTGCAATACAAATTTTATCGGTAGTGTAATGTTCGCTATGAAATTTCACGAGGTCACTTATCTCTAAGTTTTTAATACTATGTTCAGTTCCAAGAATCGAATTGGCATAATTCGGACTTAACCAAACCCTTTTCAAAAAAAAATTAAATAGTCTTTCTTCAGGCTGATCATTTTGTTGTTTTATTTCATCTATAACTACCCCTTTTTCTTTTATAAATTCATCAGGATTAAAATCTGGAGCAACTATAATATTTGTCAAAAGAGCAAGTGATTCTTTAAAGTTACTGGGTGGAACTAAGACATGGTAATGTACATCATCATAACCAGTTGAAGCGTTACTTAATCCGCCTAGTGATTCAATTTTATGGTCAAACTCACCTGGCATTATTTTGTTAGATCCTTTAAAAATCATATGTTCTAGAAAATGAGCAGTGCCGTTTTTATCAACTTTCTCAAATGAAGAACCTGCTTTGCACCAAATATCAATGCTTATAAGCGGCAATTCTTTATTATCCACAAACACACATCTAGTTTTGCTTGAATGGGTGTAGTATTTGACATCTCCTACGTTCATTTCGGTTCTCCTTTTAAATTCTATTTTGGTACTTTTTAGCCTTGTTGTCTGAATCTTTAACTAAAACAAAATTAAAAGACCCTCTTATTTTGGATTTATTACAAAATATTAGAGAGCATAGATCCATGCTTGAGGACCTTAAGAGCATAAAAATTGATCCAAAACTAACTAATATAATATCTAAAGAAATAGGCAGAGAATTTTATATTGAAAATGAATTTCATAAAGCAAAAGGATTTAGAAAGTTACATATTGAAGTAGCAGAATTTTCAAAGAATCTTAAAATATTACACTGCGTTTTTTTTCCTGATCCAAAGTTTGATATCCCAATTTTTGGTATGGATTTGGTTAAAATAAATCATGTCGTTTCTGCTGCCATTGTTGATTTATCCCCGGCATCACAAAACCAAGGTTTGAAATATGAAAAATTACTTTCTGAAGTTGATAAAAGTTCTTTTACCTCTTTGAGAGAGATTCCTAAATGGGGTGGGATTTTTTCTAATAATGTATTTTTTGCTTCCTTAAAAAGTAAATCTGAAAAAAATGATTTTTGTAGAGTTGTGGATCAATACCTCACTATTTTGATCAAATTAAGTAAGAAAGCTAAACAGGAAGTTAATAAAGAAATTATTCAAGAGAGAATAGATTTTCAAAAAAATTATTGTGTTCAACAAATGAAAAATGAGAAGACTAGCATGGTTCTTTTAAAATATTTTAATGAAAAATGGGTCAATAACTACATAAAAACAGTACTCTTCGATTTTTAATGAAATTAAAAATATTAAAAAATTTATTTATTTATTTATTTTTATTTACACCAATATCTCTTGGTGTTATTTCCTGTTCTGGAAATAATAAATCTAGTTCAAAATTTAAAGAGGAAATACCCCCAGATTTCATACCTCCTATTACGGCTGTTGCCGCACTTGGTCAACTTTCTCCTTCGGGAGAGATTAGACAATTGGCAGCTCCAATAAGTCAGTTTGGCTCTTCCCCCCGAATTGTCGAAATTTTAGTAAATGAAGGAGATTACGTAAAAAAAGGTGATATCCTCGCAATCTTTGAAAATGAAGAAAAATTAATCGCTGATCTTGAAAGAAACGAAAATTTAATTAATAATGTTAACGAAGAAATTACCCTAAAGAAAGATCAAATTCAAAGGTATGAGTTGGCTTTGAACAAAGATGTATATTCTTTTGTAGAGTTTTCACAGAGAAAAGATGAATTATTAAAATTGCAAAAACAGAAAATAAACCTTATCGGAGATCAAAAAAACATCAAGATAGATCTATTTAATTCAAAACTAAGGAGTCCACTCGATGGTTTTATCCTTGGAATAAACACGAGAGTTGGTGAAAGACCTCAAAATGAAGGGATTTTGGATATTGGTTCTAGTCAAAAAATGGAAGCTTTGATAGAGGTTTATGAATCTGACATCGATAGGGTCTTTATCTCTCAGAATGTTGAATTGAGCAGTGAGAATGGAGGTTTCCAAAAAAATCTTAAGGGTAAGGTGATTCGGATTAGTCCTCAGGTAAAACAAAGAAAAGTTCTATCGACTGATCCAACAGGGGATGCTGATTCACGAATTATCGAGGTACTAGTAAAACTAGATCAAGATTCTATAGATATCGTTCAAAACTATGCAGGAATGAAAGTGATTGCAAAATTTATTCCCTAATGAGTTTTTCTTTTTTAAAATTTAGAAAAATTCCATTAGCTTGGTTGTTATTAACTAGGCAACCATTAAGGTTAGCAGTTGCCATAGCTGGAATCAGTTTTGCAGGGATTTTGATGTTTATGCAATTAGGTTTTAGAGATGGTTTATTTGATACGAGCGTAACTATTCATAAACTTCTAGATGCCGATCTTGTTTTAATAAGTCCCAGATCAAAAAGTTCTATAAGCATGAGTGGATTCCCAAAAAGAAGATTAATTCAAACTCTCGCAGTAGAGGATGTTGAAAAAACTACTCCCGTTAATCTAAATTATTTACTTTGGAGAAATCCCGAAAATCTCAAAACTAGATCAATACTTGCATTAGGTTTTAATCCCTCCGATTCACTTCTTTTAGATGAGGGATTTTCAAAGAAAGCTTATAAATTGAGAAATCCATCAAGAGTTCTTTTTGACAAACTATCTAGACCTGAATTTGGACCGATTGAAGAATGGTTCTTATCTGAAAAAAAAGTTGAGACTGAGGTTGCTGGTAAAAGAGTAATTGTTGAGGGCCTTGTGGAGTTGGGACCATCTTTTGGCGCAGATGGTAATTTGATAACTAGTCGAGAAACCTTCTTAAGACTTTTTCCTGCTAATCCTCCTGGCAGTATTGAAATTGGTTTGGTAAAGCTAAAAAAAGGATCTGATCCTGAATTAATTTCAAGGATATTAAATAACTCACTCCCAAATGATGTTAGGGTTCTTACAAAAAATCAATTTATAGAATTTGAGAAAAATTATTGGAAAAATAGTACTGCAATAGGTTTTATATTTAGTTTGGGAGCATTGATGGGTTTCGTTGTAGGGTGTGTGGTTGTTTATCAAATTCTTTATAGTGACGTTACAGATCACCTCCCAGAGTACGCCACCTTATTGGCAATGGGGTATAGACTTAAGTCCCTTTTCTTTGTTGTAGCTAGAGAGGGATTTTTGCTGGCATTGTTTGGTTATTTACCTGCTTATTTCTCTGGTCAAATACTTTATTCAGTTATAAGAAGTTCTACTAAACTCCCAATAATAATGGACGCAGATAAAACTATTTTAATTTTCGTATTAGTTTTAGTTATGTGTATGGGTTCCGCCGCTGTAGCGATGCGTAAATTAGTTGACGCTGATCCTGCCGAAATTTTTTAACAATTGATGAAAAATGGTTAAAGCTAATAAATCAAAAAATAATGTTAAAAACCTCAAAACAGTCTCAATAAATAATTTGAGTCACTTTTATGGAAAAAATGAGAATAAAAAACAAGTTCTTAATGACGTTAATTTAAATATTGACAAAGGAGAGTTGGTTCTTTTGAAAGGACCTTCTGGATGTGGTAAAACGACACTTTTAACATTAATTGGTGCCTTGAGAACCTGTCAAAGTGGAGATTTAACTGTATTAAATAATCAGTTAAATGGAGCATCAAGGAAAACTCGTCAGATTCTTAGAAGAAGTATTGGAATGATTTTTCAAGGTCATAATCTTCTGAGATGTTTAACAGCAGAACAAAATGTCCAGATGGGCGCCGATTTGATTAAAGGTTTAACATATTTGCAAAGACGTGAAATAGCACGGAATTGGTTGTCAGCAGTAGGATTAGAAGAACATCATAAAAAGTTGCCAAATGACTTATCTGGTGGGCAGAAACAGAGAGTAGCAATTGCTCGAGCTTTATCTGCTAATCCAAAACTTTTATTAGCTGATGAGCCCACTTCTGCTTTAGATAGTGTCACAGGAAGAGAAATAGTAACCCTTTTAAGGAAACTAGCAAAAGAGCAAAATTGTTCTGTACTTATGGTGACACATGATCCAAGAATTTCCGATATGGCAGATAGGATATTAAATATGGAAGATGGTAAAATATATAGTGCTCATAGTGAGCTAATATAATTAAAAGTTAAAAATTTTATGTCTAAGAGAAGGAATCTAAAAAAAGAAAAGCAGGAACGTAATAGAGCCTATGCTAGAAAATTCAAAAAAAGGAAATTAAGAACTGATGGAAGACCTGATGGTGGAAACGTTACAGGTACAGCAAATAACGGCGGTGCAGCTGATTAGATAATATCTTCTATTTTTATCTTTTGGATTTTAATATATCATGCATATTTAAGACATAATCATGAATGTAAGTATTGTTATACCGACTTACAATAGATTACCTATATTAGAGAAATGTCTATTTGCGCTTGAGAATCAAAAATTAAATACAAATATTAGTAATTATGAAGTAATAGTAGTTGATGATGGATCAACTGATGGGACAACCTCATGGATAAATAAAAACAAAGCTAATCTCCCACACGTTATTCTATTTCAGCAAGAACATGGTGGGCCTGCACTTGGAAGAAATCTGGGAGTAATTAAATCAAAATATGAAATTATTATATTCATTGATAGTGATCTTATTGTTTTAGATAATTTTATAAATTGCCACGTAGAAAAATTACTTGCCTCTTGGAGAAAAAATGCTAAAAAATGTTTTACCTATGGCTCGGTAGTCAATACATCTAATTTCCTAAATCCTCAGAGTGAAAAACATAAAATAATGGACACTTCTTTTGCATACTTTGCTACTGGGAATGTAGCGATATCAAAAGAATTGATTTTAAGTGTGGGATTATTTGATACTTCTTTTAGTCTTTACGGTTGGGAGGATTTAGAACTTGGGGAAAGATTAAAAAAAATTGGGACAAAATTAATTAAATGCCCAAATGCAGTAGGTTTTCATTGGCATCCGCCATTTAATTGCGAACAAATAGATTCATTAATAGCCCAAGAAAAAGAGAGAGCAAAAATGGCTTTAGTGTTTTATAAGAAACACCCAAATTTAAGGGTTAGATTTATGATTCAATTAACTCCTCTCCATAATTTACTTTGGCAAATTCTTTGCTTGGGAGGGCTAATCAGTGTTGATAGAATCCTTCCTTTATTAAGATTCCTAGTAAATATAGGAAGAAATAGACTTGCACTTGAGATACTTAGGATCCCTTTAAATATGATTTACATTAAACAATTAACCAAATCAAGATAAAAAACTTTTAGAAATACACATCACTTGCTAGAATAAATGAAATAAATTTCACACATCTGACAGTTTCGGGTGAATTATTAATATTAATTCCCCGTCAGATGGAGGCTAACCCGAAACCCTTTTTAAATTATGGCTGTTGTATCACTATCAGAAATGATGGAAGCTGGTGCTCATTTTGGGCATCAAACTAGACGTTGGAATCCCAAGATGTCTAAGTATATATATTGCGCAAGAAATGGAGTTCATATTATTGATCTTGTAAAAACAGCATTATGTATGAACAACGCATATAAATGGACGAGAAACGCTGCTAAAAGCGGTAAACGTTTCCTATTTGTCGGTACAAAAAAACAAGCATCGGATGTAGTAGCTCAGGAAGCAACACGCTGTGGGGCTGCATATGTGAATCAAAGATGGCTTGGAGGGATGTTGACTAATTGGACAACAATGAAAGCTAGGATTGAAAGATTAAAGGATCTAGAAAGAATGGAGAGTAGTGGTTCAATAGCAATGAGGCCTAAAAAAGAAGCTGCAGTATTAAGGAGAGAACTTGAAAGATTACAAAAATACTTAGGTGGACTTAAGGGTATGAGAAGGTTACCGGATGTAGTCGTATTGGTTGATCAGAGAAGAGAATCAAATGCAGTATTAGAAGCTAGAAAATTAGATATCTCATTAGTATCAATGTTGGATACAAATTGCGATCCTGACTTGTGTGAAGTTCCTATCCCTTGCAACGATGATGCCGTTAGATCTGTGCAACTTATTTTAGGAAGACTTGCAGATGCCATAAATGAGGGTAGGAAGGGCTCTAATGCCGAAAGAAAAAATTAAATTCCAATTTAAAACTTACTATTCACTATTTTTTATTACTTCAAATGGGAAACATTACAGCAAAACTTGTAAAAGATCTTAGAGACAAAACTGGTGCAGGAATGATGGACTGCAAAAAAGCACTTAACGAAACTGAAGGAAATCTAGATAAAGCTTTGGAATGGTTAAGAAAGAAAGGCATAGCTAGTGCTGAAAAAAAATCGGGAAGAGTAGCGGCCGAAGGGTCAATTGGTAGTTATATTCATACTGGATCAAGAGTCGGAGTTTTACTGGAGTTAAATTGTGAAACTGATTTCGTTGCTAGAGGTGATATATTCCAATCTCTTTTGAAGGATGTTTCAATGCAAGTAGCTGCATGCCCAAATGTTGAGTATGTATCAATTGATGAAATACCAGAAGATGTTGTTGAAAAAGAAAAGCAGATTGAAATGGGCAGGGATGATTTAACTGGAAAACCAGAACAAATTAAAGAAAAAATAGTTGAAGGGAGAATAGCAAAAAGACTTAATGAGCTTGTTTTGCTTTCACAACCCTACATTAAAGATAGTTCTCTAACAGTTGAGGATCTTGTTAAACAAGCAGCTGCAAAAATTGGGGAAAATATCAAGGTAAGACGCTTTACAAGATATACATTGGGTGAAGGTATCGAAAAAAATCAGATGGACTTCGCTGAAGAGGTGGCATCAATGCAAACAAACTAGTCACTTGAATGATTTGAATAATTTCAATAATTATATAGATATAGATAAAGTTAATTCTCAATTAGAGAGAGCAGACATAAAAAAAACAATATTAACTAGAAATATCTATAAGCAATATGAACTTTATCTTAATTTAGTAAGAGATCTACTTTTCATCTCTGTAGAAAAAGGCCTTAATCAAATATATGGTCATCCAACAATTAATGATAATTTCTCAAATGAAAATGAATCCTATAGTCTTTTTGAAAAAAAAATAAGTAAATTAATATTTACCAATTTGCCCTTTTTAACAGTAGAACAATTAAAGATAAATGAAATTGAAAAAAATATAAATAAGGAAATTAATTCTACTATTAATGATAGTTTCACAAAAATAAAGGATGATCAAAAAGAAAAATTTCAATATGAAGATGGTTTTCAATTAAAAGAACCCACTCAGTTCGAGATTACTGAAGACTTTTCAAATACTTCTGAATATTATCAAGCTCATAATTATGAGAGACTCGAATCACTTGATTTAGATAATAACCAACATAATAATAATTTATCTAAAAACGATATTTTTGAAAATTTAGGATTTGAAAAACAATTTATCACCTCCTTAATTGAATTAATAGGAGAAGAAAAGGTAAAAAACCCAATAGGTCAAGAAAAAGAAAATATCAATCAAATGGATAATTTACCAAAAAATCAGATTCTTAATAATTTTGATTTAATAGACAAGTCATTGGAAAATTTACTATTGAATCTTTCATATAATATTAACCAAGAATTATTCAAAGCAAATCTAATAAAAAAGATGATATCCAAAGATGCCTTTGATTACTTAGTAGGCAAAAATTTTATGATAAAACATCCATACCCTTTTGTTATTAATTTCGAATTAAACTTAAATCGGTCATCATTAATAGGAAATAATTTTCCAAGCATTATTTTCTTCAATATATCTACTGTTGAGTTAGAGTTTAAAAATTTAAATCTTTCTATTCGAAGGAATAAAATAAATGAGCTAAAAAATCAATTTCAGTGTTTGATTAAAAAAGAGACATATTGGAGGCAAAAAGAAATAACATTGAATAAGATACGTTGAAAAAATAACTCTTTTTTCAAATGTGACTATACGCGGGAATAATAATAAATTAATTAAAGATTGGATAAGACCTCTTCAAAAATCTCTTACTATTGAAACTGAAAACAAATTTATTAATACTTTAGGAAGAGAAAAATATTTTAATGATTATTTGCATGAATCATTAAAAAAAATAGATAATCTGAATCTCTCAGACGAATATTTAAGGATATTTTATGAATTTTCTAAAAAATATAATGAATATAATAAATTAGATGAAAATCAAAGAAAAAGGTTAATTATAGATACAAGAAAAAATCTTTATAAATTAGGAAAAACTCTAGAAATAGAGAGTTCTAATAATGTTTCTAATAATGTTTTTCTGAATAAAGCTGATTCAAGTTTGTCTTTTGATTCAGATATATCATTAATTAAAAATGTAGGAAAGGTTTATAAAAATAAGCTTAATGAATTAGGGATATTTCATATAAAAGATCTAATTAATTATTTCCCAAGAACATATCTAGACTATACCAATAGAGTCAAGATAATAGATTTAAAACCAGATAATTTATACACGTGCATTGCAAACGTTAAAAGATTTTTTATTCATAAGAGTAAAAAAAATAGTAATTTATCAATAATGAACATTGTAGTTTCTGATGAAACATCTTCAATAAAGGTTACAAAATTTTTTTTAGGAAGAAGATTTAGATCTTACTCCTTCTTCGCATCTCAAAAATCTTTGTATACGAATGGTACCAAATTAGCAATTTCCGGTAAGGTTAAATTGACAGAATATGGCAAAACTTTTGTAGATCCGCAGATTGAAATTCTTAAGGATAACAATGATAATTTTAATTTCTCAGGCAAAATATTACCCTTGTATTCATTGGGTGAATCATTATCAAATATGAGTTTTATAAAACTTATGAAAAAGGTACTAATTTATGCAAAGCAATATCCAGAAATTTTAAATAAAAAACAACTTGATTCATTATCTTTATTATCAAAAGGAGAGTCATTGATTAATATTCATTTTCCACCAAATCGACAGGCACTTATTGAGTCAAAAAAACGTTTGGTTTTTGATGAGTTATTCCTACTTCAAATAAAGTTCCTACTTAGAAAAAGAAAGACGAATAAAAAAGTAACTTCCCAACAATTACCTCAAAAGAAATCTTTATTAAAAGAATTTTTAAATACTTTTCCTTTTGAATTAACAAAATCACAAGAAAATGTTTTAAATGAAATTAAGAAAGATTTATCTAATTCCGTACCAATGTGTAGATTGCTTCAGGGAGATGTGGGGAGCGGTAAAACCATAATTGCAATAGCGTCTCTTTTACTTGTCATTGAAAAAAACCTTCAAGGTGCATTTATGGTCCCAACCGAGGTATTGGCAGAACAGCATTATAAAAACTTATTAAAATATTTAAATCCCCTTTTAGTTTCTGTTGAACTACTTACTGGGAATACTCCTCAAAAAAAGAGAAAAGAAATTTTTTCTAATTTGAATAATGGATTAGTTGATATCCTCGTAGGAACTCATGCATTATTTGAGGATAAAGTCATCTTTAATGCATTAGGAATGGTCGTAATTGATGAACAACATAGATTTGGAGTTACTCAAAGAAATAGATTACTAAATAAAGGAGAAAATACTAACTTGTTATCAATGACAGCAACACCAATTCCAAGAACACTTGCGCTTTCTATTTATGGTGATTTAGATGTGAGTCAGATTACAGAACTACCTCCCGGGAGAGTTCCCATAACAACAAAAATAATTTCAGAAGATGATTTAACTAACTTGTTCAAGATTGTTGAAGATGAGATCAATAAGGGGAAGCAAGCTTATGTAATTTTGCCACTTATAGAAGATTCAGAAAAAATGAATTTAAGCTCCGCAAAGAAAATATTCAAACATTTATCAGAAGAGGTCTTTTTTAACAAAAAAGTTGGATTATTACATGGCAAATTAAGTTCACAGGAAAAGAATGAGGTAATTAATTCTTTTTTAAAGAATGAAATTAATATATTGGTTTCAACCACAGTAATTGAGGTTGGTATTGATGTACCTAACGCCACAATTATGATTATTTACAATTCGGACAGATTTGGATTGTCCCAGCTACATCAATTAAGGGGGAGAGTTGGTAGAGGATCAACAAAATCTTTTTGTTATCTGGTAACCCCCGATAAAAATGGATTAGAAAATAAACGACTTTGTGTGTTGCAAAAATCTAATGATGGCTTTTATATTGCTGAAAAAGACTTGGAGCTTAGAGGACCAGGCCAGATTTTAGGATATAGACAATCCGGGTTGCCTGATTTTGTTCTGGACAATTTACCTAACAATAAATTTCTTATTGATAAGGCTCGTGAAGAGGCCATTAAGATTATTAGTGATGATCCTGATTTAAAAGAAAATATTGTTTTAAGGAATATACTTATTGATAATTCTGATAATAAATTCATTCATGATTTCTTAAATTGAAAACTATCATTGTAATTTTTGATATATATGCCACTATAAAACAATTGCAAATTTCAATTGAAAATTTGGAATAAAATACCAATTAAAGATAATGGAGATAAATTAATAGCCATACCTAGCTGCCTAAAGTTTTTAGATCCCCACCCTTACTATCATTTAGGAGCTCCTTACAAAGATAAAACTTCTATTTGGAAATTAAGAGAGGAGGTCGTAAATAGATTAGTAAAAGTAAATGATTATTTGATATCAAAGAGTAGTTTTAACCTTTTAATTTATGATAGTTGGCGACCTTTGGAAGTCCAGGAATTTATGTTTAAAAGAGCTTTTTTATTAGAGTGTGAAAAATCCGATATTAATATTTCTTTTGAAAACATAAAATCATATCCATCCATTTTAAAAAAAGTTGAAACATTTTGGGCATATCCTTCTTATGACATTAGTTGTCCTCCCCCTCATTCAACTGGGGGTGCATTGGATGTTTGTTTATCAGATAAAGACGGAAATCTTGTTGAAATGGGAAGCATGGTTGATCAAATGGATGAGACCTCAAATCCTTATTTTTATGCAAACATAAAGAATGAAGGAGCAATTATTTGGAATAGTAGAAGAAATTTATTAAGGGAAATTATGGCTAAATTTGGATTTGCTCAACATCCTAATGAATGGTGGCATTTTAGTTATGGTGATCAATTATGGGCTTGGAAAAATAAAAAAGCAAATGCCCTTTATGGAAAAATTTAGATTCTATTGATTTTCATTTAGTAAATTCAAAATATAATTTTCATCTTGAGTATTTATAAAATCTCCGAAATCCAAATCCAAATTATTCTTCCAATTATCAAATAATGGTTGAAGAGTTTTTTCTAAATCGTTAAGCTCCATTCTTTGTAAAAATGGTTTAGCAAGCCTTTGTAGATTTTTACTTCCCCCCAACCACAATTGGTATTTGTTTTGCCCACTTCCAACAAGTGCTAATTCGGCCATGTAAGGCCTGGTACATCCATTCGGACAACCTGTCATTCTGAATAATATTGTCTTTTGTATTTTTAGATCTAATAATAGATTTTCAATCCTTTTTAATACGTCAGGTAATATTCTTTCAGCTTCAGTCATTGCAAGGCCACAAAGTGGTAAAGCAGGACAAGCTAAAGCGTGTCTTTGTATCTCATTAATTTTTTCTAAGTTTTCGTATCCAATTTTTGATAGAGATTTTTGAATTTCACCTTTGTTTTTGTTGGCGATATTACAAAGCAAAATATCTTGGTTTGGTGTAAGTCTTAAATCTAAATTATATTTTTTAACAATACTTGTGATGGTATTCTTCTTATCTCCAGATAATCTCCCAGATAATAATGGTAAACCTACGAAATGTGAGGTTTTATTTTGTTTATGCCAACCTAGGTAATCAATAAGAACTTTATCAGGTTCTTTTCTGATTTTTTTAATTTCTTTTTTGAAATACTTGTCTGAAAGTATCTTTTTGAACCATTTAATACCTTTTCTATGAAGAAGATATTTCATTCTCGAATTTTTTCTTGATTTTCTATCACCATAATCTCTTTGAATAGCCACAATGCTTTGTATTAATTCATAAACATCAGGTTCTTCAACGTATCCAAGTGGATCTGCAATTCTGGCAAAGGTCTCTTCATTATTGTGTGTGCGACCCATACCACCTCCAACGTAGAAGTTGCACCCTTCTAAGTTCCCATCTTTAGAGGTAAAAGCAACTATTCCTATGTCATTGGTAAGAAGATCAACAGAATTGTCCCCAGGAACTGTAACAGCACATTTGAATTTTCTCGGTAAATAAGTAGAACCATAGAGAGGCTCATCTTTTATCCCACTAAAAACATTATCTTTGAATTGAAGCTTCCTAATTGCTTTAATATCTTTGTCAGGCTTTATGGTGTACTCTAAATCTCCATCAGCCCAAAGCTCTAAAAAAGTGCCTTGGCCAGCCATTGGGGTAAGAAGATCTGCAACTTTTTTTGCCAATGCTCTTGCAATATTATAATCTGGTGTATCAAATGGAGCCGCGGGTGCCATAACGTTTCTATTTATGTCTCCACATGCAGCTAATGTGGAGCCCATTGAATTCACTATTGTTTGAATTACTTCCTTTAGGTTCTCCTTTCGAATTCCATGCATTTGAAAGGCTTGTCTTGTAGTGGCCCTAAGTGTTCCATTACCTAGTTTGTCAGATAATTCATCTAATGCTAAAAATAATTTCCCAGGGACTTCACCGCCAGGATTTCTTAACCTAAGCATCATTTGCCAATCTTTACTTTTGCCAGGCCTCCTTTTTTCCCTGTTATCTTGTTGATAACTACCGTGAAATTTTAATAATTGAACTGCATCATTGGTAAAATGATCGCTCTCATTGACTAATTCCGTAGCAAGTGGCTCCTTAAGAAATTTGCTACTTTTTTTAAAGTTTTCGAATTTAGAAACTTCTAGTCCATTTGCCAAGCAAACAGTTTCTTCCTTGGCAGGATCTTTTTTCTTTTTTACTTTCTCAACTTTGATCAAAGGACCAAAAAATATCTCTTTTTATACAATAGCGAAAAGCTTATTTAACTGGTAGTAAATTATAGTAAGTGAAGTCATATTTTTTTCTTGTCTAAATATTTACTTGAGATAGGAACAGAAGAGTTGCCCGCAAAATTTTCTCATTCTGTTCTAGAGCAATTTAAATCTTTAATAGAATTTGAATTGGATAAAAAGTTAATCAAATTCGAACAAATAGTTGTTACCTCTACACCAAGGAGAATAGTTCTTCTTCTAGAAGGTTTAGTTGATTATGCAGAAGATAAGATAATAGATAGAAAAGGGCCTAAAGCAAATTCAGCTTATTTAAATGGATGTCCTACTAATGCTGCTTTAGGATTTGCTAATAGCTTAGATATTGATGTAGGTGAACTAGAAATAAAAAGTACAGAAAAGGGTGATTTTGTATTTGGAAAGAAAATTGAGAAAGGACAATCAACAAGAATTTCTTTGTCTTCGATTATCCCAAAATTAGTAAAGAGTCTTCAAGGCCCTCGATTTATGAAATGGGGTGCTGGGAACATAAAATTTTCAAGACCTATTAGATGGATTGCCTCTATTTATAATGATGAAATTCTTGATTTTGAATTTAATGAATGTGATCCAAAAATTCATATAAGTAATAAATCAAAAAGCCATAGATTAATAAATAAAGTTTTTGAAGTTAAGCATGCTGATAATTTTTTTGAATTATTAGAACAAAATAGAGTTTTAGTTAAACGACATGAAAGAAAAGAAAAAATTGAAGGTTTAATAAATCAGGCATCTAAATCTTTAAATCTGAAACCTGACCTTTCAGAAGGATTACTAAATGAACTAACTGATTTAGTTGAATGGCCAGATTTAATAGTTGGAAAATTCAGTGAAGAATTTCTTGATCTTCCAGTTGAAGTTCTCTCAACAGTAATGAAAAGTCATCAGAGATACGTTCCTCTTTTATTGAAAAACAAAAGTTTTTCTAAATTAGATTTAAGCTCTGAAAAAAATATTAGTACAACTTTCTGCGTTATTTCAAATGGTCTTGAAGAATCAAATAATAATATTGCCAAAGGTAATGAGAAAGTATTAAGGGCAAGGTTTTCAGATGCAAAGTTTTTCGTAGAAAGTGACAAAAAAGTTTCTTCAATCGAAAGAAATGAAAAGCTTAAATCCGTCTCCTATTTGAAAGGACTTGGAAATATATTTCAGAGGGTAGAAAGGATAGAGGAAGTTATTAAAAAAATTCTTAAATTTTTAAATGATAAGTCTTTAGAAGAAAAAAAAATAATAGAAGCTGCTAAATACTGTAAAAACGACTTATGTAGCGAAATTGTTTTCGAATTCCCTGAGCTGCAAGGAATAATGGGTGGTAAATATCTTAAATATGAGGGATTTAGTGAGGATGTTTGCTTGGCTGTCGCCGAACATTATTTACCTTCTTTTTATAAAGATGCTTTGCCCTCCACAAAATATGGTGCAATAGTTTCTATAGCAGATAAGGTCGAAACTTTAATAAGTATATTTATTTCTGGTAAGCGTCCAAGTGGATCATCTGATCCTTATGCCTTAAGAAGAAATTTGAATGGAGTGATTAAAATAATTTGGGATTATGAACTTGATTTACCTTTAGATAAATTATTTAACGAACTTATTGATTTTTGGAAAATCGCATTTCCGAATTTAAACTTCTCAAGAGAAACAGTATTTAATGATTTAAATGAATTTTTAGTTCAAAGAATTGTAAGTCATCTAGAAGAAATATCACTAAGTAAAGAATTAATAAAGGCCATTTGCTCTTCTGATGAATTTTCTCAAAAAAGAGTATTGAATATTGTTGATCTTAAAAATAGGATTAAAGCTATTGTTAACTTTAACGAAAAGGGTAATTTTGTTGAAATCCAGAAGGTAATTACTAGGGTAAGCAAATTAGCAAATAATAGTGATCTTTCAAGAGACGTTCTCTCAACAAGAGATTATGTAAACATAAAACTTTTTGAAAAAGATTGTGAATTGAAAGTTTTTGAATTTATTGGAGAATTAGAAAAACTTTTTTCGGAAGGTTATTGCAATTATTTGGAACTTCTAAATTTGTTTGAGATTAATGTAAACACTATCGAGGATTTATTTGATAATGAAAAGGGAGTCCTAATAATGTCAGAGGATTTAAAAATAAGAGTTAATAGGCTCAATTTATTGAGCATAATTAGAAATTATTCTCTAAAAATAGCCGACTTTACACTTTTGAACTCTTAACTTTAATGCCACCCTTTATTGAATAATTTTCAAGCATTTTTTCTACTTCTTTATTTTCCCTAACAGCACTATCAACGGGTTTATATTTTAGAGGGGCTAGGGCTTTCCCTCTTAAAATCGAACCAAGTGTAAGCATTGTAATTTTAAGTTGCTGTAATGGTTTCATGGAGACAACTCTTTTATATAGATAACTATCAAAAGTAAGTCTTTGTACATCCATATCATCACACATCTCAACAAAGGCTTCTCTAGCAGAATCATTTCTGTAAAAAATATTTTGAAGGATTTCTAGCACCTTATAAGTTGTGCCATATTTTTTATCCCACTTTTTAAGATAGTTTTTTAAATCTTTTTCTGATGGAATTACTTGACCGTTTTTTGATGCTTCAACAATTTCTTCAGCACACATTCTTCCGCTTTTTGCAGCAAAATAAATACCCTCTCCAGAACTTTTTGTAACATAACCAGCTGCATCACCAACCAATGCCATTCTCCCAACTACTCTTCTTGGCCTTGGATGCTCAGGAATAGGGTGAGCTTCTACTTTTATTACTTCACCATTAACAAGCCTTTTCTTTGCCCTATTTCTTACACCCTCTTGAAGTCCTTTAATTAATGACTGATTCTTTTGCATGGTTCCAGTGCCCACAGCAACATGATCATATTTAGGAAATACCCACCCATAAAAATCAGGAGAAACATCAGTTCCGACATACATTTCAGCAAGATCTTCGTAGTAACTCATTTCTTCATTAGGCAATTTAATTCTTTCCTGAAATGCTATGGCAACTTTGTAATCTCCTGCATCCATTGCTTTTGCGACTCTGCTATTGGCTCCATCAGCTCCGATTAAAAGGTCAACAGTAAGCTCTTTGAGTTCCCCTTTTTTATCTCCATTTGTAAAATCTGAGTATGAAAGCTTATATGGTCCTTGATTATTATCGCCAGTATCAATAGAAGTAACTAATCCATTTATTAACGTAGCACCAAGATCTGATGCTCTATTGCGCATAAAGGCATCCATAACTTCTCTTCTACACATCCCAATAAACTCATTATCACTTTTCCCATAAACTCTATCTAAGCTTATATCTACCTCTCTATTTGATGGAGATATCATTCTCATATGCCTTACTTTTCTATCAATAATTGACTCAGGTAAATCAAATTCTTCGACCATGCAAAGTGGAATTGCTCCTCCACATGGTTTTGCATTATCTAATTTTCTCTCAAAGAGCCAAGTTTTTATTCCAGCTTTAGCAAGTATTTCTGCCGCGCATGAACCACTTGGACCTCCACCAATAACAGCTACCCTCAACATATGAAAAAAAATAATACTGTATATAAAAAATACATCTTTTTTGCTTATAAAAGTGCATTTCTTAAAATAACAGTTAATATCGAAATATCTTTTCCAAATTCACTTCTAAATATTGGAACTAAACAAAGATATCGATCCATTTGATATACCACTTGCCAAAAGAACTTACTTAAACAACCCAAATTCAACATTATTAAAAAAATTATTAAAATTTTCTCCATTTCTTTTCCTCATATTTTCTATCGCTGCATTGCGACTTATGAGGAATGAAGAATCAATACCTCTTAATAATCTTAAATTTGAAGTTAAAAGAAATCATGATTCCAGAATTTTGGGCCATCTTCCCTATGAGGAAACTCCTAAAGAGAAACTAGTTTTAATTGAGCCTAATATCGAAGTTCATATAGATATGCGCGATTCTCTACTAAAGATGAGAGAAGAAGCCAAAAAGGATGGGATATATTTGGTGTTCTTGAGTGGTTTTAGATCAATAAATTTGCAAAATGATATCTTTTATTCTTTAAAGTCTATTAGAAATCAAGAAGCGTCAGAAAGAGCTAGAGTTTCAGCCCCTCCTGGATATTCTGAACATAGTACTGGTTTTGCAATTGATATTGGTGATGATTCTCAAAGAGAAACAGACTTTGAGGCCGAATTCGAAAATACTGATGCCTTTAAATGGTTAATAAA
The DNA here is from genome assembly GCA_003280985.1 of Prochlorococcus sp. AG-355-A18. Lineage (GTDB taxonomy): Bacteria > Cyanobacteriota > Cyanobacteriia > PCC-6307 > Cyanobiaceae > Prochlorococcus_A. The sequence continues at coordinate 48,332 of QCDH01000002.1, forward strand.
GAATGCAGCTAAATTTCATTTTAAGTTATCGTTCACCAAAGATAATAAATTTATAGATTATGAGCCTTGGCATTGGAGATATGAGGGATCAATTGAAGCTTTAAAAATTTTTGAAAGTTCAAATAGAAAATCATAAACCTTATTCATTTATTAAATTACTTAATATAATTATTTTTTTCAAAGTCTTAAAGAGAAAATTCTCATAATAAGCATTCTTTGAGTTAGCCTTAGTAGAGTCAATCTAATATTTATATAAAATTTATAAATGTCATCTTCGATAAAAGAAATTAGGAATGTTGCAATTATTGCCCACGTAGATCATGGTAAGACAACTCTTGTAGACGCTTTGTTATCTCAGTCAGGAATATTTAGAGACAATGAAGTCATACCTACATGCGTAATGGATTCGAATGATCTAGAAAGAGAAAGAGGAATAACAATTCTTTCAAAAAATACAGCAGTGAATTATAAAGATACCAGAATTAACATTATAGATACACCCGGACATGCAGATTTTGGAGGAGAAGTAGAGAGGGTTTTGGGAATGGTTGATGGTTGTCTGCTTATCGTTGATGCAAATGAGGGGCCGATGCCTCAAACAAGATTTGTTTTGAAAAAAGCTTTAGAAAAAGGACTTAGGCCAATAGTTTTTGTAAATAAAATTGATAGGCCAAGAGTAGTCCCTGAAATAGCAATTGATAAGGTATTGGATTTGTTCTTAGAATTAGGAGCAGATGATGATCAATGTGATTTTCCTTATCTTTTTGGAAGCGGCCTTTCTGGCTTTGCAAAAGAAGAGATGGAATCTGATAGTGACAATATGATGCCTCTTTTTGAAGCTATTGTTAGACATGTTCCACCTCCAGTAGGTGATGCCACTAAGCCTCTTCAGCTACAAATAACTACTTTGGACTATTCTGATTTCTTAGGAAGAATTGTAATTGGGAAAATACATAATGGAACTATAAAAAATGGTCAACAAGCTAGTTTAATTAAAGAAAATGGTAAAACTATTAAAGGAAAGGTTAGTAAATTACTTGGATTCGAAGGATTACAAAGGATTGATATAAATAAAGCATTTGCGGGAGATATCGTTGCCGTTTCAGGTTTTGATGACGTCAATATTGGTGAGACCATAGCATGTCCCGATTCTCCCCATCCACTTCCATTAATCAAAGTTGATGAACCTACCTTGAATATGACTTTTGTTGTTAACGATTCTCCATTTGCAGGTAAAGAAGGGAAATTTGTTACTAGTAGACAATTAAAAAATAGATTGGAAAGGGAACTTTTAACAAATGTTGCGCTAAGGGTCGAAGAAACTGATTCTCCTGATAGGTTTTCAGTTTCAGGGAGAGGAGAGTTACATTTAGGTATTTTAATTGAAACTATGAGAAGAGAAGGATTCGAGTTTCAAATCTCTCAACCTCAAGTAATTTTTAGAGAAATTGATAATGTTGAATGTGAGCCTATAGAGACTTTGGTCCTAGATGTGCCAGAAGTATCTGTTGGTTCTTGTATAGAAAAACTTGGATCTAGAAAGGCAGAGATGAAAAATATGCAGACAAGTTCTGATGGGAGAACTCAATTAGAGTTTCTTGTACCATCAAGAGGACTAATTGGATTTCGTGGTGAATTTGTTCGGATAACAAGAGGTGAAGGTATCATGAGTCACTCATTTTATGAATATAAACCTAAAACAGGAGATTTTGAAACTAGAAGAAATGGAGTTCTTATAGCTTTTGAGGAAGGTGTGGCCACATTTTATGCATTAAAGAATGCTGAAGATAGGGGAATCTATTTCATTAAACCCGGAGTTAAAGTTTATAAGGGAATGATAATTGGAGAGAATAATCGACCTCAAGATCTTGAATTGAATATATGTAAAACTAAGCAGTTAACTAATATGAGGTCTGCTGGAGCAGAAGAACTCGATACTTTGCAGTCACCTGTTGATATTACCCTTGAGAGAGCACTCGAATATATTGGTCCAGATGAAATGCTCGAGGTTACACCGGATTCAATAAGAATGAGAAAAATAAATAAGAAGAAAAGAAATTAATAATTAGTTTCATGAACGAAGAAAGTACAAAAAGTTTTAAGGATTCTCTTTTTACTGCTTTAAATCTTTTTAATAATCATGAATGGTATGAGGCTCATGATGCTTTTGAAGAAATATGGAATTCCGTTGATGGGGACGAAAGACAAGTTATTCAGGGGATTTTGCAAGTATCTGTTTCTCAGTTTCACTTAAGTAAAGGGAATTTAAATGGAGCTACTATTTTGCTTGGAGAGGGTTTAGGTAGAATAAAAACTAGAACAAACATTAATTTAGGAATTGATCTTAAATCCTTCTGCAAATGTTTGGAAGATTTGTTGAGGAAATTACAGTATAAAGAGCTATTAAATGAGAACGACAAGCCTTTTTTGAAACCTCTTTGATTAATATGAACCTATCTTTACCTTCAATGAAATTATTATTTTCTATCCCATTTTTTTTTCAAGAAAACAAAAAAACTAATCGATCTCAAGAAAAATGAACCTAAAGATTCATAATCTATCCCTTTCAATTAAAGGAAGATTAATAGTAAATGATGTTTCCATAACTGTAAATCCAGGTGAAGTTGTGGGTTTGATGGGACCTAATGGTGCTGGGAAAACTACCACTTTTAATATTGCAGTTGGGAATATAAAACCTGATAAAGGTGAGATTTTAATGAATGGAAAAAATATAACCAATCTTCCTCTCCCAATTAGATCAAGACTTGGGTTGGGTTATTTAACTCAAGAAGCAAGTATATTTAGAGACCTAACTGTTAAGGATAATATAGATTTGGCTTTGCAGAATTCATCTTATAGTAGAGCAGCAATTAGAAATAGAAGAGAACAATTAATTAATGAATTTAATTTGAATAACTTTGTAGATAATTATGGTTATCAACTTTCAGGAGGAGAGAGGAGAAGGTGTGAAATAGCTAGGGCTCTCACTGTAGGTACAAAAGGACCTAAATATTTGCTATTAGATGAACCGTTTGCTGGAATCGATCCTCTGGCTGTTAATGATTTAAAGAAACTAATTCTTAAATTAAGTAGTGACGGGGTTGGGATTCTTATTACAGACCATAATGTGAGAGAAACACTTTTAATTACTAACAAATCATATGTATTAAGTGAAGGGAAAATTTTAGCTAACGGTTCATCAATTGAATTAGCTGATAATCCAGTAGTCAAAAAGTATTATTTAGGAGATAATTTTAAACTTTAATATCTTCTTGCAAAATAAATTAAAAGTTATTTATTAAAAAATTACTCATTTAGGGATGATATAAATTATTATTTGCTTGTCATATAATATTTAAATCGGCTAAATTCCTTGGATGATACTAGATAATTTTTTTAAAAATTTAATATACGACCCAGTTTCAGTCTTAGGTATTTTAGTCTTTTATTTTTTATTAATTAACTTGCCAATATCTTTAGGTGCAGTTTTCAAAAAAAAGTCTTCTGTTACTGTAAAAATCTTAACTATTTTAGTGAATTTATTAATATCATTACAATTACTTTCTAGGTGGTCAATTTCTGGACACTTTCCTATCAGTAATTTGTATGAATCTCTTTATTTCCTTGCTTGGGGGATCACAATGGGACAACTATTGATTGAAAGGGAATACCAATCTCCAATAATTCCCTCATTTGCCATAACTATTGAGTTGCTTACTGTGGCCTTTGCTTGTTTTGTTTTGCCTGACGATCTGAAATTATCATCCAACTTGGTTCCAGCTTTAAGATCTAGTTGGTTAGTAATGCATGTTAGTGTCGTAATGCTTAGTTATGCGGCACTAATAATGGGTTCTTTACTTTCAGTTTCTGTTTTGTTCATTAATAAAAATGAGCCACTCCAAATCAGAAGTAGTTCTACAGGCATTGGTGGGTTTAAAATTTCTAATAACTATTCTTTTAATGACTTAATTGAACCTGTTCAATTTTCTCATTCAGAGGAATTAGATACATTAAGTTATCGATCTATATTAATAGGTTTTGTTCTTTTGACTCTCGGTTTAATTTCTGGCGCGGTCTGGGCTAATGAGGCTTGGGGCACATGGTGGAGTTGGGATCCAAAAGAAACATGGGCATTTATCTCATGGTTATTTTATGCCGCTTATCTTCATATGAGAATAAGCAAGGGTTGGCAAGGACGCAGACCAGCATTATTTGCTTCTACAGGCTTTTTAGTGATTTTAGTATGTTATTTAGGAGTTAATTTTTTAGGAATAGGGTTACATAGTTACGGCTGGATCTTTGAATGATTTGTTAATCACCCAGATTATTTATTAAGGTTCTGAAAGAACAATCCCTTTTTGTGCTTCTTGTGCAACTTTTCTCAAGTCATCACATCCTTCTTTTAGTGTTGGGTAGGCAAACATACCGCTACCTGCAATAAAACAATTAGCACCAGCATCGGCACATTGTGAAATAGTCCAATTTGCTTTTATCCCCCCATCAACTTCAATGTCGACATTTAAGTTTTTTTCGATAATAAAGTTTCTTATTTCTCTGATTTTATTAAGCATTGTTGGTATGTAAGCTTGTCCTCCAAAGCCTGGATTAACTGTCATAACCAAAACATGATCAACCATATCCATAATGTTTTTAATCATTTCAAAAGGAGTATGAGGGTTTAATGCTACAGAAGGCGATCCTCCTAGATCTCTTATTCTCCCGAGAACTCTATGCAAATGAATATTTGCTTCGGCATGAGCTATTACTACACCTGGTTCACCATTCGCCCCTTTTGTGGCGTTTACATAAGATTCAAGCATTGTTTCACAGTTGTATTGGCTCACCATTAATTGAGTTTCAAAAGGGACATTGCAATATTTCCTGCATGCAGCAATCATTTCAGGACCAAATGTAAGATTTGGTACGAAATTTCCATCCATTACATCAAATTGAATTCTATCTACCCCAGCTTCCTCGAGCTCTTTCACACATGCCCCCATATTTGCCCAATCTGCTGGTAAAACTGAAGGAATTATTTGAATTGGTCTATTAACACCAGCTAAGATTGTTTGATTTGACTCAGTCATTTAATTTTTAAAATATTTAATAAAGATACTATATTTAGTTGTTTATTCCTAATTTCAAGTCACGGCCTGATAAAGTATCAGCTGTAAAGAGTTAAAAAAAGCTTACTAGCATAATAATTCTTATAAAAAATGACATTTTTTATGAGATCATACTCAAAAACCTTTAAGAAAATCCTCAAATTTAATTGTGAATCAAACTTTAATTCAAGAAATTCTCGAAGTTGTCGAGCAAGCAGCTATTGCCTCAGCAAAACTAACAGGACTTGGTCAAAAAGATGAAGCTGATGCTGCAGCGGTAGAAGCAATGAGATTGCGTATGGGCAAAATTGAAATGAAAGGGAAAATTGTTATTGGAGAAGGTGAAAGAGATGAAGCACCTATGCTTTATATAGGTGAAGAGGTTGGTAGTGGAAGTGGGCCAGGGGTTGACTTTGCGGTAGATCCTTGTGAAGGAACTAATCTTTGTGCGAATAATCAAAGAGGTTCTATGGCGGTTTTAGCTGCCTCTGATACGGGTGGTCTTTTCAATGCGCCTGATTTTTACATGAACAAATTAGCAGCGCCCCCTGCGGCCAAAGGTAAGGTAGATATTAGAAATTCAGCTACTGAAAACTTGAAGATACTAAGTGATTGCTTGGGCCTTTCTATTGATGAGCTTACTGTTGTTGTGATGGATAGAACTAGGCATAAAGATTTAATTAAAGAGATTCGAGGATGTGGTGCAAAAGTCCAACCGATTTCTGATGGTGATGTTCAAGCTGCGATTGCATGTGGTTTTGCAGGTACTGGAACACATTGCTTGATGGGTATAGGTGCAGCTCCAGAGGGTGTTATTTCAGCTGCTGCTATGAGAGCTCTAGGCGGACACTTTCAAGGACAACTAGTTTATGATCCAGCAATCGCTCAAACTTCTGAATGGGCTGATTACACAAAAGAAGGAAACATAAAACGTCTTAATGAAATGGGCATAACCGATATAGATAAAATCTATGAAGCGAATGAATTGGCATCGGGAGAAAATGTTGTTTTCGCTGGAAGTGGAATAACTGATGGATTACTTTTTGACGGAGTTAAATTTGAAAGGGATTGTGTTAGAACAAGTAGTCTAGTTATTAGCACATTAGATAGTACTGCAAGGTTTACGAATACTGTCCATATAAAAGATGGTGCTAAGAGTATCAGCCTTTAAAAATTCACTTTTGATTTTATGCATATTGTTGTCGTCGGACTGAGTCATCGCACGGCACCTGTCGAAGTGCGTGAGAAGTTAAGTATTCCTGACCAATCCATAACAGAATCATTAAAAGCTTTAAAAGCTTTTAATGAAGTATTAGAGGTATCAATCTTAAGTACTTGTAATAGGCTGGAAATATATGCGCTAGTTAAGGATAAAAATACTGGAATTTCATCTATTAAAGAATTCATATCAGAATATTCTGGAATTATTTTTGAAGATTTAAATCCACATCTTTTCTGCTTTAGACAGGAAGAAGCAGTTTTGCATTTGATGAAAGTTTCTGCAGGACTCGATAGCCTTGTTTTAGGCGAAGGACAAATCCTTTCGCAGGTAAAAAAAATGATGAGATTAGGTCAAGAGAATCAATCTACGGGACCAATTCTTAATAGATTATTAACTCAATCAGTTAGTACAGGTAAAAAAGTAAGATCTGAAACAAATTTAGGAACTGGAGCCGTATCAATTAGTTCAGCAGCTGTAGAACTTGCTCAATTAAAAATAGGACAAGAAAAGGGTTTTGATACTCTTGTGAGTTTGGAATCAGAGAACGTGCTTGTTGTTGGCGCTGGACGAATGAGTAGGCTTTTAATAACTCATTTAAAATCAAAAGGATGTCATAAACTTATTCTTGTAAATAGAAATATTGATCGAGCATTAAATCTTGCTCTAGACTTCCCTGATTTAGAGATTGTTTGTAGAGGGTTAAATGAATTAGAAGAAAACATATCAATATCTTCCATTGTTTTCACCAGTACTGCTTCTGAAGATCCAATTATTGATCTTGCAAAAATTGAAAAATTAAATTTGAGTAATAGACTTAAATTTATTGATATTGGTGTACCGAGAAATATATCAAATGATGTTAAACAACATGAATTTGTAAAATCATTTGATGTGGATGACTTACAAGAGGTCGTTTCAAGAAATCAAGAATTTAGACAGAAAATAGCAAAAGAAGCGGAATCTTTAGTAGAAGAAGAAAGGATCATTTTTCTAGAATGGTGGGCAAGTTTAGAGGCGGTTCCAGTAATTAATAAACTTAGATCAGATTTGGAATTAATTAGAAAAGAGGAATTGCAAAAAGCACTTAGTAGGATGGGACCAGATTTTTCGGCTCGAGAAAGAAAAGTTGTGGAAGCGCTGACTAAAGGGATTATTAATAAAATTCTTCACACGCCTGTTACCAAGTTGAGAAGTCCTCAATCAAGAGAAGAAAGACAAGTTTCTTTGAAAATCGTTGAAAAATTGTTTTCTTTGGTTGAAGAGGACAAAAAAAACTAATTTTCCTCAATTTATATTAAGTTTTTCTAGCGATTTATCGAAATACCTTTGTAAACTGACCATTAGTATTTCTAAATATGCCCATAATCAGTTACTTTAAATAGTTGTATATCTATCACCATTAGATTGAATGAAGCGTGTGTTGGCCATAATCCTCGGAGGAGGAAAAGGTTCTAGACTTTACCCTTTAACAAAAATGAGGGCTAAACCTGCTGTGCCGTTGGCAGGTAAGTACCGTTTAATAGATATCCCAATTAGTAATTGTATAAATTCAGGCATTGAAAAAATGTACGTATTGACTCAGTTCAATAGTGCATCTCTTAATAGACATATAGGAAGAACCTATAATTTAAATGGCCCTTTCGGCCAAGGATTTGTTGAGGTTTTAGCTGCACAACAGACTCCTGATAGTCCTAAGTGGTTTGAAGGTACTGCTGATGCTGTAAGAAAATACCAATGGTTATTTCAAGAATGGGATGTTGATGAATATTTAATTTTGTCAGGGGATCAACTGTACAGAATGGATTACAGTTTATTTGTTCAACATCACAGGGATAATGGCGCTGATTTAACTGTTGCAGCTTTGCCTGTTGATGAAGCTCAAGCAGAGGGTTTTGGGCTCATGAGAACAGACGATTTAGGAAATATAAAAGAATTCAGTGAAAAGCCAACAGGAGAGAAGTTGAAGGCAATGGCAGTTGATACTTCAAAATTTGGATTAAGTGAGGAGTCAGCCGCAGAAAAGCCTTACCTAGCATCTATGGGTATTTACGTTTTTAGCAGAAATACTCTTTTTGATCTTTTAAATAAATTCCCTAATTATACCGATTTTGGTAAGGACATAATTCCTGAAGCTCTTAATAGGGGGGATACTCTTAAAAGTTATGTATTCGATGATTATTGGGAAGATATCGGAACCATTGGTGCATTCTTTGAGTCAAACCTAGCATTGACTGAACAACCAAAACCTCCATTTAGCTTTTATGATGAAAAATTTCCAATTTATACAAGACCTAGATTTCTCCCACCTTCTAAACTTGTAGATGCTCAAATTACTGATTCAATAGTCTGTGAAGGTACAATATTAAAGTCATGCAGTATTTTGCATTGTGTTTTAGGTGTAAGAAGCAGGATTGAAAGTGATTCGGTTCTTGAGGACACTCTCGTTATGGGAGCCGATTTCTTTGAATCACCTGAAGAGAGGATTGAATTAAGAAAAGGAGGCGGAACACCTCTTGGAGTAGGTGAAGGAACTACTGTAAAAAGAGCAATTCTTGATAAGAATACAAGGATTGGTGATAATGTTGTGATTATCAATAAAGATCGAGTAGAAGAAGCAGATAAGCCAGAATTAGGTTTCTATATAAGAAATGGAATTGTTGTAGTAGTTAAAAATGCAACTATTGCAAACGGAACCGTTATTTAAATCTTTTCGATCATTTTTCGCTGACATAAGTATTTTTTTTGAGCAATTTTGTTGAGTTGTAGGCACACTATATTTATTGAGTTTTTTTAATTTTTTATGTCCAAGGCACATTTTGGGTTAGTAGGTCTTGGTGTTATGGGCGAAAATTTAGTTCTTAACGCAGAGAGAAATGGATTTTCTAGTGTAGTTTTTAATAGAACTTACTCAAAAACTGAAGAATTTTTACAAGGTCGGGGCTTTGGTAAGAATATAGAGGGAGCTGAAACTCTTCAAGAATTTGTTAATAAGCTAGAGAGACCTAGAAGAATTTTAATGATGGTAAAAGCTGGACCAGCAACAGATGCTGTTATAGATAATATTTCTGGATATCTTGAGGAAGGAGATTTATTAATAGATGGTGGTAATTCTCAATTTAAAGATACAGAAAGAAGGGTAAATACTCTTGAAAGTAAAAGTTTTGGATACATTGGAATGGGAGTCTCAGGTGGTGCCAAAGGAGCTCTTGAAGGGCCAAGTATGATGCCTGGCGGTACTAAGGCTTCATATGATGCGATAGAAAGCTTATTAACTAAGATGGCTGCCAAAGTTGAAGACGGACCATGCGTTGCATATGTAGGCCCAGGAGGCTCAGGTCATTTTGTAAAAACTGTTCATAATGGAATTGAATATGGAATTGAGCAAATACTCGCAGAAGCTTATGACCTAATGAAGAGAGTCAAAGGTATGAATGGACAACAGATGTCAGAGGTTTTTGGTATTTGGAATAATACTGATGAATTAGCTTCTTATCTTGTTGAGATAACAGAGATTTGTCTAAAAACAAAAGATGAGATAACTGGAGATGATGTTGTTGAAAAAATATTAGATAAAGCTGGCCAGAAAGGTACAGGATTATGGACTGTTGTAAGTGCTTTAGAACTTGGGGTATCAGTCCCAACTATTTATGCATCTTTAAATGCAAGAGTAATGAGTTCTTTAAAAGATCAACGTAGTGAGATTGAAAAAACTATTCCTACCAAAGAGATACAGGACTTTAATTTGGGAAATATATCGGATGGAATGAAACCTTTATTTGATGCTGTAGTCCTTGCCACAATTGCCAGCTATGCGCAAGGTATGGATATTTTAAGAGAAGCATCTTCAGTATATAACTATGGCTTGAATATGCCGTCAATTGCTCAAATATGGAAAGGTGGTTGCATAATTAGATCAAAATTATTAAGTAAAATTCAAGATGCTTATAACAAAGACCCTAATCTAAAAAATTTAATTTTTGATGATTGGTTTAATAATGAAATTGCAACAAGATTAGATAACTTAGCCAATGTAGTTTCTTTATCTACAAAAGCTGGTATACCAGTTCCATGCCTATCCAGTACTTTAGATTATTTGAATAGTTATAGAACTAATAGACTTCCTCAGAATCTTGTTCAGGCAATGAGAGACTGTTTTGGCTCTCATACGTATGAGAGAATTGATAAGGAAGGTAGTTTTCATACTGAATGGATGAAATGATTGAAAAGGTCAAAAATGGATACACCTTAAACATATACAAAGACAAGTTAGAACTATCAAAAGCGGTTTTTAAGTTTATTGAATTTCACATTATTCATACTTTAAAAAAGAAAGACAGATTCAAATTTTGCGTAAGTGGAGGTTCAACTCCTAAATCTGTGTATCAGCTCTTATCTAATAGTGATCTTAGATGGGATATGGTTGATGTCTTTTTAGGAGATGAAAGATGTGTTGATCCAAATTCAGAATTAAGTAACTCGTTAATGTTGAAAAACTCTTTGTTAACTAATTTTGGATCTAAAGCTTATTTTTATGAAATTTTCAATGATTTGAACGCTGATGATGAAGCTACAAAAAATCAATTTATTTCTAAATTATTTGAAAAATGCGGATCAAACCCTCCAACTTTTGATTTAACATTATTAGGTCTTGGAGACGATGGTCATACAGCCTCATTATTCCCTTATCAAAAAAATAATAATGTAGATGATTTTGTTATTTTTAATGAAGGTAAAGGCTTAAAAAGAATTTCATTAACGCCTAAGGTTCTTTCAGCCTCTTCAAAGATAATATTTTTAGTTAGTGGAGCTTCTAAAAGAATTGCTCTTGAGAGGTTATTAGATGAAAAAGAGCTACCAGATAGAACACCATCAAAATTAATAAAATCTATTAATCAAATTTCAATATTTTGTGATCAGGAATCAGCAAAAGAATTAGAAATTTAGTTAAAGTTTATTAATAATTTAAATTAATTAATGAGTAAGAAAAAATTTTTATTCCAGAAAAAGGATTTCGATGGTTGGAAAACATTAAATGATACTGTTATGGGCGGATCAAGTGATGCTTTTTGTGAAATTTCAAATTCGGGTTTGATATTAAAGGGTAATATTGTCGAGAAAGCAGGAGGATTTGTTAGTTGTAGATCGTCTGTATATAAACCATCTTTAAATGTATCTGAATATTCATCCTTCGAATTAAATATTGATGGACAAGGAAGAACTTTTAAATTTGCTGTCGCTTGTGAAGATGATTTACTAGGTCTAACCGAATTTATTCCGGGTGGACTTAGATGGATTAAATCATTCCCAACAAAAAAATTCGGGACAACAAATGTTCAAATTCCTTTTAGTGAGCTAAAACCTTCAGTAAGAGCTAATAAAGTACGTTTCCCACTTAAATTCAAGCCATCTAAAATTAAAAGATTGCAACTACTACACTCTAAGTTCGGTGATGATGGATTACTTAATAATGAGTTTAAACAGGGTTCAATAAAAGTCTTAATTAAATCAATAAGTGTTATTTGAAAATCCACCTAAAAATATAGAGAGCTTAATCGCTAAGTCAGCAGATTTAACAAATAAACCTTTTGTTCATTCTGTCGTAAAAATAAATGGTGAACTCGAATTCGAAGATGAAGATTTTGATTTAACAGTTAATATCTTATGTCGAGATAAAGAAGGTAAAAGATTAGAAATTTATGATCTTGAATTAGAACTTTTTAAATCAAATAAAGAGTTGGTTTTAGTAATCTCTAAGCTTAATTTCCCTGATGAACCAATATTATGGTGTGGAGTTAAAACATTATGGATGGATAGCAATAATGGAAAAAAATGCAACTCACCAAAATACAGCGCTAGATTGGAAAATTTAGCAAATAGGATAAAAAGTTTTATTGATTAAGAAAATAAAATTTGAGCTGATTTATAAATCAGTAACAGCCCCTAAACTTGATGTGCTTACGATTCTCGAATATTTTGAAAGAATTCCTCTTTTGTATTTTTGAATAGGTTTTACCCAATCTTTTTTTCTTTTTTCTAATTCTTCGTCAGATAAATCAACTTCAATTAGTTGTTTTACAGCATCTACTGTAATTAAATCACCCTGTTTTATTAGAGCAATATTTCCTCCTACAGCAGCCTCTGGAGCTATATGACCCACAACAAGACCATAGGTGCCCCCGCTAAATCTGCCATCGGTAATTAAAGCCACCTTCTCTCCAAGCCCTTGACCAACAATCGCAGATGTTGGGGCTAACATTTCTCTCATGCCTGGACCTCCTACAGGACCTTCGTTTCTAATAACAACAACATCACCAGCTTTGATATCGTTATTTAATATCGATTTTAAACAATCCTCTTCACTTTCAAAAATCTTTGCGGGACCAGTTAATACAGGGTTTTTTACTCCGCTAATTTTGGCTACAGATCCTTCGCTGGCTAAGTTACCTTTTAATATCGCTAGATGTCCTTTTTTATAAAGAGGGTCATCTATGTCTCTTATGACATTTTGATTTGTTGGAGGCTTATCTGGAATATTTTGTAAGTATTCTGAGATGGTTTTGCCTTCAATGTTTTTACATTCCCCATGAATTAATCCTGCATTCAAAAGTATTTTCATTACTTGTGGAATCCCACCTGCCTTATGAAGATCCACCGTCACATATTTACCACTAGGTTTAAGGTCACAAATAACGGGTACTTTTTGTCTGATTCTCTCAAAATCATTAATGTTGATATCTATTCCTGCAGTATTCGCAATAGCTAAGATGTGCAATACCGCATTTGTTGATCCGCCAATTGCCATAATTACTGATATTGCATTTTCAAATGCTTTCTTAGTCATTAGATCTAGAGGTCTTATATCTTTTTCTATTGCAGAGACTAATATCTCAGCACTTTTATCTGCACTTAGTTCTTTTTCAAGATCTTCAGCAGCCATAGTGGAACTGTGAGGAAGACTTAACCCTAATACTTCAATAACCGCAGACATTGTATTAGCTGTAAACATTCCTCCACAGCTACCTGCACCAGGAATACAATTTTTCTCAACTTGGATTAGCCTTTCTTCATTAATTTTGCCTGATGTTAATTGTCCAACAGCTTCAAATGCACTAACAACAGTAAGATCTTCTCCATGCAATTTCCCAGGTTTAATTGTTCCTCCATAAATGAAAATTGAGGGAATATTCATTCTTGCAATCGCTATCATGGCACCCGGCATATTTTTATCACATCCACCTATTGCAAGTACTCCATCCATACTTTGAGCATTGCATGCTGTTTCAATTGAATCAGCAATAACTTCTCTTGAAACTAGGGAATATTTCATGCCCTCTGTTCCCATAGAAATGCCATCACTTACTGTTATAGTCCCAAACATCTGAGGCATCCCACCGGATCTTTTTATTGATTCTTCAGCTTTTAGAGCTAACTTATTTAAACCCATATTGCATGGTGTTATGGTGCTGTATCCATTTGCAACTCCAATAATAGGTTTATTAAAATCTTCATCATTAAATCCAACAGCTCTTAACATCGATCTGTTAGGAGATCTTTGCACACCCTGGGTTATTGCAGATGATCTGAGTTTATTCATATTATTTGAAAACCTTTTTTATTCTATTGCCCCAACTCTTCAAGTTGCTTCCTAACATCAGCAATTGCAGAATTAAGTTGCTCAACTTTCTTCTCCAGATTCTCTCCTTCCACTTCATTTATATTTTCATTTGAATCAATCGCTTCAGATCCGTCTTGAATTCTGGAGGAATACATCATTGCTTTTTGTTTTTTTTCCTCCTTTCTTTTGTCTGCTTCGGATATTAACCACCAAGCTAAACCTGCTGCTCCAATAAAAGCACCGCTTATTAATGATAAAAGATTATTTGAAGACGAATCTCTGTATTCAGACATTGGTAAAATATTTACTCCTATATTCTATATTAGTTCTTATCTTGAAATATAGTACTTAAACGCGATAGAGGATTCCCAATACCCGGAACTAATAATTGTGTTTTTTCGTCTTCCTCATCTATGCAAGAAGTGTAAATTACCTGATTAGGGAGTAATTTCGCAATTTCATTTAACCCTTTATTTGAGCAAATAGCAGTTATTAAAAGAATCCTATTTGAATCAACACCTAATTCCTTCAATTTAATTAAAGTTTTTAATGTTGCTGATTTTGTCGTTATTTGTTCTGAATAAAATATAACTCCTTCATTTGATTCAATAGTTTTAGGAAGTTCTCCTAATGAAAGGGTTGAATTAGGAATTACTTCTTTAGATCCAAACCAAAGAGATAACCCTTCGGGCAACATTGCGAGTACTTTTATTGGATAATAATTATTAATAAAGAATCCATCTGCCTCCCCATTATCAGTATTTACTATTTCTTTTTTATATGGCAGCCAATTACGTAATGCTTCATATGTAAGCCATTTCCCTAATTGCTCATATCCTGTTGAGTACAAAATATTTGGAGTATTTTTTTCTCGCAATATTGAAAGCCAATGTTTTATTAATGGATGAGGAGGAACAATAACCTTTAGTGACATTGCCATATATTTTCCTTTAAGATACTATTAGAAACTTTAAATACTTAAGTTCTAAAATACTGTCTTATTATGATTAAATCAATTATTTTCCCTTCACTAAAGAATGCATTAATTACGTTGTTGTTCGTTGGGATTTTATTTTTTAATTCTGTAAATTCTGCATGGGCTAAAAGACCTCCTGAGATTAGAAACCAGCAAGACCTTAATTTAGAGCAAGATATGCATGGTCAAGATTTAAGCGGTAACGAATACGTTAAGTTTGATTTGAATGGATTTAATTTCAGTGAAAGTAATTTAGAAGGCGCGGTGTTTAATAATAGTAAATTGCAAAATTCAAAGTTCAATGGAGCCAATTTAAGAGATGCACTAGCTTATGCAACAGATTTTACAGATGCAGATCTTTCGGATGTTAATTTTACAAATGCTTTATTAATGGAGAGTAATTTTGAAGGAGCAAAAATAGATGGTGCAGATTTTACTGATGCTGTTCTTAGTCGTACGCAACAAAAACAATTATGTGCGATTGCTAATGGCACAAATAGTTCTACAGGAGAGAGTACAAAATATAGCTTAGGTTGTTAATCATAAAGATGAAAAAAAAAATACCAGTTATAGTTGTTTCGGGATTTCTTGGTTCAGGTAAAACAACTTTTCTAAGATATCTATTAAAAGAGAGTAATAAAAAATTTGGTTTAATAATTAATGAATTTGGGGATGTTGGGATTGACGGTGATTTGATTAAAAGTTGTGATAAATGTGATGAATCTGAAGACGACTGCGTAATCGAATTAAACAATGGATGTTTATGTTGTATTGTTCAAGATGATTTTGTTCCATCAATAAAAGCTCTCCTAGAATTTAATCCTCCTATCGAATCAATAATTATAGAAACAAGTGGCTTGGCACTACCAATTCCTTTAATTCAAGCACTTAACTGGCCTGAGATTAGGTCTTCCATCTACCTTGATGTTGTTGTTGGTATCGTTAATGGAGAATCAATGCTTAATGGTTCACCAATTAATGATTTAAATAAAATAATAAAACAATATAATGAAACAGATAAAATTGATCACAACGCCACTATAGATGAACTTTTTGAGGAGCAACTAGAAGTTTCTGATATCGTTTTAGTCTCTAGATCAGATATCTTAAATGATGATCAGTTTGACGTTGTAAAAAATAAAATTCAAGGAAGTCTAAACTCATCTACACCAGTCCTTAAATCCAAGAATGGCAATATTGATTTGAATTATCTATTTGATTTTAATTTTAAAAAAGATACTTATAAGGAATTTTTAACTGAAGAACATGACCATAATCATATTGAGCTTGTATCAGATTCAATTAAATTAAATTATTTCCTTGAAAAAGATGATTTTGAAAAAGAGATGTCAAAAATCTTTGATGAATTAAACATTCTTCGAATAAAAGGACGTATGTGGATACCAAACAAAACATTGCCTTTACAAATACAAATAGTTGGGAAAAAAATTAATACTTGGTTTGAAGAAGCTCCAGACAATTGTTGGAGACCAAATGATAATGCTGGTCTTGAATTAGTAATAATTTCTTTTGATGAAAAATCTATAAAAACTTTCAAAAGAAAAATTAAAGAGAAATTTAAGATTTTAATTGAGCCAAAAATAGTAATTTGACTTTATAGTTAGCTGTCGAAATATTTACCACAGTAGACAGTCCTAAATGGAAAATCCAAAAATTGCTTTAAAACAAATAATCTTTGACGATGTAATATCAATTGATAGAATTAAATGCTCCAAATGCGGTGGGGCAGGAAATTTTAAATCACCTGAAAATTCAAGAAGAACATGCCTAGTTTGTTTTGGTAAAGGCTACATAAACATTTAAAAATTCAGAAAATCTTTATGTAAAAATATTTGTTTATTAATCAATAGTACTTTTTATTAGAAATTAAACTAATCTTCTAGTAGAAATTATTTTTTAATTGGACCAATTTGCTGTAAAAGTATTTGTAAGACTAAGACCTTCAGTTTTAGATCCAGCGGGGGAAGCTACCAAATCTGCTTCTATTAAACTTGGGGCAGAGGGAATAAAATCATTACGTATAGGAAAAATGATTGAAGTAAAAATAGAAGGTAATGGTGAAAACGAAGTAAGAGAAAAAATTGATTTATTGTGTGATAGGTTATTCGCAAATACTGTTATTGAAGATTATGAGTATTCACTAGAAAAATTATAAAATGGATAATTTTACTGTAGGAATTGTTGTCTTCCCTGGCTCTAATTGTGATCGTGATGTTTCATGGGCACTGGAAGGTTGTTTAGACATAAGAACAAAATACTTGTGGCATGAGTCTTCAGATTTAAGTGATGTAGATGCAATAGTTTTACCTGGAGGATTTAGCTATGGTGATTATTTAAGATGCGGAGCAATTGCTAGATTCTCTCCATTAATAAATGCCTTGGATGAGTTTGTTAAAAGCGGAAAAAGAGTTTTAGGAATTTGTAATGGGTTTCAAATCTTGACAGAATCTGGCTTTTTGCCTGGTGCCCTTACTGCAAATAAAAACCTTAATTTCATCTGTGATGACGTTGAACTTGATATCATTTCTTCAAAAGGAGGTTGGTTTAATAATGGAGGTGAAAAACAAATTATTAAGTTGCCAATAGCGCATGGGGAAGGAAGATATTATTGTGATTCTGACACTTTAAAAAAACTTGTAGATAATGAATTGATCGCTTTGAGATATAAAAATAATCCCAATGGATCCTCCTTCGATATCGCAGGCATAACTAATGAAAAGGGAAATGTTCTTGGTTTAATGCCTCATCCAGAGCGTGCATGTGACGAGACAATTGGCGGGACTGATGGTCTCTTTACATTAAAATCTTTAATATTGAAATAAAAAAAGACCCCCAATTTTGGAGGTCTTTTTTTATTTAATGTGGGAAGAAATTAAACAGTAGCTTTTACTTTTGGATCTAAATCACCTTTAGCGTAAAGATCAGCAAAATAATTAGTGCTGTTTTGTTTGATCTTACTTGCTTGACCTTCGCACCAAAACTGTTTGTATCTATCAAGACAAACTTGCTTCATATATTTTCTAGCAGGCTTGTTGAAATGTCTTGGGTCAAAGTTTGCTTTATCAGAAAATGCTGCCTCTCTAACTGCGGCAGTGAAAGCAAGTCTGTTATCGGTATCGATGTTGACTTTCCTAACTCCATTTCTTATTCCCTCTTGAATCTCTTCAACAGGAACACCATATGTTTGAGGAATTTCACCACCATATTTGTTGATAATATCCAACCATTCTTGAGGAACTGAACTAGATCCATGCATTACAAGATGAGTATTTGGAAGTGCTTTATGAATTTCAGCAATTCTGCTTATTGCAAGAACTTCTCCTGTAGGTTTCCTTGTGAATTTATAAGCACCATGACTTGTACCTATAGCAATAGCTAGTGCATCAACTTTTGTTTTAGCGACAAAATCTGCAGCTTCTTCAGGATCAGTCAAAAGCATATCTGTAGAAAGTTCACCTTCAAATCCATGACCATCTTCTGCTTCACCTTTACCTGTTTCTAATGAACCTAAGCAACCTAATTCTCCTTCAACACTAACTCCAACTGAATGAGCAAAATCTACTACTTTTTTAGTAACTGCAACATTATATTCGTAACTAGCGGGTGTCTTTGCATCTGCCTCTAGAGAACCATCCATCATTACTGATGTGAAACCATTTATTGCTGCTGAATAGCATGTTGATGGCTCATTACCATGGTCTTGGTGCATTACTACTGGAATATTAGGATATGTTTCTGTAGCGGCAAGTATTAGATGACGTAGGAAAATTTCTCCTGCATAATTTCTTGCCCCTCTTGAAGCTTGGAGGATTACAGGACTATCAGTTTCATATGCTGCTTCCATGATTGCTTGAACTTGCTCAAGGTTATTAACATTGAAAGCTGGAATACCGTAACCATTCTCAGCAGCGTGATCTAAAAGTAGTCTTAGTGGAACGAGGGCCATAATTAAAATAAGTTAAATGCTATATAAAGCATATGTTTCCGAGAGTTTAGTATAAAGAGGTATCAAATGTCACGTCATTAGATATACAAAATACTAAATTAAAGATACTAATTTTATGACCCAGAGTATATTTTTAGGATTTTTTAGTTAGTAAGTGTAGCCTGCCACAAACAATTGCTCATCAGATGAAGGTTGAGATCCTGCTACATAGGCACCTTTTGAAGCTTCAGAGTTTGCTTGAGCTCTTGCTATTAATGCTTTTTGACCTCCTTCAACGTCGCTTCCTTTCCAGGCCTTTAAGCATGAGTGCTGTAATGCTCTTCCATAGGAGAATGAAACATTCCATAAAGCTTTCCTGTAAAGAGTGTTCATATTATTTAGATAAACAGAAGCAGCTTCTTCGCTTAACCCTCCTGATAAGAAAACTATTCCAGGAACAGATGCAGGAACGTATCTTTCCATAGTTCTAATTGTCATTTCAGCAACCTTCATAGGATCAGCCTTTGTTGGACAATCTGCTCCATTAACAGTCATAGAAGGTTTTAATAGAGTGCCTTCTAGAAAAACTCCATTTGCTTGACAGGCAATATAAACCTGCTTTATTACCTCTTCTTGAACTTCAGCAGTTTTTTCAATAGTATGGTCACCGTCCATTAAGATTTCAGGTTCAATAATTGGTACTAACCCAGATTCTTGAACTGATCTTGCATACCTTGCTAATACCCAAGCATTCTCTTGAATTGATAGCTTTGAAGGACAACCATCATTTGTAATTTGCAGAACTGCTCTCCACTTTGCAAATCTGGCACCTTGTTCATAATATTTTGCGGCTCTTTCAACTAACCCATCTAGGCCAGAGCAAAAAGTTTCTACATCTCCCCCTCCTGGAAGTAGATTTAGGCCTTTATCGACCTTTATACCTGGGATAATACCTAATTCATTTAGTTTCTTAACCATTGGCTCGCCATCTTGGTGATTTTGATAAAGAGTTTCTTCGAAGAGGATTGCTCCACTTATATATTTGCCAAGACCCTCTGTAGTAAAAAGCATTCCTCTATATGCCTTCCTATTGTCTTCAGTATTCTCAACGCCAATTCCAGCGAGTCTTTTACCTACTGTTTTAGTGGATTCATCTACCGCTAATATTCCTTTTCCTTTAGAAGCTAGTAAGTGAGCATTTTCTTTAAGTTCATTTTTGTAATAATTTAAAGCCATTTTTTAATAATTCAGTTCAATTGATTTTTCCAGAATATGAAAAAAAAATAAAATCAATCCAATACTTTATCGGGTGATAATTGCTACTTATAAATGTATAGCCTTAAATTTTGATACTTAATCCACTTTTGGAAGATTCTCTTATGGCTTCGCAAACTTTATGACTAGCAAGTCCCTCGCATAAGCCTGGGATTGCAGGTGTTCCATTAATTATACTCTGAGCCCATAAATTTTGAATTCTCAAAACTGGAGCTATTCTCCCATCAGTCCAGGTTTTTTCAAAATTAAAACTTGAATCTGCAGTTAGATTTAGTATTTTATTTTCGTTGTTTGAATATTTCAAATTAAAACCATGTACATAATCTTTTTGGTTTTCGCTTTTAAGAATTAGTGAACCTTCGCTTCCATATATTTCTAAACTAAATCCTCTACCATTTTTAGAAATTGATGATAAAGATACCTGACATGGAATAAGATTTGAGCTGTAGTTTGATATTTCTATATTGGCTAAACATACATCTTCACTCGTAACATCATTTAAATTAGATGAATTAGGTAAAGGTCTTTTTTTTATTGATGTTGCTAACTTGCCAGACACGTTTATTGCTTCTCCAAAAAACCAATTCAACATATCGAATGCATGAGTACCTAAAGCGCCAATAACTCCTCCACCTTTTTCTTCTAATGAATACCAATTCCAAGATCTTTTGGGGTCGGATCTACTGCCCATTAACCAATCTAATTTGACTAAATATATATCTCCTAAGATATTTTCATCAATAAGTTTTTTTGTCTGAAGGAAAAGAGGTACTGCTCTATATTCAAAATCAACACATACGCTTAAATTATTAATCAAAGATATTCTCTGAAGCTCTTCAATTTCTGAGGAGGATATTGAAACGGGTTTTTCTAGGAGCAAATTTTTATTGTTCTCAAGGGCTTGTTTTGCTAACTTAAATCTTGATTCGGGAGGAGTAGCAATAATAATTCCATCAATTTTTGGAGATTTAACTAAGTCTTCCCAATTGTGAAAAAAATCTAAGCCCGTTTCTTTTTCTAATATTGATTTTTGCTTTTTCTCGTAATGATAAATTGCTACAGGAGTTAAGTGATCAGACTTTTTTAATGCCTCTAAATGAACTTTTTTCCCAAATCCTAGTCCAGCGATTGCTATTTTTAATTTTTTATTTTTAGTATTCATCCTTATTTATTAATAAACTCTGAACAGCTATTTTCAATAACAACATCTATAAGTTCATCATTATTAGAAGTTTGCCATTTTGAATTGAATTGAGGAATTCCATTTATTGATGTATCTTTGAACTTTTTTTCATTGCAATTAATTCTCATTACATAAAGTGATAACTCTCCATCATCATCAGAATTAGTTGGATTCTTAAAGAACTTAGTTAATACACTTATTTCACCATTTGGGAGCGACTTAATACTCCCTTTATCAAGCCATTCCTTCCCATCATCATTCTCTTTTAGGAGAACCCAATCAACATTTCCTATCGCATATGAATAGGAGGCAAAGTTTAAAATAAAGAGTAGAAGGCTTAAAGAAAAATAAAATAAATTAGAAATTATTCTCATTTTATATATTTGATTCTGCGAGTTCTTTTACACCATGAATTTTTAAAATTTTAGTCAGAGTATCCTTGAGATCTTTCCTTTTCACTATTACATCAACAAAACCATGCTCAAGCAGATATTCAGCTGTTTGAAAATTATCGGGTAATTTTTCTCTTAATGTTTGTTCTATAACCCTTCTTCCAGCAAATCCAATAAGTGCTTTAGGTTCCGCCAAAATTAAATCACCTAACATCGCAAAGCTGGCTGTTACCCCTCCAGTAGTTGGATGAGTTAACAAGGGCATATATAGGAGATTTTTCTCTTTATGTTTTTTTAGTGCTCCAGATATTTTTGCCATTTGCATGAGACTTAACATACCTTCTTGCATCCTTGCTCCTCCTGATGCGCAAACAATAAGAATTGGAAAATTTTCCAAAGTTGCTCTCTCAATTATCCTTGTAATTTTTTCACCAACTACTGAACCCATTGATCCTCCCATAAATCTAAAATCCATAACAGCTAATGCTAAAGGCATTGAATTCACAGAACAGATACCTGTTACGACTCCATCTCTTAAACCTGTACCTGCTTGACTTTCTTTAATTCGATCAGCATACGCTCTTCTATCTTTAAAACCCAAAGGATCTGTAGGACTTAGTGAACTATCAAATTCTTTGAATGAATTTTTATCAGCAATTATATTTATCCTTTCATCACTATTAATCCTATTGTGGTGTCCACAATTACTACAAACATTGAAATTTGAAATTAGGTCTTTTCTATAGGCTACTTGCGAACACTCTGAACATTTAACCCACAAACCATCTCCTTCGTCAGTATCTTGGGAAACTTTTCCAACAAATTGATCTTTACGCCTTGCGGCAAACCAGTCGATTAATGACACAACTTTTCCTGTTTTTTCTATTTAAATCTAAGTAAGGTACTTTTATCAAGAAAGATATATAAAAATTTGAGATCCTCTAGATTAAAAACTTCTCAAAATAAAAAAATAATGATTTAAGTTGATAATCGAAAATTAATTATTATTTATTTTTCTCCTCAATCATTTTATGAATTATTGGAGTGAGAATTAGTTCCATTGCGAATCCCATTTTTCCTCCATTTACAACTATACTTGTTGGACTTGACATAAATGAATCATTAATCATTCCAAGCAAGTATTGAAAATCAATCCCCCATTTCTCTCTTGCCCCTTTTCTGAAATGTATGATCACAAAGCTCTCATCAGGAGTTGGGATATTCCTGCATATGAAAGGATTAGAAGTGTCAATTGTGGGAATTCTTTGGAAATTAATATCGGTTTTGCTGAATTGCGGGCATATATG
Organism: Prochlorococcus sp. AG-355-A18; assembly: GCA_003280985.1. GTDB lineage: Bacteria > Cyanobacteriota > Cyanobacteriia > PCC-6307 > Cyanobiaceae > Prochlorococcus_A. Next base: position 71,353 of record QCDH01000002.1, read on the forward strand.
ATTTATATAATCAGGCATTCTTCTCAATATAGTATCTACAATGGTTTCCGCTGAGTAGCCTCTTTCTGCGTTATCTCTATGGATTTTTTGAATCCACTCTAAATTTGTTATCGGAACAACTCCAACAAGTAGATCAGCATAAGAGGCAACATTGTATCCATCACCTTCTACCCCGCCATGCAAACCTTCATAAAAAAGTACATCTGTTCCCTCAGGAATATCTTCCCATGGAGTAAATTGCCCAGGTTCTAGGGATGTCCCAAGTCTTGTATTATGTTCTTCTGCTTCTTCAAGACTATGTAGATAATACCTTTTCTTTCCTCCTCCAGTTTCACCATAGATTTTAAAAAGTTCTTCTAGCTTGTCAAAAAGATTAGCCTCTGGACCAAAATGTGAGAAATTTTCACCTTTTGAAAGAGCGTCTGCCATAGCTTTTTTCATAGGCATTCTTTCAAATCTGTGGTAACTATCACCTTCAACAACTGCGGGAACAATATCTTCTCTGGCAAAAATATGCTCAAAGGCTCTTTTTACTGTACTTGTTCCTGCTCCTGAAGATCCTGTTACAGCAACTACTGGATGACGTTTTGACATTTTTTAAAAACAATATCTAATGATTCTGACAGGTCATATGCCAACTTTATGTTTTACTTAAAAATATTTTTTTATTTATTAATTTTTTTTTAAATTTCATCAATTATTTTATCTCCGATTTCACTGCAAGATAAAACTTCAGTAGACCCATCAGCTAAATCTGCTGTTCTAAATCCTTTTGATAAAACTTTATCAATGGCAGTTTCTAAATTTTCTGCAGCTTCTTCTTCATTTAATCCGATTTTTAACATCATGGAAGCAGATAAAAGCATTGCAATAGGATTAGCTATGTTTTTACCAGCTATATCAGGAGCCGAACCATGAACAGGTTCAAAAACGCCTGGGCCATTATTGTTTAAAGAAGCAGATGGAAGCATACCAATAGAACCAGTTAACATTGCGGCTAAATCGCTTAAAATATCTCCAAATAAATTACTAGTTAAAATCACATCAAATTGACCAGGATCTCTAACTAATTGCATTGCTGCATTATCAACGTACATATTGCTTAGAGATATATTTTTATCTTTTGAGGTGATATTTAAAACTGTATCTCTCCACAATTGACTAACCTCAAGAACGTTTGATTTATCAACAGAACATATTTTTTTATTTCTTTGGTTAGCAATTTTTATTGCTATTTCGGTTATTCTTTCTATTTCAGTCGAATCATAAACCATAGTATTGAAAGCTTTTGGGATTTTTGTATTTGTTATGTGTCCTCTTGGTTTTCCAAAATAAATTCCTCCTATTAATTCTCTTACAACAATAAGATCTACATGCTCAACGATTTCTTTTTTTAATGTACTTGCATCTAATAGAGATTTTCTTATTTTGACAGGCCTGATATTTGCAAAAAGGTTTAGGGCAGATCTTAACTTTAGTAATCCACTTTCTGGCCTTAATTCTCTTGCAAGAGAATCATATTTAATATCTCCAACACATGCTAAAAGTACTGCGTCACTTTTTTTACATTGATCTAGTGTCTCATCTGGAGCAGGAGTACCATATTTTTCATACGCTATCCCTCCAAATAATTTTTCAATAATCTCAATATCGAAATTATGATTTTTTGATAGCTTTTTTAAAACTTTTTTTGAAACTTCTGAAATCTCTGGTCCAATTCCGTCTCCTGACAATAAAACAATCTTATATTTCTTCATTTAAATTTTTGTTTAATAGAACAATAAATTATTGCTTGTCTAATTGTCTAAGTTTTTTTGCTAATTCTGGTAATTTTTTAAAAATACTTGAACTCCTTAGCCATGATTTATTTTCCATCGCGGGGAAACCACTTATTACCTTGCCATCTTCAATGTCACAATGGATTCCGCATTTTGAACTCGCAATGACATTATTACCAACTTTTACTCTATTATTGACTCCTACTTGCCCTGCCAAAATAACACCATCTCCAATATTTGCGCCTCCAGCGATACCAACTTGAGCTGCAAATGCACAATTCTTTCCAATTTTTACGCCATGACCTATTTGTATTAAATTATCCAACTTTGTTCCCTCATCAATAAAAGTAAATCCAACTGCGGGTCTATCAATACAACAATTAGTTCCAATTTCTACAAAACTCATGATTTTAACACCACCTTTTTGCGGCATCTTTACCCATTTGCCATTTTCAGGAATAAAACCAAATCCCTCTGATCCAATAACAGAATTTGAATTAATTACACAATTATTTTTTAGAGTGGTATTTTCGTAAATAACACAATTTGGATGAATTATATTATTATTTCCTATTTGAACATTGCCTAAAATTGATGATCCAGGAAGAATATGATTATTGTCTCCAATTACGGTATTTTCCCCAATATAGACATTAGGTCCAATATGGCAATCTGCTCCAATTATTGCTGTTTTTTCTATTACTGCTGAAGCATGAATTCCTGGTTTGAAATTGATAGTTTTATATAAATAATCCAATAATTCTGCAAATGCAATTCTTGGATTTTTAACGATTATGTTAGATATATTGAGTTTTTTTAGAGCACTAACGATTTCATCGTTGTTAGTAGTTATTATTGCTGAGGCTTTAGTTTGATCTAATTTTTCTTTAAGGATATTATTTTCCTCTAAAAAAGATATTTGATGTTTAACTGCAGCATCTAATGAGGCAGCATCATCTATATTTAAATCTTCGAAAATATTGGCACTAATAAAATTTGAATTTCCTTTTTTTATTAGATCAACTAAATCACTTAAAAGCATTTTTCAGTTTTAATTTTTTCTAAGAGAGAGCAAGAACATCTCTATGAACGACAATTATCGAGGAGTTGTTATTTTCTTTATTATTTAAGATACTTCTTAATTTGTCGCTACTTATTGATACTAAACCTTTTGCAACTTCTTTATCATTTGTATTTACGATTTTAACTGCCTGATTAATCGTAAAGTTTCCTTCTACATTCTTAACACCAACCGCTAAAAGTGAGGCACCTTTTTTTTTAATTGCAAAAGAAGCGCCATCATCTAAAGTAATTTTCCCTACTGTTTGAATTGCGTGTGAAAGCCAACTTTTTTTGTTTCCAATAGGTTTTTCTACTGGATAAAATAAAGTTCCAATTTTATTATCATTAAATATTTCAATTAAGTTTTTTTTATTAGTTCCATCAACTAGTTGGACTTCGACTCCTCCTTTTGTTGCTATTTCTGCAGAAATTAATTTTGTAGAAATTCCTCCTGTTCCCCATTCATTATTTGAGTTTTGAATATTTTTATCTTTAATTTCCTTTAATTCACTATTATGAACTTCTTTAATAGGTTGCGCATCTTTATTATTACGTGGATCTTTTGAGTATAGATTTTCAATATCGGTTAATAAAATAAGCTTGTTAGCATTTATAGCCAAGGCAACTAAAGCAGAGAGGGTATCATTATCTCCATATTTAAGCTCTTCATTTGCTACGGTATCATTTTCATTTACTATTGGAATAACATTCAAATCGATTAATCTTTTTAAAGTTTTAGAAGCGTTATTAAAGGATTCTCGTGAATTGAAATCAGCTTTAGTTATTAAAATTTGAGCAATATTAAGACCTAATTTATTAAATACTTTATCGTATAAGGACATTAAATTAACTTGACCTACTGCAGCAGTAGCTTGAAGGGTACTTAAATCATTTGGTCTTGTTTTAATATTTAACTTTTGGCAACCTAATCCAACGGCTCCACTAGTTACTAAAATTAACTTGTTTCCTTTTGAAAGAAAACTTGTAAAGGATCTAGAAAGGTTTTCAATAACTTCTTCTGTAGATAGTTTCTCTGTTCCTCTTAAAATACTAGTACCAATTTTTATAACCCAAGTTTTCATTTTATAAAATGAGAAATTAATTTTTCTATTGTCAAAGTTAAATTAAATTTTATAGGCAGGCCATCTCTATTTAATCTCTTAACTAATATTGTTTTTATATCACATCTATTCCCAACAACAATATCTGTAAAAATTCTGTCGCCAAGAATGGCTATATTTTTTGGCTCTCTGCCAATTTCTTTGATAGCAGACAAAGTTACTTTTTTTCTAGGTTTTGATGCATTGTATTTATAACTTAAATTTAATTCTTTCGCTATTTTTTCGATTCTTTTTTTTGATGGATTATTACTTATTAGATATAAGGAGAAAAGTTTTTTAGATTCTATTATCCAATTTTTTACAGCTTTTGGGATCATATTTGATTTTCTATTTACTAGAGTCCCATCCACGTCTAGCAATAAAGAATTAATTCCTTTTTTTTTCAACTCAGATTGAGAAATATTATATATTGGTAAGTTTGAATCCCAATTGATATTTAGGATAGATCTCATTTATTTTAAGAACTACTTTTTTCAAGCTCAGTTTCAATCAAAGGTTGAATTTTATCGAACTCATCATCTTCAACTAATAAGACACCTTTGTCTTTTAATTTACCAACAATAAAAAAAGGATCTAGTGGTATATATAAGCCATATTCTTGGTCAAAAAGATTAAAGTTAACTAGCAATTCATAACTCTCACTATCATCATCGACGTAATCTTCTTCTAATTCATCGTAAATTGGTTCTTCAAGTTCTCCTGATACTGTTAATGTAACTGCTGATCTGATAAGTCTTAAATCATGTTCTTGAAGGACAGCTTCAGCATTTTTTAGTATTTGTTCATTTTTATCTATTTTCTCAATTAGTTCAGGTTCATCTTTTTCATTTATCTTAAAAAGACTTACTGGTGTATCAACTGGCGTTAATAAAGCATATTCTTGGCCTTCAACACTTACTAATTGTTCAAGATAACAAAATAGCTCGTTTCCATTTGAGTCATTTAATAAAAGAGTCTGTGCATCATAATTATCATTTGAATTGGCTTCTTTCATTTAAAAATTATTTATCCTTTTTAATACTAATATTTTATCTGACGTTTACCAGCTATTTCTTCTAATTCAGGACCTTCTTCGATCCATTGTTCAAGTATTATTTTTGCTGAAAAACTATCAATCAATCCGGATTTATCTTTTTTTATTCCAAATCTTTCTGAAGATTCCCAAGTTGAACTATGTTCGTTGACATAAGAAAATGGAAGCTTTAATTCATTTGAAAGTAATTGACCGTAATTTTTACAGTCAATAGCTTGAGTGGTCATTTTACCTTTTTCATCTAGCGGAATACCCACAATAAAACCAGTCAAATTAAAATCATTTATATAATTTCTAATGATTTTAATCTCTTGATTATTTTCAAATCGTTTTACTGCTGGAAGTATATTTGATGTTATGCAGAGAGGATCACAATAAGCTAATCCTATTCTTTTGGTACCTATATCCAAACTCAAAATTGACTTGGGCTTCGGTTTGCAAAATTTCACTTTGTTTTTAATGGAAAAGGAGATGGATATGGATTACCTTGTGGACTTAATTTTTCAAAGATTGATTCCAACGATTGATTTATTATATTTACTTGTTTGGCTTCATTCTTAATTATTGTATTCCTAATAAGAATTATTTCTTGATTTTTTTCTTTGATATTACACTCTTCAAGAAAAACATTTAATTGAGAATTTTCTTTATAGGTTTTTAAATATGAAACAGGTGATTTTTCAAAAAATCTTTTTATAAATTCTTTTAAAATAGAATTGAATCTCTTATCCCAATATCTACTAATAGTTAAAGTATAAATTTCCTCATTTTGATAATTAATATCTTTTAAAATTGTACATAAAACTGAATTTTCATATATTAAGGCACCACTCTTAGAGTTATTTCTTTTAAGAATGTCGTCTTGATCAAAATCTAAAATATTTCTTATTAAGTGAGATTGATTTGATCTTATGAAATTAACTATTTTTAATATATTTTGTTTATTAATGTTTTGGAATTCATTAATTAATGTATAGGCATTGGTATTTTGATTTTTAGGTTTATTTAGGTCAGAACCATCCCAAAGGATTATCTCTCCTAAAGGTTGAAAGCCTAATTCTCTTGCGTTTGATATGAGGTCAACATTATTTATATCTGAATTAATTATCCAACTTGAAGTTTTGATTTCTTTTATTGAGATGGATTTTTTTATCAATCCTAAAGTTAATTGTTTATCGGTTAAAGAACACTTGCTTTTGATCAACTTGGGCTTACATATTTTTAAGCAAGTCTCTTTTTTGTTTAAAGGAAAAATATTCAAATAACCAATGATTTCGTTTCCATATATAGCAATTATGCATTTATTTTTATTTTTCTTAAGATTATTCAAGAAGATTTTTAAGTCATCAAAGGTATTGATAATTGCCATTTTTAAAAACCAATTATTCAATTCCTTATTTTTAATATCTATTAAAAGATTAATGTGCCGTATATGGAGTTCTTCAAAAGTTACTTCCATTCCTTTTTTAGATTGAAAAGAATAAGAGGTATCTTTTTTCATTTACTTTTTTTCTCTTATTAATACTATAGGGGTTTTTTCATCTCCATTGCCAGCTGGATTAGATAATAAGTTTTTTTTAAGTATTTTATTTACTTTTTTATTTGAACTTGCTAAGACTTTCACACCTCCAAGATCATTAACATCGACAACTGCAACATCTATATTTAGATAGTTCGAGACCTCCTTACAAAATAAATCCGCATTGAGAGGACCCATGACTATACTCTTGTCGTAAGGTGTAACTGTGCCGCTTATATCATCAATGAGGGATGATTCTGAACCAGTTAACCTATAAAAAATACCTTTAATCCCAACTAATTTGAAGAGATATCCAACAAATAGTGCAAAGGTTATTCTTGTGACACCGATTCTATTTATTAATAATTGCATCCCGCAAGCTGTTGCGAGACTGCTTGTAGGGTGAAAAAAATAACATAAAGCTTTCGAAAATAAACTATATTCTAAATTTTGAGGGGAAATATATCTATTTTGCATAATCGCTAGCGGACTCTCACCGATAGTTAAAATATCATTTTTTTCTACAATTCCTTTGCAGTATTCAATCACAGTATTTACGGGGTTATCAAAGCAACCAAGTAAATCAGTTTTAATAGCAAGTGCTTTATATTTATTATTGATTGGAATTTCAAAAACTTCTTTCGGCTTTTGTTTTTGACCATCTAAATTGATTAAGAAACAATCCTTATTATTTGAAATACCAAAATGTCCATAGTTCTCCCAATATATTTTTAACCATAGATATTTTATTTTTTTTCTAAAATTATCATTGCTAAATTTATATATGATTCTTACAAATAATTCTGAATTTGACTTGATAATTGTTGTTGGCCAGTAATTATTTAAATTCTTAATTTTATTATTTTCATATATGTAAATATCTTGTTGATAATTAAAATTTTGGCAATATTCGTTACCTTTACTTTTAAAACAATCTAACTCAAAATTTATATTAGAAACCATCGTCTCTTTAGTTTTACTTTTATTAGTTATTTTTAAATCAATAATTAATTCGTTTAAACCATCCTTTTTTTTGATTTTGTAATTTATAGGTACCAGATTTAACTTTGATTTGGGTGAGTTTTTAATATATAAATCTGAAATAATTAAAAAAATTAAAAGAACTAAGAAGATATTTATTAATATCATTTTTTTTTAATCAATTTTTGTTTTTATTTTTTTTTCAGAAATGATACTGTTGTATTCATTAAAACTTTCTACAGAAAATGTCGTTTCTTCTATATCAATTCCCTTTAGTTCTCCAATAACTTTGTTTAATTCATCGATATTAATCATTCCATTTTTATCAAATTTAACTTCACCATCACCATTTAAAATAATGGTTTGTGGAATTAATCCGTTCCAATAATAATTAGGTTCATTTCTAAGATCAGACTTTTCTTTATCCTGTAATTCATCAGTAGTTAGAGCAATGATATCTATATTATTTCTCCATATCAAATCTAAACCGGATATTATCGGAGCCATAGCTTTACTATCCGAGCTGTCGTCAAGATAAAAAAATAAAACTGCAACTCTTTTATTTTTTAATGATTCCTGAAGAGTTGACTGGGGAGGAACAATAGCCCCATTACCTGCGTATATTGGGAAAATGTTGCCATCGTAACTATCAGTATCTCTAGAGGCATTTGCTTTTAATGGGCTTAAAAAAATTAATGCTATCAGGATCCATTGAATTATTTTCATTAAAGTTTAATAACTTACTTTGAACTTGATCTTCCTAATCCTTGAAGGATTCCTTTCCCCACTAAACCGATAGCTTTACCAACGACCTTTGTAAGGAAAGTTACGAAAAGATTACCGATATATTTTACAGCAACTTCTAACTGCGGTGCTACGGCATCTCTTATCTCAACTAACAATGTAACTTGTTTTTGTAGCCATTCTAGATTCTCTAATTCTTTCTCCCTATTTTCATTTTTAAAGTAACGGGTAAATTTTTTATCGATAATATCAATATATTCTCTTTTACTCTCATACAAGTAGATAGGCATATAAATATAGTCATGCCAGCGATTGTAGTTATTAATATTATTTCTAAATCTTTCAAAATTTCTTGTCGATTGTAATTCGGGATTTATAAGTACAGTTCTTAATTCAGGCCAAGAAGAACAAATATTAAAGATTTCAGAAGCTAATAAATTACAGTTCCTTATTGTCCAGTTTGAAATAATATTTTCAAGTATCAAAAACGATTCTGTTTCATATAGAGGGAGTAATTTTCCATCATAGTCAAGAGCTTCATTTTTAATAATTGGCTCAATAAACATAATTGATTCATGTGATTCTCTATCTATCTCTTCGCAACTTACCTCACTATAAATAAAATCATTTATTGAAATAGATTCGCCTTCTTTTTTTAATCGAAAATAACTGTCTGTGATATTTGAAATTGTATTAACTTTAAGTTCTTTTATAAGAGAATTTAAATCATCTTTAAAATCTTTCTCCTTATAGTTTTCCTTAATATTTTTGACTAAATTATCTAACTCATCTAACATTTTGCAAATTAGTCGCGAAATGAATTCTTTCTTTATTCCAGAGAGAATTATTGATGAATTATTAAATTCAACCTGTAAGTTAGTTGAGCTATACCTTTCTTTTAGTCTATCTAAAATCAAATTCCATATTTCTGCTGTGTTTTTATCTTTAATGAAAACAGTTTTCTTATTTTCAAGATTAATTTTATTTTCAGTGTAAACTGCCTCTGTATAAAGTTCTAGTGAATTACCCCATAAGAAAATTAGAAAAGATTTTGCAGTAATAAGTTCTCTTAATCTTCCTTTTAAAATGAATTTATAAAATTCTGGTGTTGAATCAGAGTTGACATATTTAAATATATAGTTAATTTCAGAATCTATTTGTTTAAGACCTGAAGTTAGAATTTTTTGACTAAAAGAGAGAGGCTTATTTTTGTTTAATTGAACTCGGGAATTATTTTCAATATCAAATACCATTCCTCCATTTAAAATGGTATCAATAGATTCAAGAACTTTTTCTGCACTGGGATTTAAAAGAAAACCTTCAGCATTTAACGATGGGGGGGTATTTGATTCATAAACAAATTCGCCAGAGAGAATTATAAGAAACTTTGACTCATCATATCTTTCTCTTAATTTTAATAATTCTAACCTTATAAGATCTTCTGATTGGAAATTAAGAACATTCCATATAACTAAATCTGGAGTTTTATCACCTGTTCCATTATTAAAATTAATTTCTAAATTTTGGTCTAGTGATGTTAACTTAAGCGATAAAGATTCCGCTATTAAGCTTGGAGCAATAATCAATATCGATTTTTTTGAAATTAATTCCAAGACTGGATTTCTTATCTCTTATACAAAATTAACTAACAATTACTGCAAACACCAGCCTTAAATCAATTTTTATACTCTTTTAAGCGTAGTAATTTGTGTTTAAATCAATGTCATTTAATCTCTCCGCTGACAATACATTATTCGCTTCGTTTATCGTGAATTTATTTTCATATAGAGCTTTACCTACTATTACTCCAAATAGGCCAGAGTTTTCAAATTTTACTAAGGATAATAAATCAGAAATTGAACCAATACCTCCTGAGGCTATTACTGGAATATCTGTAATTTCAAGTATGCTTTTTATGAATTCTTCATTTGTCCCTTCTAAAGTCCCATCTGTGTTTATATCTGTAACAATAAAACTAGCAATTTTAAATGAAGAAAACTCCTTTACTAGATCTGTGGCAAAAATATTAGATTGCTCAAGCCACCCCCTTGTACTAACTTTTCCATCTTTTGCATCTATCCCAACAATTATCCTTCCAGGAAATTTATTTGATAAGTCTTTAACTAGTTCTTTATTTTCTATTGCAGAGGTTCCCATGATAACTTTCTCAATACCATAAGAAAATAATTGTTCTATCCTTTCTTGAGACCTTATACCCCCACCTATTTGAATAGGTATGTTTACTGTTTTTGCAATCTTTTTTATTGATTTATCGTTTGTTGGGGATCCAGTTTTTGCAGCATCCAAATCAACTATATGTATATATTTTGCTCCTTCGCTTTCCCAAAATTCAGCTTGCTCATGAGGCTCTTTGGCGAAGTCTTTTCTTTTATTAAAGTCGCCTTTAAAAAGCCTTACACACTTCCCATTCATTAAATCAATTGCTGGTATTAGGTCCATAGAATCATCCTTTTCATTAATTACTTATTAGTAGTACTATTCAATATGTAATTCTATTTAAGATTACTACTTCAGTTAAATATTTTTTGAATATGAAAATTCTTGTAATGGGTGGCACTAGATTTGTTGGCAAGTCTTTGGTTGGAAAGTTATTAAGTAAAAATTATGATATTGATATTTTCACAAGAGGTAATAAAAGTAATCCTGAAAAAACAAATTTAATTAAGGGTGATAGAAATAATTCAGAAGATATCGTCAAGCTAAGAAATGAAAAGTATGATGTTGTTTTTGATATTTCTGGACGAGAGTTAGAACAAACCAAACTTCTTATAGAAAATTTAGATAACTCTTTCCAGAGATATATATATGTAAGCTCTGCAGGTGTTTATAAAGATAATTCTGAACTACCCTTATCCGAAGTTGATCCAATTGATACAGAAAGTAGGCACAAAGGAAAGTTTGAGACAGAAAATTGGTTAAAAAAACAAAAAATTCCTTTTACAAGTTTTAGACCTACTTATATTTATGGACCAGGAAATTATAATAAAATTGAAAATTGGTTTTTTGAAAGGTTATTTACTAAAAAATCTATACCAATCCCTGGTGATGGTTCTTTAATTACTCAGCTAGGCCATGTTTCGGATCTAACTGATGTAATGATTAGGTGCATAAATTTTGAAAATTCCAGAAATAATATTTACAACTGTTCAGGTGAAAAAGGTGTAACAATCAAGGGTTTAATCTTTTTCTGTGCGAAAGTTCTTGGATTAAACCAAAATGAGATTTCTCTAAGAACATTTGATTATCAAAAATTAGATCCTAAGTCTCGAAAGGGATTTCCAATTAGATTAAATCATTATCAGACTGATATCTCTAAGATAAAACGTGATTTAGAGTGGGCGCCAACTTTTGATTTACTTAATGGTCTAAAGGATAGTTTTGTGAATGATTTTAATAATAAAAAGAGTGAGGAGTTTGATGAAAATTCAGATAATATTCTTTTTAATTCTTAAATAGCCTAATAAAGTCACAAAAGTCAGGATGAATCCTAACCAATAAAAAATTAAAGCCAAATTATTCAATAAGGTAATTTTTAATGGCGTAAAGAAGGTAATTACTGAAATAAAAAAGAAAAATGTTTTATATTTTCCTAACATTGATGCTGGCAAACCGTCTTTTGTAGAGTTCCTTAGGCTAGAGATAATTAATTCTCTAAATAAAATTAATGACAAAGACCAGAAGGGTATAAAATTATTTTTACAAAGGAAGGTCAAAGGAATTAAATAGAATACTTTATCGCTTAAGGGGTCAAGGATAGCTCCTAATCTGGTTTTAAGATTAAATTTCCTTGCAATTAACCCGTCAAAATAATCAGTCAAACCTCCAATAATAATCAATATAAATACATAAAAAGGTCTGTTAATTTCTAAAAAAAGTATTAATGGAAATACAAGGAAAAGGCGAGATATCGATAATAAATTGGGAATATTCAATGCCAAATTTTTAAGATTTTTTCTTAATAACAAATTAGTTTTTGTATATAAAAATATATTACACTCTAAACAAGCTTAAATTTTAAGTAAAAATTTTAAATGGTTTTTGATGCAAGATTCTAAAATTTAATTTAAATCTGAATCCTAAAGATTATAAACTCAGCTTCTCTTTATGAATGATGATGTTTTATATTACAAAATTATTCCTTATATTTAATGCAGCCTCATAGCCTAAAGCTATCTCCAGAATCTGATTTGATAAATTCAATTAAAGAATATTCCTTATCGAATAATTTATACGGGTATGTTTCTGGAGTGGTTGGTAATCTTAGAACAGTTTGTATTCAATGCCCAGGTAATCAAGAGATAAATAAATTTGAAGGAAATCTAGAGATAGTTTCTTTAAACGGACATTTTAATAAAGGAGATGTTCACTTACATTTGAGTTTTGCAGATGAGGGATGTAATGTGTTTGGCGGGCATCTTGAGGAGGGATGTATTGTAAAAAAAGGTACTGATATATTATTACTTTCTTTTGAACAGAAAATTATTAATATCTCTAATCATGATTTAATCACTAATGAATCACGTGTAAAAGCATATATTTTAAAGGATTGTCCTTGGTCTAAAAGAGCAATTAGGTTGCTTAATTCTTTATCTATCCCTCATGAAGTTACTCTAATAGACAATGATGAGAGCTTTCAAAAAATTATGGCTCAAAGTAGCCATAATACTTTCCCTCAAATATTTTTGGATAATAAATTTTTTGGAGGATATGATGAACTTTCAGAGCAAGCAAAATTGGATAACTTAATTTCATTTAAGTAATCTAAATTTTTTATTTATCACGATTAGTAAGCTTTTCAGCAACTAATTCGTCCTCTAACTGCTTTATTAATCGTGATACAAGACTTTGAAATTCTGGTTGACAGCCTTTAAATGCAGCTTTATGTCTTATTGGCTCATTTCTAGTTCTTAAATCAGTAAGCATCAATTGTAATGCGTCAATTTTGGGATTTATTTTCATAGTTTTAATTTATATATTTACATCTTTTAAATCATTTGCATAGCTTTTTTAAAAGATATCTTTTTATTATCATTCGAACTTGTAACTTCTATTAATTTATTTATGGAGTCTTTGTTTTTTAAAGAATCTATACAACATTGCGCAACTAATCTTCTTGGGATTGATCCATTAATTTGAGTATCCTCTTTTGAATAATTTATATTTTCTGATTTAATATCTTCATCTTCCTTTAAACCTCCGGGTCTAACAATAGTCCATTCAAAATTTGAATTGCGTAGAAAGTTTTCACCTAATTTCTTCCAAATAAGAATTAAACCAAATAAGTTTAATGGATGAAATAATTTACCCGTACAAAGGGAACTAACTAAAATAACTCTTTTAATACCAACTCTTTTGCAACTCTCTAATTGCCTGTATACACCTAATGCATCAACCTTTGCAGGACCAGTTAAATCTAATGATGCTCTCGCTCCAGTCGCAATTATCAAAGCATCAATATCTTTTAAAGCTTCATCAAGTTCTTCTTTTTTGTCTAATGAAACCCTAAATGTTTCTAAACGCTCTAGTCCTGCTGAGACTTTTGAATTCTTTCTGATGATTTGCCTTACTTTATATCCTTTCTTAACTGCTTCTTCGGAAATTCTATAACCTGTTTTCCCCGATGCACCAGAAATTGCTATTTTCATGATTAAAAAACTAATTTAATTATTATATAAATTTCTTAAGGCTTTTTACATATAAATTTCTTTTTTCTTTTGGGATAAAGAATGCGACATAAATAACATTTTGTTCCATCACAACCTCTTGCTGTGCAGTATTCTCTGCCATAAAAGATTATTTGCAAATGTAAGGTATTCCAATCATTAACAGGAAATATTTTTTTTAGGTCTTTTTCTGTTTGAACTACGCTATCGCCATTTGATAGGCCCCATCTTTGTGCCAACCTGTGTATGTGAGTATCTACTGGGAATGAGGGTATTTTAAACACTTGAGACATTACAACTGATGCTGTTTTATGACCTACCCCTGGAAGAGATTCAAGCTTCTCAAAAGAATCTGGGACCGTACCATTATGCTTCTCAATCAATAATTTAGATAAGTTATAAATGTTCTTTGATTTTTGATTAGATAGACCTAAATATTTTATGAATTCGTAAATGCCATTAATACCTAGCTGCATCATCTTTTCTGGATTATCTGCAACTTTAAATAAGCTTTTTGTTAATTCATTAACTTTCTTATCTGTTGATTGAGCACTTAAAACTACGGCGACTAGAAGTGTATATGCATTTGTATGATCAAGGGGTATTGGAGGCGATGGATATAGCTTTTTGAGTTCTTTACGTATTATTTCAGCTCTTTCAGACTTTCTCATTAAATTTGAAAATTAAATGGTGTATAAAATTATACATGGGATATTTAAGGTGAATATTTTCTGCTAACTTAATATATTTAAATAAGAAGAACTTAGTGAAAAATGATGCGTTAATAATTGATGATTTGCATCATAAATATGATAAGCGAGAATGTTCAAATTGGATATTAAACGATATTAACCTGAAAATTGAAAATGGCGAATTATTAGGGTTACTTGGTCCTTCAGGTTGCGGAAAAACTACTCTTTTAAGATTAATTGCGGGGTTCGAATATCCCTCTAAAGGAAGGATTTCTCTAAATGATAAGGAAATTTCAAGTAGAAAAAAAATTCTTAGTCCTGAGAAAAGAAATATTGGTATGGTTTTTCAAGACTATGCACTTTTTCCTCACTTAACTGTTTTGGAAAATGTAATTTTTGGTTTGAAAAACAAAAAAGACAGATCTAGAGTTGATTATTTATTGAATGTTGTTGGTCTTGATAGTTTTATTGAAAGGTACCCACATGAACTGTCTGGAGGCCAAAAACAAAGACTCGCAATTGCGAGAGCTCTTGCTCCAGGTACAAATTTTATTTTATTGGATGAACCTTTTTGTAGTCTTGATATGCATGTCAAATTAAAATTGAGAAGCGAACTCCCTAATATCCTAAAAGGTTGTAATGCAAGCGGATTGATGGTTACTCATGATCCAGAAGAAGCGATGTCAATTTGCGATAAGGTCGCCGTTATGAATGATGGGAAAATACATCAAATTGATACGCCAATTAACCTTTTAAATAATCCCAAGACCATATTTGTTAGTAGTTTTATTTTGGGTAATAATATTATTAATCTCAAAAAAAAAGGTAATTCATATATTTCTTGTTTAGGTGAAATAAATTGTTCAGAGTATTTGAAAAATACAGGTATCAAAAGTATGTCAATTTCGCCTAAATTTATTTCAATTAAAAGATCAGAATCTGGTGATGCGATTGTTATATCTAAAGAATTTCTTGGAGAATTTCTTATATATAAAGTATCTATTAATGGAAACATATTAAGGGTTAGAACTGATATTAATAATCTCCTTAATAATGGCGATAAATGTTCTCTTTCTATTAATACAAATAGTTATTATTTTTTATATCCTGGAGTATATAAGGAGCATATATAAATTTTTTTTATAGGCAATTACACTTGCCCCCCTTCCAATTAGAGCATTTTTTCTTTTTACATTTCTTTTTTTTACTGTTATATATTTTATTAGTTAATAGCAGTTCAGAAAATCTGCACTGTAAATTCATTTATAGTATTGAGATTGATTTTCATTATCATATTATTTAATTTAATTTAAAGGATTAATTAATTACTAATTTATACAAAATGTTGTATTATTTTATTAGCTTCTTATATGGCAATGAAAGAAAATAATCTAAAGTTAAAGAAATTAATTAATTTTGGTCCATCTGGAAGAGCTGTCGCACAACCAATTGACAAAAGTTTATTGGATAATATTTTTGAACATTTAACAATGGAAAGATACGCCAATGTTCAATATTTTTCTATATATCTCTGGTTTCAAGAACGTGATTTAAATGGATTTGCTTCTCATTTTCTAAGTGAATCACAAGGTGAAATGGAACATGCTCAGAAATTTGCAGATTACTTAATCGCAAGAGGACAAAGCGTAAAATTAGATGAAATTCCTGCACCAGTTCAATCATGGGATTCAATAGAGGATCTGATTTCTTATTCTTTCAACATGGAGGCTGATTTAACTTCATCTCTGCAACAACTTTATTCTATTTCAGAAAGAATTTCAGATACAAGAACTAATGTATTTTTAGATCCAATCATTGAGGCTCAAACTAAATCAGAAGATGAATTCGCAAACATACTTGGTAAAGTAAAGTTTGCTTCTAATCAACCTTCTGCAATCTTATTGATAGATAGTTATTTAAAGAAAAAATAGATTACTTTCAAATTTATTTTCATTCAATGTTCTTTTCGTTATTTCAACTAGTAAATTAGAAAAGTTAATATTCTCAGTATTGTTTTTATTTAAGAGCTCAGCTATTTTATAAATCTCATTAACTCTTTTAAAAAGATTTCTGTTTTCAGAAAATAATCTACCTTTCAAT
This sequence comes from Prochlorococcus sp. AG-355-A18, assembly GCA_003280985.1. Classification (GTDB taxonomy): domain Bacteria; phylum Cyanobacteriota; class Cyanobacteriia; order PCC-6307; family Cyanobiaceae; genus Prochlorococcus_A. Next base: position 88,067 of record QCDH01000002.1, read on the forward strand.
GCTTTATTTTCTGTAGATTTGTAGGATTGCTTGATATTTCTAAGTCTATTCGATAAAACTTCAACTTCCATTAATAAGCTGTTAGTAAGTGATTGTGATTCCTTCATATTTTTATAGCGGCGATGTTTCAATAAAAGAAGGAGCAACACTAACTGTTTGGGTTCCAATAGGAGCTATTAATAACTCGGATGATCTTAATTTAGAAATTAATCTTGTTGATGTTACTCGTGTAGAACCGATTAATTCACCAATCCTTTCATGAGTCAACCTAAAAGGTAACTCACACCATTGACCACATCTTCTACCTAGACGATTTACTAGTATTGAAAATAACGCTTGTAACCGCTGTTCTGCATTTCCTAAGTGCCTAATCCTAAGGAGTTGTAAAGTCCATTCATTTACTGCATCGAAACCAATATTCTCATCAATATTTACATTGCTGTGAAAAGACAAATCTGTTAGTGCTTCTACACAGACACCTTCGCTACATAAAAGGTCGGTTCTTAATTGATCTCCTGATTGTAAAAATGCGAGTGTCATTCCTTCAGTTTCTTCACATGGACAATAAACTCTTGTAATTCCACTTTCAACTTCTAGGCATGTCCCTTTTGGTCTTGATGAAGGATCTATTAATACGGATTGTCCAGTTATTATCCTTACTGATTTTGACGGAGATTCTCCATAACTATGGAAATTCATTTATTTAAAATGATAATGAGAATTATTATCAATTATGCACTAAAAAATTACTTATTGCAATAGATTCTCATTATCATCACATTTCTGAAGTTTTTCTTTACAAAGCATTTATGAATATAATTTAGGTAGAATTTCTAAATAATTTATTTTAAATGAGCGTAAGTAGAGTTTGCTTTAATTGTGGAAGTTCTTCATTCGTCTCAGACCGATCTTTAGGAGGTAAGATTGTCTGCTCTAAATGTGGATCTTCTTCATTTAAAAATAAATCCTCTTCATTTTTAAAGAGTAAAAAATTATTATTTCTTGCTATTGCGATAGTTATTTTTATAATTGTTATTTAGATAATCTGTTTATATTCCAAAGTCCATTATTATTAGTAACCTCTACTTGAATACCAAATAACTTATTAAAATTTTCACTATTCATAACCTTATTTTGATCTCCATCAGCGATTATTTTGCCATCTTTCAGCATTATGACCCGGTCATAAATTTTGGTAATCGTTGAAATATCATGAGTGACGCATAAAATTTTCGTATTTAATTTTGATAATTCATTAACCTTATCAAGTACAAAAAACTTTGATTTATAATCTAAATTTGAAATTGGTTCATCAAGGATTAAAATTTCCGGTTTTTTGATTAATGCCCTTGCAATGAGAGAAATTTGTTTTTCTCCATCTGATAAATAGGAAAAATTCTTTTTAGATAAATAAGAAATATTCATTTTCTTCATGATTTTTTCCACCTTATAAGAATCTCTTTCAGATTTTTTTTGCACGTAACAATATCTTCCATATAGTCCACTTAAAATTAAATCAAAAACTTGTAAATTTGGATTTATTCTATTTTTTATATCATTATTTACAGTACTTATTTTATTTCTTAGTTCCCATAAATTTACAAGTTCTTTGTCAAATATCTTTAGTTTTGATTCATTAGCTACTACTGGGTATAAGTTTCTATTAATTATTTCAATTAGAGATGATTTCCCTGAACCATTTGGTCCAATTAATATTACATTTTCTGAATAAGATATCTTTAAATTTAAATCTTTAATTACTCTAAAGCCATTTTTAAAACAATTTATATTTTTTGCGTCAAACCAAAATTTATTAAACACTAAAACTTATTACTCCAAAATATAATCAATTGAATCGAGCTTAAAATAAATATAAAGAGATAAAGCCAATTTAACCATGAAGGTCTATCTACTTTCTTCATGGATTATATTATTAACATAAAAAATATAAGCGGAGCAGCAAATCTTACAAATGTTTTTCTAATAATATCTATATTATTTGCAATTTCTAACTTCTTTATCTCAGGAGGATATTTCAATATAACTTTGTCATATACGTCAAGATTTTGAGTTTTGTTAATATTTTTCAATGGTTCATCTTTATCTTCAGACTTCTTGTACCACTTCCAAAAATAATTTATTATCCTATCTTCTCCCAATAATTTTATTTCATCCTTACTTATAAATCCCATATCGTGATTATATGTTTGTGTTTTTAAAATCATATAATCCTCATCGAATATCTTATAAAAAATCTTTCTTTGAGTTTCTTTAAATAATAAGAGATTATTAAGCAGTTTGTTTTGTAGAAATTTCCTGTAGTGTCTTACTATCACTCTTGCTTTGTTTTTTCCTAGAGGGATATGATCTAAAACTTGTAAATATCTTGATGTGGAAGGATCACCTTTGTAAATTAATATCCTTCCTGGAGGTATGTACTTTATCCGAATAAATTCTTTTTTAGGGTCATTCTTGTAATAATAAATACTTTCAATGTATGAGGGATTAATATTAATTTTCTGGTTAAAACTAACCAATACGTTTTTATTCACATCTTTATCTGGGATTGTATCGCCATGAACCCAAAAGATATGAAGGATATCTAGGTGATTTTCAATAATCCTTGACCAATCACATTTGAAGTCGACTAATACCTCCTCAAAGACATAATCCTTATGTGAAAAACCATTTTCATATAATTCGTAGTTACTAATAGGTGTGTCTTCACTTATATTATTTAAATCAGTCTCAGATTTTTTAGAAAAATGTACAAAAATATATCCATTTTTTTCTGAAGTTTTGTATTGAGATAAATGAATCCTTTTAGCGTAGTTATCGTAGTTATTATCAACTATATGGCGACATGTTATTCTGTCGAGATTTTGGCAACTTCCTCCAGATGAAAACTTGGCTCCATGATATGGGCAGGTTATTACTCCATCTGATAAAGTCCCTCCAAAAAAGGAGGCCCCTCTATGTGGACAAATATTTTTAATGCACCTAACGTTTTTATTTTCATCTCTATAAAGAACAAGAGGCTCATCATAGAGTGAAAAATAATATAGCTTATTTTTTTTTAGTTCTTTAGAGGGACAAATTGCATACCAACCATATAAACCTATATTTAAATCTTTTTGAGTTTCTCTAATATCAAACGAGTCAATTTTTACTACCGTCCCTTTTTTAAATGGCTTAAGAACGGTATTAAAGTCTTTTGATTTAAAAAAATTAATTTGTCTGTTTTCCATAAATTAATTTCTTTTTTTAAATGACTGTTTATCTTTCGGAACTATAACCCAAGTAAATAATCAATTTCTTATAAAAAGAAAATTCTCTATTATTTGTAGCAATAATTATGTAGTTATCGAAAAATATTGAGTTTCAATCGTATCTATGTATCTTTATTTCATGTTTTTTGTATCTTTTGTGATTCTTTCAAATTTTTAATGTAATCAATAGCATCATCAATATTTTTGTGGAAATTACATTGACCCAAGTAACAACCTATAAATCTTAAAAATTTTCTCTTGCCACCACTAATTTCATATCTATGTATTGTTCCGCCATCTATAGGAGCATAAATAAGTTCTGGTAGTGCCATATTAATTTTGTATTTAATACTTAATTAAAACAATAATTCATGTTTAAATACATTTCCATAGCTCAATCCATATATTTAATAATTAATTTACTTATTTTTATATAATTATTTATTGAATACCCATGTATTATTTGTTATCTATTAATTATTGATATGGTTTTTTATTATGCCAAAAGCATTTAGGCGTTTTTTAAAAAAATTACCAAAAAAAATTCAAACTATAAAATACTCATTTAGAGAGTTTTTATCATCCAAAATATGAAATAGCTTTTCTAGTTAATAAATTTTTAATTTCTATAATTTTTAATAAAACATAGTCGTCAGAGTTAAATTTTAAACTATATTAAATTTGCAATTTTTGAAATATTATGATCAAAAGGGTTTTTGCGATATTCACTTTAACTTTGCTTTTTCTATTTAGTAGTCCTGTTTATTCATTAGATACTTCTTCAAAAACTCTTGAAAAGTATACTAAAAAGATTTCTAGCAAGTTCACTAGAACTTACTGCAACTCTACCAAATTTGGTATTTCTTATGAAGGAGCTTTGGCTTTTGCTATTGGAGAAACTAATAAGGAATTTAAAAATAATAAACTCAATAAGTTGATAGATTATTCTCTATTAAAAAATTCAATAGTTAATGATTTAGAAAATAATTGTCAGGTTTATGATTTCGAGATTAGTAATTTAGAAAATTTGAAGTTTAACTAGAAAATGTATATTGTATGAGTCTTATTTTTTACCTATCCAATCATTTGGTTTCTCCATCATCCATTCGAAAACTCCCTTTGCATCAAGGTTTTTAGAAGCACAAACAAATAAAATTGGAAATATTAAAATTACTGCGCCAATAACTGCTAACTCTATTTTACCGATCCCCATCTCAGAAACTGTTAAAGCAAAATAATTAATCATTATATTTATTGAATTAAATTTATTTCTACATAATTTATGAAAAAATTTGAATCCATTCACTTTTTTATCAAATTTCTTAATTATTTATAGCGAAGGATATTTGTATAAAGTACCTATTTTATTGATGCAAAAATTTTAATAATTTAAATAATAGGCTTTTGTTTGATGTTTATGAATCATGAAATTATTATTTTTACACCTATTTTTGCATTATCGATTGGATTTATAGTATTGAGAATATTAAAAAAAAGAAAGAGATCAGCTAAAAGTATTTATAAATTAATAGATGATTTGGAAAAAAAATACATATATTGATATCTTTTGTATGAAAAAAGATTAATCAAATTCTATTCCAACTTCTTCTTTTAAATTTCTTTCCAAATCTGGAAGATGAGGTTCAACCCAATGATCTTTGTTATCAATTCCTGCGGCATTTACATAATTCATAATATGTTGATCCACTTGCTTGTAAAGATCATGCAAATTTAAATCCATACGAATATCATGTGCAATTTCAGAGACTTGTTTTTCTGTTAGACAATGATCCGGATGAAGTAAATCACAACATGGGATTCTTTTCTCGATCAATTCATTTAGATTGATTTTTATTTCGTAATCTTGATGGACAGTCATTGAATTTATAGCTTTAATACTTTAATTCTAATTATGTTTAAGGTTTTGTATATCTTTAGTCAAGAAACAAAGTTCTTTCATGGATATACGGTAATTTTAAATAAATAGATCTTCCAAATCTTTATACAAATCATCATTCTCTTTTTGGTTTTCTATAAGTTCATGGTGATCTAGTGAAAGTTCTTTTTTTGAAGTATAGAAAAGATATCCAAGGGCTCCTAAGAGTAATGTTGTTGGTAAAATCATTAGCAATAAATTGACTTATAATGAATATAGTGCAACACTTATTACAGTCAAGTGCTGAACTTTAATTAATTTTTAAATGCCTACCAAGAAAAAGAGAGTTGGTTTTATTCCAAGAGAAGATGTTATGAGAATAATTGAAAAGTTGAGCACAGAGAGCAATTTAAGTAATTCAAAAATAATAAGTATTTTGGTAGAAGAAGCACTTTCCATAAGAGGTATATTTAATAAAAAAAATGGTAAAATAACTCAATCACATCAATTAAATAACGATAATTCACAAATCTCAATTCCTAATATCTTAGGAAATCATTTTATTTCTAGAAAATCAACCAATTTAAATGAGGAGAACCAGGACACTTTTGACTTGCAAACTTATAAAAAGTTTTTGTCATTCCTAAAATTTCAGGAAATGATGGATAAATATAATACTTAAAAAGTGTTGCTAAGTGATACACTGTGCGTTAAATTTTATTTGTATTTATAGGTGATTTACGTATTTAAGTTATTTTTCATCATTTCAAAAATCTAAATTCAATTAATCTATAAAATATTTATTCCTATGAATTCATCTCTCCCAGTTCTATCTGTAAATCTTCTCCCTCCAGACAAGTTATATTGTAATTTTAGTTATTGGAGTTCTTTGTTCTCTCAGGATATGCAAATTTTATGGGATAGAGCGCATGGAGTACCTTTAGAAAAACTGCCAAAAGGAGTTTCTGATATGATTTTTCCGTATTTATTGCTTGCACTCTCAGACTATAAGACTTCCCAAATAAATAAAATGAATGGAATAGGATTAGATAATCTATTAAGCCTTTGGTTTGATAAATACTTATTAAATAAAAATGGTTACTTTGAGCTAATTAAAAAATAATATTTAAAATTAGTTATTAATATCAAATTTGATTGCTTTAAAAATTTACTACGTTTTAAAAGATTTTCAAGTGATTCTTTTCTAATTGGCACATAAATAGTCTTGCTATAAATAAATTAAAAGGTTTGATTATGAAATCTTTAAATTTCTTTTTAGCAAATATGTTTATTGTCGTTTTTATAATGCAAATCAAAAAAGATATAAAATTAAGAAAAGCAAGATAAATGAAATTTAATTCAAAAACCCTAAGCTTGATATTAAATCTGTTATTTTGCTTGTTTATATTTATAATTTAATTTTTTAGTCTTTATTTATTTTCAAAAAATTCAAAAATTAATATACTTATTTGGTTGACTTTTATTGTTAATGCGATGATAATGTCAAAAATAAATTTTTAATTGTGAATCTTCTTTCAGAAACTTTTGATGATTTTGTTGATGATCTACTATCATCCGATGTTAATTTGTTGAAAGGGGAACTTGATATTCTGCTTATGCAACATTTATTTAATTCAACAGATTTGAATTATATTAATAAAACTGAAATTGAAGATAACGAATCATTAGCTGCTTAATATTTTATGAAATATTTTTATGAAAAGTTTTGGGTCCCAGTTTTTGGTTATATTTTATCAAAATTTGTTTTTTTAATAGAAGGTAAAAAGCAAGATTCTAAAAATAAAAAAAAATAGATTAATTACTTTTTGACTTTATAAAGTATCTTTAACTACATATTTAAAGTCAATATATTTTGATAACAACAAAAGTTGTGCTTTAAATTTACGAATATATGCATGGTTGAAATGTAGATAATTGCTTTTTAGCAAATTAAAATGAACAAAAATAATATGTTGAAGCCATATACAGTGTATTACCGTGATTTTCAAAATATAAGATTAGAAAACTGTTTTTATGCTTTTGACGCTTACGAGGCTAGAACACTCGCAATGGAATTTAATAAGTATATAAACGAGCATCCAAACAGCATAGATCTTATAAGATGCGAAAAATGAAAATGTTTTTTATTAATTTAAAATAATAATTTATTAAACACTCAAGAATTTATCAATAACCGTTTGACTCAACTCACTAGTATTTCCGCTAGCAACAATACCTCCGCGTTGCATCGCATAATATCTACTGGCTTGTCTTACAAAATGCAAATGTTGTTCAACTAATAAAACACCAATTCCTGTATCTCTAATTATCTGGTTAATTGCATTTTCAATGTCTAAAACTATATTCGGCTGAATACCTTCCGTTGGTTCGTCAAGCAATAGAAGTTGAGGTTTGCCTAGCAATGCTCTCGCAATAGCTAATTGCTGTTGTTGTCCTCCACTAAGATCTCCTCCTTTCCTTTGTAGAAAATCTTTAAGGATTGGGAAGAGATCATAGATAAATGTATCTATTTTCTTGTTCTTAGATAATCCACCTGGTAGAGACTCCATCCCTAACATAAGATTCTCTTCAACTGATAGGTATGGAATAATTTCTCTCCCTTGAGGAACGTAAGCCATTCCTTTCCTAGCCCTCTGATGAGGTGCTTTTCTGTTAATATTTTCACCAATGAAATAAATATCTCCTTTTTTTTGTTTTAACAAACCAATCAGTGATTTCAATAAAGTTGTTTTGCCAACTCCATTTCTTCCAATCAAACAAACCATTTCTCCTGATTTAACGTTTAAATCTACGTCCCTAAGAATATGACTCTCGCCATAATAAGTATTTAACGATTTTATTTCTAGTAATTTTTCCATAACTACTCCTCAGGTCTTCCTAAATAAACATCAATAACTTTTTTGTCTTTTTGTATTGTTTCCATGGTTCCCTCACATAATACTGTGCCTTGATTTAATACTGAAACATTACTATCAAGTCTTCTTATGAATTCCATATCGTGATCTATTACCACTACTGTATTTTCGCCTGATAAAGATTTTAATAAATCAGCTGTAAGATCTGTTTCTTCATCAGTTAAACCGGCGACAGGTTCATCTACCAACATTAAATCTGGCTTCTGTCCTACTAACATGGCTATCTCGAGCCATTGCTTTTGGCCATGTGATAGAGATCCAGCTTTTGAATCAACTTTTTGAGCTAAATTAACAATGTTCATAAGACGATCAATCTCATTAAGCTGCTCATCCTTAATATTTTTATTTATAAGGTTTAAGGGACTTTTAGGAGTTGTCACCGATAATTCAAGATTTTCTTTAACTGTTAGATTTTCAAAGATTCTTGGACTTTGGAACTTCCTTCCAACTCCAAGTCTGGCTATTTTATGTTCCTTTCTACCTACTAAAGATTTCCCTTTAAAAATTACTTCACCGTTTGTTGGCTTAACCTTTCCAGTTATTACATCAAGAAATGTTGTTTTACCTGCGCCATTTGGTCCTATTACAGCTCTTAATTCTCCTTTCTTCAAATTTAAATTAAGTTTGTTGAGAGCTAAAAAACCCTCGAAACTAACAGTAATATCTATTAAATTGAGAAGATCTTTATTATTCATTATTACCCTCCTTATTATTAACTTCCAAGCTTGGATAGGTTTCAATCTTTCTTTTCAAACCATATCTTTGAAGAAGATTCCTAGGACCATCTCCTTGAATCCATCCTAAAACGCCTTCTGGTAAAGCTGTTACAACTAATATAAATAACCCACCTTGAATAAACATCCAGCTAGCAGGTAAAGCTTCACTTACTAGACTTTTTGCATAGTTGATGAAAACTGCTCCTAGTATCGCTCCCAATAAAGTTCCTCTTCCTCCAACCGCAACCCATATAACCATTTCTATAGAAAAGGGAACCGTCATAAATTGAGGGGATACTATTCCAGACTGAACGGTATATAAAGCTCCCGAAATTCCTGCGAGACCTCCAGCAATAGAAAATATTATCGTCTTGAATATAACTGGATTGTATCCTGTAAACCTAACTCTTGGTTCATCATCTCGTATTCCTATAAGGATATTTCCAAATCTTCCTTTAACTACCCACTTTGCAAAAAACCATGCGGCTATTACTAGTATGGCGGTTATCCAAAAGAATATTCTTTGCATAGACTCGGAGCCTACCATCTGACCAAATAGTTGTGTTACATCTGTTTTTAATCCATTTGTTCCATTTATAAGTTTTTGTTGTCCATTAAAGAAGTTAAAGAATACAAGAAGAGAAGCTTGAGTAAGTATAGAGAAATAAACCCCTTTGATTCTATTCCTGAAAACAAGAAATCCAATTAAACCTGCAACTAATGCTGGAATTATCCAGATAGCAAAGAAGGTAAAAAAAGGCGATCTAAAAGGTTCCCAGAAAAAAGGTAATTTTTCAACACCATATAAAGCAAAAAATTCAGGAATATTATTTGGAAATTCAGAGGAGCTGGTTATTTGTAAATACATTGCTGCACAATATCCACCTAGTGCAAAAAATATACCTTGTCCAAGACTTAGTAAACCTGTATATCCCCAGATAAGATCAACACCAAGTGCAACTATAGATAAGGATAAGTATCTACCTAGAAGGTTTAGTCTAAATACAGGGAGTAAAGTTGGTGCTGCAATAATTAAGGCTATTAATATTATCCAAAATGATAATACTATTTTTTTATCAAATTTAATTTTACTTAAGGACATTAGTTTTCAACCATCCTTCCTTTTTGAGGAAATAAACCAGTAGGTTTAAATTGTAAGAATAAAACAATTAGTGCAAATATCATTACTCTTGCCATACTTGTGGTCGCAAAAAAGTTAATTGTGTTTGATAAAGGTAAAGGCATATTTGGCCATATTGATAAGAACCTTCCAGCTCCAATCAAATCAGTCATTATTCCTATTCCAAATGAAGCAAGTACTGTTCCTAATAAATTTCCTACTCCTCCCAGCACTACAACCATAAAACAACCAACTATATAGTTTCCGCCAACATTTGGTCCTACAGAACCTAAAAGAGATACTGCTACCCCAGCAACTCCTGCTAAGCCAGATCCAATTCCAAAAGTAATTATATCCACTTTTTCAGTAGATATACCAAGACAGTCACTCATTTGTCGGTTTTGAGTAACTGCTCTTATACGCATCCCCCAAGCACTTTGTTTAAGAAATAATGTTATTGCTATTACAGAGATTAGAGTAATGACAATTATCATTAATCTTGTTTTAGGGAAGGTAGTGCCAATAATTTCTACTTGACCTCTCATCCACGAGGGAGCTGTTACATCAACATTTCGAGCGCTTGCTCTACTAAGTTTGCCGATAGAAGATGAGATTAAGCTACCTGTCAGGACCCCAGTTAAAGCAGCAAATATCCAAGAACTAAATTTAAAATATTTGAAATTTATTGATTCTTTTATTTTTGTAGGGAATGTTGTTGGTAAGAATAAACCAATTAAAAGACTTATAATCAGACCGGTCCCATAAGCTAAAGGTACACTTCTGACAAATTGTTGAAGAATTAAGCTTACCCCCCAAGTTGCAAGAAGTGTTTCTAGTGGACTTCCATAAAGCTTTCTTATTATAGTTTTTTCTAGAAGAATGCCTACTACTCCACTAACAATAAAAGCAAGGAAAATAGAAACTATTATGTACGAATTGTAAAAAGGTTTTAATATAGGTAATTTGAAAATTAATTGCGTTACGTATGTTGTGTAAGCTCCAAGCATCATAAGTTCTCCATGGGCAAGATTTATTACACCCATGAGACCAAAAACAATTGCTAGACCTAATGCAGCTACAAGTAGAACAGATCCGATTGCAACACCATTAAAAAGACTATCGAGAAGTAACTCCAATTTTAAAAAAGAAAATATTTGATTATATAAAATAAAAGGAGGCCTTAACCTCCCTTTATTTTGAAGTATAGGTTTTAACTAGATTAAAGCTTATACTTTTCTCCTTTTGAAGGATCTGTCCAATCGCATGCAAATCCTTTTGAACTTGGATGCTTTTGGTTCCATGCTTGAGGAAGAACAACTCCAGTCTCTTCAAGGATTGTAAATCCACCCTCTGCATTAATCTCTCCAATTCTTACTGTTTGAGATAAGTGGTGATTTGGCATAACTTCAACAGGACCTTGTGGAGCATCAAACTTTTGTCCAACAAGTGCTTCTCTTACTGCGTTGTCGTCGAATGTTCCAGCATCTTCTACTGCCTGTTTCCATAAGTAAACCATGTTATATGCAGATTCTTGTGGATCAGCTACAACACGATCTGCTCCCCATCTTTTCTTGAAACTTGCAGCAAATTTCTTAGATGCAGGAGTATCAATGGACATCATGTAGTTCCAAGCACCGTAGTGACCTTCAAGGAATTCAGGACCAATTGTACTAATCTCTTCTTCAGCAATTGAATAGTTCATAACATAGTACCCACTTGATGGTGTAATACCTGCGTCTTGAATCTGTTTGAAGAATGCAACGTTTTGGTCACCATTAAGTGTGTTAATGATAATTCCACCGTCAGGCAACGCTTTTTTGATTTTTGAGATAATTGGAGCAACTTCAGTATTTCCTAATGGAAGATAATCTTCTCCAACAACTGTGCCTCCTAACTGTTCTACCTGAGCTTTTGTAATTGTGTTTGAAGTTCTTGGGAAAACATAATCAGAACCTACAAGGAAGAAATCTCCACCCGCTGCAGGAGAACGCTTATACATGAAATCTGTAGCGGGTTCTGACTGTTGGTTTGGTGTGGCTCCTGTATAGAATATGTTGTTAGAACATTCTTGAGCTTCATATTGAATTGGGTAGTAAAGGAAAGCATCCTTTGATTCGTAGACTGGTAACATTGCCTTTCTACTCGCAGATGTCCAACCACCAAATACTACAGGGACACCGTCTTGGTCTATAAGTTTCTTAGATTTTTCAGCAAAAGTAGGCCAGTCAGAAGCACCATCTTCAACAATGTATTCTATTTTGTAGCTTTTGCCGCCAACTTTTACACCACCAGCAGCATTTATCTCTTCAATAGCCATTTTTTCAGTATCAACAAGGGTTGATTCAGAAATCGCCATTGTTCCAGATAACGAATGTAAAATACCAACGGTGACTGTATCATCGAAACTTCCGGAGGTTCCACCTCCACCGCATGAAGTCGCTGTGACAGCAAGTGAGGCAGTAGCTAATCCTGCCAAAATACGCCTTGAAATTCTCATGAATTAGGATAAATTAGGTAATTGACCCTCATTAGGGGGATAAAGTAAAAGTTATTAACGAGTGAGGATTAGTTTTGTATCAGTCGTAACTTTTTGTTGAATCCAATATATTAGTAAAGCGCATTTTTCAAGTTTCAATTGTTTGGTATATGGGATTCTAAAAATTGAATTATTTCTTTAATTCCTATGCCGCTACACAGGTTGGTAAAAAACCAAGGTTTCCCATTTCTCATAAATTCCGTATCACTTTTCATAATATTTAAATCTGCACCAACCATATCTGCTAAGTCAATTTTGTTTATTAATAATAAATCTGATCTTGTTATGCCTGGCCCCCCTTTTCTGGGAATTTTGTCTCCTGCAGATACATCAATCACGTATATTGATAAATCTACAAGTTCTGGACTAAAACTTGATGCTAAATTATCACCTCCACTTTCCACAAAAACAAAATCTAAAGGATGATATTTATTTTCTAAATCTAAAACTGCATTTTTATTTAAGGAACAATCCTCTCTAATCGCTGTATGGGGACAACCTCCTGTTTCTACACCAATAATCCTTCCTTCCTCTAAAACTTTTTTATTTATTAGAAAATTAGCATCTTCTTTGGTGTAAATATCATTTGTGACAACTGCTATCTCATAATTTTTTTTCAGGCTTAAGCATAGAGTCTCTACTAATGCAGTTTTTCCTGAACCTACAGGCCCAGCAACCCCTATTCTCAATTTGCTGCTCATAAATTAATTTCTAAAAAGTTTTGTATAAAGGTCATTATGATTTTGTTGTGCCATAGCTAAACCTACATTGCCAAAATAGATGTCATCAATTTCTTTGTCCATAATTTCTTTAGAAACTTTTGAAATTATTGCTAATAAGTCTCTCTGAATTAATTGTGCTTTGGTTGAGCCAATAGGAATAATTCTTAATGCTGCACTAAGCTGGTTTGCACTCCACGCGTAGAAAAAATTCTCAACCATTTCTAACTTCGTAATTTCAAAACAATAACAAGCCCAACTCCACGATAATGACCAGGAGCTTTTTTTATTATTTTCATATAGATATTCAAATCCAAATTCTTTGGTTAAATCAAAAAGAGATTTTGACATTTGAATTTGTTGTTCTCTCATTTCTAGAGAGTCCTTTGATGAGAGGATCCATTTATCCAAACTCAATAGCTTTTGCAAATTAATTTTAAAATTTTTGCTGTCGTTTAGCTCATTGAAAATATCAAAAAATTCTAGTAAAAGACGTGCATCTAGTCTGATCTGGCCAATTTTTAGTTCACTTATGATTAATTCTTTTACGGAATTTGAGTCTTTTAAATTTTTATTATGAAGATAACTCTCCATTCCCTCCGAATAACAAAATCCTCCAACTGGTAAGTTAGGACTTATTAATAAATATTTTAATAAGCGACTTTTACTCATGACTATGGGCACCTCTTTCCGGAAAAAACTTTTTCTTGGTATTTTTTACATCAACTTTAAAATTAAGGAGCATATTTTTAATAACATAATCACTTTTTGTTAAAAGAATGCCTTCTTCGATTTCTACTTCTACGTGCCTATTTCCTAGATGATAAGCAATTTTAATAAGCTCAATTTGTGAATTTGAACTTATTTCAATTAAATTTTCTATTTTTGCAATTATTTCTACATATATGTTGGATTCATTAGTTGAAAGAATATCTCCATCGTTTAATTTGCCCTTTCTAGGTAATTGTAAAATTATTTCTTGATCACAATCCGTTAATCTTTTGCCTCGTAAGATTCTTCTTTCATCTGAACTTAAGGTAAGTCTTAAAATTGAACATGATTTTGGTTTTTCCTTAATCCAATCAGTTACAACAATTTGTTCATTCATTCTCATAATCAAAATTTTTGGTTACTTTAATTTAGTAATTAAAGAAAACAATTTATGATTAAAACTTCATGGGAAGGTAATTGTTTCTTAAATTTTTTCAATAATAAAACAAGTTTAGGAAATGTTAATAAAACAATCTTAAAATCCAAATCAACTTCTCCTTATAAAATATTGAAGTCTACTCATGATCAAGAGGGTAGATGCATTTTGCCTGTTCTACATACTGCAGGGGGATTGGTTGGAGGAGATTTACTTGACTTTGAAGTAAATCTTGAAAAAAACTCTAAGGTTTTGTTAACTACCTCTTCAGCTCAGAAAGTATATGGATCAGTTGGAAGATCTAAAATTAATCCAAAAGGAAGTTTTTCAAAGCAAAAGAATCTTATAAACATTCTTGAAAATTCTCATTTGGAATATCTCCCCCAAGAAACAATTATTTTTGCAAATGGTTTATATGAGCAAACGTTTAAAGTATCTATCTCCGAAACTTCAAGTTTTTTATTTACTGATTTAATTAGACTCGGCAGATCTTCTTCTGGAGAGTCTATTGAAAGTGGAGTTTACAGGTCCAAATTAGAAATTATGAGAAATAATGATTTATATGATGATTGGGAATATGTTGATCAAATTGAATTATCAAAAGCAAGTTATGTGGCTAAGTCAGGCATGGATTATATGCCTGTTTTTGGATCCTTAATTTGGATTTGTGAAAAAGATTTTTCCAAAACAAAAATAAATAATCTAGTGGTAAAAATTAAAAAAATTCTTTATGAAAATGATAATAATTTATCTATTGGAATTCTTGAAAATGGAATTTCTGTACGATTCCTAGGGAGTTCTTCTCAAGAAGCAAGGGAATGTTTTTTTTGTATTTGGAAACAAATTAGGTCTGTTTGTGGATTTTGTGAGCCAAAATATCAAGGTGTATGGCCTTTACAAGATTCTATGAATTATTAATTATGTTCACAGAGAACCTTTTTTAAGAATTTATAGATTAATTTTTATAATATGCATCTTTCACCTCAAGAAAAGGATAAATTATTGATTTTTTCTGCTGCGCTCTTAGCTGAAAGAAGACTTAATCGAGGTCTGAAGCTGAATTATCCGGAAACAATCGCTTTTTTAAGTTTTCAGGTTCTTGAGGGAGCTAGAGATGGGAAAAGTGTAAGTCAATTAATGTCAGAGGGAACTACCTGGCTTTCGAAATCACAAGTTATGGAGGGCATTCCGGAAATGGTTGATGAAGTTCAAATAGAAGCGGTTTTTCCTGATGGGACTAAATTAGTTACTATTCACAATCCAATTAATTAATTATGAGTAAGTTAATTCCTGGCGAAATAATTCCAGAACAAGGTGCAATCGAATTAAATTTTGGTAAGGATATAAAAACAGTAACAGTTTCTAATTCTGGAGATAGACCTGTGCAAGTTGGATCTCATTATCATTTTTTTGAAGCTAATAAAGCTTTAATTTTTGATCGAGAATTAACAAAAGGGATGCGCCTTGACATTCCTGCAGGAACAGCAATTAGATTTGAACCTGGAGATACGACAGATGTCAAACTAGTTCCATATAAAGGTTTAAGAAATGTATATGGTTTTAATTCATTAGTTAATGGTTCTTTAGATATTTAAAATTATGTCGTATAAAATTGACAGAAATACTTATGCTCAAACATACGGTCCCACTATTGGGGATAGAGTAAGACTTGCTGACACTGAACTATTTATTGAAGTAGAAAAAGATTTAACTACTTACGGAGATGAAGTTAAATTTGGAGGAGGTAAAGTTATTCGAGATGGGATGGGACAGTCTCAAGTAACAAGAGAAGATGGAGCTGTAGATACCGTAATAACTAATGCCCTGATCGTAGATTGGTGGGGAATAATTAAAGCTGATGTGGGTATAAAAGATGGCATAATTTTTGATATCGGTAAAGCTGGTAATCCTGATATCCAAGATAACGTTAATATTGTTATCGGCGCCTCAACAGAAGTAATAGCTGGAGAAGGCCATATTCTTACTGCAGGATCAATAGATACTCATATACATTTTATATGTCCCCAACAAATTGAAACAGCTCTTGCTTCAGGAATTACAACTATGTTGGGAGGTGGAACTGGACCAGCGACTGGAACAAACGCCACTACCTGCACTCCAGGTCGTTTTCATATTTCTCGAATGCTTCAATCTGCAGAAGCATTTCCTATGAATTTAGGTTTTTTTGGTAAAGGAAATTCTATGAATGAAAGAAATCTTATTGATCAAGTCGAAGCTGGTGCATGTGGATTAAAGCTCCATGAGGATTGGGGAACGACTCCATCTACAATAAATTCTTGTTTAAATGTTGCAGATAACTTTGATGTTCAAGTTTGTATTCATACTGATACTTTAAATGAGGCAGGTTTTGTTGAAGATACCATCAATGCTATTGCAGGAAGAACAATTCATACTTTTCACACCGAAGGAGCAGGTGGAGGTCATGCCCCAGATATTATTAAAATCTGTGGGGAAAAAAATGTTCTCCCAAGTAGTACTAATCCAACAAGACCTTATACAAGAAACACACTTGAAGAACATCTTGATATGTTGATGGTATGTCATCATTTAGATTCTAAAATTCCAGAAGACATCGCATTTGCGGAATCAAGGATAAGAAGAGAGACTATTGCCGCAGAGGATATTCTGCATGATTTAGGCGCCTTTTCAATTATTGCTAGTGACTCTCAAGCTATGGGAAGAGTTGGGGAAGTAATAACAAGAACTTTTCAAACTGCTCACAAAATGAAAGTTCAAAGAGGGCCTCTATCAGAGGATTCTGATAGGAACGATAATTACAGAGTAAAGCGATATATCTCAAAAGTTACAATAAATCCTGCAATAGCTCATGGTATTAATAAATATGTTGGATCTATAGAAAAGGGGAAAATTGCAGACTTAGTATTGTGGAAACCTTCATTTTTTGCGGTAAAGCCTGAATTAGTTGTTAAAGGAGGATCTATAGTTTGGTCCCAAATGGGTGATGCAAATGCTTCAATTCCTACTCCAGGCCCAGTACATGGTCGACCTATGTTTGCAAGTTTCGGTCAATCTCTAATTAAGAGTTCTTTTACCTTTTTAAGTAAAAATTCAATTGATCAAAATATTCCAACAAAATTAGGTTTGCAAAAGGAATGTATTGCCGTAGAAAATACGAGGAATATTAATAAATCACACTTAAAACTTAATAGCAAACTACCAAATATTTCTGTTGATCCTCAAACTTATGAAGTTTTTTCCGATGGGGAACTTCTTACTTGTGAACCACTTGATGAAGTCCCCATGACTCAGAGGTATTTTTTGCTTTAGAAGTTTTTAATTAATGCTTTTTCAATTGTCTTTATGTCTTTTGACCCAGCAATAGCTAAATCTTCTTGCAGTTTGTTCTCACAAGACAGAACTCTTGACCAACTTGGTAATTGCCTTGTGGTAGGGCAAGCTAGATAATCCTCTCTAGCAGGTCTTAATAGTTTCGCAAACTTTTGTACGGATAATTCTTCTTCGTGCCTATCGTATGGAAGTTGATTAACTGCTGAATCTAATCCAAATTGTTTTACCCGATCTTCTCCAACTCTTTTGTAGAGAACTTCTAAAGTTGCTAATTGGGTACTAGTTAAGGTCTCGGCTTGATGCTCCATGAGACCTCTTAAAACACTTGAAAGTATTTCTGTACACATTTTTTGCAATCCTTCTTTAGATGAATCTCCAATATTCTTATGTTTATGATCAAATAAACCCAGGTCAACTTGGGCTATTTTGGAGGTTCTTACGTTTCTATATACCTCTGATAATAAACCTATCTCTAAACCCCAGTCACAAGGTATTCTTAAATTCATAGCAAGGTCTTTAGTAAAAGCAAACTCTCCTGCTAATGGATATCTAAACGATTGAAGATATTGTAAAAACGGCCCCTTCCCAACTAACTGCTCAAGACTTGCTAACAAAGGACCCACGAATAATCTTGTTGCTCTACCTTGCAATTGATTTGTTTCTAAGGATAACCTACTGTAAAAAGCTTTTACATATGAAATTCCATATGATTCATCTAGAAGTGGCAGTATCATTCTTGAAGGATATAAAGGACTAAAAGTTCTTATATCAGCATCAAAAAGAGCAACAACTTCTGATTTTCTAGTAGCAACTCCTATGCCTTGCCATACAGCCCATCCTTTACCTGGAGTTCCTAAAAGCTCTAAGCCATTTTTTTCTTGGCTTTTTAATAGCTCTATTACAGAGGGGGAAATAGTCCATTGAACGTGAACTGGGAATGGCATTGAGTCAAAAAATGATTTTGCTGCCTTAACTTGCTCAACAGTTTTTGCAGAGAGAGCAATCACTAATTCATTTAAGCCTGTTAGGTTTTTTAAAACTTCTCTTATATCTTTTAATGCTGGACGCTCAAACTCTTCATATAAGCAGGGTATTAAAATGCTAGTTGGTCTTTTTTTAAGACTTTTGTTTAATTCTTTAAGTAAATTTCCTGTAACTCCATATTCATGTATTGTTGTGATTAACCCTTGTTGAAAGTCCATTTTCTAAATGATGTGCAGAATGGTATTAATACTTCGATAATTTTTTCAAAGTGAAGCAAAATGATTCAGAGAAAAAATTAGATAGATTGAAAATTAATAAATTGTTAAAAACAATTTATTCAAATCATACTACAGAAGAAATTAATTTTATTTCAAATCAATTATTGCAGATTTTAGATGATTTCTCAGACAAATCTTCTTATGAAGAAATTAGAGATAAGGAAAGGTGGAATGAATCTCATTCGGTTTTGATAACTTATGCAGATAGTATTTATGAAAATGGCGAGTCAACATTAATAACTCTTAGGAAGTTGTTAAGTAAACATTTTGGCAGTCTTTCTAAAGTTGTTCATATTCTTCCTTTTCTGAAATCCACAAGCGATGGAGGTTTCGCAGTCTCTAGTTATGATTCTTTAGAAGAAAAATTTGGTGTTTGGGATGATCTCAAAAGTATTTCTAAAAATCATGATCTGATGGCTGATTTGGTACTAAACCATGTTTCATCATCTCACCCATGGGTTCAACAATTTATTAAATCCCAAGAACCAGGCATATCAAATGTTTTTTCACCGAAACAAAATCTTGACTGGTCAAATGTAGTTAGACCTAGAAGTTCTTCCTTGTTTTCTCAAATAAATACTGAAGATGGCCCTAAACAAGTTTGGACAACTTTTGGTCCAGATCAAATTGATTTGAATTGGCATAATCCAGTAATGACTCTTGAGTTCTTAAATTTAATTATTACTTATTTATCTAATGGAATTAAATGGTTAAGGCTTGATGCTGTAGGTTTTATTTGGAAAGAATCAGGGACTACATGCTTACATTTGCCGAAAGCGCATTCAATTGTGAAACTCTTAAGAGTTCTTTTAAATGATCTTCTTGATGAGGGAGTTTTAATAACTGAAACTAATGTTCCTCAGAAGGAAAATCTATCTTATCTGATTCCTGATGATGAAGCCCACATGGCATATAATTTCCCATTACCTCCTCTTCTCCTAGAGGCAATTATTACTTCAAGAGCTGATATTCTAAACTCATGGATTTTTGATTGGCCCATATTGCCTGAAGATACTACTTTATTTAATTTCACTGCATCGCACGATGGTGTTGGGCTTAGAGCTCTTGAGGGTTTAATGAATGAGAAGAGAATTAAAGATTTATTAATTAATTGTGAGAAAAGAGGCGGATTAGTAAGTCATAGACGTTTATCAAATGGTGAGGATAAACCTTATGAATTAAATATTAGTTGGTGGAGTGCTATGGAAGATTCCAGTAGAGATGCTAAAAGATTTCAATATGAGAGATTTATTTTGAGTCAATTATTAGTAATGGCTCTGAAAGGGGTCCCTGCTTTTTATCTACCAGCATTACTAGCTTCAGAAAATGATATCAAAAGTTTTTCTATGACAGGTCAAAGAAGGGATCTAAACAGAGAAAAGTTTAAGTCAGAAAATCTTTTAGCCGTTTTAAATAATCCTGAATCTAATGCTAACAAAAACTTAAAATATCTCCGTAATGCAATGGATGTTAGATCAGAATTAAAGCAATTTCACCCTTGTTCGGAAATGAAATGTTTGTCTAAAGGTAGAAGTGATATTGTTGTAATCAAGAGAAGTAAAGGCCCTAAATCAGTTTTTGCAATCCACAATATGACTGAAAATAAAATTAATTATCAATTGAATGATAATGATCTACCAAAAATAATTGATAATGATTTCAATACCCATGATTTTTTAACATCCACTAAATACAATTGTAAAAATATAAGTCTTGACCCTTTTCAAGTAATTTGGCTTAGTGCTTTATAAAAATGATAGAAAATTCTTCTATTTGGGTAGTTAGTGATGTAGATGGTACTTTAATGGATCACTCATATGATTTATCACCTGCCAAAGAAACTATAAAAAAACTACAAAAATTATCCATACCCGTAATTCTTTGTACAAGCAAAACTGCTTCTGAAGTAAAAGTAATTAGAAAGGAACTTAACTTGACTGATCCTTATATTGTAGAGAATGGTGCGGCAATATATGGCGAATCTCTTGAAGGAGTAAATGGAGAAATTATTCTCGGGATAAAGTACGAATCTCTTGAAGAAATCTTAAATTTTATTTCTAATGAAATCGATTATAAACTTACCCCTCTTAATGATCTCACTGATGAAGAAGCCACTCAGCTAACAGGTTTAGAAGGCAATTCATTGAATTTAATGCGTGATAGGCATTGGAGTATGCCTTTTTTAAATCCGCCAAGTTATTTAGAAGAGAAAATTAATATCTGTTGTAAAAATTTCAATGTTGATATTTTTAAGGGAAATAGAATGAGTCACTTATTATCTACAAAATCGAATAAAGGTATAGCAATAAATGCTCTTAAAGAATATTCAAATGTTCAAAATATTGAAATTATAGGTTTAGGTGATTCTCCAAATGATTTGCCTTTACTTTTAAACTCAGATATTAAAATCGTTATTCCTGGTATAGAAGGCCCTAACTTAAATTTACTAGATCAATTAAAAGATTTGGATTTTATTTTAGCTTCTGAACCAAATGGATATGGTTGGAAAAATGAAATCAATAAATTGATAAATAAGCGAGAACTAAGTTAGAAAGATGAAAGATTTAAATATTAATTTTCCTCTTGAAAAATTTGAAAGATTAATTATTGATATTGGTTGGGAATCCTTGGATGATTGGTTCAATTTTTGGAATAAGAAAAGAAACATTCTTTCAATTGATCAATTTTGGAACAATAAAGTAAATGACGACTGGATTTGGGGTTTATCTTTACCTCTTTTATCACAGGCTTATAAATTTCAAAATAATTTTTCTGAAAGAAAAATTATTGGAATCTCAGCTTTACCTGGTACAGGTAAAACAACACTAGGTAAATGGCTCGAAGCTATATCGTTAAAATTAAACTTCAAAATTGCTGTTATTTCAATTGACGACTTTTATCTCCCATCAAATGAAATGAAATTAGCAATTAAGAATAACCCTTGGAATGTTTCAAGAGGGTTTCCAGGTAGTCACTCAGTAAAATTAATGCATGAAAAATTATCAAATTGGAAGATAAATGGAGAATTAAATGTACCAGTTTTCGATAAATCTTTAAGAAATGGTTTAGGAGATAGATCTCATTGGAGATTAGATAAGCCTGATTTATTAATTCTTGAGGGATGGTTTTTGGGAATTAAACCTTATTGCATTGATATAAATGATCAATCCTTAGATACAACAAATTTAAGTCTTCATGAATCATCTTATGTATTAAAAATTCAAAATAACCTAAACGAATATTTAAATATTTGGACTTTAATAGACACGATTTGGCACTTAAAGCCCTTGAAGATTGAATATATGAATATGTGGAAAACAAATCAGGAAAAAGAAATGTTTTTACAGAAAGGTAAAGCTCTTAAAGATGAAAAATTATCTAATTTCTTGAGAATGCTTAATGTCTCAATTCCTCATAAAAGTTTTGATGTCATAAAATCTTACGCGCTTTTATTAATTGATCAAGAAAGAAATGTAGTTGAGGCTGGATTGAATTTGTAGAATTATCTAAATTTTCTGTTTTAAAGTAATTCTTTATACATTTTTTTTAGCTTTAAATAGTGTTTAATTAAAATTAAAATTTGCTGCTTAGTAATGGTTGAGTTTTCTTACAAAAATGAAGGTTGTAGGA
The DNA here is from genome assembly GCA_003280985.1 of Prochlorococcus sp. AG-355-A18. GTDB lineage: Bacteria > Cyanobacteriota > Cyanobacteriia > PCC-6307 > Cyanobiaceae > Prochlorococcus_A. Next base: position 110,608 of record QCDH01000002.1, read on the forward strand.
TGGTTGTTTTGAGATGTGTTGGTCCATCAAATTTTTTCTTAGAGAGAGTTTTATTCCCAACTGACATTCTTACTTTTATGGCCCCAAATGATTCAAGAGTTGAAATCTGGGGAAATGAATTATATGGGCCTAAGTTGGAAGAAAGAATAAGAATTTCTGCTGATAACGAAGATTCGACTTTAGTGGCATAGAACAGATATTATTTAATTGTCTTCGAGTCAAAATTTTTTACAAATACCAAGTTTTTATTGATATTATCTAACTAGTTTTAGTTTTATAGATGTATTATTTTTCTTCCTTTGCAATAGGGGGTTTCGTTCCTTCTGCAGCTATTGCCGGAGTTTTACTTTTAGTTGGCTTAGGAGCCTTCTTTTATCTTGGCATTAAAGGACCTACAGATTATTAAACATTAGTTAATCAACAATTCGTAATTTTAGTTTTTCATAACCTCCTTTAATAAGTTAACAAAATGGATTTAACAACTATTTTATTTATATTAAGCTTACCTTTCGTATTATTGACAGTTTATTTTGGAACAAAAAATGATTTTTACGAGAGTGAAAATTATAAAGGTGATGGTTGTGCGCACGATGTTAAAAGGTAACTTTATTACTAATCACCTCTAAATACACAGGTCCATTTACTATCAAATTGCCAAACAGGTTTGTATATTTCATTAGTAATTTTTTCGCCTGCCTTATTACAAGTTTCTAAATCTTTCATGGGAATAGAATGTAAGGAAGGACTCGTTATTCCACTAACCTCTGGCCTTCCTCCAGGCCCTTGTCTATAAGTTCCAATTATTAACCAATAGTTAGCTTTCGCAGAACCAGAAAAGATTAAGGAAAGAAAAAATAATATTAAAATAGATTTTTTTTTCATTTTTCCATACTAGCTTTTAATTTTTAAATGTAAATTGCTATTAATTAATTAGGTAATTCAATAATTATTGGAATATTTAAAATTTGTTATATATGGATTAATTCAAGGGTTGACGGAATTTATCCCTGTAAGTAGTACAGCACACTTAAAAGTTATTTCTCTTTTTTTAGGTATTGATGATCCTGGAGCCTCTTTGTCCGCTACTATTCAACTTGGAAGTGTTCTAGCCATAGCTTGGTATTTTAGAGATGATATTTTTGATTTCAGAAGTCAATCTTCAAAAAAATTTCTTAAATACCTCTTAAATAAAAGATTATCAAAATCTATTTTGATTGGGACTATACCAATTGTTTTGCTTGGTGGGAGTATAAAAATATTTATCCCTTCTTTTTTTGAAAACGTTCTACGTTCAAATTTATCAATAGCATTGGTCTCATTTTTAATGGCTTTTTTTATGTACTTGGCAGATATTTCGAAAAAAGGTTCTATTAATATTAAAAACCATAATTATTCAAATAGTTTTTTGATAGGTTTCTTTCAAGCATTTGCAATTTTTCCAGGTGTTTCAAGATCTGGGGTCACTATTTCTAGCGCTTTAATATCAGGATGGGAAAGAGGCGATGCTGCGAAATTTTCTTTTCTTTTAGGGATGCCAGCTATTTCTCTCGCTGCGATTGTTGAGTTTATTTCTTCATTTAATGATTTTTTTTTATTAGGATTCCCTCCCCTTTTTGTTGGTCTTATTACGACATTTTTGTCCTCTTTATTAGCGATAGATTTCTTATTAAAGTATTTTTCTTCAAATGGGTTGAAAATATTTATTATCTATCGTGTAATTTTTGGTGTCGTAATTCTTTTGAATTTATAATTTGATGAAAAAAAAATTTTTTGGAATTGTGTTAAGGTTTTAAAAAATTCTATCTTAATGAACAATTTTCTATCTTTCCAATTAGGTGAAGTGGAAGTTTCAAATCTTACTATTTTGGTTTTAGCTTTTTTTTCTTCTTTTACATTCATAGCAGTAGGTATAAGTTCATATAAACTATACAAATCACTAATAAATGAAGACGATAAGTAATCGGAACGGCGGGATTTGAACCCACGACCCCCACTACCCCAAAGTGGTGCGCTACCAAACTGCGCTACGCCCCGTGTCTTTACTATAAAGATTAGATTGATTTAAATGTTATTCTTTATAGGATTGTTATCAGATCTCAATACACACTTGTCAACTTCCCAATTAAAGTTTTCCCATATATGGTCTTCTAATTTATAGTTGCTTCCAGTAAAAGCTCCTAACTTAACTTTTGTAGGTGAAGCGGAACAATACTGCCTGCTTCCAGCTGAGGCAAGATATTGTTGATGGTAATCTTCCGCATAAAAATATGAATCAATCATTTTTATTTCCGTTTCAATTTTGCCAAAATTTTTTTTGCTTAGTTCCGTTTGATATTCTTCCTTACTGGCTAATATGGTTTTAATATTATTTTCATTTTTGTAATATATTGCTGATCTATATTGAGTTCCCATATCATTACCTTGCCTGTTTTTTTGAGTAGGGTCATGACATTCCCAAAACATTTTTAATAAATCACTTACATCTACTTCCCTTTTATCCCATATAACTCTTACAACTTCTGAATGACCAGTTAAGCCGGAACATACCTCATAATAAGTTGGATTGTTTTTTTCACCTCCAGCATAACCTACAGAAGTTGTGACAACTCCAGGAAGTTTCCAGAAACATTTTTCCGCTCCCCAGAAACAACCACATCCAAAAATTATTTCATCTTCTTCTACACTAGGAAATTTTTTGATATCAGTTTTTAATATTCTATGTAATGAATAAGCATCATTAGTTAAATTTACGTCGACATTTTTCATAATGTTTTTTAAGAATTTAAACATAATTTAAATTTATTTATCATAAGTAAAAAAATTAATTTTAGCTCTTAACAATTCTTGTAGCCAGTTCTCTTTCCCAAAGTTGTTTATATAGCCCATTCACTTTGACTAAATCTTTATGAGCCCCCTCTTGTACTATTTCTCCTTTATCCATTACTAAAACCCTATCACAGGTAGCTGCAACAGAAAGTTGGTGACTAATCATTATAATTGTTTTATTACTTCTATTACTCATTTCATCTATTATTCTTGCGGCTGTTTTATTATCAACGCTTGCTAAAGCATCATCAAGAACAACAATAGGTGAATTAACAAGTAGTGCTCTTCCTAGTGCTGTTCTTTGCCTTTGTCCACCACTTAATGTAATACCTCTTTCACCAACAATAGTTTTAAACCTTTGTGGAAAACTATTGATATCATCGATTAATCCAGCTTTTGTAGCGCTTTCTTTGACTAAATATTCAGAAGCTTTGGGTTCACCAAATCTTAGATTTTCTGTGATTGTAGAAGTAAATAAGAATGCTTCTTGGGGAACGATTGAAATATTTTTTCTAAGATCGCTTAATTTTAAAGTTTTTACATCAATTTCATCTAAAAATAATTGATTGTCTGGAATTTCAATAGTCCGTCCTAGAGACTTTGCTAGTGTCGTCTTGCCACAACCTACTGGGCCAACAATTGCAATTAGTTCTCCAGGATAAATTTTAAAATTGAGACTATTCAAAGAGTTAAATTTTGATCCTGGATACTTTATAGTTAAATTTTTTGCTTCTAATAAACCTTTAACCTTTCTTTTTAAAAATTTAGTTTCTGCTCTATCTACAATATTTGGGTTGTTCTGAAAGATTTCTTCCACACGATCTAGACTTACTTGACCAAGTTGAAAAGTATTTAAAGTAAAGCCTAATAGAGCTGTAGGGAAGACAAGTCTTTCTACGTAAAGAATTAAAGCTACTAAACCACCTATTGAAATAAATCCACTCTCTAATTGAAAAGTTCCTAAAGATAATAAAATCAATAGTGAAATTGAGGAAATACCTTGTAACAAAGGGAATAAGGTACTCGCTGTTCTTGCAAGTTTTATCGCTGAATTTCTATAGTCATTATTATATATATTAAATTCTTTTCTCTCAGCATTCTCTTGAGCATAAATTTTAATGGCGCTTATACCAGATAGATCTTCTTGTATTAGATCACTAAGTTTTGATAAAGATTCTTGTTGAGCTTTTCTTTGTTTAACCATTTTTCCTCCAAATAGACTTACAATCCCCAGGATTGCTGGAAATATCATTAAAGCTGATATTGTTAATGTTTTATTAATCGAAAACATTGAAGGAATAGTGAATGAATAAGCTAAGACAATGTTGCACAAGCTTAAAACTGTAAAACCTAAAAGTCTTCTTATGTTTTCAACATCGCTTGTAGCTCTACTAATAATGTCTCCACTACCTTTTTTTTGAATCCATTCTGGATCTTGAATAAGTAAATGATCAAAAAGTTTTTGACGAAGATTTACTTCTACTTTTCTACCTATACCAAAGACAATTTGTCTTGAAAATAATCTTATTAAGCCCATACATGTTGCTAAAAATATCAACCATAAAGATTTAGAAATAACAAAATCCGAAGAAAACCCATTTTGTAATTGGTCAATTATATTTTTTACTTCTAAGGGTATTACAACACTAAGTATATTTACTAATAAGAGAGCTAAAGCTCCATATAAAAATTCTTTTTTGTAAGGTCTTAGGTATTTAGATATAACTTTTATCTTTAAATTTTTCATTTTATTTTGCCGATATGATTAAGATAATGTTTCATTTTTGAATATGTGAGCTAATTTTATAAATGATTCAGTATTTATTTATGAGTAACGAGCAAACTCATCCATTACATGAAACAGACAAGAACATTATAGATTCCCTTATCACTAAAAAAACGCCAGAAGAACTTGACTATATAAATTTAGCTAGATTAATAAATCGTTATACTAATTTCCCAGGAGAAATTGAAATTAAAAACGATATTGAAAAAATTTTAAATTTTTGGAAGATCACTAAAAATGAACTGTTTTCAAAAACAAAAAACATTTGGTCAAAAAGCTTCAGGCCTTCTAATACAAATAAAGATTTAGTTGGCTCAGGTTTTGATACCTCTAATTAAACTTTATCTGCATAATTTTTCTTCCATAAATAAATGTCTTCTAATCTATCAAACGCTGAAATCCTAAATAATTTGTTGGAGGGAAGGGACCTTGATGAGTTAACTTCTAAATCCTTAATGCATAGATGGCTTAATGATGAAATTTCAGATGTTGAAACAGGAGCTTTTTTGAGTGCTTTGAGAGCAAAGAGTTCTACAGGCGTCGAACTATGTTCTATGGCTGAGGAACTCTTAAATGTTTGCGAATTGCCGGTAGCAAGACCAAATTTGTATTTGGTAGATACTTGTGGTACCGGGGGTGATGGAGCTAATACATTCAATATTTCAACTGCAGTTGCTTTTGTAGCTGCATCTTGTGGGGTAAAAATTGCAAAACATGGAAATAAAAGTGCTAGTGGAAAAGTTGGCTCTGCTGATGTTTTGTTAAATCTTGGTTTGAATTTAAATTGTTCATTAGAAAAAGTAATCAATGCCGTTAGTGAAATTGGAATAACTTTTTTGTTCGCACCTGTCTGGCATAAATCTTTAATAAAACTTGCTCCATTAAGAAAGACCCTTGGAATTAGGACAGTATTTAATCAACTTGGACCATTGGTAAATCCTTTAAGACCCAATGCACAAGTTTTGGGTGTTGCTTCTGAGGATCTTTTGAAACCTATGGGAAGCGCGCTCTTGAAAATGGGTATGAATAGAGCAATTGTTGTTCATGGGTCTGGTGGCCTTGATGAAGCTTCGCTTCAGGGAGAAAATAAATTAGTATTTGTGGATAATGGTGAATTACGGTTTTCAGAAATAAATATTTCAGACTTTAACCATGAAAATATATCTAACGAAAAGCTTGTAGTTTCTGATTTTGATTCTAACGAGGAAATATTAAAGTCTGTCTTAAATGGTTCTGGACAAGAATCTCATATTAATGTAGTTGCCTTGAACTCTGCTTTAGTGCTTTGGGCCGCGGGCATTGAGGATGATATAAATGAAGGATTTAAAAAAGCATTATTTTCGATTAATCAAGGAGATCCTTGGAAAAAGTTTTTACTTTTAAAAAATTATTTCCATACAAATTAATTAATTTCAAATTGATGATTAATTCATATAAGAAAAACGCGAAATTGGTTTTAAGTAATGGAATTGTATTCCCAGGATTCTTTTTTGGTGCTTCTGGTACAGCTATTGGTGAAATAGTTTTTAATACGGGAATGACCGGATATCAGGAAGTTATTACTGATCCAAGTTATTATGGACAAATATTAACATTCACTTATCCAGAGATTGGAAATACTGGTATTAATTTTGAAGATTCAGAATCTAATATTAACGTTAAAGGTATAATTGTTAGAAATTTTTCATCTAATAGCAGCAATTGGAGATCTAAAAAGAATTTTAATCAATGGTTAGTTGAGAAAAATATAATAGGTCTATATGGAATTGATACAAGGGCTCTTGTTAAAATTTTAAGATCTAGTGGTGCGATGAATGGAGTTATTACCTCTCTAGATAAAACTGATGAAAGTTGTTTAAAGATAATTTGTGATACACCAAATATGGAGGGATTAAATTTATCAAAAGTTGTTTCAACAAATCAACAATATTTATGGAAAAGTCATACGCAAACAATTTTTGATTTAAGAAAAAGATATGATGAATCTTCTAAAAAGTTAAAAATAGTAGCAATTGATTTTGGAATTAAAAATTCAATTCTAAATAGACTTGTATCCCATGGTTGTGAAGTTTTGGTTTTACCTTCTCGAACTTCTCTAAATGATGTTCTCTCTAACAAGCCGGATGGGATATTCTTCTCAAATGGTCCAGGCGATCCTTCTTCTGTTTCTGAAGGTATAGATTTAGCGAAATCACTCATTGAATATGGTGAAATACCTATGTTTGGTATTTGCCTTGGCCACCAAATTTTTGGATTAGCCTTAGGAGGTTCAACTTATAAATTACCTTTTGGACATCGTGGTTTAAATCATCCTTGTGGTGAAAATAATAAAATTGAGATAACTAGTCAAAATCATGGCTTTGCTATTGATCCCAATTCACTCTCAAAGGACATAGTTAGAATCACCCATTATAACCTTAACGATAATACTGTGGCTGGCCTAGAAGTTTATGATAAGCCAATATTTAGTGTGCAATATCATCCAGAATCAGGACCTGGCCCACATGATTCAGATTATTTATTTAAAAAATTTGTTTCTCTAATGTTAGAAAGATGTTGACATATTGTTTTCTTTTGATTTGATAATTACATTTGATATATTAATTTTTGGAGGTATGAGATCATAGAAGATTTCCAGAAGTTAACCGTTTCTTTAAGAGCAAACCTTGAGGTTAACACAAACATTATGGTTTTTACTTTTAAAGGCCAACTTGATGCTTTCTCAGAAAAACAATTTAAGGCTTTTGTTACTAATAATTTAAAAAATGACTTCCCATTCGTTATCGATCTTACAAAAATAGATTTTTTAGATTCCTCGGGTCTTGGAGCACTTGTTCAAACTGCAAAAGAATGCAAAAAATCGAAACTTGGGTTCTCTGTCGTGGGTAATTCGAGAGTGGCCCAAACTATTAAACTTGTTCGTTTAGGGGATTTTCTTAACTTGAAATCAAGCCTTGAAGATGCATTAGATTATTTAAAGAATTGAATTATTGGATTCAAAACTTGGTTCCACATGGATCTCCCGAGGATATAGGTGTTATTCAACTTGCTTGGCTGGGAGATTCGGTATGGGAGCTCCACCAAAGACTAAGGCATGTTCATTTCCCTTTAAAATCTAAAGACCTCCATTTATCTGTAGTAAACGAAGTAAAAGCAAAATCCCAGTCAAAATCATTAAGTCAAATTGAACATTTATTAAATTCATATGAAATGGATCTAATTAGGCGTGCTAGAAATAAAACAAAGAGATATCCAAAATCTTCGGACCCAACCATCTACTCTAGAGCAACTGGTTTTGAAACTCTTGTTGGTTGGTTATTTTTAAAAGATCCTCAAAGATTATCAATACTTTTTGAATATTTAGAATTAAAAATGAATTGAATCTATGAAAAACTCCTCAAATAAATTTCGCAAAAAAAATCATAAAGAGTACAAAAAAAATTCAGATTTTGGTTATCATCCAAAAAATACTAATCGTGCAGAAGAAAATGATAGATTTTTGAATAATCCTGCTAAAAATAAGAAAGTTGATAATTTAAAAAAAAATGATGAAAATAATACTTATTCGTCTTCAAAAAGAAGAAATCCAAGATTTAAATCTAAAACAGAATTTCCTAATAAAAATTCTGATATGGATCAAAAGTTTACCAATAAGAGAAATTTTGATGATTGGATATGGGGTAAACATTCGGTTTATGAAGCTCTTAGTAGTGGTAGAGCGATTAATAGGATTTGGTGTACTTCGGAAATTTTTTCTTCAGATAAATTTTATATCTTGCTTAAGGATCTTAAATCAAAAGGAGTTCTCATTGAAGAGGTTTCTTGGAATAGGCTTTCGCAATTGACATATGGTGCTTCACATCAAGGTGTCGCATTGCAGTTAGCATTCTCTAAAACTATATCACTAGAACAATTAATCGATTTTTCTAAGCACAATTGTCCAAATCCTATAATAGTCGCATTAGACGGTATAACTGATCCTCATAATGTTGGTGCGATTATAAGATCAGCGGAAGCATTTAATTGCAAGGGTGTAATTATTCCTCAGAGAAGGTCTGCAGGATTGACAGGAACAGTCGCCAAGGTTGCTGCAGGAGCCTTAGAACACCTTCATGTAAGCAGAGTTGTTAACTTAAATAGAGCACTTGAGGAACTTAAGAAAAATGGTTTTCTCGTTGTTGGGTTATCTGGTGATGGTCAAATATCAATCTCAAATTTTCAAGAAAAAGCCCCTTTGGTAGTTGTAGTTGGCTCTGAAGATAAAGGTATTTCTTTGCTTACTCAAAAAAAATGCGATTTTATGTTAAGTATTTCTCTTAAAGGTAAGACTTCAAGCTTAAATGCCTCTGTGGCGGCCGCCATATCCTTATTTCAGTTTACAGCTAAATAATTTTATTGTTTTTAATTACTGTTTTGTTAGACCACTAAAATGTTGTTGTTTCAATATATTTATATGATTAATAAAAATTTATTGAATTTTCACTACAAAATTGTATAGAATTTAACAAGAATTGATGGTCTTACAGGCCAATAAAATTGATTAGAAATTTTGGAAACAAACTCGGTTTAGCTTGGTGGGCTAAAATTGAGACAGATCAACCTAGTAGTACCTACTGGTTCGGACCATTTATTACTAAACGTAGTTTAAAAGAAAATATGTCTTCTTTTATAAAAGATCTTTCTGATGAAGGGGCTAAAAATATTAAACACAGTTTAGTACGTTGCAAAAAAGAAGAACCATTAACTGTCTGATAACTTTGATTTTAAGAAATAAATAAGATATGAATTTTAATTCTTTAAGAAAAGAAATTACCAGTAATAATGTTTCTGTTAAGGAATTAGTTAATGATATCTTTGCAAAAATCAATCAAAAAGATCCTGAAATTAACTCATATATTTGTATTACAAAAGATAATGCTATTGAGCAAGCAGAGAACATTGATAGATTAATTAAAAATAAAGAAAAACTGCCTCCTCTCGCAGGGATCCCAATAGCAATAAAGGATAATATTTGCACCAAAGGAGTTGCAACTACTTGTGCAAGTAAAATGCTCAAAAGCTTTGTTTCGCCTTATGAATCCACTGCTTCGAGTAAATTATGGTCTTCAGGGGGAATTTGTTTAGGAAAAACAAATTTAGACGAATTTGCAATGGGTAGTTCAACGGAAACTTCTGTATTTGGAGTCACTTCAAATCCTTGGGATATTAATAGAGTGCCAGGAGGCAGCTCAGGCGGAAGTGCTGCTTCAGTTGCCGCTGGATTTTGTGCTGCGGCTATAGGTTCTGATACAGGAGGATCAATAAGGCAACCAGCTTCTTTTTGTGGAGTCGTAGGTCTTAAACCTACTTATGGCAGAGTTAGTAGATGGGGACTTGTAGCATTTGCTAGCTCTCTTGATCAAATTGGCCCAATTACTAATACCGTCTCAGATGCTGCCGAAATTCTTTATTCAATATCTGGTAAGGACCCCTTTGACTCGACGTGTCTTGACAAGCCAGTACCAAATTATTTGACTGACTTAAATAAATCTATAAAGGGTTTAAAAATTGGAATCATTAAAGAATGTTTTGAACACCCAGGACTTAATCCCGAAGTTAAGGAATCTGTTCTTTCTGGAGTTGATAGATTCCAAGCTTTAGGGGCTGAAATTATCGAAATTGAATGTCCTAGATTTAACGATGGAATTGCGACATATTATGTCATTGCACCATCTGAAGCCTCGGCAAATTTAGCTAGATATGATGGAGTTAAATATGGCTACAGATCGAATGAAGGTTCAAATCTTATAGACATGACTTCAAAAAGTAGAGCTGAAGGTTTTGGAGATGAGGTGCAAAGAAGAATTTTGATAGGTACTTATGCTTTGTCAGCTGGATACAGTGATGCCTACTACAAGAAGGCACAAAAAGTTAGGACACTTATAAGAAAAGATTTTGATTATGCTTTTAAGAAAGTAGATGTTTTATTAACTCCAACTTGCCCAACCACTGCTTTTTTAAAGGGAGATTTTGTAAATGATCCACTTTCAATGTATTTGTCTGATCTATTAACTGTTCCTGCTAATTTAGCAGGCCTCCCAGCAATCAGTATCCCTTGTGGTTTTGATAATAAAGGATTGCCTATAGGAATGCAATTAATAGGCAATGTATTAGAAGAAGATAGAATATTGAATGCCGCAAATATCTTTGAAATTGATGCTGAGGTAATTAAGAATAGACCTTTATTTTAAATTTGTATTAATAATTAATTTGTAATCACAAAGTATAGATCTTTTAGAAATTTTCTCTATCTTGTATATATAAATTATTTGAATATGACTTTCGTTCCGCTTCATAATCATAGTGACTACAGTTTGCTTGATGGTGCCAGTCAAATTTCAAAAATTGTTGATAGAGCTTGTGATCTTGGTATGGAATCGATAGCTCTTACTGATCATGGAGTTATGTATGGTGTTCTTGATTTGGTCAAAAAGTGTAAAGAGAAAGGTATAAAACCAATTATTGGTAATGAAATGTATGTGATTAATGGTTCTATTGATGATCCTCAACCAAAAAAAGAAAAAAGATATCATTTGGTGGTGTTAGCAAAAAATCATACTGGATATAAGAATCTTGTAAAGTTAACAACAATTAGTCACCTAAATGGGATGAGAGGTCGAGGCATTTTTTCTAGACCATGTATTGATAAATCTCTTTTAAGCAAATATAGTGATGGTTTGATAGTTTCTACAGCTTGTCTTGGTGGAGAGATACCTCAGGCTATTTTAAAAGGTAGATTAGACGTCGCAGAAGATATAGCTATTTGGTATAAAAAATTATTTGCAGATGACTTTTATCTAGAAATACAAGATCACGGCTCTATTGAGGATAGAATTGTTAACGTTGAATTAATAAAAATTGGTAAGAAGCATCAAATAAAAGTCATCGCGACCAACGACGCACACTACCTATCAAGTATGGATGTTGAAGCACATGACGCCTTGCTTTGTGTATTAACAGGAAAACTAATAAGTGATGAAAAAAGATTGAGATATACCGGTACAGAATATATTAAAAGTGAAAGTGAAATGCTTGAACTTTTCAAAGATCATATTGATGATGAATCAATTATTGAGGCAGTTAACAATACAGTAGAAATTTCTCAAAAAGTTGAAGAATTTGATTTGTTTGGTAATTATAGAATGCCAAAATTCCCTCTTAACGAAGATACAGATTCATTTTCTTTCCTTACACAATTATCTAATAAAGGCCTTTTAAAAAGACTTAAAAAAAATGATCTTACAGAAGTTGATGAGAACTATAAAAAAAGACTATCTTCCGAATTAAAAATTATTAAAGATATGGGCTTCCCAGATTATTTTTTGGTTGTTTGGGACTACATCAAATTTGCTAGAGACAACTCTATCCCTGTAGGACCAGGTAGAGGTTCTGCGGCAGGCTCATTAGTAGCTTATGCTCTTCAAATTACAAATATAGATCCTGTTGAGCATGGATTGTTGTTTGAGAGATTTTTAAATCCAGCAAGAAAGTCAATGCCAGATATTGATACCGACTTTTGTATTGATAGGAGAAATGAAGTTATAGATTATGTTACTAATCGTTATGGAGAGGATAAAGTTGCCCAAATAATTACTTTCAATAAGATGACCTCCAAGGCGGTTTTAAAAGATGTTGCAAGGGTTCTTGACATACCATATGGAGAGGCGGATAAATTGGCTAAGTTAATACCGGTTGTAAGAGGGAAACCGTATAAATTAAATGAAATGATAGACAAGAATACTCCTAGCCAAGAGTTTAGAGAAAAATATATTAATGATAATAGGGTGAAAAAATGGGTTGATTTGGCTTTGAGAATTGAAGGGACTAATAAAACATATGGAGTCCATGCTGCTGGAGTTGTTATCGCATCAGATCCTCTTGACGAACTTGTACCTCTTCAAAGAAATAATGAAGGGCAAATAATAACCCAATATTCTATGGACGATATCGAATCACTTGGATTATTGAAAATGGATTTCTTGGGTCTTAAAAATCTGACAATGATTGAAAAAACAGTTTCTCTAATTAATCAATCTACTGGAAGGAAAATAAATATTGATGAGTTACCAAAAAATGATGGTAAAACCTTTGATCTTATCGGGAGAGGAGATCTTGAAGGTATTTTTCAACTTGAATCTTCCGGTATGAAACAGGTCGTTAGGGATTTCAAACCTAGTTCTCTAGAGGATATTTCGTCCATATTGGCTCTTTATAGACCTGGTCCTCTTGATGCAGGCCTTATACCTAAATTCATAAATAGAAAAAATGGGAACGAAAAGGTTGATTTCCCTCATCCTTTTATTAAATCAATCCTCACTGAAACCTATGGAATTATGGTTTACCAAGAACAAATCATGAAAATTGCTCAAGACCTAGCCGGTTATTCTCTGGGTGAGGCTGATTTACTTCGAAGAGCAATGGGGAAAAAGAAAGTTTCTGAAATGGTAAAGCATAGGAATATTTTTGTAGACGGTTCCATGAAGAAAGGTGTAAATGAAAAATTAGCTAATGATCTTTTTGATCAAATGGTTTTATTCGCAGAATATTGTTTTAACAAAAGCCACTCAACTGCTTATGGTGCTGTAACTTATCAAACTGCATTTTTGAAAGCCCATTTTCCTGTTGCATATATGGCAGCCCTTTTAAGCGTTAATTCTGGCTCTAGCGATAAGATGCAAAGATATATTTCTAATTGTTATTCCATGGGAATAGAGGTTATTTCACCGAGCATTAATTTTTCTGGTGTTGATTTCACTATTAAGAATAATCGGATTTTATTTGGGTTATCTGCAATTAAGAATTTAGGAGATTCTGCAATAAGAAATATAATTGAAAACCGAAATAGTTTTGGAACCTTTAATTCATTATCAGATTTGTGCGACCGTTTACCTTCTAATGTTCTTAACAAGAGAAGTCTTGAATCTCTAATTCATTGTGGAGCATTAGATGAGTTTTCAAATGATAATAATAGAGCTCAGTTATTGTCAGATCTTGAACATGTTATTGAATGGGCCTCTTCAAGAAATCGTGATAGATTATTGGGCCAAGGAAATCTATTTGACGCTAAAGAAGAATTTTCTAATGTTGCTTTTTCAGATTCACAATTAGCTAAGGTTGATGATTATTCACTTATTGAGAAGTTAAAGTTAGAAAAACAGCTATTAGGCTTTTATTTATCTGATCATCCTCTTAAGCATTTAACTAAGCCAGCAAAACTTGTATCACCTATAAGCATTTCTCAGTTAGAAGAAACAAAAGATAGAACCAAAGTATCTTTAGTAGGGATGATCCCTGAATTGAAGCAAATTACAACAAGAAAAGGAGATAGGATGGCTATAGTTCAGCTTGAAGATCTTTCTGGAAGTTGCGAAGCAATAGTTTTTCCAAAAACCTATGTCAGATTATCAGAATTTCTTTTGACTGACACTAGATTATTGGTATGGGGATCTATAGATAAAAAAAGTGATAAGACTCAATTAATAATTGATGATTGTAGAGAAATAGATAATCTTAAATTGCTTATTATTAATCTTGAAAGTTCTCAAGCATCAGATATAAGAATACAAAACACTTTGAGAGACTGTTTAACTAAATTTAAACCAGATAAAGGTAGATGTGGAATCAAGATTCCAGTTTTAGCTGCAGTAAGAAATAAAAATAGTGTTACCTACGTTAAATTTGGTGAGCAATTCTGTGTTGGAGATATTCAAGGAGCATGCAAATTATTAGAAGATAAATCATTCCAAGTTAATTTGAAATCTTTAGTTTCCTAGATTAACTTTTATCCTCGAAATTTTGTGTTGCAGGTTTGAACGCTGCTTTTGCGCGTTTTATGTTCATTGGAATATTTTCAATACCAAAAAAAGATCCAGGTTCTTTATCCCAACTAGCTGATAATATTCCAAAACTCAATCCTGCTAGACCTAACAAAAAAAACAATGCTGAAATTGCAATTGTTGATGAAGGAGGAATTTCAGCAATATTTCTCGTTACTATAATGTAGCTAACTACAAAAACAGACATCCCTAATATTGTGGGAATTCCTGCTGTAAAAAATATTCTTCTTGCCATTCTATCAGCAACATATTTTGGTATCCCAGTTGATGATCTTTTTGAGGTAGTTGCAGTACTTGATGATTTTTCTAGATTAGCAAACGCAGTTTTCTCAGAATAATTTTTTTTCTTTTTAAATTGTGTCTTTTTTTTAGATTGCTTTTTTTTCATTAATTGAAATCATCCTCTGATTCCAATTTTCTTTACTAGCTCTTGATATCTCTCAACGTTTTTGTCTTTTATGAAAGAAAGTAATCTTTTCCTTTTACCGATCATTTTTAATAATCCTTGCCTTGAAGCGAAATCATGAATGTTTCCTTGGAGGTGGTCACTTAATTTCGATATTCTTTTTGAAAGCAGTGCTACTTGAACTTCGGCTGAACCTGTATCAGTTGGATGTACTTGATGACTCTCAATCAGCTTCTGTTTTTCAGCTGTATCTAATGACATAAATTTTTTCTTTTACTCTATGATACTACGTCAACTAGCTATATTACTACTTTCCTTATCTAGATAATTCATAGCTAATTTCAATAAATTTTCAAATGATAAATTATTTTCTTTTCTTGCAAGGAAATCTACTTCATTGATAATAATTGGCAAAATATTCTTGATTTCTTTATTTTTGTAATTTAATGATTGAAGAGTTAACTGAAGATCTTCGATCATTTTATTAATTTCTGGATCCTTAATCTCAAATTCATCTTTTGCTCTTTCTTCTTCAAATTGTATTTCACTTTTAAATTTATTTTTTAATTCTAAAATTAACCGATCACTCATTTTTTGACCTATACCAGGGACGGAACAAATTAGTTTTTTGTTTTGTGTCTTTATTGCATTTAAAACTTCACCGATAGAGAATTTATTTAATATCCCCATACCGATTTGAGATCCAACACCTCGGATACTTAAAATTTCAATGAAGAAATTCTTTTGTTCCTTTGATGTAAAGCCAAATAATAAATCTGAATCTTCTTTTTTAATATGTTTTAACCAAAGAGTAATTTTTTTATTAGATATCTGATTTGTTTTTAATTTTAGAAAAAATGATTCTAGTATTTGTATTTCGTATCCTAATCCTTGACAATTTATTAAAACAAAAGATTTTTGATTGGTTTGCCATGACTCAACCAATTCTCCATTTATCCAACTAATCAATTAACCACCATCCACCTGACAACCAATTAGTGCTCCCGCCGTTCCGCCAGCAGGTACTGCCCAAAATCTATCTTTTCCTCTAGAGGAAGATAGTGCTATCCCAGCACCAAGAAGTCCTCCTATAACAGAACCTTCACTGCAGTCATTATCATCTATTTTTTCAGCTGTAGTTTGACCTCCACAAGGTATTACAACGTCCACTTCATAACTTTTCACGTATCCTGGATTTGATTTGGTTCCAGGAATGTATTCCTCTCTGTATTCAGTTCTTGTGCAAGTTACTGACTTTGGGGTCGTTGCATTAACTTGAACAATAGGAGAAAAACTAAATAATAAAGCTAAATAGAAAAATTTCACTTTTTTTTTTTTTATAATTATATTCTATGTCCTTTTGATTATTTTGGTAGTAGATATAATAGTTCCTAATAATACTAGTGAAGCGCCTAATAAAAAATTTATATTTATTATTTCACTAAAAAATAAAATCCCCCAAAATGACCCGAATAAAACTTGCAAATAGTTAATTGATGAAGCTTCAGAAGCAGGTAAATTTTTTAATCCTACAGTTAAGAATATCTGACCTAATTGAGTAAATAAGCCAATGCCAATTATCCAAACTAATTCATTCCAATTTGGGGTAACCCAGTTCATTAATACAATTGGCAATAAAGCTATAAAAGAAACAAGTGGAAAATATTCAATAATTACATAAACATCTTCAGTAAATGAAAGTTTCTTAACAGTAACGTAAGCCAATGCAGTGCAGATTGCCCCAAGAAATGCGATCGAAATCGAAACATTTTCAATTTGAACGTTTATATTTGATAATTGACTTGGATTTAATATTACTAATATTCCAATCCAGCCAATAATTAAAGCAAAAATTATATTCCGAGTTATTTTTTCGTCTATAAATATGCCAGCGAATATAGATATAAAGATAGGGTATGTGTACTGAATGACAGTAGATATACTAAGGGGCATATTTCTTATCGCATAAAAAATGCAAACTAAAGCTAAAGTTCCTAAAACACCTCTTAAGATAAGTAATGGTCTATTGTTGCCCCAAGGATTTATATTTTTTAGATTAATTATGAATAATGTAATAATTAAACTTAACAATGATCTGAATAAAACTAATTCATAAATAGGTATCCTTTTATCAATATTTTTTACGCATAAAGTCATCAAACTAAAGAAGAATGAAGCAAATACCAAATTAAACTTATTCAATGAATTAAATTTTTTTTCTAATTCTGCGATATTTATCATTTAAAAAATAGTTTTATTGTGAAATTAAGTAGATTCTTATTTGATTTTGACCTATAACGAATAAATCATTATTTGTTTTTGATAAAAATCTCAATGGTTCATTCTATACACCCAAGAACTATTCAAGAGGTTAAGGAAAAAGCAGATATCGTTGACGTTATATCTGAACATATTGTTCTTAAGAAGAAAGGCAAGGAATTTGTTGGGATTTGTCCTTTTCATGATGATACTAAGCCATCTATGACAGTATCACCAACTAAACAATTCTATTACTGTTTTTCTTGTGGTGCAGGTGGAAACTCTATTAAATTTTTAATGGAATTTACTCGTGCAAATTTTTCAGATGTTGTACTTTCACTCGCTAAAAAAAATAATATTAATGTTGAAAATCTTGAGGGGCCCCAAGTAGAAGCTTATAAAAAACAACTATCTAGAAAGGAAGAGCTTTATAAAATATTAAGAGTCACTAAAAATTGGTTTAAGTCTCAATTAAATAATTCTCTTGGTCTTGAAGCCATGAAATATTTAACATCTAAGAGAAACTTGAGCAACAGGATTATTGATAACTTTGAATTAGGTTTTGCCCCAAATTCATGGAATGATTTATTTAATTATCTTTCCAAGGTAGAAAAATTTCCCATTAATTTAATATTAGCTTCAGGCCTCGCAATTTCTAAAGATAATTCTGACAAGATTTATGATCGTTTTAGAAATAGATTAATTGTTCCAATACATGATATGCAGGGAAGAGTAGTTGCCTTTGGAGGAAGATCTCTTGATGGTCAGGAACCTAAATATCTTAATTCTCCTGAATCAGAGATATTTGAAAAGGGAAAAATGTTGTTTGCCTTCGAAAAAGCTTCTAGTGATATTAGAAAAAGAGATAAAGCTATTATTGTTGAAGGCTACTTTGATGTTATTTCTCTTCATTCAAAGGGTATAACTAATTCTGTGGCTTCTCTCGGTACCGCATTAAATAAGTATCAAATTTCTCAACTATGTAGATGTACAGATAATAAAAATATAATTTTGAATTTTGATTCTGATAATGCAGGAATTTTAGCTACAAAAAGAGTAATTAAAGAAGTTGAGACCCTATCACTTCATGATCAAATTAATCTTAAGATACTTCAACTAAGTCATTTTAAGGATCCTGACGAATATTTGAATAGTCATACACCTGAAGATTATTTTAATTTAATTGATAATTCATCCTTTTGGATTGATTGGGAGATTGCTCAGATCTTTAAAGATCAAGATTTAACTAAGTCTGAAATTTTCCAAAGTGTTATTTCTTCATTGGTAAAATTGTTGAGTAAATTACCTCAATCATCAACCAGAACTCATTATTTACAGAAAGTTTCTGAACAATTAAGTAAGGGACAAGCTAGGTTAGCAATACAGTTTGAACAAGATTTAAGAAATCAAGTAAAGGGATTTCGTTGGCATGGTAGATCAAAAAAATTTGAACAACCAAATGAAATTTCCCGACGGGAGAAAAATGAATCGGAAATAATTTTTTATTATTTACATTGTCCAGATCTTAGGCTATTTATTCGTGATGAATTTATCAAAAGAGAAATTAATGTTTTTAATACTAGTTATATCCAAAGTCTATGGGAAGCAATTTCAAAAATTGAACAAAATAATTTAGGTTTAAATTATTTAAATGATTTAAAACAATCAAATAGTCAAAATCTTCAAAAAGATTTTTCTTCTATTAACTTAATTTCACTTCTGCCTGACTACTTAGCTCTCAATAATCCTGAATCATCAAATAAAATTAATATTTTTATTAATCCAAATGAGTTGTTTTTAACATTGCTGAGTAATCCTAAGGACAATTTACTAGGAACATTATCACTTCTTGAGAAATATAATTCTCTAAAAAGATGTAGACACTTAATAGAATCTTGGGGATCTCAAAGATTAAAAACTTTAGAAAATTGTATATCTATTTTAATTGATAAGCCTTCTTCAGGTTCTTCAAATACAAATAAAGAGATAGATGATCTTTTTAAGGATTTAAACTCAGATGCCATTAAATTTCAGGAATTATATTACCTAGAAAGACAACATATAAATTTCTTAGACAAACAACGTTGTGGCAATTTCCTCGCTAGTTAATATAAAAATTTTTAATTTATAGGCAGTATTTTTTAATCAAGTTTTTAACTTTTTTGGGTTTATCTTCAAGAACATAAGCTTCTACTTCTTTCGCATAAGTCCCAGAAAAATTTGAACTAGAGAACTCTAATGCTTTTCTTTTACTTTGATGCAATTTGCTTTCTAATTTTTTTATATCCCCTATTGTTTTATTGCCATTACATTTTTGTATCGCATGAGTTGCTTCGTGTCTTAATGCTTTTCTTATCGCCCTTTCTGTTTTGAAGTTATCTTTATTTGGTTGTTGATTCTTATTTCTAAAATTTGTTTTCCTTTTTGCATTTTCAGTACATATTATTATTTTATTTTCTTTAAAATTATGTATCCCTTTTATTTCTTTGTTTAATAGACATTCAATTTTATTTTCTTCAACTATGTAGTTTGCTTTCATTAATAAGTTAAGAATCTCTTTATCTAATTTGCTCAAAAATAATATAAATTCCATTCTATTTTGTTTGCTCCACTATAGTTGGGATTTGTTCTATATCAGTTGTAGATGAGCGACTTAAGAAATTCCTATTCATCTTCCAACTTTGTGGATTTTTTGTAATGGCCCATGTAATTGCATTGTTATTAAATCTTTTATTTAATAAATCAATCGTTTTCATAAGATTTGTTGATTTTTTTAAGACTTTCTGAGATTTGTAATTGATAACTGATTGCTGTAAATATTCGCTATTTGTTAAATCCTGCATTAAAACACCAGCTTTTGAGAATTTATAGTCGGGATTATAAATTTCTTTAGATAATTCAACTACTATTTTTAAAATATTGTTTGTGTCATCTGTTGCATTTGTAAGTTTTCTATGAGCACTTCTTTGATAATTTTGATTTGAATATTTACTGGTTCTAGCAAATACTCTAATATTAGATGATTGTAAATTCTGACTTCTCATTTTTTCAGAGGCTTTTATTGCGTGAGTTGCCAGTGCTTGAGTTAAGTCTTCTAATTTTGTGATAGGCGTGCCGAAACTCCTGCTTACCTGAATTTCTTTTTTTGATTTCTTGTTTTTTTCTATGGGCAGGCATCTATGGCCTTTCAGTTCTAATTGCAGTCTTTTCCCTACGATGCCTAATTTCTTAATGATTTCATTTTCTTCCATATCTCTTAGTTCTCTCGCATTTTTAATACCTTTACTTTGTAACCAATTAGAGGTTTGTTTCCCGACTCCCCATATCTTATCTATACTAATTCTTTTCAAATAATTATTCTCATTTTCGGTTCTAGCTAAATCAAATATTCCAGCTGAATAATCAATATTTTTAGCTAGTTTATTAGCAATTTTTGCTCTTACTTTATTTTCTCCTATTCCTACTGTTATGGTAATCCCTAGATTCTGATATATTAATGATCTTATGCTTCTTGCCCAAGGATATAGATTTTCATCATTAGGTCTAGAAATCGAGACGAATGCTTCGTCAATGGAATAAATTTCTATCTGTTCACAGTGGTTTTTCAGTAAATTCATTAGTCTTCTGCTCATATCCCCATAAAGCGAGTAGTTTGAGCTTAAGACTGCTACATCTAATTTATTTAGTCTTTCTTTGACCTTAAAATACGGAGTTCCCATTTTAATTTTTAAAGCTCGCGCTTCAGGGCTTCTTGCAATGATACATCCGTCATTATTAGATAAAATTACTACTGGTTTATTTCTCAAATGAGGATTAATATTTTGTTCACATGACGCGTAAAAATTATTAGCATCTATAAGAGCTATTGCATCAATATTTGAAATTCTCATAAATAGCTATGTATTGAATAAATAACAACCCCCCATATCTGCACATCAATATGGTTTTTAAATCTAAAATCAGGATAATTATGATTTTCTGATTTTAAATATAATTCATTATTTTTTATAGATAATCTTTTTATTGTAAATTCTCCGTCTATCATTGCAATGATGATATTTCCTGGTCTGGCTGTTAAGCTCTTGTCTACTATTATTAAATCTTTATCTTTAATTCCTGCATTTATCATTGAGTCACCTTTAACTCTAAGAAAAAAAGTGCTAAAAGGATTAGATATTAAATATTCGTTTAAATCAATATTTTCTTCTGTATAGTCATCTGCAGGAGAAGGAAATCCTGCTGATACCGAATCAGTTAATAAGGGGATTTTAAATGTTTTAGTAGTTGAATCAAGAGAATCCAAGATTAAATTTAATAGTATATATGTACTATATAGTAAAAAATCAAAAAATAGTTAGTTATTAAACTTTTATAGATTAATTTTAGATTGAATCTAATCTTTTTAAGAACGATGGTAAGGGGAGTTGTTTGATATAGAAATAGCTCTATAAATTTGCTCTATTAGGATTAATCTAGCTAATTCATGAGGAAAAGTTAAAGGAGACAGGCTTAGTACAAGATCTGATTTTTCTTTTATATCTGAACTAACTCCATCAGTATCACCGATTAAGAAATTAATTTTTTTATTTTTAAAATTCAAGAGTAAGGAACATAGTTCAACTGAATTAAACTGTTTTCCTTCTTCACTTAGGCAGATAATAATATTGTTATTG
The DNA here is from genome assembly GCA_003280985.1 of Prochlorococcus sp. AG-355-A18. Taxonomy (GTDB): domain Bacteria; phylum Cyanobacteriota; class Cyanobacteriia; order PCC-6307; family Cyanobiaceae; genus Prochlorococcus_A. The sequence goes on from QCDH01000002.1 coordinate 132,433, forward strand.
GATCTAAGATTATTTAAATTAAAAGTCTTTAACTCATTAATGATAAGTTCAGGCATTCTTTTTTTGTATTGATTAATTCCATCTCTAATCCAAAGTTTCTTTATTTTGCCGATAGCATAAATTGCTAATCTATTACTCTGAATCATAAGTAAATATCAAAACTAATTATTCATCAAGAAAATAATTAAATTCATCATATAGTTCCTCTTCGATTGTTAATTTCTTGGAAAAATTATCTTTTTTAGAATTCATATTAATTTGATTAATCTCACTTTTTCTTAGTAAATTATTAACGTTAGAAGTCTCTTCTAAAGATTCTGAATTATCAATTAATGAATAAAAAATTTTATTAGGATCTTTTGAATTAAGTGGATTGGTGATTAAATTATCATTATTAGTTATATTTGTATGATTATTTATATTTATACTTTCGTTATTTAAATTTTTCTTTTTTTTAAATTTATTGAGTTTATCTAAATTTTTTTTTGATAAGCTCATGATATAAAGGATTAAATAAATTCATATTTAATTTAAACATATTATTTATCTTTTAGATGAATTCTAAAAACTATCATCAAAAAAAAAGATTTGGACAACACTGGTTGGTAAATAAAAAAATATTAGAAAAAATTAAAGAAATTGCTTTTCTTAATGAAAATGACTTTATTTTAGAAATTGGTCCTGGTAAAGGAGCTTTAACATCTAAGTTATTAGATTCAGAAATTAAAAAATTACATGCAATTGAATTAGATAAAGATTTAATAAATTTATTAAATGATAAATTCAATAATAATGATAAGTTTTCACTGCAGCAGGGAGATATTCTTTCTGTAAATTTAGATTCGATTAATAAGAAGATTACAAAAGTGATTGCAAATATTCCTTACAATATAACTGGTCCAATATTGGATATTTTCATAGGTCGATTAGGCATTATAAGAAACTATAATTACGAAAAAATAATATTTTTAATGCAGAAAGACGTTGTAGATAGGATTTTGTCAAAAGAAGGTAGTCCCAATGCTGGTGCGCTTAGTATAAGAATGCAACTTTTATCAAAAATAAAAAGAATATGTGATGTGCCGCCTTCATCGTTTAGTCCGCCTCCAAAAGTTTTTTCTTCTTTAGTAGTTTTCGAACCAATTAAAAATGATTTAAGATTAGATATTAGTCTAGAAAAATATATAGATAAACTTCTTCGAATTTCATTTAATTCAAGAAGAAAAATGCTTAGAAATACCCTTAATTCAATACTTTCAAATGAAGAGATAAATAAATTATCTGAATCTTCAAAAGTTTGTTTTAATTTAAGACCACAAGATATTTCAATTGACCAATGGATTAAGCTTGCAGAAAATTGTATTAAAATTAAAAAATAAAAATTTAACTATATGCAAGATTTAGCTAAAAAGAAAATTAATATAAAATCTCCTGCCAAAATAAATTTGCACCTTGAAGTTATTGGTAAAAGAGAGGATGGATTTCATGAGTTAGCAATGATTATGCAAAATATCGATCTTGCTGATTATTTAGAATTTGAAATTAATAATGAAGGTTTAATTAAACTTGAGTCTGATTGTAATGATTTAAGCCTATCTGACGATAATTTAATTGTTAAAACGGCAAACCTATTAAGGAAAAAATCGAATATAGATGTCGGTGCGAATATATTTTTAAGAAAAAATATCCCAATTGGAGCAGGATTAGCTGGTGGATCCAGTAATGCAGCAGCAACATTGATTGGTCTTAATAATTTATGGGATTTGAAATTAGATCAAGAAACTTTATGTTCATTAGCATCAACTTTAGGATCTGATATTCCCTTTTTTATAAATGGTGGTATTCAATTATGTTTTGGAAGAGGCGAAATTTTGGAGAAATTAGATTCAACCCTTGAATATGGAGCAATTCTTTTAAAAAATCCGAATGTATCAGTATCAACTGCTGAAACTTATAAAAAATATAGTAATAGATTTTGTGATCAATATCTTACTGATAGAGAAATGATTGAGAACATAAGAAAAAATTTAAGAGTTAATGGTTTAAATAACTTAAATTTTGATAATCAACATTTATCTATTAAAAATGATTTGCAGTTAGTTGTTGAAAATGAAAATGATTCTGTAAGGCAGGCATTATATTTACTTTCTAAATTAGAAAATTGTCTCACATTTTCAATGAGTGGATCAGGCCCTACATGCTTTGCACTCTTTAAAGATATAGAAACTGCTGAAAAAGAATTAACTGCAAATTCTCAATTATTTAAAGATAAAGGCTATGATTCATGGGTTTGCACTTTTCTTGAAAAGGGAATAACATTCATTTAAATTTTTTTTATATAAAAATCTATTGTGGCTGATAATAGTAATGAGAATATTGAAAAAAATATTCCCGAAAAAGGACCTTTAAATTTTATTGTTGGATCATTAACAAGTTTTTTATTATTTATATTTTTTTATTTTTTAAGTAATAAAATTGCAATTTATTTTTCAGTACATAAACCATCTAATTCTTCTGAAATAGTCCAAAATATTTCTTCTAGTATTAATACATTAATAATTGGATTATCTTTTTTGCTAACTTTCTCTTTTGCTTTTATAGGTATAGGACTTTTTATTGTATTTATTCGCAGTTTTATAGTGAAGAAAAGTTGAATTGCCAATATTATTAAGAAAACACTTTCTTTGAATGTCTTTACATGACTTAGGCCTTTTAGTCCTTTTGCTGTCGCCAGGAATGATTTTATCAATATTACTACTCATAACCTTCGCTGAAGGAGGTTGAATTATTCAAAGTGGTAGGATTATATATGTGATTAATTAGGTAATTAATTGTGGCAGGAACATTATTATTTAATGCTTTGAAAGAGGCAATTGATGAAGAGATGGCAAATGATGTAAATGTTTGCGTAATGGGGGAAGATGTTGGTCAATATGGAGGATCTTATAAGGTAACTAAGGATTTATATGAAAAATATGGAGAGTTAAGAGTCTTAGATACTCCAATTGCAGAGAATAGTTTTACGGGTATGGCTGTGGGTGCAGCAATGACTGGCTTAAGACCAATAGTAGAAGGAATGAATATGGGTTTTTTGCTTTTAGCATTTAATCAGATATCAAACAATATGGGTATGCTTAGATATACAAGTGGAGGAAATTATAAAATACCAGCAGTAGTTCGAGGACCTGGAGGAGTTGGTCGGCAACTTGGTGCTGAGCATAGTCAAAGACTTGAAGCATATTTTCATGCAGTTCCTGGTATAAAGATTGTTGCATGTAGTACGCCCACAAATGCTAAAGGTTTAATGAAAGCAGCTATAAGAGATGATAATCCAGTTCTATTTTTTGAACATGTTCTTCTATACAATTTGTCTGAAGAATTACCTGAGGGTGATTATACATGCGCTTTAGATCAGGCTGACGTTGTAAAAGAAGGGCGTGATATTACTTTATTGACTTATTCAAGAATGAGACATCACTGCCTTAAAGCTGTTGAAGAATTAGAAAAAAAAGGAATAGATGTTGAGTTAATAGATTTAATAAGTTTAAAACCATTTGATATGGAAACCATCTCAAAATCAATAAGAAAAACAAATAAAGTAATTATTGTTGAAGAATGTATGAAGACCGGAGGTATTGGTGCAGAATTAATTGCCTTGATAACAGAAGAGTGTTTTGATGATCTTGATGCCCGACCAATTAGATTATCTAGTCAGGATATTCCAACTCCCTATAATGGAAATCTTGAGAATTTGACAATAATCCAACCACATCAAATAGTTGAAAAAGTTGAACATTTAATTAGTGGGAGTATATAGAAAATGAAAAGAAGGCAAGGTTGGCTTTTCTTTATTATATTTCTACTTACTTTATCTGTTTATCTATTAATAAATTATCCCTTACAGTTGGGATTGGATTTACAAGGGGGTTCTCAACTTACACTACAAATTATTAAAGAGGAAGGTAAGGTAACAAGTGATGAACTTGAAGCTGTTAATTCGGTTATAGATAAGCGCGTTAACAATTTAGGAGTTTCAGAGTCTAATTTACAAACCCTCGGTGGAGATCAACTGATTTTAGAATTGCCAGGCGAACAAAATCCATTAGTTGCTTCAAGGGTATTAGGTAAGACTGCTTTATTAGAATTTAGAACCCAAAAAGAAGGAACATCTACAGATTTAAAAACCCTGCAACTACTAAGATTGAGTATTAAAGAATTAATTGAACAATATTCTTTTGAAGAAAAAAATCAAAATAATGATAATTTCTTAAAAGTTATTCAAGATGATCTTGAAGATATAGAGCAAGAATTAAATTACTCATCTACTAGTAATGATTTATATGGGAAGTTAATTGAAATTAAAAAATATGTTGATAAAGAAATTACAAATTTATTTATTAAAACAGATTTATCTGGTAAGGATCTTATTAACGCAGGAAGGAGACAAGAACAAACAAATAGTAATTGGGAAGTTTTATTGACTTTTAGTAATTCAGGAGGTGAAAAGTTTGCAGAAATTACAAAGTCAATTGCTGGCACTAATCAACTATTGGCTATTATTCTTGATGGCGAATCTATAAGTGAAGCTAGTGTTGGTAACCAGTTTGCTAGTACTGGTATTACGGGTGGATCAGCAACAATAAGCGGTAATTTTAGTGCTGAAAATGCTAGAGAATTAGAAGTTCAACTTAAAGGAGGCTCATTACCATTGCCAATTGAAATAGTAGAAACTAACACTATAGGGGCTCTATTAGGATCCAAAAATATTTTAAAAAGTCTTTATGCAGCTATTAGTGGATTAATTTTTGTTGGTATATTTATGATTTTTAATTATAGAATTCTAGGTTTCGTTTCAGTTCTATCTCTAGTACTTTATGGTTTCTTTAACTTAGCCCTATATTCTTTAATTCCTGTAACTTTGACTTTACCTGGAATATCTGGGCTTATACTTAGCATTGGTATGGCTGTTGATGCAAATATTCTAATATTTGAGAGAATAAGAGAAGAATTATATGACGGCAATACTCTTACAAGATCTATTGATAGCGGTTTTCAAAGAGCTAATTCATCTATAGTTGATGGTCATATTACAACTCTTCTAAGTTGTTTTGTATTGTTTTTATTAGGAACAAATTTTGTTAAAGGTTTTGCGGCAACATTAGGTATTGGAGTTCTAATAAGCTTGTTTACCGCATTAAATTGTTCTAAAACTATTTTGCGATTTTTTACAACATATCAATCTTTAAGACAAAAAAATCTCTATCTACCCAAGAATAATTTTTCAAATTAAATTTTTTGTTTCTAATTTCCCATGAAATACAATCTTGAACTAATAAAAAATAAAAGAAAGATAATTAGTTTTTCAACTTTTCTTATTTTGTTAAGTCTTTTAGGAATTTTATATTCAACTTTTAATACTTCATATAAGAAACCTATAAATTTAGGGATGGATTTTGTTGGAGGAAATGAACTAAGAATAGAAAGAGTTTGTGAAGAAGAATGTTCTAATCTTTCCCCTGATTCAGTTTTAGAAAATTTAAGAGAGATCTCTAGTAATAAAAACTTTATAAATAATATTAAATTACAATTCCAAAATAAAAATAAATTAATTTCAATAAGAACACCTTATTTGAGTATCGAAGAATCAAATAATCTAATTAATAATCTTGATAATATTATTGGACCTCTAAATTATGAGAGTAAGGATTCAAGATTAATAGGTCCAAAGCTTGGGAAAAGATTACTTACCAATTGTGTTACTTCATTGTTGGTTTCTTTATTTGCAATATCTTTATATATAACTATTAGGTTTGATAAAAAATATGCATTATTTGCATTATTAGCTTTATTCCATGATTTATTAATTGTTTTCGGTATATTTTCCTGGTTGGGGATTATATTATCTGTCGAGGTAAATAGTTTATTTGCCGTGTCCTTGTTAACTATTGCTGGTTATTCTGTTAATGATACTGTTGTTATTTTTGATAGAATTCGCGAGAATTTAAAATCAAAGGAAGATGGCTATAACGAAACTATTCAATTATCAGTAAACGAATCATTTAGGAGAACAACTTTTACCAGTATTACAACCCTTATCCCTTTATTAAGCATAATTTTGTTTGGATCTTACTCGCTGTTTTGGTTTTCTTTGGCCTTATCATTAGGGATTATTGTTGGAAGTTATTCAAGTATTTTATTGGCTCCATCTTTGTTGCTTAAAGACTGAGCTTAAGCTTCTCATTTTATGAAATTGAATTACTATTTGATAATTTTATTTTCTTTAGTTTTAATAGATCTTTCTACTGAGCTAAGAATATTATTTGATTATTTTACTTTTAGTTCTCTATATTTTGCTATTGGTAAACATCCCTTAGCTATATTTATACTTTTTTCATACCCATATTTATATAAAAAATTAATTAAGTAGTTTTAAATATCTTTAAATGATTCTTTGATTAAAACCTGTATTACTACAGCTAATGGAAGAGATAGTATTAAGCCTAGTGGACCAAAAATAAAGGTAAATCCAAATTGTGATATTAATGTCAAACCAGGAAGTAGGTTTGCTTTTTTCTTCATTATAGATGGCATTATGATATAGCTTTCAATATTTTGAATGATTACATATGATCCTAAAACTGCCAGTGGTTTCCAAAAATTATCTAGTAGTGCAATTGAGATTGGAAATATACCACTAATAACTGGACCTATATTCGGAATTATATTAAGAACCATGGCTATTAAAGCATTTGAGACAACGTATTTGACATCTAATATAGATAAAACTATTAATGATAATAAACCTACCGATAATGAGCTTATGACCATAGAAAAGGTCCAATTTGCTAATGCAATATTGCATTTTTCCAGAATATTTCTAAATTTATTACGGTAATTTTTTGGTATTAATAGAAGTACATTTTCTTTATATTGTTTTGGTTCAATAGAAATCATCAAACTCACTGCTAATACGAATATTAATCTCAAAAGACCTGAACCTAGATTCCCCGCAATATTAATTAAATTCTTAAAACTTTCTTGAATAGCTTTTGCAATAGTCGAGACATCTGGAATGGTAACTACATTATTTATTAAACTGAATATGTCAATAACATTCTCTGGTTGTTCTCCATAAAATAAGCTATTAAATTTGTTCAGATTTGTATTGATCAATATATTTATTTTTGATAAACCATTTGGAATGTCAACTAGTATTTCATTGAATTCTTTTATAAACGGAGGTAATACAAGAATAAAAATAGTAAATATTATTACTGATATGACGACTAAGACAAGAAACAAAGAAATCGATCGAGGAATTTTCAAACCTTTTTGGATTTGATTAGATAAATTACATACAATATTTGAAATTACTAAAGAACAAATTATTAGTAGGAGAAAATCCCTTAAAGTCCATACTATTAATAAAGTGATTAATATTACTACTAACTTGAAATATGATGTACTATTCAACTTTCATAATATTCTACTTCTTTTCAGAGTATCCTAATCCATTTGATTTAGCATAACTATTTGCAAATCTCATAAATCTGTCAAAGTCTGGTGTGTTCTTCCAAATATAAACCGCTTCTAAAAATATTGGTTCTCCATCAACAAATTTTACTTTAACTTCTCTAGTTAATATTTCACCTTCGGAATCTATCATCCGCATACCTGTGATTTCACCGTCTGTAATTGAAGATAATGCTTGAGGTTTTTCAAACAAAAATAATGCTTGACCGGTGGTACCATCTTTACTCCTAGTCAGTCTTATTTCAGGCACTACTGGTTCATCAGTTCCCTCATAAAATTGTATTTTTGCAGTTTTATTTGTTGTCATAATATTCGTTTGTTAATTTTTTATCTTAGGAAATATTTTTCATATTCGTTTGTAGTTATTTTATAAAATATTATTTATTAACTCTAGGATACTTTCATCATATTTTTTATCAGTTAAATCTATTATCTTTATATTAGTTTTGCCAACCTTTTCATATTCATAACACTTATCGTAATAATCTAAAACTGATCTGCAAACTAAGTCCCATTTCTCATTATGAATTGATTCAAGAGCTATTTTTGTCCTTTGCGGTCCTAGTCTTTTTTTTATCCTTAGTACTGATTCTTGGAGTTCCTCTTTTTTAAATATACTATAAGTATCTATCAACTCATCTAACCTGTTAGATTCGCTCCTTATAATTTCAATCCTCCTAGAGTTTTTCATCTGATTGAAGAATTCATGAGGAATTTTACATTTACCTATATTTGCACTTTCAGCTTCTACAAAAATATTATTAGAACATTTAAAAGAATTTAATTTTTCTGCAATTATATTTTCAAATTGTTCATTTGAAGGTTGTTTTTTCATTCCTAAACCTCCAAATGTACTTCCTCTATGACAAGCAAATCCTTCAAGATCAATAGTTTGATATTTATATTTATCAAGTAATGATAATAATCTTGTCTTCCCTGTTCCTGTTTTCCCGCCAATAACTACTAAATTCAACTTATTTGAAAAACTATCTAATACCCATCTTCTATATATTTTGTATCC
>QCDH01000003.1 GCA_003280985.1 Prochlorococcus sp. AG-355-A18
TTGTCGATCAATTATTAGAACCTATTAAAAATTCTCAATCAAGCTATCTTATAAAACTTGGTTTACATGAAGCTCTAGTTAACGCAGTAAAACATGGAAATAAATTAGATCCTAAAAAAAATATTAGAGTAAGAAGAATAGTTACTCCTAATTGGTGTGTTTGGCAAATTCAAGATCAAGGTGATGGTTTAGAAATAAAAAAAAGAGACTACAAATTACCAAAAAAAATAAGTAGTGTAAATGGCCGTGGCCTATACATTATTAATGAATGTTTTGATGATATTAGATGGAGTAGTAAAGGTAATAGGCTTCAGTTGGCTTTAAAAAGGTGATTTTTACTAGGGCAAGGTTGATCTACGTTTATTTCTTTTAACCATTTAACACTTTCTTCTATATACTCAATAGTTTCCTTGTCATTGCAAGAAATAATTAAATGGCATAATCCAGCCGAAATTAGTTCTGCAGCTCGTTTATATTTATTCCCTTTATCTTTATGCCATTTAGAATGATCAATCTTTAATTTGTCATTAAGACTTTGAACAAGCTGAATAGTATCTTTATCCCAATAGGTCATAGGAGTTTTTTTTTACTTTACAGCAGACCATACTTTGGTCATAAAAAAGGAATTTGATTTTACATCTTTAAACCCTACATCCTCAATTTTAGAATCTATATCCTCTTTTATGTAATCACAATAAAAAGGCTCATGAAAAGATTTATAGAAGCTTTCCATTACGGATGTAAAGTCAGGAGAATCACTTATTTGAATTGAATCAGCTAAAACTAATATCCCCCCAGGTTCAAGAACTCTAAAAAATTCATTTAGTACTTTAGCTCTTATTGTTCTAGGTAATTCATGAAATAAGTAAACACAAGAAATGCATTGAAAACTATCATTTTCAAAAGGTAATTCCTCAGCGTTACCCTTTATCAACTGAATTAAATCTCCATCTAAATCTGAAATATATCTACTTGCCTCCTTTAAGTATGAATCAGATAAATCAATGCCTGTAATTTTTTCTTTAGGAAATGCTGCTCTTAATTGTTTTAATGTTCTTCCTGATCCTGTAGCAACATCAAGTATTTTTATAGAGCTTTTTTTTCTATCGCTAAAAATTTCAAGTCCTTCTTTTATTGGCTTAATTATTCTTCTCCTCATTGAGTCAGCACTACCATTGAAAAGTATCTCAACTTGTAGGTCATAAATGCTAGCTGAAAAATCTGATAAATAACCATCTGTTTGATGATGAAAATTTCTCAAGTAATATTGAGGATAATTATCTTTATCAATTGATTTTGGAAGATCATCAAAGTTTTGTTTTCTGCGTCTATCCCATGTATTAGGCATATCAAGCCAAATTTTGGGATATTGAGTTAGATATCTAAGCCATGGTTCGTCAAACAATAATTTTTTTGGATATATATTTTTTTCTGCATCATTCCAATCTTCTTCTCTTAAATTATCCATTGAATTTTGGATTTGCATTAAAAGGTCTCTATCTATATTAAAATTTTCTAGCTTTGAATCGGGAAGAATAAAGTTCATTAATCTTGAACTAATCTGCTTGTGAGCGAAACCTGCAATGCTTTTACTTTGTTGTAGCGTTTTATATGCAATTTTTGAGATAGATTCCCTAGCCATTTTTCGATTTATATATTTATATTCCAACAAAAAAAAAATCAATTTGAGAATATTTTGTGATATTTCTCAAATTGATTAATTTAAACTATTGTTTTCTTTTATTTATGCATCGTAATACATGAAGAATTCATGTGGATGAGGCCTTTGTCTTAGTTGTTGTACCTCTTCGTATTTTATATCGATAAAGTTATCAATAAAATCTTCAGTAAATACTCCACCAGCTAATAGATAATCCTTATCTGCTTTTAGCGCATTAAGTGAGTCATTTAGAGATGAAGGTACTGTATCGATTTTTGCAAGTTCATCAGCTGGAAGTTCAAATAAATCTACATCAACACCATCACCAGGATCAATTTGATTTTTAATTCCATCAATACCAGCAAGCATCATTACAGAGAATGCTAAGTAAGGATTTGCAAGTGCGTCACCTGATCTGAATTCTAATCTTTTAGCTTTGGGGCTTGGTCCTGTTAAAGGTATTCTTACCGCAGCTGATCTATTACCCTCAGAATAAACTAGATTTACAGGCGCTTCGAATCCTGGAACCAATCGCTTATAACTATTAGTAGTTGGGTTAGTAAATGCTAAGAATGATGGAGCATGTTTAAGTATGCCTCCGATGTACCACCTTGCTGTTTGAGATAAATTTGCATATGATCCTTCACCAAAAAATAGTGGCTGCCCACTCTTCCATAAACTTTGGTGAACATGCATTCCTGTTCCGTTGTCGTTAAAAACAGGTTTGGGCATGAATGTTGCTGTTTTTCCATATTTTTTTGCAACATTTCTGACAACGTATTTATAAGTCATAACGTTATCAGCAGCATTTATTAAGGAATCAAATTTCATTCCAAGCTCGTGTTGGCCTGCACCAGCAACTTCATGGTGATGTTTTTCTGTGGGGATACCTAATTCACCCATAAGAAGAAGCATTTCTGATCTAATATCTTGAGCAGTATCATTTGGAGCTACTGGAAAATATCCTTCTTTATATTGAATTTTGTATCCTAAGTTTCCCCCTTCTTCAATTCTCCCTGTATTCCATGGGGCTTCAATAGTATCTACACTATAAAAACAACCTCCTTCTTTAGAGTCATATCTAACATCATCAAATAAAAAGAATTCTGGTTCTGGTCCAAAAAATGCAGTATCTGCTATACCAGTCGAGTCTAAATATTTTAATGCCTTTTGAGCTAAAGCTCTTGGACACCTATCATAAGGTTCACCGCTTCTTGGCTCTTGAATAGAGCAAATCATACTTAGAGTTTTATGTTTATAAAAAGGATCTATCCAAGCTGTACTTGCATCGGGCACCATTGACATATCCGAGGCATTAATTGCTTTCCAACCTCTTATTGATGAGCCATCAAATGCCAAGCCTTCTGTAAAAGAATCCTCCTCTATCATGTCTGATGTAAGAGTTAAATGTTGCCATTTTCCATGAATATCAGTGAATTTTAAATCGATGAGTTCAATTCCTTCGTCTTTAATTTGACTTAAAACATCTTGAGGAGATTTAGACATAATTTTGTAATACCTTATATGAAATTAATAACTTGATGATTCTTGTTATGTATCAACGGTAACCTTTTTTAAGACTTGATGTCTTCTTTTAGTGTTTCAAGTCATAAGTTTAATAATTGTTTACCTAAATATTTAAATTGAATGAATTTCTTTAAATAAATATCGCTTATGTGGCGATATTAGTTTAATTTAAGAGTAATTGAATGTAATGCTTTGACAGAAGCAAAACTTATTTCGGCTTTAAATGAAGAGAATTTATCTCATTTCTCAAAGACTTATGTTCCCTCAAGACTTTTATTAGGTCCTGGTCCTTCAAACGCACATCCAGAAGTTTTAAGCGCTCTTTCTTTGAATCCTATTGGCCACTTAGATGAAGCATATATTTCATTGATGTCTGATGTTCAACAACTTCTAAGATATACCTGGCAATGTAATAATCGTCTGACTCTTCCAATGAGTGGTACTGGAAGTGCAGCTATGGAAGCATCAATAGCTAATTTTATAGAGGAAGGAGAAAAAATTCTTATCGCTAAAAAAGGATATTTTGGAGACAGACTTGTTGATATGGCAACAAGATATAAAGCAGATGTATCTGTTATTGAAAAACCTTGGGGCGAATCCTTTTCTTATGAAGAAATCAAGTATGAAATAGAAACTAAAAAACCGGCAATTTTTGCTATTGTCCATGCTGAAACATCAAGTGGTGTTTTACAACCTCTTGATGGTATTGGGGATGTATGTAGAAAAAATAACTGCTTGTTTTTAGTTGATGCAGTTACTTCTCTTGGAGCTCTAAAACTATTGATTGACGAATGGAAAATTGATCTAGCATACAGTTGTAGTCAAAAGGGATTAAGTTGTCCCCCAGGATTAAGCCCTTTTACGATGAATAAAAGAGCTGAAGAAAAATTAAGTTCAAGAAAAACAAAAGTACCTAACTGGTATTTAGATTTATCTCTATTAAATAAATATTGGGGTTCTGATCGTGTTTACCATCATACAGCCCCTGTAAATATGAATTTTGCTATTCGTGAGGGTTTAAGATTAATTGCGAATGAGGGTTTAGAAAATGTTTGGAATAGACACAACACTAATGCAAAGAAACTGTGGAATGGGTTAGAAAGTCTTGGAATGGAATTACATGTATCAGAGGATTATAGATTGCCAACTTTAACCACAGTTAAAATACCTCCAGCAGTTGATGGTGATGGTTTTAGAAATCATCTTTTAAGAAACTTTGGAATAGAAATAGGAAATGGACTTGGAGAATTGTCTGGTAAGGTTTGGCGGATAGGATTAATGGGCTTCAACTCAAGTGAGGAGAATGTTGATAGATTATTAAACCTATTTGACACTGAGTTAAAAAAATATTCTATTTTTGAGTCCTCAACTTTTTAAACCATAGCTTTAAAAATTTACTGCATTCGTCTTCTAAAATACCTCCTACAATTTCCATTTTGTGATGAGCACTTTCATGTTTTGATAGGTCGATTGAGCCTCCCAATCCACCTCTTTTCTTATCGTAAGCCCCGAAAATAACTTTACCCATTCGCGCTTGAATAAGAGCAGAGGAACACATAGTACAAGGTTCTAAATTTGTTATAATAGTACATTCATTAAATCTCCAATCATTTTTTATTAGAGATGCCTGCCTAAGTGCCATTATCTCAGCATGACCTAATGGGTCTTTATTTAGATTCCTCCTGTTAACCCCTCTCCCGATACATCTGCCTCTCTCATCTAAAATTATTGAACAGATTGGTAGCTCAACTTTTCCAATTTCTTTTGATCTTCTTAATATCGAATTCATCCACAAAGTGTAATTTGAATTATTTGTTTTTTTTTGTTGATCTTTATTACTATTTCCATTTTCAAAAATATATCTCATTTACCAATATTGAGAATAGAATTATTAATAGATATCTTATCTGATGGCCGAAGATTTAATTAATAATAAAGATATTTTATATTTTCCCTCATATTTAGGGACCAATGACAAATTGATTACTCTTCTGAATAGAGCAAGTCAAACTCTTTGTGACTGGTTCTCTAAAGCTGATAAAAATGGTCCTTTACCTTTTGATGAGAATTTCAAGTGCATTATGCCTGCGGAAGATGGTAACTCTGAAGAAGATTTGTTTTCTGAGATTGAATCTCTTTTGAATAATTCATTTAATCCCGTTCATCCCGGTTCACTAGCTCACCTTGATCCCCCACCTTTAATTTTTTCTATTTTGGGAGATTTAATTGCTGCTGGTTTAAATAATAATCTACTCGCTTACGAGTTATCACCAAGTGTAACTTTGCTTGAGGAATCATTATGCAAATGGTTTGCCAAGAAGATAGGGTTTAATGATCAATCAGGAGGTATAGCTGCTAGCGGAGGTACATTAAGTAATCTTAATGCCCTTATAGCAGCTAGAAATAATGCTGGATTAGCTACAAATCCTAATTCTGTATTACTTGTAAGTGAAGATGCGCATTCTTCCTTCGTTAAATGTATGAGAGTAATGGGTCTTGATACTACCAATCTTGTCAGGATTAAAACTGATAATGAAGGTAGAATGGACATAAACGATCTCAGAAAGTCTTTAGATAAATGTACAGTAGAAAATAAAAAAATATTTGCTATTGTTGCCACCCTTGGGACAACTGTAAGAGGAGCCATTGATCCTATTAAAGAAATAAGTGAAATATGCAAAGAAAGAAATATATGGCTACATATCGATGGCTCTATTGGAGGCATTTTTGCTATAACCTCTATTCCAATAAAAGGTCTTAATAATATTAATCAGGCTAATTCGATAACGATAAATCCCCAAAAAATCATTGGCATTACAAAGACTTCATCTTTGTTGTTGGTTTCAAATATGAGTACTTTAGAGAATACTTTTAATACTGGACTACCATATATATCATCTAAAGAAAATATTATAAATAGAGGAGAAATTGGCATACAAGGTTCTAGACCTGCAGAGGTTATCAAACTATGGCTTGGTTTACGTTTTTTAGGGCTAAAAGGAATAGAAAATGTATTAAAAACATCAATCAAAAGAAAAGATTTTTTTATAAAAAATATTAGTAAAAATAAATTTGATATATATTCAGGTCCTCTTCATATTGTTTCATTCTTACCAAAGAAACTTGAGCCAAAAGACTCCGATGCATGGACTCAAACTAAAGTTAATGAACTAATTAAAAATAATTTTATGCTTTCTAGACCAAAATTTAAAGGTAAATATTTTTTACGGGTAGTCATGGGAAATTACAATACAAAAGAATCTCACATTAAAGAACTTTTGAGACTTTTAGATGCTTAACTAATTAATTATGGGTAGACCAAAAATTATTGCAATAGTAACAGGGTTTATTTCTATAGCTATCTGTATTGCTTATTTACTCTTAATAACTATCTTTGATTTCAGAACTTATCTAAATGATCAATTATCCAATTTTAATTAATAAATGGAGGCAATTTATTATTTGATTTAAAATATTTTTTCATTTCAATTTTTGAAATAGCTTCTTTTACGAAGTTATTTAAGATGTCTTCTCTTTTACTTATTCTATAGATCTTATCTACTACTTCTTGAATTCCTCCATCTCCCCAATCTTGTCCATTTTTAAAATATTCAATCAAACTTAGTCCTACTATTCTAATTAACCAGCCTGCTGTAACTGATTGTATAGATTTAGATAATATTATTTTAGTCAAGCTTGTAGCTAAAGCTGGAGAAAGAATGGCGAGTCCCCCTTTTAGTATTCCTTGTTTAGCCAATGCGCCTAGCAATGCAGTCGCCAGATCTTTTGCATCCTTTTTTGTTAGCTTTATTTCATATATTTTTGATAATTCCATTATCATTTGAAGGTTTACGGATGTAGTAGTAAGGAAATCAACAGCTGGTAGTGGATTAACTAGTATTACTCCTCCTGTTATCCACATATATTTATTAATCACTTTGTTTGACATTAAATATCTTTGTTGTTGTACGAAATTTTTACTTTTAATACCTAACTTATTTGAGCGAAAAAGAATATTATCCGCTAACAACTCTTCACCATTATTATCGAGCGTTTCAATTATTTCTCTAAATAAACTTCCTACCTCTGGAACTAAATTTAAAGCATCTGAATTTATATAGGAAGATTGTTTTGGGACTGCAATTGTTAGAACAACTGAAATTTTATTTTTTCTGGAGGAGGTTATGGAAATTATGTTTTCTTTGATGAGGTTATTTTCTTCTCTAGATCTCAAATCACATTTATTTAGAACTATTATTATTTTTTTTCTTAATTTTAATAATTCTTTAATTAAATAGTTTTCGTATTTATTTATGTCCTGATCTAACACAAAAAGAACTAAGTCAGAATTTGATGCTTGTAAAATTGTTGCTTTTTCTCTTTCTTCTCCTAATTTAGATGGTTCGAATAAACCCGGTGTATCAAGTATATTAATGTTTCTTTTTAAGATTGGGATACGAATTTTATAGCTATTAATTTGCTTTGTTGTACCTATTTTTGCTGAAGTTTGTCCGACAATATTTTTCAATAAAGATCTTGCTATGGATGTTTTTCCTGAGGAACCTGCTCCAAAAAGGGTAACATTATAATCACCTGTTTTTAATTGGTACTCAAGTTTATTTTTTTGGTAATTTAACAATTCAACTTGTACTTTATCTTTAATTTTTTTATTAATTTTCTCGACCCCTTCCAAACTAATCGTAGCGGCACCATATGTATTTTTGAATGAAAGTATATTTTTTTTATTTTTATATATAATTTTATAAACTATTTTTTTAAATAATCTTTTATCAACATTATAAAAGATATAAATAATTAATATTAAAAATAAAAGGGTATAAATATTAACTATTCTTATAAATATCGTAAATAAAATATAAAGAAATAATATTAATACGAAATATTTTATATTATTTAATTTCAGGAATTTCATTTTATCGATTATTTTTGAAAATGTTATATAGTAAAAAAATGAATCCAATATTAATAGATATATCAGCAATATTAAATACTGGAAAATTTATAAAATTTAAGTTTATAAAATCAACTACAAAACCTCTATATATCCTATCTATACCATTACCAATAGTTCCACCAAGAATAAAGCTATAAGAATAAAGATCAAATGAATTTAAGGTATTATTTCTAAATATTAAATAAATAAGTAATATTGAAAAAAAAATACTTATTAAAGATAAAAATATTCTACTACCATTAAATATGTTAAATGCTGCCCCATAATTTTTTACAAAGTCTAGTTTGAATAAAAGAAAATCTTTATTAATAAAGATTTTTTTATTGTAAAACATTAAATATTTCGTAAATTGATCTATTAGAACAATAAAAATACTTAAAGATAAAAAATATAATTTTGTTTGTATTTTATTAATCATTATTTGCTACGTTTTAAACGTTCTATAGGCTTAATAAGTAATAAAAGTGGAAAAAGCATTAAAAAATGATAGCCAATTTTACCTAATGAGTATTTCCCTAAATTATATAGAAATAAACTAAATTGACTGTAGAATACAATTTGTAAAAAGTTGTAAAATATACCAGTTAAATGCATGACACCTATTGCTATAAATCCATTTTTTAAAAAGTTTCCAACGTTTATTTTATTTCTATTATTTAAATTATCAATTATTTTGATTAATGGATATAAACCTAATAAATATCCAAAATTTGGCGTAAGCAAATAACCTATTGAACCTCCTTGATGAAAGACAGGAAATATAAATAACCCCAAAATTATATATATAGAAAATGCTTTTAAAACAACTTTTTTATGAAATATCAGTGTTAATAAAATTATAGTTGGAATTTGCCATGTGATAGGCAACTCAAAGTTATTACTAGATTTATAGATAAAAGGTAGTGGAATATAAACAGGTAACATTGATGTTATAACTAATGATTGAAGACTCACCAGTATCTCAATTAATTTATAAAAATTGAGCATTATTATAAATTCTGTTTATAAACTTCTCAATGCAACAATTGGATCTAATTTAGAAGCTCTTTTTGCAGGTAAAACGCCAAAGATTAAACCTATTGATCCTGAAATGATCATGGTGGAAAAAGTAGTTGTAATTCCTACTGATGCAGGAAGTGGTGTTATCAGAGATAAAAGAAAAACACCTGATAATCCCGTTGTTGTTCCAATTAATCCTCCAATTGTAGATAAAATCAATGCCTCAATCAAAAATTGAATTAATATATCTGCCTGTTTAGCTCCTATTGCTTTTCTAAGACCAATCTCTTCAGTCCTTTCGCTTACAGAAACGAGCATAATATTCATAATTCCTATGCCTCCAACAACCAAGGATACTGCCCCAATACCAGCCAATAAAAAAGTTAGTCCACTTGTTATGTTGGTTACTATATTCAATGCATCTTCTTGTGATCTCACGGCAAAGTCATCATCTCTTATTATTTTATGTCTTTGTCTTAATAAGTTAGTAATCTGAAATTTAGCGGCACTAGTTGCATTTTTATTTATCGCTTCAACACTAATGAAGCTTAAACTTACTCCATATGTTGGGTCCTTCCCTGTAATCCTATTGACCATAGTGGTTAATGGTATATAAGCATTTTTGTCTTGATTACTTCCAAATACAGCACCTTTTGGTTTTAATATTCCGATAATTTCATAAGTATGGTCTTTAATTCTGATTTTTTTTCCAAGTGATGAAGATTTATCTTTGAAAAATTCCTCTTTAAGATCAGGACCTATTACAACATAACTTCTTGCACTATTAACATCACTTTGTGATAAAAATCTTCCCTTATCTACTTCAAAGCTTCTTACTTCAAGAAATTCAGGAGTAACTCCGGCAATTGATATATTTAAACTTTTGGAATTTGATTGCACTATTTCGTTAGCAGAGATTTGAGGAGCTACTTTTTTAACTGTTGGTACTTGATTGCTTATTGCTACTGCATCTTCTAAAACTAGGTTTTTAGGAAATGAAATACCTCTTCTTCTTGTGTCATTATTTCCGGGAACAATGAATAGAACATTGGCACCTAAATTACTTAATTGGTTTTTTGCTAATGTTTGAGCACCTCTACCAAGCCCAACAAGTGTAATAACTGAAGCATTTCCTATAATTATTCCCAGCATTGTTAACGAACTTCTCAATTTGTTCGAAACTAAAGTTTTTGTTGCCATACCTAAGGCTTCTTTTATTGAGATATTCCTAGACATATTTATATTTATCTATTGCATCATCATCATCCTCAATTTGACCCATGTATATAACACCTTCATTAAGCTGGAGTGTAATAAGGTCGCCATTACTGATTTGATGATTATCCATATTTTCTAAATTACAAATTGTAGAAATCTTTTTATTATTTTTGTTAAACAAAGCATAAACATCATTTACATTTTGGTTCGTAACAATACCGGCAATATTTTTACTAAGTGGAATATTTTTCATTAATTCCTTCGGAACAAATAATATTTCTCCTGGGCAAATTAATGATAAATCAAGATTATTTTTAATTATTCTTGCTTTACCTGTAACACCGATTTCCCCTATTGAAACTCCTCTTGATACAATCTTTCGTACTAAACCGACTTTTATCAAATCTGTAGAGCCGCTAATTCCAGTTAATGTGCCTGCTGTTTGTACTACTAAATCCCCTTGATTTAGTATCCCCATCTCCTGAGCAATTTGCATAGCTAAACTAAAAGTTTTTGCAGTTCTTTCATCATTTTTAACTACTATTGGAGTAACTCCCCAAACAAGTTGCAATCTTCTCGCTACACTTCTCTCTGTGGTAGTTGCCAAGATAGGTGTTGGTGGTCTGAACTTACTTACATTTCGAGCGGTAGAACCTGATTTTGTTAAAGGGATTATGGCTCCTGCTTCTAGTTGTCTAGCTATATTACTTACTGCTGCACTAATAGCATTTGGGATCGTACTGGGTAAGTGGCTTTCAATAGCCTTAAGTGGATAATCCCTTTCAATTCTTCTTGCTATGGTTGCCATCGTTTCAACTGACTCTACAGGATAATCGCCAACTGCAGTTTCGTTGGAAAGCATTACAGCATCTGTACCATCGAGAATTGCATTCGCAACATCACTAACTTCGGCCCTAGTTGGTCTAGGGTTAGAAGCCATAGAATCAAGCATTTGGGTCGCTGTAATTATTGGTATACCTAATGAATTAGCTTTTCTTATTAATTCTTTTTGTAAAAGAGGAACTTCTTCAGCAGGCATTTCTACGCCCAAATCACCTCTTGCAACCATAACCCCATCACATAAGGGTAATACTGTATCGATCTGATCAATTGCTTCAAATTTTTCTATTTTTGCGACTACAGGAGTTGAATGCCCATATTTGTTTATTAAATCTTTTATCTCATTTATATCGGATGGATTTCTAACGAAACTTAGTGCTATCCAATCAACTCCTTCAGATAAACCGAATTTTAAATCCTCTTTATCTTTTTCTGTTAACGCTTTTACTGATAATTGAACATCTGGGAAATTAACACCTTTATTGTTTGAAAGAACCCCTCCTACAGTTACCATGCACTTCAAAAGATTAGCCTGTGTATCTACTTTTTCTACTATCATTTCTATTTTTCCATCATCTAAAAGTATTCTTTTCCCTTCACTAACTTCTTGAGAAAGTTTGTCGTAGGTTACATTTGCAATAGTATTTGTACATTCGACTTCATTTGATGTCAGTGTGAATTGATCGCCTTTTTTAACTTTTACTGGCCCATCTTTAAAGCGCCCTAATCGTATTTTAGGTCCTTGAAGATCTTGCAATATTCCAATATCTATATCTAATTTTTTTGATACCTCCCTTATGGTTTTTATTCTTTCAGCATGATCTTTATGATCTCCATGTGAGAAATTTAATCTGAATGTTGTTACTCCAGCTTTAATTAAATCTGTAATTATCTCTTCAGATTGAGTGGCAGGACCAATAGTTGCTACTATTTTTGTTCTTCTTTTTAAATCAATATTCGACATATATAGATAATATTGCTAGATATAAATAAATTTACCATACCCAAAGTTAGTTATTTAAGTCATGGATTTTAAAACTTATCAGATAAAAGCTAGAGAAACAGCACAATATCCAGATTTAGGCTCAAATAATATTTACCCAACTCTTGGTTTAGTTGGAGAGGCTGGTGAGGTGGCAGAAAAAGTGAAAAAGGTTATAAGAGATAAAAATGGAATATTTGATAATGAATCAAAATTAGGTATTAAAAAAGAGTTAGGAGATGTATTGTGGTACATTTCAAATCTTTGTACAGAATTAGACTTTAATTTAGAGGATGTTGCATTACAAAACCTTGAAAAATTAAAATTAAGAGCCTCTAAAGGGAATATAAGAGGTTCTGGAGATGATAGATAAAATCAGCTATAACCTAAGCTGGCATACTGGAGGTTTGTAATTAGATTTTGAATAACATTTAAAAGTAAAAAAGCTAATAATGATGAAATATCAAATCCACCTATTGGAGGGATAATACCCCTAAAAATGTTTAAATAAGGATCTGTTATGGAAGTTAATGCAGATAAAACACCGTTACTCCAGTCAATACCTGGAAACCATGTAAGTAAAATTCTTATTATCAATATAAAAGAGTAGATTGATAAAGTTTGGCCTAGAACTGCAAAAATCTCAGATAACATTATCTTTTCGTTATTTAATACATACTAACATTTACTTATTATTGCTGCTTCCTATATTTGAAAGGTATTCATTACTAACAGCAAAAGTTTGAAAAAACTTTTCTGATAATGATAACCAATATGATCTACCATCTTTTTGCTTCCGTTTGACAATAAATTTCTTTTCTAATAATTCTTTAATATGATCATAAGCTCCTGAACCTCGTAGAAGTATAAGATCCGATTGCAGGATCTTTTTTTTGATTGCAATAGTTGCCAATGTCCTTAATTCTGATGTTTTTAAATCAGAAGGAAGTAAATCATCTACGAATTCATTAAGACTTGATTTTAATTCGAGAGAAAAACTGTTATTAACTCCATTTAATTCAATAGCTGAGTTGGGATTAGAGTATTTATTTTTTAGATCTTTAATTGCATCATTTATTGAGTTGATATCAGAATTAGTAATTTCTGAAAGATCCTTTTTTGATACGGGTCTGCCTTTCAAATATAGAACAGCTTCAACTTTAGTAACTAGATCTATATCAGATATTGGTGTGGTATTAAGATCAGATTGATTGATTTTTATTACCGAAATCTTTCCTAATTTACCTTAAAATTAATCTGATGCACCAAGGAATAATTTATATGTATCGTTTTGAGTTTCATCCCAGAATTTATAGCCTAGAATTCTTACAAATTTATTCCACTCTAAAATTTCATTTCTATCTATTAGAACTCCAATAACAATTTTCCCGACATCAGCACCATAATTCCTGTAGTGAAATACGCTTATAGACCAGTTAGATTTCATATTATTTAGAAAGTTTATTAATGCGCCAGGCCTTTCAGGAAACTCAAACCTGTATAAAAGCTCAACAAGGTTTCTATCATCCATTTCTTTAAAATTCTTTGGCAATCTGCCGCCTACCATATGTCTGAGATGATTTTTAGATAATTCATCATCACTTATGTCAATAAATGAGTACTCCGAATTTCTAAATACATTTAAAAGGTTTTTTTTATCATTTAAACCATAGACTTGTACTCCTACAAAGATCTGGGCATTCTTAGAATTCGACATCCTATAGCTAAATTCAGTTAAATTTCTATTATCAAGTAACTTACAAAAATCAATTAAACTACCAGCACGTTCAGGAATTTCAACAGCCATCATTACTTCCTTACACTCTCCAAGTTCTGCTCTTTCTGCTACAAATCTAAGCCTCTCAAAATTCATATTTGCACCACATGCAATCGCAACCATTTTTCTATTTGAATGATTCGAATTTAAAATGTCTTTTTTCATCCCTGCAATTGATAATGCTCCTGCAGGCTCAAGTATTGATCTAGTATCCTCGAAAACATCTTTTATAGCAGCACATATTTCATCAGTATTAACCCTAATCATCTTATCTATATATTTTCTACCAATATCAAAAGTATTTTTACCAATTTTTTTTACCGCCACTCCATCTGCAAATTGACCGATAGAGGATAATTCCACAATTTTTTCTTCTTCCAAAGATTTTGTCATTGCGTCAGCATCCTCTGGTTCTACACCAATTATTTTTACTTCTGGCCATATTTTTTTTACGTATACGGATATTCCTGATATCAATCCACCACCACCTACAGCAATATAAATTGCATAAGGTTTGTCCTTAAGCTGCTGTTCAAGTTCAATAGCTATAGTCCCTTGTCCTGCTATTACATCTGGATCATCAAAGGGATGAATAAAGCATAAATTTCTTTCATGGCTAATTCTTATTGCCTCTTTGTAAGTCTCATCATAGTTGTCGCCATATAGTATAACTTTTGCTTTTAAATTTTTTACTGCATTAACTTTTACTAGAGGTGTAGTAATGGGCATTAATATGGTTGCTTGGCAATTTAACTTAAGGGCACTAAGTGCAACCCCTTGAGCATGATTTCCAGCACTTGAAGTAATTACTCCCTGAGCAAGCTGTAAATTAGTGAGCTTACTCATTTTGTTATATGCACCTCTTATTTTGAATGAAAATACATCTTGAAGATCTTCTCTTTTTAGAAAAACTTCATTATTAAGTTTATTACTTAAATTATGAGCTTTCTCTAGTGGTGTTTTTTTTGCAACTTCATAGACTTCAGCTTGAAGTATTTTTTCAAAATAATCATTCATATATATATTTTTAGCATTAATTATTAATCTAATAAAACATTACATGATCTATTTCAAAAAAAATACTCATTTTGCACCTCGGCGTTTTAGATTATATAGATGCCAATTTTTGTTAAATGCTTTTAAGTGAGTTAAGTCATCCAAATCAACTTCATGGCTTAACAATTTCACAATTAGAGGAAATTGCTTGTCAAATTAGAGAAAGACATCTTCAAGTAGTATCTACTAGTGGAGGACATCTTGGTCCTGGATTAGGTGTAGTTGAGTTGACGTTGGCTTTATATCAAACTCTTGATCTTGATTTTGACAAAGTTGTTTGGGATGTAGGACATCAAGGTTACCCTCATAAATTAATTACAGGACGTTTCAGTCAATTTGATTCTTTAAGACAACAAAATGGAGTCGCTGGATATCTAAAAAGAAGTGAAAGTAAATTTGATCATTTTGGAGCTGGACATGCAAGTACTTCTATTTCCGCTGCTTTAGGAATGGCAATAGCTAGAGATAGGAAAGGTGAAAATTATAAATGTGTTGCTGTTATTGGAGATGGAGCATTAACTGGAGGAATGGCATTAGAAGCTATAAATCATGCAGGTCACTTACCAAATACCCCTTTAGTTGTAGTATTAAACGATAATGATATGTCTATTTCACCTCCGGTTGGAGCCCTTTCATCTTACTTAAATAAGGTAAGAGTAAGTCCACCATTGCAATTTTTGTCCGATAGTGTTCAAGAAAGTGTTAAAAATATTCCCTTAATTGGTAAGGATATTCCAGAAGAACTAAAAAATATTAAAGGAAGCGTTAGACGACTATCTGTGCCTAAGGTTGGAGCTGTTTTTGAAGAACTTGGATTTACATATATGGGTCCAATTGAAGGTCATGATATTGATAACTTAGTTAAGACTTTTAACGCTGCCCATAAACTTAAAAGACCTGTACTTGTTCATGTTGTCACAACAAAAGGTAAGGGTTACCCATATGCAGAAGCCGATCAGGTCGGATATCATGCACAGTCTGCATTTGATCTTACAACTGGGAAATCTATTCCATCAAAGAAACCTAAGCCAGTTAGTTATAGTAAAATATTCGGTCAAACCTTATTGAAGATATGTGAGCAAGATAGCAAAGTTGTTGGTATTACAGCAGCAATGGCCACAGGGACTGGTTTAGATTTATTGCAAAAAAATATTCCAGATCAATATATCGATGTAGGAATAGCAGAACAACATGCAGTTACTCTTGCGGCAGGAATGTCTTGCGATGGTCTTAAACCTGTTGTAGCTATTTATAGTACTTTTCTCCAACGTGCATTCGATCAATTAATTCATGATGTAGGGATACAAAATTTACCTGTATCGTTTGTTCTTGATAGAGCTGGGATAGTTGGGGCTGACGGTCCTACTCATCAAGGTCAGTATGATATCAGTTATATGAGATCTATACCAAATTTTGTATTGATGGCACCAAAAGATGAGTCTGAATTACAGAGAATGTTAATAACATCGATTAACCATAAGGGTCCTACTGCTCTAAGAATTCCTAGAGGTTCTGGATTAGGGGTGGCTGTAATGGATGAGGGTTGGGAACCTTTAAATATAGGCGAAGCTGAAATACTTGAAGAGGGAGAAGATATTTTAATTATTGCTTATGGATCAATGGTCGCATCAGCTATCGAAACAGCAAGGATTTTAGAAAATATGAACATTAATGCATGTATTGTTAATGCAAGATTTGTGAAACCTCTAGATAAAAGCCTTATTATGCCTTTAGCAAGTAGGATTCAAAAAGTTGTAACAATGGAAGAGGGAACCTTAATAGGTGGATTTGGTTCCGCAATAGTTGAATTACTTAACGATAATGAAATAAACATTCCGGTATACAGAATAGGTATACCCGATGTTTTAGTTGATCATGCTTCACCTGATCAGAGTAAAGAAAAATTAGGACTTTTGCCTGATCAGATGGCAGATAAAATTGTCAAAAAATTTAATTTAAATAATTAAAAATTTAATAAAATAAATTTTATAAAACACCACGTGAGGCTAATCCTAAGATTGCTCCAATTCCGAAAATATGACCTAGGCAATTTGCACCTACAACTGATGCGTGACTTAAACCACCATAAAATTTTGAATTAGGTATTTCAAAACCTTCATTAGGTTTTCTTATAGTTGCTCTTGCAATTGCATAAGCAAAAACATTACATGCAATCATAACAACGGCGCACTTTGGTGACCATTCGAATGTTGCTGGAGCAGAAGCAGCTGCAAATAATGTAGTAAACATAAAAAATCGTTATTTTCATATATTCTCTAATACTTTTACCTAAAAAACACAAAATTGTAAAAGGTCTTAAGAGTTGTTTACTTCTAAGTTATTTAAAATTTTTAAGAAGCCCAGCAAAATAACTAAATCGCTTAGGGTTAAGAAAGATTCTGCTAAACCATGGAAGAAGTCAACCTCGACAAGTGTTTTGTTGTAGTAATTTAATGTATAGATAGAAACTACTATTGTTATAAAAACAAATAAAACTGTTAATGTATAACCTTTTTTTACTAAATTATTAACAGCTTTAATTTTATATAAGTAAAACAAAAAAATTGCATATGGAAATATAGATGCTGCGAACAAAGCTGTATTGTCAATTGAAGCTAATTTTTCTATTAATTTTATAAATAAATCATTCATAAGTCTCTTTCTTTTTAAAAATGGTGAATGATGCTAGAGCTAATGTTGAATTTCCTATAAATGTAAATATCCCTTGAAGCGTTACTAGTCCATACAATGCATCTTGGTTATCATAGATATGCCAAGTTATAGCGCACATAGCTCCTATTAAGTTTGGGACCATAGCTAAGCTTAACCAAAAAAATAAATTATATTTTTTATATGTAGAAATTTTGTATATGACAAAGATGGTAAATATCCATTCAATTACTGAAGAGATATGAATTAACCAAGTTCCAAATGATAGCTCGTGCAAAATTTATATTTTTTTCTTTAGTATATTAAGTACTTCCTTGGCATGGTTTATAGGTAAAACACTTATCCATCTATATGAAATTTCACCTTCCGGAGAAATCAAAAAAGTATTTCTATCTGAAAATGGAGGAATCCAAGAACCATACTTATCGCTAACAATTCCTTCATGATCAGATAATAAAGTATAGTTTATGGATTTTTCGCTACAGAAACTTTCGTGAGAATCTTGATTATCAGCACTAATCCCAACAATTTCGGCATTATATTTTGAAAAATCCTTTTTTAATTCAGAAAAACCTTTTGCTTCAAGAGTGCACCCTGCGGTAAAGTCCTTTGGATAAAAATACATAACAAGCCACTTACCTTGAAAATCATTTAATTCCCATATTTTTTTGGATTTTATGTTTTTATTAAAACCTTCTAGTTGAAAATTTGGAGCCAAATCTCCAATTTCTGGAGCAAAATCGAAAGCTATTGCTGAATTACAATTAATTAAAAGAATAAATGATATTAATATACTTATAACTAAACTTCTCATCAAATTTAGATTTTTTTTAAATCAACTCCATTTGATTTAGCAAATTTATCTAATCCCACTTTTTGTATAGATTTTAGTGCTTTGGTACTAATTTTTATATTTACCCATTTTTTTCCTTCTTCCCACCAAAGCCTCCTTTTTTGGAGATTAACTTGTTGCAATTTTTTTGTACGAATATGTGAGTGACTTACAGCCATCCCATTATTAGCTTTTGCTCCAGTAAGTTCGCAAACTCTTGACATATTTTTTGGGTTAAATATGTAAAAATTCTAACACACTACTCAATTTGTTGAATTAAGCAATTCGGAAATTAAATCGGCGTTATTATTTTGTAAATTAATAATCTGTTCTTGATCTAATCCACCAACAGATAGTTTAGCCATATCGTAAACATGATTTGCAATTTTTGAAACAAATGGATTTTCTATAGGGTCTTTTTTATCAATAATTATTTTATTGCCCGTAATTTTATTAAGACCAACAATAAGAGGATGTTCCTTGTTAATTAGAAGCACATGATATTCAGGTAAGCCAGGCATCTTTTGTTCCATGTAAGCTCCCATATCATTAATTCTTCTCATTTGCTCTGGAAGCAAGATCATCGCTGGTGGTGCACCTTTACTTGAAAGTGACTGAACTTTAACTGTTACTTTTTCGTTATTAAGTGCTTTTACAATCGTATCTCTAAGATTTTCTGTATTTGATTTGCCATCCTTATCTACAATTTCTTTAGATTCTTTATCTTCAAGGTCATTTATTTCTGAATCAACTCTTTGAAACTGATAATCATCGTTTTTACTTTCTAACCAAGGAAGAAATTGTGCATCAATTAAGGGATCTGATTTAATAACTTCTTTGTTATCAGATAAGCAAATTTTTAATGCGCTTGACTGAGCAATCAAATCTGAGCAGTAAATTATTTTTTTAGTATCGGTTATGTTATTTCGTTCTTTGTAATTTGCCAGAGTTGTGAAATATTTATCATTGGATTTGATAAGAGTTTTATTTTCAACATCTTTAGTGACTTCTTTCTCAGAATTTATTATTGTTTCAAAAATTATACTGTTATCTACTAATTCAGCAAATTTATCATCTTCGATCGCACCAATTTTAATAAAAGCAGAGATAGAATCCCAAATTTCTGCATAAAATTCTGGAGAATTTTTTATCAAATCCTTCAGTTTATTGGCGATTTTTTTTGATATAAATGATGATATAGATCTTACTTTTCTATCTGTTTGTAACGCGCTTCTACTAACATTTAAAGGTATATCTGTAGAGTCAATTACTCCTCTTAGAGGTAAAAGGTATTTGGGGACAATCTCTTTAATTGAATCGCTTACGAATACTTGATTACAAAATAGTTTTATTTCTCCCTTTTCCCAATCAGCTCTACCGGACAACTTTGGAAAATACAATATCCCTTGTATGTCATATGGATAATCTGTATTTAGATGAATCCATAACAGTGGATCTCCTTGGAAAGGATAAAGGTATTTATATAACTCAATATAATCTTCATCTTTTAATTCACTTGGTTGTTTTCTCCAAGGAGGATTTTTCTTATTAATTGTTTCACCTTCCAATAAGACATCTATTGGCATAAAATCACAATATTTTTTTATTAATGATTTAATCCTTTCAGGCTCAATAAACTCTTTTTCTTCGTCAAGTAGGTGAAGTATTACATCTGTACCAATTGTCTCTCTTTCTGAGTCCTCTAACGTAAAATTTGGCGATCCATCACAAGACCATTTGAAAGCTTTTGATTCCCCAATTGCTGATTTAGTTAATATGTCAACTCTATCTGCAACCATGAAACTTGAATAAAAACCTAGTCCAAAATGACCTATGAATTCATCATTATCTTTTTTGTATTTTGTTAGGAATTCTTCAGCACTAGAAAATGCAACTTGATTTATGTACTTCTTGATTTCTTCATCATTCATTCCAATTCCATTATCGGAAATTGTTAACGTATTTTTCTCACGGTTAATTGTTATTTTTACTTGAGCCTCCTCATTATTATCGCAATCACCTGCCATAGAGGCCATTCTTCTTTTACTAATTGCGTCAACACCATTACTAACTAGTTCTCTTAAAAAGATTTCATGGTCAGAATATACTGCCTTCTTGATAATTGGGAAGATATTTTCGGTATTAATACGAATTTCACCTTTTTCCATTTAAAAAAAAAATTAATCATATTAAATCTTATTTTGAAAAAACTAGTTAATCAAGTTTAATTAGGAGTATTGTCCGAACAATATATGAATTTAAAAGTAAATTAAATTTTTAGTTGGTTTTATTTAACCCACAAAATCTCACTACAGTTGTTTTCTTTCATAATTTGGTTGGCTTTAGCCAAGTCATCACATGGATTTAAATGTAAGACAGCAATATTCCCTTTTTTCTGTTGTACTTTTTGTTCATTCATACTTTTTTCTAACAAATAAGAATCTTTAAACATCAATAAAATCTTTTTTTTATCTGTCTTTTCTTCCTTAATTAAATTTCTTAAAATATCTACTGAAATTGTAAATCCAATCCCATTAAATATTTTCTCATTAGGACTGAATGATCTTACTAACTCATCATATCTTCCGCCTTTTGCGATGACGCTTTTATTTTTACCATTATCCCCTATTAGTTGAAAAACTATTCCTTCATATAAATTCAAGTGAGGTTGAAACGTAGGATCAAGTTGTAATTTAACACCATATTTAGTAGATATTTTTGATAATGTTTCAAATAAAAAATTTAAATCATCTATAGTTTTACTATTGCCATATGTACTTTTCAATTTATTTAATATTGCAATTGGTTCCCCTCTTGTGAATAAGAGATCTTTAAGAATATATTTATCATCTTCATCAATTTCTAATTTAGATAAATAATCTTGATCAAAATTAACAAGACTTTTCTTAATTTCTTCAAAATTGTTATTCTTATATTTATTTAAGATTAAATCCATTATTTTTGTAGTGCTTACTAGTAGAAATAAATTACAACCATCCTTCAAATTAATATTATCGATTGCATCAAACAAAATATTAATAACTTCAATTTCTGGGTATTTTGTATCATATCCAATTAATTCAATTCCACTCTGGAGTTTTTCTTGTAACTTAAATGAATTTTTATTATTTTGTTTTTTATCAAAGACCATTCCATTGGTGAATAATCTAATAGGTCTTTTCTTATTTATTAATCTTGTAGATGATAATTTAACAATAGATGTTGTCATCTCTGGCCTAAGACATAATGAATTATTACTTACTATCCCTACAAGCTGATTTTCTTCAATAACTCCACTCCCTTTTATCGTCTCTAAAGTATTTATAAATGATGGTGAAACCTCTTCATAGCCCCATAATTTATAAATACTACTTAAATTATTGATGATATTAGAATTATTTTTTACATCGACTAATTTAATTTCCTTTATATCTGTCATTTTTATATTTAACCAAGTTTTAGGTATAGAGATTTTTTTTAAATGGAGAAACTTTATCTAGTTCATTTTTTAATTCATTCTCAAGGCTGGGAGAACAAGCTAAAATTCTACCGGAACTTAAATTAAATTTGCCTGATGGATAATCTGAAATAATTCCACCAGCCTCTTTTACAATAATAGCACCGGCCGCTAGGTCCCATACCTCCAATCCTCTTTCCCAATATCCATCGACTTTACCTGAAGCGACAAATGCTAGATCAACTGCTGCTGCTCCGCCTCTTCGGACACCTCTTGTTTTATGTGTTAGATAACAAAATTCAGCATAATTATTATCCTCAGTCTCAAATCTGTCATAAGAGAAACCTGTTACAAGTAGGCTATTAGAAAGATTTGAAGGACTCGATACTTTAATTTCACATTCATTGCAGAATGAACCCACACCGATACAGGCTGAATATAGTTCATTTAAATAAGGTACTGATATAGCACCTATTATTGGATTGTTTTTATATAGTAGACCAATAGAAGTTCCAAAAAAAGGATATCCATGAGAATAATTTGTCGTGCCGTCTAATGGGTCTATACACCATGTTAAATCCGAGGATCTGTTTAATTTACCCGATTCTTCTGCATTAATAGATATGTTAGGTGTCTCTTCTAATAGATATTCTTTTATTTTATGTTCAACTTCCAAATCTACATTTGTTACTAGATCACCTTTACGACCCTTAGATGATATTTTCTGAATTTTATTGTAATTAATTTTTAGAATTTCATTACCAATTTGAGCGGAGTTTTTCGCTATTTCATACAAGCTGGATAAGTTAACTTGATTTGCAATTTCATCTATTTCAATTAATTCAAACATGATAATTAATCTTCCTCAAACTCCCATGGTGGAGCAACTCTTGTATTTCCTCTTCCAAAATATTGTCCAAATTGTAAATCGTAAACTTCATCTTCATATGTAGTTTCGACCTCAAGATCTGAAGTTGCTTTAGCTACACAAAGAAGTGCATAACCTTTATCTTTTAATACTTGAGATACACCCATGGCTTGAGGTTGTTGCAAACTACCAGACATTATTTTAACTGCACAACTTGTACAACATCCATTTCTACATGAAAATGCAAGTTTGAAACCTTTCTTTTCAAATTCCTTAAGTATGTAATCATCACTATTAACCTGCTCTTGGTAAACCTTTCCGGTTTCTTTATTTTTAATCGTGACTGTGAAAGTTTTTTTCAAATAACTTTCCTCTAAAATGGGATGATCAAGGGTTAGGATGGTTATCTTGGGAGAGGTGGCCGAGTGGTTGAAGGCGCAGCACTGGAAATGCTGTATAAGGGCAACTTTATCGAGGGTTCGAATCCCTCTCTCTCCGTTTAATATTAGTTTATTCTGGTTAACTACATCAACACCTTAGTCATTTAAAAACCTTTTAAAGTTAGGTAGTAATCTTTTTAAGAAGTTATAAATAATCTTATTTATTTAAATTAAGTTGAAAATATTTGATTTTTACTATTATATGTAGATATCTAAGATAAAAATTAATTAAATTATTAGTAAATTTTGCTTTAATTTAGCAATCTAAAATCATGGGGCAAATAGTTGGAATTGATTTAGGTACTACTAACTCTGTTGTCGGAGTTATAGAAGCTGGACGTCCAATTGTTATTGCAAATTCTGAGGGTTCTAGAACTACACCTTCAATAGTTGGATTTACAAAAGATAAGGAAATAGTAATAGGAGATCAAGCGAGAAGACAACTTGTTCTAAATCCTAAGAACACCTTTTATAACCTAAAAAGATTTATTGGTAGTGACTGGGATGAATTAGATGAGAATAGTATTTCTGTTCCTTATAATGTAAAGGCTAATGCCAATGGAAGCGTTAGGGTTCTTAGTCCAAATACAGAAAGAGAGTATGCACCAGAAGAATTAGTAAGCTCATTGATTAGAAAATTAATTAATGATGCTGAAACATATCTTGGAGATACTGTTGATTCTGCAGTAATTACTGTCCCTGCTTATTTTAATGAATCTCAAAGGCAAGCTACAAAGGATTCTGCAATATTAGCTGGTATTAAAGTAGATAGAATTCTAAATGAACCTACTGCTGCTGCTCTAGCTTATGGTTTTGAAAAAACTTCTTCTAATAATGTTTTGGTTTTTGATTTAGGAGGAGGAACATTCGATGTTTCATTATTGAAAATTTCTAATGGTGTATTTGATGTTAAATCTACTTGTGGTGATACACAGCTAGGAGGAAACAACTTTGATTCAAAAATAGTTGATTGGCTTGCAGAAAAATTTCTAGCTAAACATGATATTGATCTGAGAAGGGATAGACAAGCTTTACAGAGATTAACGGAGGCTGCTGAAAAAGCTAAATGTGAATTGTCAGGATTACAAAAAACAAAAATATCTTTACCATTTATCACAACAAGTAAAGATGGGCCGTTACATATTGAAGAATCCTTAGATAGAAAAATATTTGAAACATTATCACAAGATTTACTTGATAGATTATTGGAGCCTGTGCAAATAGCTTTAGATGATTCTGGCTGGAACGCAGAAGATATTGATGAGGTAGTACTAGTAGGTGGCAGTACAAGAATTCCAATGGTTCAACAATTAGTAAAGACTCTTGTTCCAAATGATCCTTGTCAATCTGTTAATCCTGATGAAGTTGTAGCAGTTGGAGCTGCGATACAATCTGGGATTATTAATGGTGATTTACAAGATTTACTTCTAAATGACGTTACTCCCTTATCCTTAGGTTTAGAAACTATTGGTGGGCTTATGAAAGTACTCATTCCTCGTAATACACCAATACCAGTTAGACAATCTGATGTTTTTAGTACTTCCGAGGCTAATCAATCATCAGTTGTTGTTCAAGTACGGCAGGGAGAAAGGCCTTTAGCCTCTGAAAATAAATCACTTGGTAAATTTAGACTATCAGGAATACCTCCAGCTCCAAGAGGGATACCTCAAGTCCAGGTTGCATTTGATATTGATGCTAATGGTCTTTTAGAAGTAAGTGCAACTGATAGAACAACTGGAAGAAAGCAAACAGTTACAATCTCTGGAGGTTCTAATTTAAATGAACAAGAAATAAATTCGATAATTGAAGAAGCCAAAGCAAAAGCTAATGAAGATAGGAAGAGAAGATCTGTAATTGATAGAAAAAATAGTGCTTTAACTCTTATTGCTCAAGCTGAGAGAAGACTTAGGGATGCCTCATTAGAATTTGGTCCTTATGGAGCCGAAAGACAACAACGAGCTGTTGAATTAGCCATTCAAGATGTTGAAGAGTATATAGATGACGATGATCCTCAAGAATTAGAAATTTCAGTAAGTGCTCTACAAGAAGCATTATTCGGCTTAAATAGAAAATTTGCGGCAGAAAAGAAAATAGATAATAATCCCTTACAGGGCATTAAAAATACATTTGGATCATTAAAGGATGAACTTTTTTCAGATGAAAATTGGGATGATGATCCCTGGGATAATCAAATGAATAGAAATTATAGAAATTCGAGGTATGGTAATTCTAGGGATGATGATCCATGGGACAATGACTACTTCCTCTAAAAAAGACTATTTGTCGATTTTGGGTTTATCCCCTGATTTCGATGATAAAGAACTTAAAAAGGCCTTTCGAAGAGAAGCAAGAAAATGGCATCCAGATTTGAATAAAAATGATCTTAATGCAGAAGAAAGATTTAAATTAATTAATGAAGCATACGAATATTTACGAGATCCTAATCTGAGGAATAAAGATTCGGATGAAAATATCAAGGATGATTACGAAAATAATAATTTCAAGACAGGGTTTCCTGATTTTCAAGATTATCTTGATGCATTATTTGGATATGAAGTCTCACCAAAGAATTACGAGGAATATGATGATGAACATTTTGAGGATGAATCGATAAATACAAATAATGATGAATTTAACAATTATCAATACCCCGCAACTTCTCCAGAAGAGCCGCCTCCAGTTAAACTCCACCAAGATATTGAAACAGTTATTGAATTAACTCCTGATGAGGCCTTAAATGGAGCTTCAATTTTAATTGAACTTGAAAATGAAACAGTAGTAGAAGTTGATACTCCTCCTTTCGCTGGAGATGGATGGCGATTAAGACTTGAAAATATTGCAAGAGGAGGTAAAGATCATTATCTGCAATTAAAAGTTCAAACGGAAAGTGGTCTAAGAATTGATGGTTTAAGAGTTCTTTATAAATTAGAGTTATTCCCTCATGATGCTCTACTTGGTTGTGCCGTAGAGGTTCCAACCCTTGATGGAAATGTCACACTTCAAGTACCACCAAAATCATCTACGGGAAGAATGTTACGTTTGAAAGGTAGGGGTCTAACATTTGAAGATAATGTAGGTGATCAATATGTTGAAATCATGGTAGTGATACCTGCTGATATTAATGATGAAGAAATTGCATTATATACAAGATTACAAGAATTATCACTTTCTGATTCTTAATCAAATACTATATATATAGAAAAATCGATAACTATGAACATATTTGTTCTTTTATATAATTCAGGAACAGATAAGGAAGGAATTCATTCAATCGAACTTAAAGGAAAGACTATTGTTCTTATGTTTGAAGATAAGGATGATGCGACAAGATATTGTGGTCTACTAGAAGCTCAAGATTTTCCTTTGCCAACAGTTGAAATGATTAACATAGAGGAAATTAAAGATTTCTGCATTAGATTAGATTATGAATGCAAATTAGTTGAAAAAAATTTTGTACCCAAAACTGTAGAAGATAGATTATTAATTTCACCACCACAGAAAAACCTAGAGGTTGAAAATTGGGAGGAAGACAAAGATAATAACAAAGATAATATTGATTTAAATACCATTAAGGAAAACCTTGAAAAGTTACTCTAGCTATTAAAATATCAATTAATTATTGAATAAATAAAACATGACAATTGCATTATTTGAAACAGAGGTTGGAAACATTAATATTGAATTTTTCTCTGACGACGCACCTAATACAGTTAAAAACTTCACCAGTTTAATTAGCGATGGTTTTTATGATGGTTTAGCATTTCACAGAGTTATTCCTGGATTTATGGCTCAGGGTGGATGTCCAAATACTCGTGATGGAGCATCTGGTATGCCTGGAACTGGAGGCCCTGGATATAATATTAAATGCGAAATTAATTCCAATAAACATCTAAAAGGTTCACTTTCTATGGCGCATGCAGGAAAGGATACAGGTGGTAGTCAATTTTTTATAGTCTATGAACCACAGCCTCATCTAGATGGAGTTCATACTGTTTTTGGTAAAACAGATGATATGGATGTAGTTCTAAAGCTTACTAACGGATCAAAAATTCTAAAAGCAACTTTAAAATAATATTCTACCCTTCAAAAACAATACTGAATGTCTCTTTATCTAGATTAAATTTTCTTGTAGAAGAATATAAGATTTCGCTATTAATAGTGAATTTAGTATTGATTAGTTTGATGCTACTTTTTGGGTGTAATGCTTGTTCAATATTTCTAGAGACAATAATTCCAATATTTGTACTATTTTCAAATTTGGATAAAAATTGAATAAATAATTCTATATTCTTTATTTCTTCATCATTAATGTTGGAATTGGTTCTATTCTGATCATGTAAAATTCTCCATACTAATTTTGGTCGGTTCCAAAACGCCAATAATCTTGGACTACTTTCAAGTTTAATATTAATGTTTTGTTCACTACAGAATTTAATTACATGATTTTTTATTGGAACTAAATCAATAGATTTATATTTTCCGTCAAGAAAAATTGATATAAATGGATCAATATTACTGGAATAGGAATTATCATCATCAATCATGTGGCCTAACTTTGTTTTTTTAACACTCAAATATTCTGCATTATTATCGTTTGGACAAATAACTAATGGAACTCTCTCAATAACTTCTATTCCATAACCACCTAATCCAGCAATTTTTCTAGGATTATTGGTTAGTAATTTTAATTTTTTTATACCTAAATCAGTTAATATTTGTGCTCCAACTCCGTAATTTCTGAGATCAGCTGGAAAACCTAATTTTTCATTAGCTTCTACAGTGTCTAATCCACCATCTTGTAAACTGTAAGCTTTTAATTTATTTATAAGACCAATACCTCTGCCTTCTTGCCTCAAGTAAACAACAACTCCTTCTTCCTCCTTTTCTATTCTTGATAAAGCAGCCTCTAACTGAGGTCTACAATCACAACGTAATGATCCAAAAGCATCACCAGTTAAGCACTCTGAATGCATTCTTACTAATACAG
This sequence comes from Prochlorococcus sp. AG-355-A18, assembly GCA_003280985.1. Classification (GTDB taxonomy): domain Bacteria; phylum Cyanobacteriota; class Cyanobacteriia; order PCC-6307; family Cyanobiaceae; genus Prochlorococcus_A. The sequence continues at coordinate 28,289 of QCDH01000003.1, forward strand.
GTTCGCTTAATTTCAATGATTTTTGTTTAACCAATGCAACGTGTTCAGAACCATCTAGTTCATTCACATATCCATAAGCTTTGAAATTACCAAAAATACTTGGAAGAACAGCATCAGATTTTCTAAATACAAACCTCTCAGTTTGAAACCGATAACTTATTAAATCAGCTATTGATATTAATTTCATTCCCCACTGTTTTGCATACTCTTTAAGTTGTGGAAGTCTTGACATAGAACCATCAGGATTTTGTATTTCACAAATCACTCCAGCGGGATAAAGACCTGACATTGCGGCAATATCTACTGCCGCTTCGGTATGACCTGCCCTTTTTAATACTCCACCTTTTTTAGCTCTTAATGGAAAAATATGTCCTGGTCTCCTTAAATCTTCAGGTTTTGTATTTGGATTTATAGCAACTTGTATTGTCTTTGCCCTGTCTTCAGCGGAAATTCCGGTAGTAACATTATTTTCAGGTCCAGCATCAATTGATACTGTAAAAGCTGTTTGATTTTCATCTGTATTTCTATCTACCATTAATGGTAAATCTAAAGAATCAAGTTTTTCACCTTGCATTGCTAGGCATATAAGACCACGTCCCTCAGTAGCCATAAAATTAATTTGCTGTGGAGTTGCAAATTGAGCAGCACATATTAAATCTCCTTCATTTTCTCTTCTTTCATCATCTACAACAATTATGCATTCACCATTTCTTATAGCTGCCAACGCATCGCTTATAGGATCAAATTCAATTTTAAAAGATTCATTTATATCCAAAATTGTTCCATTATTTGATTTGGGACTTGTTTCTTTCATTATTCCTATCAATATAGAAAAAAAGTGTTTTAGTTACCTTAAATTCAACACTTTATAATCCTATCTCAAAGTCTGCCAATTCAAAGAAATGAATGTTGCAATAGTAGGTGCTACTGGTTACGGCGGTATTCAAGCGGTAAATCTCTTAAAGAAAATTAAAAAATACAAAATTTCATTTTTAGGAGGTAATAAAACATCCGGATCCAAGTGGAATGATAATTTTCCTTTTCTTTATCTAGATAATGACCCTTATATAGAAGAAATTTCCGTTGATAATATTTCAAAAAATGCTGATGTTGCTTTGCTTTGCTTACCAAATGGCCTATCTTCAACATTGACAAGGAAATTATTAGATCGAGGACTTAAAGTTATTGATTTATCTGCTGATTACAGATATAAGTCTTTAGATGAATGGAAAAGTGTATATTCTAAAGAAGCTGCTATTTATAAAAGGAATGATGATGATTTATGTAAAGAGGCAGTCTACGGTCTTCCTGAAATAAATAAGGAAGCCATTTCAAAAGGAAGATTAATTGCCTGTCCAGGATGCTATCCAACATCTGCTCTCATTCCATTAGTTCCTTATCTTTCGCAAGGAATTATTGAAAATGAAGGAATAGTGATTGATTCTAAAAGCGGAACCTCTGGAGGAGGTCGAGAACCAAACCAAAAGCTACTCTTATCAGAATGTGGTGAAGGCTTATCAGCTTATGGATTGATAAACCATAGACATACCTCAGAGATCGAACAAGTAGCATCTATAATTTCTGGAAATAAAATTGAACTGCTTTTTACACCTCATTTGGTTCCAATTTCAAGGGGTATGTATTCGACTATATATGGGAGATTAAGAGATCCAGGATTAACTTCTGATGATTGCAAAATTCTTTTGGATAATTATTACAGAAATTTCAAAAATATTAAAGTATTACCTGTAGATACATACCCTTCAACAAAATGGGTTAAAAATACAAACCAAATTTTCATTTCTGTTAAAGTTGATCTTAGAAATGGAAGGATTATTATTTTATCTGCAATTGATAATTTGTTAAAAGGTCAGACTGGGCAAGCAATTCAAAATTTAAATATTATGAGCGGATTTTCAATGGATGAAGGTCTTGATTTAACTAATAATTTTCCATAAAATTACTTCTTATCAAAAAACCAGCTTGAGAGATTGAGTGAGGTAAAATTTTATGCTCAAGCATTTGTATCCTTTTTGATAGTGATTCAAAATCATCATCATCTCTAATTGACAATGCAGCTTGCATTATCAATGATCCACTATCTACCTCCTCTTCTACAAAATGTACAGAACAACCAGTTATTTTTGAACCATTTAATATAGAGTCCTTTATCGCAGAACCACCTTTATATGCCGGAAGTAATGAAGGATGAATATTTATTATCTTATTCTTAAATTTATTAATAAAAAATGGAGTAACAATTTTCATCCAGCCTGCCATAACAACGAGTTCAACATCGTAATGAATTAAAGTATTTACAATTTCTAATTCAAATGCCTCTTTTTGCAAAAAGTCTTTGCCTCTTATAATTTTGAAAGGTATTTTTTTATTTTCAGCTCTTTTTATACAACCGGCTTTATCTTTGTTAGTTATTAGAACTTTTATATCTATATCTAATTCTCCTTTTTCTGAGAGATTAATTAATTCCTGAAAGTTTGTTCCTTTCCCAGAAGCAAGTACACCTATTTTTAATCTTGGTGAAAATCTTCTAAATTCAGATATCTCAGGAGAAATTATGTAATTAAATGATCTATCCAAAGTTTTTATTTTATCCAATGATAAATTCATATGAAATAAAAAAAACCCTATAATTTAATTGTTTATATTCAAAAACATATTTATTTGAAGATAAAAATTTAAACAAATTTAAATGATTCAAATCTATGTACTATTGGTATAGATATAATTGGATAATTAAAAGAAACAAATATATAAAATGAATGGAGATTTAAAATCTTGGGATAAATTTTGTAATTATCTTTGGTTTGACCAAAAATTAAATATTTGGCTAGACATAAGCAAAATTAATTTCACAAGTAAAGAGATAAAAAATTTAGAAGATAAATTTATAGATGTTTTTTCATCAATAAAAGAATTAGAAAATGGTGCAATTTCAAATATTGATGAAAATAGACAAGTTGGCCATTATTGGCTTAGAAATCCATTAATTTCACCCTCTTCAAAAATAGGAGAGGAAATTAGCGCAGATATTAATGCAATCTCTGAATTTGGAAAAAAAATTTTAAATGGAGATATTAAGAATAAGAATAATCAGCAGTATACTGATGTTCTATGGATAGGAATTGGTGGGAGTGGTTTAGGTCCATTACTTATTACAGAGTCACTGCAGAAGTGCTCTAGAGGCTTAAATTTTTCTTATATCGATAATGTTGATCCTTTTTTAATTAGCGAAAAGTTAGAAGAGTTATCTGAAAAATTATCAACTACATTATTTGTAGTAGTAAGCAAATCAGGTGGTACACCTGAACCTAGAATTGCTATGGAAATTATTAAAAGTCACTGCGAAAACAATTCTCTTGAATGGAATTCTAATGCTATAGCTATAACTATGAAAGATAGTAAATTATTTAAAAAGGCCACTTCTGAAAATTGGTTAAAAATATTTAATTTGCAAGATTGGGTTGGAGGAAGAACAAGTATTACAAGCTCTGTGGGATTACTTCCATTAGCTCTTATTAATGAAAATATATTTGAATTCATTAGAGGTGCATCATTAATGGATGAGGCCACGCGTATAAGTGATTTTAAAAATAATCCTGCAGCATTATTATCATCTGCTTGGTATTTAACTGGAGATGGCGTTGGGAAGAGAGATATGGTCGTATTACCATATAGAGATAGGTTACAGGTATTTAGCAAATATCTTCAGCAATTAGTAATGGAATCATTAGGGAAGAAATTTAATAGGAATGGTGAAGTAGTTAATCAAGGTATTTCCGTTTTTGGTAATAAAGGATCTACAGATCAGCATGCTTATGTTCAGCAACTGAGAGATGGTATTGATAATTTCTTTTGTATTTTTATTGAACTATTAGATTCTCCATCTACTAATATTTTTGATAAAAAAGAGAATCCTAAAGAATATCTTTCTGGTTTTTTGCAAGGAACCAGATCAGCACTCTCTAGTGAAGACAGACAAAGTATCACTATTACTTTAGAAAAGTTAAATTGTTTTTCACTAGGGGCCTTAATCGCTTTATTTGAGAGGGCTGTATCATTCTACGCTGAATTGGTAAATATAAATGCATATGATCAACCTGGAGTTGAAGCTGGAAAGAAAGCAGCTGCAAATATTATTGAGTATCAACAAAAAGTAAGTAATTTATTAGAAGAGGGTGGAGAATATTCTATAAATGACATAACATCACTATTTGATAATTCTGTTAGTGAACCCATATTTTTTATACTCCGTGAAATGTGTTTCGGTAATGATAATTATTTAGTTAAAGGCGATTGGTCAAATCCAAATTCATTAGTTATTCAAAAAATAAATTCTTAAACAACAATATTCATAATTTTTCCTTTAACAATAATTATTTTTCTTATTTCCTTATCTTGCGTCCATTTTAAAATGTTAGGTCTTTTAAGAGTCAATTCTTTAATTTGATGTTCACTCATATCATTATTAATATTTAGTTTGTCTCTAACTTTTCCATTCACTTGTATTACTAGTTCATATGAATCTTCCTTTAATGCCTCGGCATTAAATGAAGGCCAGTGTTCTAAGTGTACAGATTTTTTAAATCCTATAAGATGCCATATTTCTTCTGCAATATGAGGTGCAAATGGAGCCAACAAAATACAAAATGTTTTTAAAGCATCAATTTTTAAATTATTGTTTACGTCATTAATGGAATTTGATAATGAATTATAAAACTTCATTAGTTCTGAAATCGCAGTATTAAATTGGTTATTTAATATGTCATTTGAAATTTCTTTTATAGCGATATTCATTGACTTTATTAAACTTTTTTCTTTATCTGGATAGGAATTAGATTTAATATTTATATCTTTTGCACAATTTATATAAAGCTTCCAAATCCTGCTTAAAAATCTAAATTGTCCTTCAACATCTGTATCTCCCCATTCCAAATCTTTTTCTGGTGGTGCTTTAAATAATATAAACATTCTAGCTGTATCTGCTCCATATTTTTTAATTACTGATTCAGGGTCTATTCCATTATATTTAGACTTAGACATCTTCTCGAAAAGAACCTCGAGTTTGGAATTGTCAATTGGATCTGTAGGATTTGATATGTCAGTAATATCAGAAGGAGAAACATATTTACCAGTTTTATTGTTTTTATAGGCTGCCGCCTGAACCATTCCTTGCGTTAATAGTTTTTTGAAAGGTTCATCAATTTCAAATAGTTCATTATCCCTCAAGGCTTTAGTGAAAAATCTTGCATATAACAAGTGCAATATTGCATGCTCTACCCCTCCAACATATTGATCTACAGGCAACCACTTATTTATTTCAATCTTTTCAAATGGCTTATTAGAACATTTTGATGATGGATACCTTAAAAAATACCATGATGAACACATGAAAGTGTCCATAGTATCAGTTTCTTTTTTCGCCGCTATTCCACATTTTGGACATGTAGTATTTATCCAATTATTATTATCACCTAAAGCATTAATCTTGTTAGCCGAGATTTCTATATCTTTTGGTAAGGAAACAGGTAATTCCGATTGCTTTAATGGAACAGATCCACATTTTTTGCAATTAACTATGGGTATCGGACATCCCCAATATCTTTGTCTAGAGATTAACCAATCTCTTAGACGATATTGAATCTTATTTTCAGCCCATCCATTATTTACTCCCTCCTCTGAAATTTTTATTTTAGCAATAGTATTTTCTATGCCATTGTACTGATTTGAATTAATAAGATAACCTTTTTCTACATAAGCTTCTTCAAGATCTTTATTTTGTTCACTTTTATCCTTTATTATTACTTGTTTAATATCAATATTATTTTTCTTAGCAAATTCAAAATCTCTTAGATCATGAGCAGGTACGCCCATAACAGCACCTGTACCGTATTCATCGAGAACATAACTTGCCACCCAAATAGGAATAGGTTCAGAATTAACTGGATTTATTGCTGTTAAGTTAGTTTTTATTCCAATTTTTTCAAGTTCATTATTATTATTATTTTTCAAATATTGTTTAAGATTTTCTATATCTTGCATTGTTTCTTGATCAGAAATATTTTTTACTAATGAATGATTAACAGAAATTGCTAAATAAGTAACTCCAAATAAAGTATCTGGCCTTGTTGTAAATACAGTAATTTTCTCATCTGGATTGATATTGAAATTAATGTTTGTACCAATTGACTTTCCAATCCAATTATCTTGCATTATTTTTACTCTTTCGGGCCAGTTATCTAATTTTTCTAAATCCTTCAATAACTCATCCGCATAATTAGTAATTCTTAAAAACCATTGCTTTAATAATTTTTTTTCAACTACTGCCCCAGATCTCCAAGATTTACCATCTGAATCAACTTGTTCATTCGCTAGGACTGTATTGTCTATGGGATCCCAATTAACTTCTGATTCCTTTTGATATACAAGACCTGCCTTGTATAACTCTAAAAATAGATATTGAGTCCAAATATAATAATTTTCATCACATGTTGCAAATTCCCTATCCCAATCAACTGATAGTCCCAAAAGCTTTAATTGTGACTTCATATGAGAAATATTTTTTTTAGTCCAGACACTTGGACTAATTCCTCTTTCAATCGCTGCATTCTCAGCAGGCAAACCAAATGCGTCCCAACCCATTGGATGTAAAACAGATTTGCCCTTAAATCTTTGGAATCGAGCTATTAAGTCTGTAATAACATAATTCCTAACATGTCCCATATGAAGATTACCTGAAGGGTAGGGAAACATTGATAAGGCATAAAATTTATCGCTTTTCTCAGTTAATTCATCGGTTTTGTATAAATTGTTTTCTGTCCATATTGACTGCCATTTTTTTTCTATTTCAGATGGATTATATAAATTGGTATCAGCCTCATATTGTTTATCGGGAGAAATCACTTAATTTTTATTTGTTAAATTATTATTTTAATATCCATTGTATAAAATAGAAATAAATTGTTAAAAGGAATAATTTATAATTAAAATTTAAAATATATTATCTACAAATGAAAAATATAACTTTTGAAAAATATCAAGGTAACGGAAATGATTTCGTAATAATAGATTCTAGAGGAAATAAATTATATAAAAATTACAAGACAAATAAAATATTTGATATAAAAAAAATTTGCAACAGGCAATTTGGTATTGGAGCAGATGGTGTGATTTTTATAGAAGAACCTAATGAAGATAATTATGCAAAAATGATAATTTTTAATTCTGATGGTTCTGAAGCACAAATGTGTGGAAACGGAATTAGGTGTTTAGTTGAGTATCTCCACGTAAATGATTCAATGAATGATAAAAATATAAAATATAAAATTGAGACTAAAGCAGGTTTAAAAATTGCAAAATATATAAATGATGAAATTACAGTAAAAATGGGAGTTCCAATTTTAGAATGTCAAAATATTCCAACAACAATTGAGAAAAAAATAAATTCAATTCCTTCACACGAATTTATTGAGAAAGATTTTAATAATATGGGTTATGCAGTAGGAATGGGAAATCCTCATTTAATATTCTTTGTAAAAGACATAGAGTCAATTGTTCTTTCCAGACTTGGTCCTATATTTGAAAAAAATGAATTATTTCCTGAAAAAACTAATGTACATTTTTGTCAAATTTTAAATAGAGATAATATAAAAGTAAAAGTATGGGAAAGGGGTGCAGGAGCAACCTTAGCCTGTGGAACAGGTGCCTGTGCTATCCATGTAGCAGCTTATAAATTAGGTCTTTGTAATTCACAAACCATAATAACCTTACCAGGAGGTAATCTTAAAATTGATTGGTCAGAAGACGATTGTGAAGTAATGATGACCGGTAATGCTAAAAAGGTTTTCTCAGGATCAATGTTAGTAAATTAATGGAAAATGATTTTATTTATTTAGATAATGCATCCACAACTCCATTATCTGAGAATGTTTTAAATATAATTAATTCAACTTACAGGAATTATTGGCATAACCCTTCATCTACATATGAGCTAGGGATAAAATGCTCTACATATCTTGAACAAATTAGATCTAAAATTGCTTATATATTTGATGCAGATGCAGAAGATATAATTTTTACATCTGGTTCTTCGGAATCGACAAATATTGTATTTAATAATATTTATGAGAACTTTAAAAATGGTAGGGTTGTTATTTCAAATGTTGAACATCAAGCAACAATTATTTGTGCTAATAAACTAAGAAAACAAAATTGGGATATTTACGAATGGACTGTAAATAATGATGGAATTTTAAATATTTCTAATATCGAAAACATTTTAAACAATGATACTAAGCTTGTATCAATTATTTGGGGACAAAGTGAAATTGGAACAATACAACCTGTCCAATTTATTGGTTCCAAATGTGAAGAATTAAATATAATGTTTCATTTAGATGGAACTCAAATATTAAGTAATGGAATATTTAGTTGGAATGATCTTAAATGTGATTTTTTAAGTTTATCTGCTCATAAATTTGGAGGTCCAAAAGGGATAGGTATTCTTTTAACAAAAGAAAAGTCTAGACAAATTTTAAAAAATAATGACATATCACTTACTCAGGAATTTTCAATTAGACAAGGTACACAAGCTTTGCCATTAATCGCTGGCATGTATGAATCATTAAAGAATATTAAAGGAAAAATAAAATTATATGATTACAAAACTAAATTTCCTTCTAATAATATTAATATACTTAAAAATTATTTTTTTCAAAAAATTAATGATAATAATCATATAAAGATTACGGGCAGTATTAACCATAGACTTCCCAATCATATTTCGTTTCTACTATTAAATAAACTATTTGAGCCTATAAGGGCCTATAAGATTGTTAGTTTCATGTCAGAAAATAAAATAGCCATAAGTAGTGGAAGTGCTTGTTCAAGCTCATCTGGGAAACCTAGTTCAACTCTTAAAAATATTGGTTTAAAAGATGATGAACTATATTCAAATATTCGTGTTACTTTAGGTTCAATAAACAATAAGTCAGAAATAGATAAATTTTTAGAACTTATTCAAATATGTATTGAGAAATTTTAATGGAAACCAATTACAGACTACCTAAAGATTTAAATGAATCTCTTAAGAATATGGAGGATGCAATTATTCCAAGTTTATTAGATTCTAATAAAAGATTTACTATAGAATTTAATTTTGAAGGATTAAAGTTTAACAGAATTGGAATAACTATTTACAAGATATTGACCAAAAATAATAATGTATTTATAACATTTGCTGATCAAGGTGCTGTGGCTTTGGCACAAAGAGACTATCCAGATATCAAAGATAAAATTTTTACTTTTAAATCATTTAATGAATCAAATAATATAAATAATATTGATAGTGCAATGATATCGATACTACCTCAGCCATATGATTTCGATTCATTTGAACCAATGTCTGATAATTATCAAGGTACACATTATTCATTAAATCCAAAATTTGAAGATGCCAATATTGGTATAGGAAGTGTTATTAGAGAGCGACGTAAAAACTTTGTCAAAACATGGAAAAATATTTATTTTCTGCAGCCTCTAAATAAAGCTGCTCTTATGCATATTTATCCAAATAACTGGTTGCTTTTTAAAGAAGAAAATAAAAGATATTTTTTTAAAAAAGAATTTGAAATTAAACCCGATAATGAATCTATTTTTGTAAATTTATAGATTTAATGTGATAAAAAAAATTTATTTATTTTTCTTAATTGTTCTTGTATTAGTAACATCTCCTTTCTTAATAAGATATTTACTAGCAAATCAGAAAATAACTATTTTAAATAGTATTTATTTTAATTTCCCGGGAATAATTACTAAATACAAAATATGTCCTACTTATGATGCTTTATTGAATCAAACTCTTGATAATACTTTTAGTGTATCAATTATTAATAATAAAGGGGAAATAATAAGTTCCTACAATGAGGATATTCCAAGGTTGCCTGCATCTAATCAAAAATTATTCTCATCAGCTTATGTTTTAAGTAAATATAAATTAAATAATAATTTAAAAACTTCCTTATTTAAAAATAAAAACGATTACTATTTACACGGTCAAGGTGATCCAGATCTTAATTATGAAAATATAATCGAACTAATTTCAAATGTTAAAGAAAATAAAATTATTAACTTTAATATTGTAGAAATTGATTCAAAATTATATTGGCCTAATGGTTGGACAAATACTGATAAACTTTACGAATATGGATCTCCAATTACTTCTCTTGCAATAGAAAGTAATCACAATAAATATGATGATATTTATTCATTAAAAATTTTTATTAAAAATTATTTAAAAAATAAATTTCCAAATTCAAAAATATATATAGATTTTTTTGATTCAGAAAAAACTTTTTATTTAAAAAAAATTAAAGAGATAAATAAAATATATTCAACTCCAATTCTTTCATTATTAACTCTAACAAATTCTGAAAGCCATAATTTTACAGCTGAATCTCTCTTTAAAAATGCATCAAATTCATGGAACGATAATGACTATATAAAATTGAAAAGATGGCTTGAAAATAAAGGCCTCCCAACAACTAATGCATACTTCGCAGATGCTAGTGGATTGTCTCGAAAAAATAAAATTACAACTAAGTTAGTTGTATTGTTTTTAGATAAAATGAGATATTTTAATGATTTTAAAGCTTATCAATCAACACTTTCAATTATGGGAGTAAGAGGAACTTTAGCTAAAAGATTTGTGAATAGTGAATTATCTGGAAAGTTTTTTGGCAAAACTGGGACTCTTTCAAATGTCTTTGCATTATCTGGCTTTTTATATAAAAATGAAAAGCCAATAATTATAAGCATTATCCAAAATTCTAATAAAATTGATAAAGAAAAAGCTTTTAAACTATTACGTGATCTTTATTACTTAAAATCTTGTTAATAAATATATTATTTAAAATATTCTTTTAAATCCCTCTCAACAGAGGGGGGTACCATGTGATTAATTTCACCACCAAATTTCGCAACTTCTTTTACTAATGAACTACTAAGAAAACTATAATTTGTATTTGTCGATAAAAATATAGTTTCAATATCATTATTAAGAGATTTATTTGTATGAGCAATCTGAAGTTCATACTCAAAATCACTCATTGCTCTTAAGCCTCTAAGAATAAGATTAGCTTTTAAATCATTTGCACAATCAACAGTAAGACCAGAATAGGAAATAACTTCAATATTAGGTAAATGAGAAAGAGAATTTTTAATTTGTATTATTCGTCTTTCAAGATTAAATGTTGGTGTTTTAGAAGTATTTTCTAAAACAGCAACTACTAGATTGCCAAATATTTTTTCAGCCCTTTCTATTAAATCTAGATGGCCGTTTGTTAAAGGATCAAATGTACCTGGATAAAGAATTTTCATGAATTTATTATGATCGAATAAGAAATTTAGTTAAAATAAGATTATTAGATAATTCAATTATGACATTAAATCTAGAAGCAAAAAAAATCTTATTAAGAAAAATACCTCACGGATTATTTATTTGTGGCGTTAGAGACGAGGATAAAAATGAAGTGAATGGATTTACTGCAAGTTGGGTGACTCAAGGTTCCTTCACCCCACCATTAGTTGTAATGGCAGTCAGAGCAGAGGGTTCTAGTCATGAAATAATTAATTCCACCAATAAGTTCTCATTAAATGTGCTCAAAAGTGATCAAAAGGATCTAGCAGCTGTTTTCTTTAAACCCCAAAAAGCATTAGGAGGTAGATTTGAATCTGTTGAATTTAATTTAGGTGAGCTTGGATTGCCTATTTTAGTCGATAGTGTTGGTGGAGTTGAATGTAATGTTGTGGGTAGTGTTATTCATGGAGACCATACAGTTTTTGTAGGAGAGGTTCAATCTGCTTATCTAAATAATGATGTTGACTCACTAAATTTATCCTCAACTGGTTGGAATTATGGAGGGTAATTATTACAAATGAGTAATTCCTCTATCGAAAAAATTGATAATAAATATCATTTTAAGATTGAATATAAATTAATTAATAATAAGGAGTTATTAAAATCGAGATTATCCGAAATTCCAAAGTCATCTGGTTGTTATCTTTTTAAAGATATTGATAATAATTTACTTTATATTGGTAAATCTAAAAAACTACGCAGTAGAGTAAGTAGTTATTTCAATAATTATTCAGATTTAACTCCCCGATTAAGTTTGATGGTTCGTCAAATAACAGAAATAGAAATAATAGTCACAGATAGCGAATATGAAGCATTAAATTTAGAGTCAAATTTAATTAAAACAAACAAACCATACTTTAATATTCTTTTAAAAGATGATAAGAAATATCCATATCTCTGTATAACATGGAGTGAAAAATATCCTCGAATATTTATTACAAGAAGAAGAAGAAATAGAAATAATTTAGATAGATATTATGGACCTTATGTGGATGTTGGATTGTTAAGGAGGACATTATTTACGATAAAAAAAATATTTCCTCTTAGACAAAGACCAAGGCCAGTCTATAAAGATAGAACTTGTTTGAATTATTCAATAGGAAGATGTCCAGGTGTTTGCCAAGAAGTTATATCTACTGACGATTATAAAAAAATAATGAAACAAGTATCTATGATATTTCAGGGAAGAAATGATGACTTAGAAGTATTTTTACAAAAAAAAATGCTGCAATTTTCAAATGATTTAGATTATGAGAATGCAGCAAAAATAAGGGACCAAATTTCAGGTTTAAAATTATTAACTGAATCACAAAAAATATCAATACCAGATTCTTCAATTAATAGAGATATCTTTGGAATAGTTTCAAAAAAAAATGTAGCTAGTATACAAATTTTCCAAATGAGATCTGGTAAGCTCATTGGAAGAATTGCCTATAGTCAAAAATTAAATAATGAAGATGAAAATCTTATTCTACAAAAGATATTAGAAGAGCATTATATGAATGTTGAAGCTGTAGAAATACCTTCAGAAATTCTTATTCAATATAATCTTCCAAAACAAGCAACCATAGAGGATTGGTTAACGGAGCTAAGAAAAAAGAAAGTAAAAATCTTAATCCCAAAAAGAAATAAAAAACATGAAACTGTAGAAATGGTTTTAAAAAATGCGAAATTGGAATTAGATAGAATATTAAATGGGATACAAGATAATGAATCATCAATTGAGGATCTTGCACAAATACTTGAATTAAGCGAACAGCCTAAAAGAATTGAAGGTTATGATATAAGCCATATTCAAGGTAGTGACCCTGTAGCATCACAAGTTGTTTTTATTGATGGGATTCCTTCTAAACAGCATTATAGGAAATATAAAATTAAAGATCCAAACGTTTTTGTAGGACATAGTGATGATTTTGCTTCGATATATGAAGTCATACATAGAAGGTTTAAAAAATGGTCAATATTTAAAAAAAGCGGAGGGGATTTTTCAATATTAAATGATAAAACGAATAGTAAATTAGATAATGAACTTCTATCAGATTGGCCTGATTTAATAATGATTGATGGAGGAAAAGGACAGTTAAATGCTGCTATTAAAGCATTAAAAGAATTAAATCTTGAGGAAGAAGTAACTATATGTTCATTAGCAAAAAAAAATGAAGAAATATTTATTCCAGGCTTTACTAAGTCTCTTGACACTGAAGAAAATCAAAAAGGAGTTCTTCTATTAAGAAGGGTAAGAGATGAAGCACATAGATTTGCATTATCTTTTCATAGAGACAAAAGATCTAAGAGAATGAATAGATCTCAATTGTCCCAAATCAGTGGATTAGGACCATCAAGAATAAGAGAATTGCTAGAGCATTTTAAATCAGTAGATGCGATAAGAATAGCTAGTAAAGAGGATTTATCAGAAGTTAAAGGACTTGGAAAAAATTCAGTAAATGATATATATGAATATTTTAACGAGTTATAAATATTAATTAATTTTTGAAAAATAGATTTCTTGATATTGTTAAATATAACTATATTAAAAATATATATATTTTTAAAATAATCTAGTAATTTGGCAGCTGAAGCATATCTCTGGTTTAAATCACTTCACATTATTGGTGTAATCGTTTGGTTTGCGGGACTTTTTTATTTAGTAAGACTTTTTATATATCATGAAGAATCTAAAAATATGGATAATGAATTAAAAATTGCCTTTAATAAACAATACATCTTGATGGAAAAAAGACTGGCGAATATAATCACAACACCTGGGATGTTATTAGCTTTAAGTATGGCTATATGCATGGTTATTATGCAACCAAGTTTGTTAAGTGAGAAGTGGTTGCAAATTAAAATTTCTTTTGTTTTAGGATTAGTAATTTATCATTCTTATTGCTACAAAATAATGTATTCATTACAAAATGGGGCTTCAACCATTTCAGCAAAAAACCTTAGATTGTTAAATGAATTGCCTACTTTACTATTATTTATAATTGTACTTTTAGTTATTTTTAAAAATAATTTTCCAACTAGTGTTGCTACATGGAGCGTAGTTGGATTAATTATTTTCATGTTGGCTTCAATACAATTATATGCAAAGATTAGAAAGAAAAATGAGAATTCACTAAGTAATGAATAGGGAAGACTTAGTAAAATTAACTTCCAATATTAATAAAAATAGTTGTCCTAAAAATATTAATTTTCATTGTCATACAAAATTTAGTGATGGAAGTCTAGAACCATATGAACTTTTAGAACAAGCTTATAAAAATAACTTGAAATTTTTATCAATTACCGATCATCATACAATTAAAGCTCATGAATATATAAAAAAAAATAATATACTCAAAAATTATCCTAATGATTCTTTTACATTAATTTCGGGAATAGAAATCAATTGTTTGATTCTAGGATGTTTAGTACATGTAATTGGATTGGGAATAGATATAAAAAGTAAATACCTAAATCCCTACATCAATGGAGAGTCTCCAATAGGTAATGATTTAAATATTAAATCAGTTATTAAAGCAATAAATTTAGCTGGTGGCTTATCATTTCTTGCACATCCAGCGAGATACAGGATTCCCTTTTATAAATTAATTCCAGAGGCCAAAATACAAGGTATTGATGGAATAGAGGTTTGGTACGATTATGAACTTAATGAAGTATGGAATCCTAGTTTATTTGTATGTTCAGAAATAGATAAATTAGCAGATAAATATTCAATGCTAAAAACATGCGGAACAGATAGTCATGGACTTTCGCTATTTGGTAGATAATTCAGAATTCGTTTTTTTCAATTATTGAATCAGTATTAATAATTATGTTCTTTAGATTTTCAATGACATCTGATGAACAATTATTCCACATTTTTCTATTGACAATTTCAAGAAATCTTTGTGCAATATCTCTTAAAGCCCATGGATTATTCTCTAGAATGAAATTCCTAAGATCATGATCACATATCCATGATTTATAAACTTCCTCATAACACCAATCTGAGACTACTTCAGTAGAAGCATCAAAAGCGTATAAGTAATCTAGTGTAGCTGAAAATTCAAACGCTCCTTTATAACCATTATCCTTCATCCCATTTATCCATTTAGGGTTAAGTAGTCTTGATATAACAACTTTATTAATTTCATCTTGTAATTTTGAAATTTTAGATAATCCAAATTTTGATAAATCACCATGATACATTTCAGGTAATTTACCGCTCAATTTTTTTACTGCTGAAGATAATCCACCCTGAAACTGATAATAATCATCAGAATCTAAAATATCATGTTCCTTATTATCTTGGTTATGAACAACTAACTGCACATTTTTAAGAGCATTTTCTAATGATTTTTTATCCTCTATAGGTTCCAAATAATCACTGTAATTCCACTTACTCCAATTAATAAAAGATTCTCCAAAATCATCACTATTTTCCCAATTAGAATTTGAAATTAGTTCTTGCAGACCAGCTCCATATGAACCTGGCGCTGACCCAAATATACGATTAATTGAATCACCACCCCTTGATGCACCAGCAAGAGGGTTAAATTTATCATCCTCATTAAGATTAGAAACAAGATTTATTGCTTTAGAAGTTAATTTAACTAACTGTGGAAATGCATCTCTAAACATTCCCGAAATCCTTAAAGTAACATCAACCCTTGGTCTATCGAGAACAGATAAAGGAATGATTTCTAGATCAACTACTCTTCTTGAAGGCCCATCCCAAATAGGCTGTACTCCTAATAAATATAGTATTTGACAAATGTCTTCACCACCATTTCTCATTGTGGATGTTGCCCATACAGATATTGCAATATTTTTTAAATCTTCTCCATTATCTTGTTTGTATAAATCAAGTATTTGTGAAGCGGATTGACAACCAACACTCCATGCTGATTCAGTTGGCAGACCTCTCGAATCAACTGAAAAGAAATTTTTACCAGTGGGTAAAGCTTCAGTTTTACCTCTCGTAGGGGCTCCAGATGGACCACTTTTTACATATTGTCCATTTAATGAATTAATAAATGATAATTTCTCATTATATGAAGAATTAATGATTGGATATAGAATCTCTTTTTTTAATAATAAAAAATACTTATTATGTTTGTTTTCATTAAAGAAATAGTCTATTATTTTTTTATTTTTATATTTTTCTAGATTTTTTATATTGGTATTCTTTTTGTAAAAAAATAAATATATTAAATACTTTGCTTGTTGTTCCAAAAAATCAATAGCCATCCTAAAGTTTAAAATGTTTTTGTTAGAAAAAATCAACAATATTTTTTTATCCTTTTCACTTAACTTTTGATCATATTTATTTGTCCAAGGATCCAAATCTAGTTTTAAATGTTTTGCTATATATTGAACAATCCCAATTCGATTTGCATTTGGCACTCTAGCGATACACAAGAATAAATTTATTTCATTAATGTCATTCTGCCTATTACCAAAAATATGCAAACCTGTCCTAATTTGAGTTTCTTTAATTTTGCAAAGAAAAGAATCAATCTCTTCAATTTGATTATTTTTATTATTTAAAGTAATTTCGTTAAAATCTTTTTTAATTAATTCAAAAATGGATTTTTCTATAATTTCTATCCGATTAGAACTTAATAATTTTGCTTCAAAATATTCGTCTAAATAATTTTCTAATATTGAATATTTTCCATATAATTCTGACCTATCCAAAGGAGGGGTTAAATGATCAATAATTGTTGCAGCAGTTCTTCTTTTAGCTTGGGATCCTTCTCCAGGATCATTTACGATAAAAGGATATATGTTTGGTATTGCTGGACAAATAATATTTGGAAAACATTTATTACTGAGACCTATAGATTTGCCAGGTAACCATTCAACAGTCCCATGTTTACCAATATGGCAAATAGCATTTGCGTTAAAAACTTTTTCAATCCAAAAATATTGTGCTAAATATCTATGGGGAGGTGGAAGATCGGGAGAATGAATATCTCTATCAGTGAAAGCGTCATAACCTCGTTGAGGTTGAATCAATAAAGTTATTTTTCCAAATCTAATACCATTTATTGAGAAGCCCTCATTATCAAGATCGATCGCTTCTGATGGTTTGCCCCAACGGTTAACAATAATATTTTTTGGTTCAAGTTCTAAATAATTCCAATATTTTAAATATTCACTAAGTGGTAAGTAATCTAATGGTTTATTATTTTGAGATTCAAGATCATTGGTTCTACTTTTTATAAGTTTTGACATTAATTCCGAAGAATCTTGAGGATAATTACAAGATCCAAGATCATAACCTTCTTCTTTTAACCAGTTAAGAATATTTATTATCGAAGATGGTGTATTAAGACCAACACCATTACCGATTCTTCCATTCTTTACTGGATAATTACTTATTATTAAACAAATTTTTTTATCAAAATTATTAAGTTTTTGAAGTTTCACATAATTTGTTGCGAATTTTGAAATCCATTTAATACCTACATGATCAGCTTTGTAACTGGTTATTTCACTGTAGAGTGTATTTTTTTCAGAAATTATTTCTTTAAATGCTGAAGGACAGGTAGTAATCCTTCCATCAAATTCAGGAATAATTATTTGCATTAATAAATCAGATGAATTCATTCCAATGGATGAATTTAACCAATTTTTTCTTGATCTATTTGAAGAGAGAAGCTGTAAAATTGGAATTTTAAGAGAAGTAAAAATATTTGTAGAATTTTCAATTAATTCGTTTTTTTTGATTTGAGATGAAGAAAATGAAGTTGTGGTAATTATTAATTTAATATCTTCCTTTTTAAAAATATCTATTAATTTCTTTTGAATAATATGATCTTTTAGTGTGGAAATAAATAACGTTTTAGGCGATAGTCCGCATCTTCGTAACTGCAAGTTAAGTTTTTCGTTTACTTCAATTTCATTAGCCAAAAAAAGTGATTTATAGGATATTATTCCTATTTTTTCGCCTTTTTCAATTTTCCAATCATATAAATAAGGATCTGCATAAAAACTTATATTCAAAAACTCATCAGGAATTAATGTTTCATTTACCTTTAGATAATTTAAACAATTAAGAAATTTTCTATAATTGTCCATTCCTCCCGATCTTAGTAATCTAGAAATATTTAATGCAATATTTTTATCTATACTACTTACTTCACTTAAGGAAACTTCCTGATCAACGGTACCTGATAGGATTACTAACTTCCTTTTTTTATTGACTGCTTGCCAATTTAAAAGTTGTTCAATTCCATAGTTCCATGTACCTTTATCTCCAAAAATTCTTAGTATGACAACTTTTGCATAATTAATTGTTTTTAATAAATAATTATCTATTTGAGCTGAAGAATTTAAATTAGAAATTTCTAAAGCTCTTATATTATTTTTTAATGAAGCAAATTCCTTTTCTAACAATAAGTTAGATATGAGATTTAAATCAGCTTTGACACTTGTTATAAAAATAAAATCTGCCGCTGGTTGCTCAATTAAATCATCCTTATTCTTTTCATTTCCTGCTATATTTAATATCCTGTGCATTTTTATATATAAATAAGGTTTAGAATACGTAAGTAGGTTAAAACAAGTTTACCTTAATTAAATAAGTTGAATATGCATGAATTTCTTCCATACGCCTGGTTCGAAGGTAAATGTATTCCATTTAAAGAAGCAAAAATATCAATAGCTACTCATGCACTACATTATGGTACTGCTGCATTTGGAGGAATGCGAGCGATACCTAACCCTATAAATAAAGAAGAATTCCTTTTATTTAGAACTGATAAACACATAAAAAGATTATCTCAAAGTGCAAAATTACTCTTAACTGATATTTCTGAAGAATATATTTTTAAAGCCTTAGAAGAAGTTATAAAAAGAAATAAGCCAGAAAAACCTATCTATATTAGACCATTCGTATATACAAGCGATTTAGGTATAGCTCCAAGGTTACACAATATTGAAACAGATTTCTTTATGTATTGTATTGAACTAGGAGATTATCTATCCCCAGATGGAGTTTCTTGTAGAATGAGTAGTTGGACTAGACAAGAAGATAGATCTCTCCCATTAAGAGGAAAAATAAGTGGGGCTTATATTACTAGTTCTTTAGCTAAAACAGAAGCTAGTTTATCGGGTTTTGATGAAGCTTTGTTATTAAATTCAAGTGGTAAGGTAAGCGAAGCTAGTGGTATGAATTTATTTATTGTAAGAAATGGAGACTTAATCACTCCTGGTGTTGATCAAGATATCCTTGAGGGGATTACTAGAGCTAGTGTAATTGAATTAGCAAAATCCTTTGGAATAAATGTAATTGAAAGGCCTGTTGATAAAACAGAATTATTAATAGCAGATGAAGTTTTTCTAACTGGTACAGCAGCAAAAATTACACCAGTTAAAAAAATTGAATCAAGTGAATTAAATGGTGAAAGACCAATAATGAATAAATTAAAAAGTAAGCTTATAGAAATAACAGAGGGACGTTCTCAAGACTATGATAATTGGGTAACAAGAATTTCTCTAAAATAAATTAATTTTTACCTAAAAATGGAATCTTTCAGAACCTATTTAAATAGAAATGAAAAGCCATTAATAATTTTTGACGGGGGTACTGGAACATCTTTTCAGAACTTAAATCTTACTGCCGACGACTTTGGTGGAAAAGAATTAGAGGGTTGTAATGAAAACCTTGTTTTATCCTCACCAAAGGTCGTTGAAAAGGTTCATAATTCATTCTTGGCAGCTGGTTGTCATGTTATAGAAACCAATACTTTTGGAGCCTCATCAATAGTTCTTGATGAATATGATATTGCGGATATGGCATATGAGATAAATAAAAATGCTGCATTAATAGCCAAAAAGGCTGCTGCCAAATATGCATCAGTAGATAAGCCAAGGTTTGTTGCTGGCTCAATTGGACCAACTACTAAATTACCTACGTTAGGGCATATAGATTTTGATGAATTAAAGCATTCATATAAAGAACAAATATATGGTCTTACAGATGGAGGAGTTGATCTTCTTTTAATTGAAACTTGTCAAGATGTATTACAAATTAAATCTGCCTTATTAGCATCTAAAGAAGTACTTAATAGTAAAAATATAGATATACCTATAATGGTATCAATAACAATGGAAACAACAGGTACTATGCTTGTTGGTTCTGACATCGCCTCTGCATTAACAATATTAGAACCATTTAACATAGATATCCTTGGACTGAATTGTGCAACGGGTCCAGAACAAATGAAAGAACATATTAAATATTTATCTGAAAATTCTCCTTTCGCTATAAGCTGTATTCCCAATGCAGGACTTCCTGAAAATATTGGTGGTGTTGCTCACTACAGATTAAAGCCAATAGAATTGAAGATGCAGTTAATGAATTTTATATATGACTTTAAAGTTCAATTAATAGGTGGATGTTGTGGGACAACACCTGAACATATTAAACATCTTTCTTCAATAATCGATGAAATTACTTATAACGAAAGGTCTAACAAAATTGGTAATAACAATTTAAGTGGTTATATACCATCTGCATCATCAATATATAATTCTGTACCATACAAACAAGACAATTCTATCTTGATTGTAGGAGAAAGATTAAATGCAAGTGGATCTAAAAAGGTAAGGGAGTTATTAAATAACGACGATTGGGATGGACTAGTTTCAATTGCCAAGCAACAACAAAAAGAAAATGCACACGTTCTTGATGTGAATGTTGATTATGTAGGGAGAGACGGTGTGAAAGATATGAAAGAAATAACTTCAAGACTAGTCACCAATATAAATTTGCCATTAATGATTGACTCTACAGATGCTGACAAAATGGAAAGTGGATTAAAGTCAGCTGGTGGTAAATGTATTATAAATTCAACAAATTACGAAGATGGCAATGAAAGATTTGATCAAGTACTAAATTTAGCCTTAGGGTATGGTTCAGGTCTTGTTGTAGGAACTATTGATGAAGATGGAATGGCAAGGAATGCGGATAAAAAATATAACATTGTAAAACGAGCGCTTAATAGAACTAGAGAATGTGGCTTGTCAGATTATGAGCTATTTTTTGATCCATTAGCTCTGCCAATATCTACTGGGATAGAAGAAGATAGATTAAACGCTAAAGAAACAATTACTGCTATATCAAAAATTCGTGAAAATTTCCCAGATATTCATATCATACTTGGGATATCAAACATTAGTTTTGGTCTTTCACCATTATCAAGAATTAATCTAAATTCAATATTTTTAGATGAATGCATTAAAGCAGGATTGGATTCTGCTATCCTCGCACCAAATAAAATTTTGCCATTATCAAAAATTTCTGAAGAAACTAAAAAGCTTTGCCTAGATTTGATATATGACAAAAGAGAATTTGAAGATGATATTTGTATTTATGATCCATTAGTAGAATTAACTAAGGCTTTTCAAGATTTATCTATTCAAGATTTCAAAAAAGCATCTACAGAAAATAAAAATCTAACTCTGGAAGAAAGTCTAAAAAATCATATTATTGATGGAGAAAAAATAGGTTTAGAGGATCAATTAAATAACGCGTTAAAAAAATATAAACCTCTTGAAATAATTAATACTTTTTTACTTGATGGGATGAAAGTTGTAGGAGATTTATTTGGTTCAGGTCAAATGCAATTGCCATTTGTACTCCAATCAGCAGAAACAATGAAATTTGCTGTATCAATTTTAGAACCATATATGGAAACAGTAGATGAAAATATATCAAATGGAAAACTCTTAATTGCAACTGTCAAAGGCGATGTTCACGATATTGGAAAAAATTTGGTAGACATAATACTTACAAATAATGGTTATGACGTAATAAATCTTGGAATAAAGCAAGATGTTTCATCAATTATAGATGCACAAAAAAAGCACAATGCAGATTGCATCGCTATGAGTGGATTACTTGTTAAATCAACTGCTTTTATGAAAGATAATTTAGAAGCATTTAACAATGAAAATATAAGTGTACCAGTAATATTAGGAGGTGCAGCCTTAACCCCAAAATTTGTAAACGAGGACTGCAGCAAAATATATAAAGGGAAAATATTGTACGGAAAAGACGCGTTCACTGATCTTAAATTTATGAATGAATATATGGATAATAAAAAAAAGGGTAATTGGTCAAATACAGAGGGTTTCATTAACAATGAGGGTATAAATATTAATTTAGCCTCATCAAAATCCAACTCTCAAGCTGTTAAAAAATCAATATCTATAGATATAAAGACTTCTAAATTAAATTTAAAAGAAAATTTTATAAGATCTAAATTTATAAATGAAGAAGAACCAATACAAGCCCCTTTCTTGGGAACGAAAGTCTTGAACGAGATTGATATAGATTTAAATAAGTTAATTTTTTATTTAGATACAAAAGCTCTATTTAGCGGACAATGGCAAATAAAAAAAGGAAAAAGCCAAAGCGTAGATGAATACAATAACTATTTGGATTCATATGCTAAACCATTGCTAGATAGATGGTTAGAGACAATTCTAGAAAAAAAACTTATTTCACCCAAAGCAGTTTATGGATATTTCAGATGCGGTAGAAAAGATAATAGTATTTTCTTATTTGATGATAAATCATTAAATAAAATTTCCGAATTTAATTTCCCAAGACAAAAATCTGGGAATAATTTATGCATAGCTGATTTTTATTGTGATTTGAAAAAGGATAAACCTATAGATATATTTCCTATGCAGGCAGTAACAATGGGCGATATTGCTAGTGAATATTCTCAAAAATTATTTAAAGAAGATAAATATAGCGATTATTTATTATTCCATGGACTTACAGTGCAATTAGCAGAAGCTCTAGCTGAGTATGTCCATGCATTAATTCGTATTGAATGTGGTTTTAGGACTGAAGAACCAGACAAAAATAGAGAAATACTAGCTCAAAAATATAGAGGAGCTAGATATTCTTTTGGTTATCCTGCATGTCCAAAAGTATCTGATTCAAACATACAATTATCATTGTTGGATACAAAAAGAATAAGCTTGACCATGGATGAATCTGAACAACTTCATCCAGAACAAAGTACTACAGCTATCATTTCACTGCACTCAAAAGCTAAATATTTCAGCGCTTAATCTAAATCTTTAGTTGTTTTCTAAATATTCAATAATTTCTTTTTGAAGATCTTGCATCATTTCATTATCACCTAAATCAAGTCCCTCACCCGCCGCATCCTGTGTTAACTCAAGATAATATGAAGCGCCATCACTAGATAAAAATTCTAATGCAGAAGTTTCATCACTATCTTTAAAAGCTTCATAAAGAGCTTTAAATGCTATGTTTTCAGTAAAGTCCCAATCCATAATGAAAAAAACCTTATTAGAATTATTACCTCCTTACCCCCCATACTCGTCAACCTTTTTTAAAGAAATGTTGGTGTTTTATTATTATTAAAAAAATCTATGACCATAAATAATCAAAATCAGTTAAATGTCCTTGGAGAAAAAATTGAGATTTGTAGTTGCTCACCAATGACAGGGTGGTTCAGGGATGGATTTTGCAACTATGACAAGAATGATGGAGGGAATCATTCCATATGTTGTGTGATGGATGATAATTTCCTGAAATATAGTAAATCACAAGGTAATGATTTAATTACTCCCATGCCTATTTATTCCTTCCCAGGACTAAAGGATGGTGATCATTGGTGTATTTGTCTTGATAGGTGGAAGCAAGCATTATTAGACGGTCTTGCACCAAAAGTCATATTAGAATCAACTAATATTGTAGTCTTAGAATCAGTACCTCTTGAAAAATTGAAAGAATATCAATTTAATAAAAAGTAATTACAAGTTTATTTTTTTTTTTTTAAAATAGTTATGATAAATTTTTTTTAATGAGTTTAGAAATATATTGGAAAAAAGCATTAGAACAAACTCGATTATCAATTGATGATGAATCCTTATATCCTCTCAAAACTGTTAATATCACAAGAGATTTATATGAAAAAGACGACTTCATAATTAGGAAACTCGATACTTCAAAATTTATTAAAAGAAAAATTTATGGTCCTAAGCAAAATCCGTTTTGTCCTTGGGAAAAGATACTAGAAATTGAAAAAATTGGATATAATCATCAACTAATATTAAATAAGTACCCTGTACAAAAAGGGCATATTTTACTTATTACAAATGAATGGAAACCTCAAAATGGATGGTTAGATATTAAAGATTGGAGAGCGATCCAAGAAGTTAATAATGATACTAGTGGATTATGGTTTTTCAATAGTTCTCCAATTGCGGGAGCAAGTCAACCTCACAGGCATTTTCAACTTCTGCGTAGATCTAAAGGTGAGATATCATGCCCTAGAGAAAAGTGGTTTTTAGAGGTGAACTCATATCAAGATCTAGATAGTAAGCTTAAAAAAAATATTATTGTATCCAAATTTAATTTTTTAGAAAATCCATCATGTCTTTATGATTTTTACTTAGAATTATGCAAGAAATTGGGACTTGGGGATCCTATTATTGATAAGAAACCGATATGTCCCTACAATATTTTAATAACTAATAAATGGATCGCTATTATAAAAAGAAAAAATGATCATATTCATGGTTTCAGTATTAACGGTTTAGGATTTGCAGGATATCTACTAGTAACTGAAAATTCAAATATTAATTATTTAAAGAAATTTGGCCCTGAAAAACTTCTAGAAAGTTTTGTTTGAATACTAATTAGTTACCTCAACTTCCTTATCCCTGCTTATTTGGCTTTCTAGAACTTCTATAGATGCTGTTACAGATGCAATTTTACGTTCAAGTGAATCCTTAATATAATTGAGCATTTCTAATTTCTTGTGTTGATAAAAACTCTTTTTTTCTTTAGATGACTTGAAATAACAATTAAACATTTTTTTGATTTATTATAAAAAGATACTTAATTGACTTGTGACATAAAAATAAATTGGTTTTAATTTAAAAACAATATTCCTTATGGACTTTCAATTTTTTTTGAATAAAATTAAATAAATTCCATACTCTTCAAGAAAATATTATTGAATATTCCTGAAAATTCTAATACAAAAAGAATTTCAATTGATTTACCTGAGGAACTAATTTCCAGGTTTGATCAATTACGAAAAGAGTGGGGACTTAGAGCAAGAGGACCTGTATTAGAAAAGATACTTAAAGAACTTCTTCAAGAAGATGATTTACTACCTAAGAACCAACAGCAAGAAATAGACTTTAACGATAAGAATAATAATGAAAATTTAAATATTGATGAAGATACTGCATTGGTATTAATTAAATCAGACGTAAAAAAAGAAGTTAATGAGGTATCTTTAAATAAAAGATCTACAAATAACAATCAATATAAAGAAAAAGCCAACTCAAATATAAGCCTTCCCAATTTCGTTGAAAAAAAAGTAAAGAATCTAAGAAGAAGTATTAATAGTGAAAAATTAAAAGAGAATATTAATGATATTCAAATTAATACAATCAAAGAAACTGAATTAATAAAATGTCGAATTGAGTTAATTAGTCATTGGAAAACCTTATATGGATCAGTTCCTAATGACCATGTAGTAGAAGCTTCAATGGATTGGTTTGAAAGGGATATATGGCCAAATCTTGATGGAACTGAAAATCTACCCTTTACTTGGAGCGCAGCCAATAAATTAATGTCAGAATTATGCCCATTTTGGATAAAGAAAAATCCATCTCTTGAAATTGTTTTATTGATGATTGGCGTTTTAGAAGACCCTTTTGCTACATCAGATCTGATAAATAGAATACCAACACTTATGAGAAGGTTTGTAAGTAGATTTAAGCGAAATAATAGATCAAATTCATTTGAAACATTGGACTCAACAATGACAGTACATGGAGCACTTAAATTATTGAATTTATCAACATCAGCAGGATCAGCTCATACATTCCGTAAAATTAGGGAGGCCTATAAATCAATAGCCTTAGAGAAACATCCAGATGCTGGAGGATCAACAGATCAAATGAGAAAATTAAATGAAGCGTATCAATTGCTAAAAAATCTATATAGAGACTAGTATGGTAATTCTCATATGAGACTAATTATAAGTCTTAATAATAGTCTTATATAAGATAGCTGCTAAGTTTAAAATTTTTAATATTAATCAATTATTTTTTACAAATTCAAGAAAACAAAAATTATTTATAAATCAAATTAAAAAAATATACTTTTAAAAATAGAAATTTCTTTGTATAGCACTTCTTAAATGAGACTTATTATTGGTCTATCATATAGTCTCAAAATAGATAATAAAGATAAACAAATTAATCGATTTGAATGAATCATACCCAAACTGCTTAATGCCTTGGAAAAAATTAAGAATTGAATAATAAATCAATAAATTATGTCCTTTAAATGTCCAGAAAATTAATCATGGCTAGAAAGTATTGCTATAAGGACTTTTTGTATACATCCGTGCTGCCTTAAAGACAGTACTACTTAGATTGAAGCTTTTCAATAGCAGTTTGTTTATCAATACTAGGGACATCACTAAGACCGTTAGCATCAAACCAAGGGGCGCTAGCCCAATCAAATCCTTCCCCAAAAGTATTATCTGGTGCAGCTATATACCAATGGCATGAAGCATCTGGTATGTCAACAGCACATTTTGACCAATCATCTGACCACTGAGGGACCTGTACCCACAACACTGAAGATAGAAGTAGAGATAATAAATTGATCATGAGCTTTATCATACAACATTAATTAGTTTTATAGGATTATTATCTATCTTATATAAGAATTATAAAAAGACTAGTATATAGTCTCATATGAGAACAGCAATACAGTTAATTCCTCAATTTAGTATTAAAATATTTTTCAACATTAGAAATGATATTTGAATGAATTGATGTAATGTCCGAGTCCAATAATGTTTTATCTTTATCTCGATAAGATAATCTAAATGTATAACTTATATGATCTTCTCCAAATTTAGCATCTTCAAAAACATCAAGTAAATTTACATCCTCCAAGA
Organism: Prochlorococcus sp. AG-355-A18; assembly: GCA_003280985.1. GTDB lineage: Bacteria > Cyanobacteriota > Cyanobacteriia > PCC-6307 > Cyanobiaceae > Prochlorococcus_A. The sequence continues at coordinate 55,697 of QCDH01000003.1, forward strand.
GATTTTTTCCTGTTTTTCTTATCTGTGACGTTATTTCGCTAATCAAAAATTTCTTACTGAAAACAAAATTTATATCCCTTTCCATTTTCGGAACAATTGGATATTGCTTATATATTGGAATCCATTTATTTTTTCTTGTACTAGCTCCCAAGAGTTTAGATACATTTATGTTAAATAAATAAACTTTTTTTAATGACTTCTTTTCTAGTATTAGTTTTGGATGTATTTCACCAAAATAACCTGCATCCTTGCCTTCAATAACTAATTTCGCTGTTCTTCCTGGATGAAGAAAATCAATTGAATCAGTAGGTTTATCCTCAATTTTTATGTTCAATGATGATAAAGCTTCCTTTAACTTTCCTCTGGCCTGGTAATAATTAAGATCGTTATCCTTACCAGAATTTATCCATTGTCCAAATTTTCTATTTCCATAAATTGCACCATTCAGAACTTCTTCTTGAATGAACTCAGATTTCTTTTGAAAAACATTTCCAATTTCAAATATATAACAACTTGCTTGTCCAGCTTTTATATTACGGTTCACTATCTCTAAATGTTCTTTCCAGATATTATCTCTAAGACAGCTTGTTTCTAATAACAAAGGATTGGAAATCTTTATAAGTTTTTCATTATCTTCGGGAACAAGAGAGTAACTTAGTACCTCGTTAAAACCATTTTCTACAAAACCATTTTTTACTTTTCTCAATGCCAACTGTTCTGATGACAATTTTCCAGGCTTAATTGGATTAGGAAGTTTTAAGTCAAATCTGTCATACCCTATTAATCTCGCTATTTCTTCAATTAAATCTATTTCTCTTATTAAATCATGTGATCTATTAGGAATTACTGCTACATCCCAGCCATATTCTTTATTCTTTAATGTACAACCTATGAGTGTTAATTTATCAACTATTTCATTATCAGATAAATTTCTTTTTTCTAATTGATCGTTAATTATTAATGGACCAAGAATTTTATGTATTCGATTTCTCCGGAGTTGAATAAATATATCCTCATTACTTATTAAATTGGAAGTATTGATGATTGGTGAATTAATAGAAAAATATTCTTCTAAAAGATTAATTGCCCTTGTTACCGCACTTATTGTATTTTTTGATGAGATCCCTTTTTCATACCTGCTACTAGATTCTGTTCTTATGCCAACCTCTTTTGAAGATTTTCTTATAGTAACTGGATTAAAAACAGCGCCTTCAAGGTAAATAGATGAGGTAGTATTAGTTACAGAAGTTTCTAAACCTCCTATCACCCCAGCAATAGCTACCGGTTTATCACAACAAGTAATAACTGTGATGTCTTCATTTAATTCATATTCTTTACCATCTAAGCAAATAAGGCTTTCGCTCACGTGGCCCTTTCTTACAGAGAAATCTTCTGGAGAAACCTCCTTACCAATTAAGTTTGACAGTTTATCTTTATCAAACGCATGCAAAGGTTGACCTTGTTCTAAAAGAATATAATTTGTCAAATCAACTAGAAGATTAATAGATTTTATACCTGATTTCTCTATACGGTCCTTAAGCCAATTTGGCGATAATTTCTTTCCATTTACTCCATCAATGCAGCTTATTGTATAAATGCAATTAGATTCTATAGCCTCTGGACAAAGTTTTATTCCCTTAAGTAAATGTATATTGTATTTATGGTTTAATTCTGGAAAATTTAAGGTTGTTTCTAAAAGGGCAGAAATTTCACGGGCTATACCTATAACAGACATTCCGTCAGGTCTATTAGCTGTAATGGCTAAATCATATATATAATCATTTAATTGAAGCAAGTCAGACCCTGGAGTGCCCAATTCATATTTGAAGGCTAAATCTTCATCAATGACCTCTATCCCCTCACTAGAGTCCTCTAAACCCAATTCCTGCAATGAACATATCATTCCTTCACTAATGACACCTCTAATTTCATTTCTTTTAATAGTTAAATCAACTGCATTTAATTTCGCGCCGACAGTAGCAACATAAACATAAATATTTGGTTTAATATTGCGCGCACCACAGATAATTTGTAAATTCTTTGAATTACCAATATCGACTTGGCAAATTGAAAGCTTGTCAGATCCTTCGTGTTTTAAAACAGATAATACCTTACCTAAAACAACACCATTTACATTTTCTGAACAATCTTCTAATGATTCAACCTCAAATCCACCAATAGACAATTTCTCAGAGAGATCTTCAGGAGTAGAAGTAATTTCTACTAAATTTTTCAACCAATTTTGAGAAACTTTCATATATGTTTTTTATTCAATGATGATAAAAGAAATGAGTATATCTTCAAAAAAGTTTGTTGAAGATGTACAATAGAAAATTATACAATAAAGTATTAATTAAAATGGCCAAAAAAGGGACAAGAGTTGTAGTTACCCTTGAATGTACTGAAGCTAGGACAAGCACAGATCCTAAGAGATCAAATGGTGTCTCAAGATATACTACTGAAAAGAACCGCAGAAATACAACTGAAAGATTAGAACTAAAAAAGTTTAATCCACATTTAAACAGAATGACAATTCACAAAGAAATTAAGTAATCCAATCAATTTAAATCATGCCTAATTCAATTTTTAAAAAACAATTATCACCTATCAAACCTGGAGATCCAATTGACTATAAGGATGTCGAACTACTAAAAAAATTTATAACCGAGAGGGGCAAAATCCTACCAAGAAGAATGACAGGTTTAACCTCTAAGCAACAAAGAGATCTTACATTAGCTGTAAAGAGAGCCAGAATTGTAGCTCTTTTACCCTTCGTAAATCCTGAAGGATAATTTAATATTGAATATAGTTCGTACTATAATTAATATCTCAAATATTTGAAAGATTTAACTAATTTAAAAACATATATTATTGACTCTGATGATCCACATGAGGTAGATGACGCTATTTCATTAGAAATAAAAGAAGGAAATAAAAAAAATTTATGGATACATATTAGTAATCCATGCAAACTCATTTTGCATGACTCTAATATTGATTTAAATGCAAGAAAGAGAAATAGCAGTTTATATTTAATTGATCAATATGTCCCAATGCTACCTAAAGATATTCTTGAAAAGGCAAATCTAGCTCAAAATAAAGTTTCAGAAACTATTAGTGCAGCAATAGAATTCAATGACGATGGATCAATAAATAAATATGAATTAACTGAAGCAATAATAAAACCAAAATATCAATTAACATATGAAGATGCAAATGAAATATTAGAATTAGAACCCAAAGAAGAAATAGAATTAATTGAGATTAAAAATTTATTAGAAAAAAGTATTACATTCAGGAGGAAACAAGGAGCAATTATTTTTGATAGTCCTAATAGTAAAATTAAATTATATAAGGATAAGATTATACTAACTAAATTAGAGAAAACAATATCACAGATTATAATTGCAGAATCAATGATATTAATGGGTTATGTAACAAGTTTATTTATAGATAAATATAATTTAGCGGCTGCATTTAGGATTCAAAAATTAAACTGCAATCCATCTGAAATACTTAATAGATACAAAGATAGTGATATTAAATATATAATATTGAAACAATATATGGGAAGAAGTTATATAACTACTAAACCTGGTATCCATGAATCATTAGGTCTTAAAATGTATGTACAATGTACATCACCACTAAGAAGATATCTTGATTTAATTATACAAAGGCAAGTCTATAATAAAATTAATAATTACGAAGGTCTAAGTCATGATTCAGTCTCTAAGATTATTGATTACTCAAAGAATAGACAATTAGAGAATAATAATATATTTAAAAATGATAAATTCAAGTATTTAATATTATTTTTTAAGAATGAAAAAAAACCTTTTTATAAAATAATATTCGTTAAGTGGATTAATCATAAAAAAAATATTGCTTTGGTTTATTTCCCAGATTATTCACTAGAAATACTTATTACACTTTTTGTATCAATAGATTTATATAGTAATAAAATATATAAAGTTAAATATATTGTTAATGATAGTAAACTTTTAGAGTTTATTTATTAATAAGATAATAAATATAATAGGTTGTTATTAGTTTAAAAAATATCTGTTAGTATTAATAAAAAAGCTTTATGACTTTTGTCATTACTACACCTTTATACTATGTTAATGATAAACCTCATTTAGGAAGTGTATATACAACAATAATTTGTGACTCAATAGCTAGGTATAAACGGCTTGCAGGTGAAGATGTTATTTTCATCACTGGTGTTGATGAACATGGTTTAAAAATACAAAGAACCGCTAATGAAAAGGGCATTGAACCAAAATCACATTGTGATGAAATCTCAGAAGTTTTTAAAAATAATTGGAAAAATTGGAATATATCATTTGATAAATTTATAAGAACAAGCTCAAAAAATCATGAATTTGTTGTTAATGAATTTTATGAAAGAGTGAAAGCATCAGATGATATCTATATGGGAGTTCAAAAAGGTTGGTATTGCGTCGGTTGTGAAGAATTTAAAGATAATCCAGAAAACTCACCAACATACAAGTGTCCCATACATCAAAAAAATCTAGAATGGAAAAATGAAGAGAATCTCTTTTTTAGGCTCTCAAAATATCAAAAAGAAATTGAAAAAATAATAAACGCACCTTCTTTTATAGAGCCAATAGAAAGAAAGAATGAAATTATAAATTTTGTATCAAGAGGTTTAAAGGATTTTTCAATTTCAAGAACTAATGTCACATGGGGAATTCCGGTCCCTGACCATGCTAACCATACCTTTTATGTATGGTTTGATGCTTTACTTGGATATGTAAGCGCCATTAGTTCTGATGCGACAGAACCTTCATTGCAAAAATCCATTAATGGAGGGTGGCCAGCTGATGTTCATTTTATTGGTAAAGATATTCTGAGATTCCATGCTGTATATTGGCCCGCAATGCTCATTTCTGCCAGTATGAAAGTTCCTAAAAAGGTTTTTGGGCATGGATTTCTTACAAGAGAGGGACAAAAAATGGGTAAAAGCTTAGGCAATGTACTCGACCCTGATTTATTGCTTTCAAAATATGGAAATGATCCTGTGAGGTGGTTTCTCATTAAAGACATATCACTTGGAAATGATGGAGATTTTCAAGATAAAAGATTTGTTGACATTATCAATAATGACTTAGCTAACACAATTGGCAATTTATTAAATAGAACATCATCTATGTCTAGAAAATGGTTTGATAATAAAGTGCCAAATAATGAAAAAATTTTAAGTGAAAAAAAATTAGAGAATTCTGCCAAAATTGCAGTTGAGAACTATATTCATAACTTTGATAATTTCAAATTAGATCTAGCAGCTAATGAAGTACTTAGCCTGGCAATTAATACAAATTTGTATTTGAATGATAATCAGCCATGGCTGTTAATAAAAGAGAAAAATAATCTAACTCAAGTTAAAGAAATTATTTATAACGTTTTAGAAAGTACCCGAATAATAGGATTATTATTACTTCCTTTATTGCCCGACTTATCTGCAAAAATTAATGAGCAACTTGGTTCTATATATAGAGAAGAAATTCCATGGAAACAACAATTAAGTTGGGGATTATTAGTTAGCAACTCAAATCTACCTCAACCTACCCCAATTATAAATAAACTGGAGTATGAGTAACATTTATAGATTAATAATTTCCCTTCCATTCTTTATACTTGGTTGCACCCCTAAACTAATTGAAGAAAATAAATTAGTACAAAAAATTAACAGTTTAGATATGGATATTTACTCTAGAAATGGAGATAAAATATACTCTATCAAAAGTCCAGATTCAAGTTATAACAATAGTAAATTAAAATTTGATTTTAAAAAACCTACAATAAATATTTTCAAAGAGGAAGAAACTAAATATATAATTATTTCAGAAGAATCTACACTATCAGACAACAATAAACTTCTTATAATGAAAGGAAATGTTAAATTAAAAACTCTTAATCAAGATGAGGATATTTTATATTCTGATTATTTTGTTTGGAATATAGAAGAGACTAAATATCTATTAGAAGGAAATATAAGATTTGAAAATAAAAATATCATCTTAAACTCATCAAAAGCAACAATGGGCTCAGATAACATCATTGAATTTTTTAATCCAGTAAAATACATAATAAAGGATGAAAATAAAGATAATAGATACGAAACAAATTCAGAAAATGCCTATTACAATCTAGAAACTGAAACCGTAAGATTTAAAGCAAAAGATAAAAGAGTTAAATCAATAATTTATTTTTAAATTTTATTTTTTGAAAAAATATTATTAATTTTTTTGGACCAGTTATTAATCCATTTTTCATCAGATTTCGTAAAACACTTAGGACTCCAACCTCCTATTAATATAAAAGCCTTTTTATTTATAGGAACAACTAAGATAGATGGGATTTCGGCACAAAAATTAAAAAATTCATCTCTTCCAGGATAAAATTTAGTGTTTGCCAATGATATTAATTTCATATCTTTTATAGATCTCAGACAAGTTTCTCCAGGTTTAAAATCATTACTTGAAGTGATTCCCCTTCTCAATATATTAACGCCATCATTGTGGATTAATATTGCAGCTGCCGCTGTAGAAGTTAAAATCGCCTCAGAACCCCATGCCAGTTCATCAATAACTTCATCCGGCATGTTTCTATCGAAGAGAAACTTATTTTCTCCTTTTAAAGAAGCTTTATCACCGGCTAATGGTTCGAATTGTTTAAATAAAAAACCTATCAAAACAATAATTAATGAAGCTATTGCTGCTAACACTTGTGCTCTTTCAAGCTCAGGAGTAATTATTTCTATTGAAATGAAATTTGCTATCTGAAAAATAAAAAGTAATGCACCGACTAATATTAATGATTTTCCATTGAATCCCATATTTTAAATATGTTATTGCTAATTAAATTATGCAAATATTATATTGTTTAGTACATTTAAAAATACTCAAACATATTGTTTTTAATATATAATTAACCAAAACCTCTTAATATGAACCTACAAATCAATAAATATATACTTTCTCTTATCTTTACTGGCTTAATTTTTATTCTTATCCCGTCGACTACATTTGCAAATGAAATTATTAGCATAAATAAATATTTTGGTATTACTCAACAGAAGACTGTTATAAATTACGAAAAAAGTCAGCCTTCATCTATTGACAACCCTGTAGTGGACCCAAATTTTAACACTATGAGATCAAAAGATACTGAGAGTTCAACTGCTACATATATAGTTATAGGTTTGTTAATTGCTGCCACAATTATTCCTCTAGCAACATGGTGGTATTTCTCTAAATAATAGAGAATTTATGAGTGCCAAGGATTTAAGTATTAGTGAATATTCATCTTATATAGCTTTTATTACGGGGGGGACAAAGAGTGGCAAAAGTGAATTTGCGGAGCATCTTGCAAAGGAGGTAAAAAATTTATCATATGTTGCCTTATCTGAAAACAATTTGGATGATAAAGAATGGCAAGATAAAATTACTCTACATCGAAAAAGAAGGCCAAAAGATTGGAAATTAATAGAAACGACAGATCTATTAATTACATTAAGGAAAGAAGAAGGTCCATTATTAATAGATTCGATTGGCGGATTTGTTATGAAAAGTATTGGCAAGGAACAAAATGAATGGTCAACAAAAATGAATTCACTTATAAGTCTCTTAATGAAAAGAAAAAACATAACAATTATTGTTGGAGAACAAGTAGGTTGGAGTCTAGTCTCTGAATATAAAATTGGTAATACATATATTGAAAGAATAGGCGAACTTCAAAAGAGAATAACCAAAATATCAAAAGATAATTGGCTGGTAATAAACGGAAGAGCAATCAAAATAGATGAAATAAGTATTGAAATACCTACTTAAAATTGGAAGTCGCTCTTTTTGAACCTAGAATCCCACAAAATACTGGTAATATTGCCAGATCATGTGCCGCATTTAATATACCTTTAAATCTTATAGAACCCTTGGGTTTTAAACTAGAAGATAAATATTTAAAAAGAGCAGGATTAGACTATTGGCCTTTAGTTACTGTTAATAAGTATGAGAATTTTGAAAAATTTTTGATCTCAAAATCAACAAAAAGAATAATTTCTTTTAGTAAAAAAAATGGATTATACTTAAATGATTTTAAATTTAGGCAGGATGATATTTTGCTATTTGGGAGAGAAGATTCAGGATTACCAAATTCCATTATTAATAAAAGCGACTTTTTAATATCAATATTTATGCCGAATTTACAGATTGGAAACAATGATCAAAAAGGTGTTAGAAGTCTAAACCTTTCTGTAGCATGCGGAATTGCTATATATGAAGCCCACAAACAAATAAATTTTCAAAATAGTAATTAAGTACAACCCATGCCTTACAATATTCCCATGTCTCGGTAGCTCAGCTGGTTAGAGCGGCGGATTCATAGCCCGCAGGTCGCGTGTTCAAGTCACGCTCGAGACATTTTCAATACTTTTCGATTGAAGAACATAGGTGAAATTTTAATTTAACTAAACTATTAAAGATAATTATGTTTAATTCACTCGGGAAAGTCTTAGATCCAAAGAAATCTAAAACAAAATATCCAGAAGCAAGGGTTATAGTTCTAGATGACAATTTTAATACTTTTCAGCATGTCGCAAATTGTCTACTAACAATAATCCCAAGCATGAGTGAAAAAAGGGCATGGGATCTAACTATCAAAGTTGACAAGACAGGATCAGCGGAGGTTTGGAGAGGTAATCTTGAACAGGCAGAGTTATATCATGAGCAACTCTTCAGAAAAGGATTAACAATGGCTCCAATTGAGAAAACATGAAATAAGTAAAATTGACAGAAAATTTTTGGCTTATAAATTCGAATCGCTCAAGGGTTAAAAGGTTTTCAAAAAATAATCAAAATAAAGATAAATTTTTTGAATATATGTTTATTGACTCTGGAAGAATTCTTGGTGTTTTAGGAAAAGAACCACCTCTAATGACAACCAGAGAAGAACTTAAAGTTGATAAAGCTAGAGATGAATGGAAAAAGTTAATCATTCAAGGTTGGAGGAGAACCAAACCAGTTTGGGAAGACTCTTAGTAACCAATTTTGTTATTTGGGTTAGTTATATAAATTATGAGATTAAGGACGTAGTTAGCGGGTAAATTTAATGGCTTCAAAAGTAACAAAGCCATTCCTTGAGTAACATTAAATTCTTTATTTTTCATTAAAAAAAGAAAAGTCTCATTCTAATTATAAAAAGACTGTCAAATATAAACTAAAAATCCTTTAAAAATATATATAAGCATTTATTGATTAAGGATTTTCAAGATATCTTATATCTAAAAATTAATTTAAAAAAAATTATAGATTTAGTGTTACATGTTATTTTTTTTAAATCCACGTAATAATCTAATAATCCCTAATATCTAATAATTACAAATAACCAATGAAAGATCTCATCTCAAGCAAAAGATCCAGAGCTGTATTTGGTATTGGAATAGTTGCTATAAGTATTGGATTAATATCAAAAAAAGTAATTAATTATCCATGTGGAGGCTATATGAAAGGGACTCAAGAAATAACCTTTAATATCTAGCCAGTGATCTTCATACTTTTTCCTTAATTCTTAAATCCAGTCAACTTTGATAACTCTTTTAAGGAAAGTACACCTAAAATTAGTTTTCCATTTATTTCCCATGTGGGAAACCCTTTAATTTTTTTATCAATGCATAATTGAGTTTGACTGTTTATGCCATCTCTTGCACATTCAACTACATTAAGTTCTCTATAAGCCTGCTTACCAAATAATTCACTTTGATTAAGGCAATTAGGACACCAATATGCTGAATATTTAACTACACCATTATCTTTAAGGTATTTTGCCAACTTGATAGATTCCCTACTACTTTCTGAAGTGACTATAAGTTCTTTCTGATTATACAAATGGGAGCTATTAACAACATTTTTGAAAGTAAGTAAAACTAATAGTGGCATTAATAAGCGTTTCATTTATTTACTACTTTTCCTCCATATTTTCTAACTATCTTATCAAGCAAAATTCGTATATCTTTATTTTTAAGTTTCTCTATTTGCTGAAGATTTTCAAGAAGATCGCATATTTGATCTTGTGTATCTTCATTCAATTCACTTACTGCCATTTATATTTAGATTTTTTATATTCAAATTTTAAATCAAAAGTAAATTTACATACTTATTGTATTTATATTTTTTTATTGCTATTTTTTTAAAGCGGGCTAAGGTTCATATCTCCACGAGGATTTAGTCCGCTGAATTTTTAAAGATTCAATTTATTTTGGATCCCTCCTTAACAAGTTGATTAGAAATATTCAAAAATTATTTTCTTTGCTTAATTTCTAAATTCCATTGAAAAGCATTCTAATATAAACATAAATAGTGTGACACTATTTATTCAATAATGTTATTATTTCGCTTCATAATTTTCTTAAAATACTTAAACTCAATAAATTCATGCATCAATTTAATATCATCAGATAATACTTTTTTATTAACTGCAAATTCGTCTAAATTAAGTGGAGATTTATTGTTTTCAAAAAATGTTTCGTGATCAAAAGAAAAGTTTATAAAATCCCTATTATCATTTTCATTATAACCATAAGATTCATTTAACACACCTCGAGCCCTTAACGCTTCCTCAACCAATAAACCTGTGACTTTTGACTGACTAAACTCATTAGCTTTACACAATTTTTCAATGATTTCATGCACTTCCTCACTTGGCAAAAAACCAATTCTTTTCCTCGGAGAGGGCATAATTAAAAAAGATTAGTGTCACACTTGCACATTATAAGTGTTGCACTATAGTTGATTTAAGTCAACTAATTTTGCTATGCATATTTTATTATTTCCTGTCGGATTTATTCTTTGGTATCTAGCTTATGAAGCAAAACCTATCATTAATGATGAAGTAACACTTAATTGGGAAGAGAAAAATACAATTAAAAGAACAAAACTTTTAAATATGATCAACGAAAGCTTTTAAAATTTACTGTTAATCGATTTTGACCAATCCTTGTGCTTATTATCTAGATCTGCGATTAACTGTTTTTGATAAGTAAATTTGAGTTGATTTTCGTTAAGTGATTTTCTTGTGATAATCATCTCTTTAGAGAAAAAATAAGGAGAGTTAGAACTACTAATTTTTTTTTGAACTTCCATATAATGAATTCATCTATATTTTTTATATGACTTAAAAGGTTATAGTCTCAATATTTTTATATTCTTTTTATATTTCCTTCATATGTGTTTTAGCTGGTTTGTAAAAAATATTAGTTTATTAAATAATAAAGGCTATATTTAAACAAAATATATGTTTTATCATGAATCTAAAGGAAAGAGGGATTACTGTTGGAGATTTACTAATAATATTATTAATAATAATAACCTCTACAATATTAATTAAATCATTTAGCAAGGATAAGAAAACAACACTTAATTATAGTAATCAAGAGCAAGTTTCTTATAAGAAAAATTACTATCAAAAATTTATTTGAATAGCTTATGTAAATTATTTATAAAACTCTTAATTAATTCAATTAATTATTAAGTATCTCTTATGTAAATTTCAAGAATTAATAATTATCAAACAATGAGTTTATTTATTTTAAATATTTTGATGAAATGATTTAGAACTTTCCCATTTCAAATTATCCTTTAAATCATTGATATCATTTGATATTGAAACTAAATTAACCATTTGAAGAATTTGACTTTTATTTAGCCTATTAATAACAATAAGTTTATTAAGCATTTCTAAAATAGATTTATCATTAATATTCATTGTTTGTATAAAACTATAATCCATCAATTAAATACTTTATCTTATAATTTTTAGATCTTCTCTTAAAATTTAATTATATATTTTATGCTAATCATAAAAAATATTTAGAAAATCATCAAAAATAAAACTCTTACTTATAAGAAAATATCTTAAGCTCACTTTCTTATAAATTCGTTTATTGTAAAAAGAAAAAAAAATGAAAAAAAACTCCAAGAAAGAATACCTTAATAGAGATGAAGTTAATGAAATGATTGAATCAGCTTTAAGGAGACATAATAGAAGATCTACAATAATATCAAGCGTACTTGGCTGGATTCTAATAGGAGGTTATTCGTTTGGACTTTTTCAAGCAGTTCAAAATGTCTAATTAATCTTTTCTTTAAAGTAGAACTTAATAGATGATAAATTAATAATAGAATAAGTTTTTATTATGAGGGAATATATTGAAGCAAATCTAATAGTGATAAGAAAATATTTAAAAAAACGAAAGCAGTACACATCAAAATTAAATAATGCTTCGATAATGGAGGAATTCAAAGAATGGAGCAAAGATCCATTACCTGAGACGGAATCAATTTGGACTTTACCTGACTTAACGAGAAATGAAAGACTAAAAAATTTTTGTCGCTCAATTAAGAAGGAAATAAGATAAGTTTTTAACTACCCAGTTCTATATTATTTACCTTTAAGTAAAAATAACCCGCAAATCCAACTATATTCAAAATTACAACGAAAATCCAAGCTCCAATTGGCTGATTAGAATCAAATTTTTTTATTTTAATTTTTTCCTTTAGTCTTTCAATATATTTAGCCATAATTAAAAAGATTATCCCTAATTATAGAGAGTATAATTTTAAGGAATCTTAAATAAAATAAAATTTCTTTTAATTCGAATTTTTATTGTCAAGCCTGTTAATGGGATATTTAATTAACTCTTTTTTGAGATTTTTTAAAAGTTTATTGTGATTCAAAATTGTAAATTTCCTAGTAAAGGAATAGTGCCATTTCATTGAATTAAAAAAAAACTTGCTATTTCATTATTAATAAAATTATAATATTAATTACGGTCAATCAGACCATACATAATTTAAATAAGGACAAATTTTTTTATGAGCTTAAGAGTTGGCCAAGAAGCACCAGACTTTAGTGCTACAGCAGTATATGATCAAGAGTTTAAGGAGATTACACTTTCAGGTCTAAAAGGTAAATGGGTTGTTCTATTCTTTTACCCACTAGATTTTACATTTGTATGTCCAACTGAAATCACTGCATTTAGTGATAGATACGAAGATTTCTCAGCACTTAATACGGAAATACTTGGGGTATCAGTTGATAGCAAACACTGTCATTTAGCTTGGATACAAACCCCAAGAAATGAAGGTGGTATAGGTGATATTAATTATCCGTTAGTTTCTGACTTAAAAAGAGAAATTTGTCAGGCTTACAATGTTCTTAATGATGATGGGGAGGCTGATAGAGGCTTATTTCTTATCAATCCCGAAGGTGTAGTTATGCATACGACTGTTAACAAGGCTCCTGTAGGTAGAAATGTTGATGAAACGCTGAGGATTCTTCAAGGTTATCAATACGTTGCGGCAAACCCTGATGAAGTATGTCCAGCAAACTGGACCCCAGGGGAGAAAACAATGTTAGAGGACCCCAAAGGTAGTAAGGAATATTTTTCTGCGCTATAGAAGAATTAGAAACATTTAAGTAAGTATTGAGTAGTAAATAATTATAAAAAAATAAAAAATAATTAAATTCAAAAAGGGGATGACATCACCTTTTTGAGGTTTGGGCACCATCCAATCGCTCAAATTAGTTTTATATGATAAAAAGGACCACGTATAAAAAGAAATTTCTATGGCGACTAGGATAAAAAGATTAATTAAATTTAAGTCTTTTAAACCAAAATATCTATAAATATGAAACTGATCATCAACACTAATATTATTAATTTGAAGATGCCAAAGATAGAGAGAAATCAAAATAAAATTTACCAAAATTATTTTTTTTAACAGAAACCTAGATTTCTTAAAAATTAATAAGATAGAAATTAAAAATATAAAAAAACTTAACTCTGGAACATCCGGTTTTGGTACATTTAATCCTTCAATAGATAAATTAATTATAAGATCAATATTTATATATATATAATCAGCTATTAAGTAAGAGAGAAATATTAAATTTATTGCTACTAAGGATAATAATCTTTTTCCTTTAATTATTTTTATACTATGGATTTTATCCTTAGTAAAATCATAATATGTATAGTTTTTTAAAGAGTTTATAAACACCAAAGTTGGACATATTGCTCCGCTCAAATAATAAAGGATTGAATAAAAGGAAATATCATTAATATTGAGTGAATACAAATTAAACCATTGTTTTTGCACAAATGGAAGAATAAGTAAAAATGAAAGTGTAACTAATAACTTCGTTGTATTGTTTTTAATTATCAAGAAAATATTTTTTTTTAATTTAAAGCAATTAAATCAAACATTCAATAATTTAGAAGTTATTAATTTAAAAACTTTTTTATCTATAGTTTCTTGATTTAAAAGTATATCAACTAATTTATCTAGTAAGATTCTATTTTTTTTCAATATTTTTATTGAATTATTTAATGAAATTTTAGAAATATTTATGATTTCATTATCTATTCTTGAACTGGTATTTTCCGCTATGAGACGCTTTCTTCTAAATAATCCATCACCTAAATACATTTCATTATTATCAGAATCCATTGAAATTGGACCAATAATTGAAAATCCATATTTTGTAACCATTTCCCTTACGATATTTGTTGCATAAGAGATATCATTCATGGAGCATTGTGTAATTTCACCTTCACCAAAAACTATAGTTTCTGCTGCTCTTCCAGCTAGAGCAATTTCAATTTTTGAAAATAATAATTTTTTTGAAATCAATCCACTAGAAATTACATCTTCGTCAGGGCATATTTTTGTGTATCCTCCTATAAATCCAGATCTAGGTAAAATCGTAATTTTATCAACTGATTCAATTCCATTTCTCACAGCAGATACAATTGCTCTACCTACTTCGTTATAAGCAATAATTTTTTTCATATTAGGAGAAGTTATTAATGAGCTTCTAAGGCCAATGGTAATTTTATCAAGAGCATTTTCTATATGCAGATCGCTGATTAATTTAGATTCGTCTCTTGCACAGTGAATAGCACTCTCGTTAATCAAGTTTGCAAGATCTGCTCCCGAAAATCCAACTGTTCTAGAAGCCCAATATCCTAAGTCAACTTCGCTTGAAAGTGGTTTGGAAAGTGAGTGAACTGAAAGAATTTTTTTTCTTCCATCTAAATCTGGAAGCATTACTTCAATTTTTCTATCAAATCTACCTGGTCTTAATAATGCTGCATCCAAAATATCTGGTCTATTTGTTGCTGCTAAAACAATAATCCCAGAATTATCAGCAAAACCATCTAATTCAGTTAGAAGCTGATTAAGGGTTTGTTCTCTTTCATCATTTCCACCTCCGATCCCAGAGCCTCTTTGCCTACCAATGGAATCAATTTCATCGATGAAAATTATACAAGGAGATTTTTCTTTAGCCTTAGAAAACAGATCACGAACTCGGCTTGCTCCAACACCAACAAAAAGTTCTACAAACTCTGATGCCGATATTGAAAGAAAAGGCACTCCTGATTCACCAGCAATTGCTTTAGCTAATAATGTTTTACCTGTTCCTGGTGGGCCTATTAGAAGAACTCCCTTAGGAACTTTTGCTCCAAGATTTTCAAATTTCTTTGGTTCTTTCAAAAATGTTATTACCTCTTTTAATTCCTCAGCGGCTTCAGGGACGCCAGCTACATCATCGAATCTCGTTTCTACATCATCAATAGTTACAAATTTAGCTTGATTTTTGGTAAACCCAAAAGCTCTGGAAGCCAATTTTGATGTACTCCTCAAGATTAAGACTATAGCTAATATGAAAATCAGGAAAAGACTTATTGAAGCAAATGAATTAGCAGCTGAGGCTTCTTTTCTACTATTGTTAATAGTTAGATCTACCTTATTTTCAGTAGCCTTTTCAAGGATTAATTGATCGTTGTAAAGAATAGGTATTTTAAATTTATCGCCATTTTTATACAGCACATCAATTTCTCTCTGCCTTGGATAGAAAAATATTGATTCTATTTTCCCCGTCTCTATATCTTCTAGAAGATCCGAATAACTTGATTTAGAATCTGAATATGAGAATTTTGATCTAAACACTAATCTTTCATAAGTGATTAATAAAGCATATATGCTTATTTAAAAAATTGACGTATATAAACAAAATATACTCAAAAGTTTTGGAGATAACCAGTTAAAGGTTATATTATTATATGGAAATAAAGAAACAGAATGGCTGTACCAAAGAAGAAAAAATCAAAGAGCAAAAGGAACCAAAGGCACGCTGTTTGGAAAGGAAAAGCAGCAACAGCAGCTCAAAAAGCTATCTCTTTAGGTAAATCAGTTTTAACTGGGAAAGCTCAAGGATTTGTTTATCCTATTGAAGAAGAAGAAGAGTAGCTTTTAAGATCCTAATTTAAATGCTTCAAGTATAACGGCATAAATTGCGCCAATTCTTAATTTATCAACAACGGTCCATAGATAATAAAATTTTGAACTTGCGGCAGGTTTAATTCTTATTATGATTTCAATAAAAATAATAATTATTGGGACCATTATCAACTCATTTTTACCTTCAGATATAAATTTTGTAATAAAATTTGCGAACAAAAAATAACCTGTCAAAACAGAAATTAGACCAATGGATTTTGTTCGCCAAGTATCACTTAGAAAACCAAAAAATAAATTATTTAACTGGTAGGTAATTCTTGAAAAATTAGTTTTTTGCATTACTAAAAGACATTAAATAATCACATAGAAAGTTATAGTCAACATATGATTTTTTTAGTTTAGGGCCTTTAATTACATTTGCCACATTATTCTCATCACCAAGACTGTCTAAAATACAGTCTAATTTAATATTTTCCTCAAGAACAATTGGTATATTTGAAGGAACAAAAATTGTAGGCAAGTTAGCTTCCAAGGAAGATATCAATCCTGGGTTGGAGTCCTCAAAAACAATTGAGTTGTTTTTCTTTATACCACTTAATTGGATTGCCTTTAAATATGGTATTGGATTTGGCTTCTTTAATTCAACGTCTTCACTTGAAATAATGAACTCAAAAGGGTTAAAGCCATTAAAAAGATATTCAACAAGTATATTGACTTGTACTCTTGAACTTGAAGTAACAATAAATTGCCTTACTTTTTTTTTATGTAATTCATTTATTAATCTAAAAACACCAGTTTTTAAACAAACGCAATTTTTTTTTATAATTTCTAAATAATGAAACTGCTTTGTTTCATGAATTTTGAGAATTAAATCTTCTGAGAAATCATCATTATTAGATTTAGCGTAATAAGCAATCCTATTTTTGCCCCCATTTATCTT
Source organism: Prochlorococcus sp. AG-355-A18 (assembly GCA_003280985.1). Taxonomy (GTDB): domain Bacteria; phylum Cyanobacteriota; class Cyanobacteriia; order PCC-6307; family Cyanobiaceae; genus Prochlorococcus_A. The sequence continues at coordinate 72,965 of QCDH01000003.1, forward strand.
CAGAAGTTCAATATATTTATTAGTGTCCCAATTCCAATTAATACCAAGGTCATTGAAAGCATTATTAAAAGCTGGTAAATGGGCCTCTAATTCAGTATTTGCAATGGTACCATCTAAATCCCAATAAACACCTTCAAGATACGTCACCAAAAAGAATTTCTTTTATTTACGGTAAAAAACGAGAGCAATTATTGCTGGTCCTGCTAACGCAACTACAGCCAAGGGAATAAGTGTTGCCATGATTAATGAATATGTTTTGTGATACTATTTTTACAAATAAATGACGAAACTGTACTGATACGTTACAAGATTGAATTAAATTATGAAATCATGGACATGTATAGAAAATTGCGGAGCTTGTTGTAAATTCGACTTGAACGAAAGAAGCGATTTGGCTGACAAACTCAACCAAGAAGATTTAGCTTTGATAAAGTCGATGACTGCTAGAGACGGTTGGTGTAAAAACCTAGACAGAGAAAATAAAAAATGCTTAATTTATGAAACAAGGCCACATTTTTGCCGTGTAAAAGAATTTTCAACTACATTTAAAGGATATTTGAAATGTGGTGATAAATTTTTAATAGATTGCTGCAAACAACATATTTCATCTAATTATGGATACCAAAGTAAAGAAATGAGAACTTTTAAAATTGCTGTTTCAGGAAAATGAATAGTAAACTAGAAAAAAAGGAAAACAATATAGAAAAAAGTTTTTTTTCTATATTTATAACGACTTTTACAACAATCTTTATTGCTGAACTTGGCGATAAAACTCAGATAGCCACATTGATGCTTTCTGCGGAATCGGGCAAGCCAATTATTGTTTTTTTAGGAAGTTCCCTTGCATTAATAAGCTCTAGTATAGTAGGAGTTCTTATTGGTAAATGGGTATCAAAAAAAATATCTCCTAGCAAATTTGCTTTATCAACTGGTGCTTTAATGATACTGATAAGTATATTTTTAGCTTATGAAACTTTCAAAAATTATTTTTAAATGGTTTTAAGTTTATTACTATCAACATTTCTAACTGTTTTCATAGCTGAATTAGGTGACAAAACTCAACTAGCTACTTTAACTATAAGCGGCACTTCAAATAAACCATTAGCAGTTTTTCTAGGATCTTCTTCAGCACTTGTTTTTGCAAGTTTACTAGGAGCTTTAACAGGCGGTTCTATTTCAAGTTTTTTACCCGAAGTAGTTCTTAAGTCAATTGCCTCCATTACATTTTTTATCATTGGTATAAGGCTTTTTCTCAACTCTTTCACTATTGAAAAGGAAGAAAAAGAAGAGAAAGAAAATAATTAGTTTTAAGCTTGGATAATAAGGTGTAATAATGAAGTGTATAACTCTAAATTAATTTATAATTTCATTTAGATCATGTTCACAGCATCCTCAATAATTGATAATCTTAATCAGTCAGAAAGATTAGAATATAAAAAATTATGCAGATTATTAAAAATAACAAAGAAATCTGATAAGGATAAATTAGATATCGCTTTAACAGCTCTAGAAAAACTTGAAATAATTAATAAAAATGAAAATGATGAATATACCTGCATAAAAGATAGTGATCATTTTGTCGCCAAAATAAGATGTAGTAGCAAAGGCTATTGCTTTGCTGTAAGGGGAAAAGACAAAGAAGATATTTACATTAAAGAAAATCTACTTAACTATGCATGGAATGGAGATAAAGTTTTAGTAAGGATAATAAAAGAGGGTTATAGAAGAAGATCACCTGAGGGAATAGTTGATTGTATTCTTGATAGATCAAATCAAATACTTCTTTCTAAAGTTGAAATAATAAATAATGATGTATATGCAATCCCAATAGACGATAGGATACTTTCTAAAATTAAACTTCCAAAAGATAATAAAAAATACACTTTCAATCCAGATAATAAGAATGTAGTAAAAGTTGAGATTGATAGATTCCCCATAGGTCAAGAAGAAGGACTAGGTCATGTGATACAAGAACTAAAACTAAACAATAATGAAGACTATGATACAGACTTTGTTTTATCTAAAAGCAATATCGTTAAATCATACGATTTAAATCATATTAAATCAAAAAAAATAGAACAAAGCGAGAGGGTAGACCTTACAGATAAAAACTCTTATTTATTCAAAAGTTGGAATTCTAATAATTCTCCAATGCTTCCAATGATTCAAATAGAGCAGGAAAAAAATAAAAATACTAAATTGTGGATACATACAAATAATCTTGCAGAAAGAGTAGATCTAAATAGTAAAAAATCTCTAGAAATATTATTCAAGTGCTTTGAATCATTACCCTTATTAAATGATTGGCAAAATTACCTTGGTGAAGCCATAAGAAATGATTCTGAATTTAAATTTGGTGAAAAGAATGAAGCAATAAGCCTCTGTATCAATTTAAATAGTAATAATGAAATAATTGATTGGTCATTTCATCTTACTTTAGTAAAATGCACTCTTATTGTTGGAAGTGAACATACTGAAGCACTTCTATCTAGAAAAAGCAAATCAAGAATAACCTCTCGGGTATTAAAACCTATAAAGGAATATGTCGACGATTTAGATAAAATAATAGAAATTTCATGTTCATTTAGAGAAAACCATCTTTTGCAGGGTAAGGTGGAAATTCCTGCGACACTGAATAAGATTGAAGCACTAGAAGAATTTTTTATTCACAATCCTGCTGAATATTCAAAAGGATATTTTGAATCATTAAATAAAGAAGATTGCCAATCTTACCTTTCACCAATACTATATGAAGCTAATTTAATATGGTTCAAACATTCAAATCAATATAGCTTAAAAAGTGCTGGATACATCTCAAATGGAATAGATTACGTTAATGCTAATGAAATTATCAAATATTCAGAATTTATTGATAATGATGTTGAGCTTAATGAAGATGGCAATTTGACATTTAGTCAAGTAATTAAATTATGTGACGACGATAATAAAAAAAGAATCTTACATAAAATTCTAATTAATGAATTTAAGGACAATGAAATAAGGTTGATATCTAAACATCCTGATAATGATGAATCAGAAAAATTATTTATTACTCCATGGACAATTCCTGGATTTGACTTCACAAATCTTATAAATCAGTACTGTATTTTTAATATGATAATAAATGGTAAGAAATCAAAGAAAAATAATATAAATGAAATTAATATATCTGAGAGTAATTCATTAAAATTAGTAAATTGGGATATATTTAATTCATCAATTTCAAAAAATCTAGAAATATTATTTAACAAGTTTGTGATAGATAAAATTAATGAATTCAAGTACAAAGTTAACCAATATAAATCTAATATGATAAATATAAAAAAAGTTAGACAAGCAGAGGCATTACTAGGTAATACTTATAGTGGGTTTATTTTATCAGTACAAACATATGGTTTCTTTGTTGAGATATCAGAACTAAATGTAGAGGGTTTAGTACACGTAAGTACTCTTAATAATGATTGGTATGAATACAGGTCAAGGCAAAATCTATTGATTGGAAGAAAATCCAAAAAATCATATAAAGTTGGAGATGCAATAGAAGTAAAAATAATAAAAGTTGATATCCTTAAATATCAAATTGATTTAGAATTAACTTAAATAAATTTTCACAAAATATATTATGGAAATATTAACCAAAAAATTTAAGATAACTTTTTATAATTATGTTTAAAAAAAAATATTTACTATTAACTCTTTTTTTAATAATTATTTTTCAAATTTTATTATATACAAATAATAATCAGAAGACTTCATTTAGATACTTTAAATGGACCCTCCAAGAAGTAAGTATAGGTAAGTTAATCAGTATTTCTTTTTTTTCTGGTTTATTTGTAAGCACTTTATTGAATACATCAATTACTAGTACTAGTTTCAGAAAAAAAACTTTCGAAAATGTGGAAGATGATTTTGTATCTAATAATAATGAGGAAGAAATGGAACCAAACGTTGAGATGCCGCCACAAAGGGATATTAGAGAAACTCAACCAACAATTTCCGTTAATTACAGAGTAGTCAAAAATATGAATGATAATAATTTAAAAAAAGATCAAAATTATTCAAATCAGGATATTAAAGATGACTGGGATAATGCTGATAATGATTGGTAGAAAAATAGATTAATAAAAAAATGTTTTTTAATTTATAATATGATAAATGGTTTTTTTTATGGAAGAAAATTTAGACAAAAGTAATGAAGTAAATAAAGAAATATCTGATAATACTACTAGACCAAATTCTGAGGAAACAAAAGGGCCTAAATCAGAAAAAGTTATCAATATTGATATAAATAATGGTGATTCTGCTACTAAAGTTGTTATAAAAAATGAAATTAATACTCCCGAAAAACCTATAACAAAACCAAAAAAAGATTTCCCAGTAGAGAAAAAGCCTTTCCAAGAATTTATTAACCTACACCTAATTCCTTCACTTACTGAGGAAATTAAACAAAGAGGATTAGAAATAAACAATATTAACCTCACTAAAACAAATAGACCTATTGCGGGAGATAAATGTTGGGTAATAAATTGTGAAATTAAAAATACATGTAACTTTTGGTTATCCTTTGAGAAGGATGACATTAGTTCATTAAAAAGTATTTCTTTATCAAAACCTAATCAAAAACCAAGTATTATTGAATCTTTTCTTATTGACGAAAAAAGAATTACCCTAAAATTAATTATTTCAAGAGTACTTCAAAGATTGAATGGGCAAAAGTTAATAGGAGTTAATTAGAAAAACAATAACACCAAGTTAACTTTTCCCTCGAAAATACAAATCATAGTAAATAATAGTATTAATAAACCGAATAAAAAATGGCTCAATCAACTGTTGAATCAAAAAATAAAAAAGATTTTAATAATGGAAAGATACCAGCAAAAGAAACAATTTTATCGCCAAGATTCTATACAACAGATTTTGAGGCTATGGAAAATATGGATTTATCAATAAACGAGGAGGAATTGGAAGCTATATGTGAGGAATTTAGGAAAGATTACAATAGACATCATTTTGTAAGAAATAGTGAATTTGAAGGCGCTGCAGAAAAATTAGATCCTGAAACAAGAGAGCTTTTTGTTGATTTTCTCGAGGGAAGTTGTACTTCAGAATTTTCAGGTTTTTTACTATATAAGGAACTTAGTAAGAGAATTAAAGTAAAAAATCCTCTACTTGCTGAATGTTTTGCTCATATGGCCAGAGATGAAGCAAGACATGCAGGTTTTTTAAATAAATCAATGAGTGACTTTGGACTTCAGTTAGATTTAGGTTTTTTAACAGCAAATAAAGATTACACTTATTTCCCACCAAGAAGTATTTTTTACGCTACCTATTTATCCGAAAAAATAGGTTATTGGAGATACATCGCAATTTATAGGCATCTAGAAAAGAATCCAGATAGCAAGATTTTTCCACTTTTTAATTACTTTGAGAATTGGTGTCAAGACGAAAATAGGCATGGTGACTTTTTCGACGCATTAATGAAAGCACAACCACGTACCGTTGAATCATTAAGCCAAAAAATTACCATTGGGGGCTCTACCTTTACACATCCACTATTTGACTATTTCCATAGATTTAGATACTTTTTGAACAATCATCCATTAACGTCCAAGTTATGGTCTAGGTTTTTCTTACTTGCTGTATTTGCAACTATGTATGCAAGGGATCTGGGGATAAAAAAGGATTTCTACGCTTCTTTAGGATTAGATGCTAAAGATTACGACCAGTTTGTTATTAATAAAACTAATGAAACTTCTGCTAGAGTTTTTCCTGTAGTGCTGGACGTTTATGATAAATCTTTTTACGGAAGATTAGATAAAATAGTAGAAAATAATAAGGTTCTTTCCGATATTGCAAGCAGTGAGGTAAATACAGTATCTAAAACTTTTAAAAAATTACCTAAATATTTATCGAACGGTTACCAGTTATTAAGACTATACTTATTAAAACCTCTTGATAGCAAAGATTTCCAACCTTCGATTAGATAATCTTTATAAAGAGAAAAATTATAGAATCAAATGCTTTCGTCACAAATCAAATCAAATGAAATTGTTTTTGGTGGTTGCAATAAAGATTTATTAGAAGAAATTATTTTCTTTGGGATTGGACTTGGAGCTGATTTTGTGGAAATATTTATAGAAAATACTGATAACTCAAGTGTTTTAGCTGAAGAAGATTTTATTACATCTGTAAGTCCATCATTTGGAAGGGGTGCAGGTATTAGGATCTTTAAAGAAAAAAAGGATGGATTTGTAAGTACAAATGATTTAACAAAGCATGGCCTGATGAGATCAGTATCTCAGGCTATTGAGATGTTAGACATAACAAACAACAAAAAAGGAGAAGCATTTAGCGGTTTAAATGAACATAGAGACTATAGTTTATCCAAGAAAAAATGGATTAATGAAGTCCCATCTATTCATGAGATAAGTGAAAAACTACTAGTCAGCACAAAGTCTCTAAAGAAGAACGACAAAATAATAACTAGAAAAGGAAGTTACTCAAGAAATTTGCAAGAAGTAATAATAGCTTCCAGCGATGGAACCTATGTCTCAGATATCAGATTGCATCAAACAGTTGGACTCAATGTAATTGCTAGTGATGCCCAATATAGATCTAGTGGAAGTAGAAGATTTGGATCGTCAGGAATGCCTAATGAATTCAGATTATGGAATCACGAAAAAGCAGCTAATGAGGTGTTTGAAAGTTCAATGAATATGTTGTATGCAGATTATGTTGATGCGGGACAAATGCCTGTTGTATTAGCTAATAAATTTGGTGGCGTTATATTCCACGAAGCCTGCGGTCATTTACTTGAAACTACTCAAATAGAAAGAGGAACAACACCATTTGAAAATAAATTGAATGAAAAGATTGCACATGAATCTGTAACAGCAATTGATGAAGGAATATCAGAAGGATCCTTTGGTTCATTATCAGTAGATGATGAAGGTATGGAACCAGAAAAATCAGTTCTAATAAAAAATGGAATTTTAAAAAAATTCATATCAGACAGAGCTGGTGAATTGAGAACTGGCCATAAAAGGACAGGGAGTGGAAGAAGACAAAATTATTCCTTTGCTGCAGCTTCAAGAATGAGAAATACTTATATAGCTAAAGGTGAGCACTCGAAAGAGGATTTAATCAATAGTATTAGTGATGGTCTTTACTGCAAATCAATGGGCGGTGGCAGTGTAGGTGCTACAGGACAATTTAATTTTGCGGTAGAAGAAGGATATCTTATTAAAAATGGAAAATTAACTAATCCAGTAAAGGGAGCAACTTTAATTGGTGAGGCTAAAGAAGTTATGCCAAAAATATCAATGTGCGGAAATGACCTCGAATTAGCTCCTGGATTCTGTGGATCCATTAGTGGAAGTGTCAACGTAACTGTTGGCCAACCTCATATTAAGGTTGATTCAATCACTGTTGGCGGAAGATAGTATATGGATTCAAGAGAAATTACAACTCAAATCTCCAAAGCTGCAGATTTCTTAAATATTAAAAAATGGGATTATGGCGCAAGCTTTTCTAATGACTATTCTGTGCAAGTAGATAAAGGTGAGGCTAAACAACTTAAGGCATCACAAAAGCAAATTTTAACTTTAAGAGTTTGGAATGAATCTAATTTAGTTGGTATTACAACAACAAGTGATATCAGTGAATCTGGTATTAAAAAGGCTCTAAATCAAGCAAATATTGCATCTGAATTTGGAAACAAGAATGAAAGAACAGAATTCTCACCACTAGCCAAGGATCCTATTGAAGTTAAGGAATCAAAAAAACGAAATCCTTTCGGAATAAAAAAATTACTTATGCTTTTAAGAGAAGCAGAAGTAAAACTAATAGAAAGCCATGAATCAATAAAATCTGTTCCATATAATGGACTATCTGAGAGTTTTTATGAAAGAGTTTATGCAAATAGTGAAGGTGCCTTTCGGAGCCATAATAAAAGTCAAGCTGCACTTTATTTATATGCAAGAGCAGAAGAGAAAAATAAGAAACCTCGTAGCTCAGGTTCCGTAAAACTTGGATATGGAGTTGAAGATATTGATATAGAGTCCTGTATTAAAGACGCTTCTAATAAAACAATTTCTCATTTAAATTATTCATCTATCAGAACTGATAAATATTTAATATGTTTTTCCCCAGAGTCTTTTTTAACGATCATTAATGCCTTTAGTTCAATGTTTAATGCTAGAAGCATTTTAGATGGAGTTAGCTTATCTAATAAAAATTCTATTGGAGAGAAGCTATCCACAGAAGCACTCAATATTTATGATGATGGTCTTCACGAACATAATATTTCTTCATCACCATTTGATGGAGAAGGAACTCCTACCAAAAGACTATGTCTAATTAACAAAGGGAGAATTGAGAATTTTATACATTCTGAATCAACTGCAAGAATATTTAAGACAATCCCTACCGGTCACGCTGGACTAGGATCAAAAGTTTCCGTATCTCCTGATTGGATAGTAGTTGAGAAATCAGAGGAAAACTTTGATCTCAATACATCATTAGATCACTCTACTTATGAAGGAGAATTTGTTTATATTGAAGAATTAAATGCAATTCATGCAGGTGTCAAAGCAAGTCAAGGCTCATTCTCTCTTCCATTTGATGGATGGCTTTATAAAAATGGTAAAAAAATTTCAATAGAATCTGCAACTGTCGCAGGCGATATTAAATATCTTTTGAAAAATATAGTAAATATTGAATCTAGCAAGGAGGTAACAACGAGTGGAATTTCTCCACATATATGGGTAGATGAATTATCAATAACTGGTGACGCGTGAGAATTTTATTCTGGGGAACACCTGAATATTCAATTGCGAGTCTTGATATTTTTCTAAAATCTAAGCATGATATAATTGCAGTAGTTAGCCAACCTGATAAGAAAAGATCTAGGGGAAATAAATTAATATCCTCACCTGTTAAGAGCTTTGCAGAGCAAGAATTTATAAAAATTTATACTCCAGAAAAAATCAAGGGCAATATACAATTTATAAATGAACTAAAATCACTAACTTGTGATTTATTTGTTGTTATAGCTTACGGCAAAATTTTACCTAAAGAAATATTGGAAATCCCAAAATTTGGTTGTTGGAACGCACATGCTTCATTACTTCCAAGATGGCGTGGTGCTGCCCCAATCCAATGGTCCCTAATGAAAGGCGATGAATTTACTGGTGTAGGAATTATGAAAATGAATGAGGGACTAGATACTGGCGACGTATTATTGGAAGAAAAAATTAGGATAGATAATAACGATAATTTAAATACACTATCTGATAAACTTAGTTATTTATCTGCAAAATTATTTTTAAATGCAATAACTTTGCTCGAGGAAAATATTAATAAAAATACTAATTATCAATTAACAAAACAAAATACCATTGGGAGAGAAATTACTTACGCAAGAATGATTGAAAAATCTGACTATAAAATAGTTTGGAGTGATGAGGCATTTAAAATTTCTCAAAAAATAAAAGCATTATACCCACGAGCAAATACAACTTTTAGAGGTAAAAACCTAAAAATAATTAAAATCAAAGTTTTGAATAGTGAGGTTATTAAAAATGAAAAATACTTTATCATGAGCGATAATACAAAACCAGGTATTATTCTTGCTGTCATAGAAAATGAAGGAATAATAATTTCAACTAAAACTGATCCGATTATTTTGTTAGAAGCAAAACTTGAAGGCAAAAAAATATCTAGCAAAAATCAATTGATACAACAGTTAAAGCCAACAGTAGGTGAATATCTCTCAGATTAAGTTTTAGATTCTTTTTTAGAAAATCCCCATATGAAAGCAAAAAGAATCAAAATATAAAAATAATAGTCTGGAAGAATAGACTCTTTAATTAAGGTATTTAGTAAAAGCTTTATCCCGACAATTAAAATTGCTACGTAACCTGCCGTTTCTAATCTAGAAAATATATCAAGAAGTTTTAGAAAAATCCCCGATGTAAATCTTAATGCTAATACGCCAATTACTGCTCCAAATATAATTAATATATATTGATCGCTAATAGCTACTGCAGTAGTGATACTGTCTATGGAAAATGCAAAATCAGTAATTGAAAGAAGTGCTACAACCCTTAAGAACCTAAAATTATTTTTATTATTATCTGTCCCATTTTCAGCGTTTTCTATATCTGAATTTAAAAAAACATTAGAGAAAAATAAATATACTAAATAAAAACCAGCAAAAACTCTAATAAGAATAAACTTTAGAAGAACATTAGATAATATGATTAGAATAATTCTGAATAATAAAGATATTGTTATACCAATATTTAAGGCTCTTGACCTTAATTCTGAACTGTCGAGGGATTTAGTAAGAGAGGCTAGTGCAACAGCATTATCTGCCGATAATAATAATTCTAGAGCTATTAATATTGGTAAAAGTGTAAAGATTTCGTACCAACTATCTACCTGATCTAGTGTGGGTATAAAAGAATTTATTGCGGCTGAATCCATCAAATATTATTCACAATCAGTATAAAATCTAATATAATGTATCGGATATTTGTAATCAAGATTGATAATTATAAATGAGTTTAAATACTTTAGTTGATTATATTTCTAACTCACAAATTACTTCAGAATTAATAAAAAGAATTTCAAAAAATAATGAATTAAATATTGTTGGTTCAAGTAGATATGCTAAATCAATAATTTTAGATAGCATCGCAAAAAAAGAGGGAAAAAATATATTATTAATTTGTCCTAATGTAGAAGTTGCCTACAAATGGATTGGTTATTTTGAAAGTATAAATAATAAAGCAGTTTTATATTATCCTCCAAAAGAACATCTACCATACTCCTCAATTAATAAATCGAAAGAGATTGAATTTAGTCAGCTTACTGTTTTATCCAAATTAATAAAAAAAGAGAAAAATGAACTTAATATTGTTATATCAACAGAGAGATCACTACAACCTCATCTAATAAATAAAAACTTTTTAATTGAAAACAAGTTAGATTTGCAAAAAGGGGGTCAAATCGAGATTCAAGAATTAGCAAATAAGCTTACTTTGCTGGGTTATACAAAGGAAAATGTGACTTCAACAGAAGGATTCTGGAGTAGGAGAGGGGAAATAATAGATATTTATCCTATAAATAATGAGTTTCCTATAAGATTAGAATTTTTCGATAATGTAATTGAAAAAATAAGAGAATATGATCCACACACACAGAAAACATTAGAAAGTATAAATAATATTGAAATAATACAAGCGGGATTTGATTTGCTACTAAAAGATAAGTTAAATAACTTATCTAAGAACAGTATTTTTAATTCAGAAGATATAAATAAAAATAATCTTGATCGTTATTTAGGAATAATTGAAGAAGAGCCTTCAAATATAATTGATTTTATAAATAGGGACACAATTCTTGTCATTGATGAATTAGAAGATTGCAAAAAATTTGCAAATAATTGGTATCTAGATTCAGAAAGTAATTTTGATAATTGTGCGTATGAATTAAATGAGAACCTTAAAAACAATGACATAAATTTAGAAGCCAAAGCTAATTTGCATTTAAAGTTTGACGAAATATTAAATTCACTAGGAAATTTTAATTTAATAAAATTTTATGAATTTGAATCTAAAGTCAATATTGACAATAGGTTTTTGTTAAACGATAAAAGATTAAATTCATACTCTAAAAATATAGGGAAATTATCCAAAGATATAAATCAAAATATAAAAAAAAATGAAAAAGTATGGATATTATCAGCACAGCCATTGAGAACTAGGACTTTACTTTTTGAGCACGAATGTAATACAAATTTCTTAAATAATCCAAATGATATTGATGAAGCATTTAAGTCAATTAATAATTCAACTCCTTTAATTTTAAAAAATAAGAACAATTATGAAATCGAGGGTTTTTATCTTCCGATATGGAAAGTAGTCCTGATAACAGATAAAGAATTATTTTCACAACAATCTCTTTTTAATAATGTATTCATAAGAAGAAAAAAAAGAAGTGTTAATTCAAATATAAATGTAAATAAGATTAGTCCAGGAGATTTTATAGTTCATAAAAATCATGGGATAGGAAAATTTTTAAAAATAGAAAAAATTAATATAACTGGAGATTCAAGAGATTATTTAGTCATTCAGTATCAAGATGGGAAGATAAGTGTTGCCGCTGATCAACTCGGTAGTGTTAACAGATATAGATCAAGCGGAACAATAACGCCAAAAATAAATAAATTAGGAGGGACAGAATGGGAAAGAATAAAAGATAAAAATAAGAAACAAATCAAAAAGGTTGCTGTCGATATATTAAAACTTTATGCAAAGAGAGAAAAATTAAGGGGACACATATACCCAGAAGATGGTCCTTGGCAAGATGAATTAGAGGAATCATTCCCTTATCAACCAACCCCAGATCAAATTACTGCTGTAAAGGAAATAAAATCTGATATGGAAAGCGATAAGCCAATGGACAGGTTAGTTTGTGGAGATGTAGGATTTGGCAAAACAGAAGTCGCTGTTCGGGCTATTTTTAAAGCTATAACATCAGGCAAACAGGTAATATTACTAGCACCTACAACAATCCTAGCTCAACAACATTGGAGAACAATAAATAATAGATTTTCACCTTACCCAATAAAAGTATCCTTACTCAATAGATTCAAATCCATTAATGAAAGGAAGGAAATCTACGCAGGTTTGAAAAATAACAAAATTGATTTAGTAGTGGCAACGCACCAAATTTTAGGAAAAGAAATAGAAATTAAAAACTTAGGATTACTTGTTATTGATGAAGAACAAAGATTTGGAGTAAGACAAAAGGAGAAAATAAAAAAAATCAAAACCAATATAGACGTTTTAACTCTCTCAGCAACTCCAATTCCAAGAACTCTGTATATGAGCTTATCTGGACTAAGACAAATGAGCTTACTAAATACTCCTCCTCCATCAAGAAGATCAATAAAAACATATTTATCTGAAATAGATATGGATGTTATAAGAACTGCAATTAATCAAGAACTTGATAGGGGAGGTCAAATTTTTTATGTTCTTCCAAGAATTTCTGATATTGATCAAGCTGTAGACAAATTAAAAAATATGTTTCCCAGCTTAAAATTTATTGTTGCTCATGGGCAAATGAACGAAACAGAGCTTGAAAATGCAATGATTGCTTTTAATAATGGAGAAGTTGATCTTATGATATGCACAACGATAATTGAAAGTGGATTAGACATCCCTAAAGTAAATACAATCATTATTGAAGATTCTCACAAATTTGGCCTTTCACAACTTTATCAACTTAGAGGTAGAGTTGGTAGAAGCGGGGTACAAGCATATGCTTGGTTATTTTATCCAAATATAAATAAGGTTAATGACGCTGCAAAACAAAGATTGAAAGCGATAAAAGACTTTTCAGAACTAGGGAGTGGATACCAACTTGCAATGAAAGATATGGAAATAAGGGGTATTGGTAGTTTACTAGGAGAAGAACAAAGTGGAAAGGTTAATGCTATTGGATATGATTTATATATAGAAATGCTCCATGAGGCTATATCAGAAATCAGTGGGCAAGAAATACCAGAAGTTAGCGATACTCAAATTGATCTACCAATAAATGCATTTATACCTGCAACATGGATATTAAACAGGGAAGAGAAACTTGAAGCTTACAAATCTGCTACTGAATGTTCAAATAATGCTGAACTAACAGAATTAGCTACTGATTGGGTGAATAGATATGGAAACTTACCCAAACCTGTTGAGTCCTTAATTATGATAATGAGACTAAAATTACTAGCCAAAAAATGCGGTTTTAATAAGATCAAGCTCAAAAAGCCAAACATCTTGATAGAGACCAAATTAAAAAATTCTACTTTTAAAATTTTCAAAAATTCCTTAGCAAGTAGTGTTCAAAATAAATTCAATTTTAATGAAGGAGAACAATTATCAATCATCACTATAAGGGGTTTAGGAGCAACTGAAATTCAAAACCAAATTGATCAATTAATGTTGTGGTTCGAGTCTTTTGAGAGAGAAATAAAGAGTTTCGATAAAGAACTTCTCATTAAAAGAGAATAAATTATTAAATAATTATTTAAAATCCGCGAAAGAGTTTGAATTCGGTTAGGTTTATAAAAATAAATTTAATTTATGGGTGAATATATAGACGTCGGAATCCAAACTTCGATTTTACCCTTATCAATCATTCTTTCATCAATTGTTCTTGGTATATTTGCAATATTTGGGGAAGAAACAGAAAATGATGATGATGATTCCGATTCAGGAAGTGGTGGCCTCATGCAACCCATTTGAAATTATTTATAACTAATTTTTTTTGATTTTCTTTTAGAAACTCTAAATATCCTATAAACAGAGCCTGTCATTAAAATCAAAGCAGTAAAAGAAGACGCAAAAATAAAAATCACCAAAAATATCTCGTAGAGATATGAAAAGAGATCACTTAATATTAAAAAAGTTTTATTAAATGTTCTAGGTAAATTTTGTAGCAGCAAATTTTTATTAGGGATTAGGTAATTTATATAAACTAATAAAATACTCAAAATAAACAAAAATAAAGATTCCGTAAGTAGTCTTCTTTTAGATTTTCTTCTTAAATTTAATTTTTTTTTAAAAATATATTTATCTGATTTAATATTCAAATTAGGGATGTTTAAATCTGCCATAAATCAAATCTCAAATAATAAATTTGAATTAATCTGAAGATAAAACAATAGTATCGTGTTTGTATTTAATATGCTAATAGCTCTTTATTCTGGTTTTATTAGTTCTTTTTTTTCTATATTTTCTATAGGATTACCAAAATAAATAAAAGAAGAAGAGAATAGAATTAAAGAGCAAATTGCAATAAACGGTGGAAAAAAGAAATTGAAAAATTTAACTTTTTTATTTAACCCAAATTTTAATTTTTGAGGAATTCTATTAGGTATATCAGTTTTTTTTATTCTTACTTTTGGCGATTCATTTAACTGATCAAAACAATTTATAGTATCTGAAAGCAATGAATTACCAATCTTTAAAATTAAAGGCTTTACATTTGGTTTAGAGCTCTTAAGAACAATATTATGTTCGTGAAGATTATCAGCTTTTATATCAATTAATTTAGACTCAAATAAAGGTATTTTGTTTTTTATTAAAAGATTTGAATAAATATAAAAAGCATTCATGATAGGCTCCAAATGCTCAATTTTACCTTCAATAAGTGGTTTATCAATTATGGTTAATTTCCATTGAGAGATTATAGATATTTGATCTTTATTTTCATTATTGGAATAATCTGGTAATCCAATTATTTCGAGACTTACTGAAGATTGATGAAATGACAATTTATTTTGCATCATATTAAAAATCGTATAAAAAATTTTTCAACTTTTGATAACCTTGATTTGAGATGCAAAACGATAAAGTAAGCAAAGATTTTATGATAATTTCATCATTTTCAGCTTGATTTAAGAGCTTTTTCACTCTCATACTATCCATATTAAATCTCTCTTTTATCAACTCAATAAATCTCTTATTAAAATCATTCCAAATAACTGAATTCTCTTCAAATTCTTTAGATTTCAGTATCTCTCTAATGTAAGGATATAAATATTTAGACATTTCAACCGTAATTATTATTAAGGCATCGAATTCGTTAAGTTTAATATTGTTACAAACATAAGATTTTCTCAGTGGATTATTATTTCTTAATTTCCAAATAGTGACTTTATTCGGCAGAATATTATTTAAGTTAAGTTTATTTGATAAGGCGTAAAAGGACTGTATTCCGTTTAAGTCAATAGTTTCAAGTATTAATAATAATAAGTCAAGCTTCTCAATAGATTTTCTTGATACTTGATTTACTCTATTTAAAACTGTAATTGTTCTCTTTTAGAAGATAAGCAAATTATAACAGAATTATTATTCCATTTTTTGAAATAAAAAAGAATATAACTGATCAAGCTCTTCAATAGTTAGCATTCCATAACTCCATAATAATATTGGTAATGGAGTTTTATTTTTTATAGATAATTTTATACCAAGTTCAATAGAAGACTCCTCTAAACCGATTTCATTAAATAGATAAAATATCATTTCTCTTGAAAGAAAATTATTCATAAGTTTTGTTTGATTCTTGAGTAAATTAGAGATTTAGTCATTTGATTGAGTACTAATTTTCTTATAAAAACAACTTTATTTAAAAGTAAAAAAGAGAATTTTCTTATAGGAAATAAAAAAAAGTGTCTATTCGCAAAAATTGATATCAATGAATCAGTTATTAAAATAGTAACGATAATATCTAAAATTCTGCTTGAAACATATTTAAATTTAAATAAAAGTAATTGTATTTTAGTAATGGCATTATTTTCATTAAAAATATCAAAAATAGTATTAACGTCTCTCCAACAACTATTAAGACCCTGACCACCTACAGGATGAAATGTATGAAATGCATCTCCTACAAAAACTAATTTTTTAAAATTTAAAACTGGTAAATTTAAGGATAATGAAACAGGAAAAATATTACATTCGCCAATCATTTGATCCAACTTGAATTCATCCGGCAAAATAGTTGATAAATTATCCATTAAAAAATTCTTATCAGAATTTAACCTTTCAATAGCCTTTAATGTACTGGAAGTCCAAATTACTTGATATAAGTTTTTTTCTAAAGGTAATAATGCAAGTGGGCCTTCTTTTCTAAAAATTTCATAAGCGCGCTTTTCACAATGGCCTCTAACAGATACTTTAAAAGTTAAACAAGACTGGCTATAAGATTTTTTTATATCTACAAAATCCAACAATTTTTTATCAAGTGAATTTGCTCCCGTAGAAAGGAATTGATAATCAAATAATATTTTTTTACGAAACAATCTCTGTGGCGTCATAAAAAAAATATTTTCATAATTATCAATCTCATGAAAAAATACATTCATAAGATCCGAATGTTTAACAACCCAGCCAATATTTTCAGCAGAACTTATATCATCATCTAAGTCAGAAGTTGATAAGTTGGTCAAAGCAGAAGTTAGGCTATCTGAAATTGAAAGGGTATCAAAGCCAAATAAAAATGGTTCTAATTTTTCCCAAAGTCTGAATTTAGATAAGATTTTTTTTGTTGAGTGAGTAATTGCATAAGTTTTATCTTTATCAATTAATCTATCTTTTGTTAATAAATCAGTTAAAAAAATATTGCAATCAAATTTTGAAAGTGCAATTGAAAGTAATAAGCCTGTAGGACCAGATCCAGTAATTTTAAAATTTAATTTATGTTTCATCAGATAATATAAATATCAACTATCTATTCAAATAAATATAACAAATTTCCTCAAAGGCTGGTCTTAATAAATAGGGGTACTCACCAACCCATAAGTTAATTTCAGGAAGCCATGCATCGGTCAAATAAAAATCTCTGTCAAAATTACGGTTATCAGATGTTATTAAACATCTAATACTAGAACCAACCCTAATTTGACTATGCTTATTTTCCATAGGAAAACTTAATTTTTCCAAATAACCATCCTCATCTTCTAATTCAAGTACTAACCAAGTCCTTTTGTTTTCGATAACTTCTAATCGACCTTGCCTATTAGATTGTTCTCTTGAACTTTCAATCTTTTCTGTTTTATAAATATCTGATATGTAGCCATCAAATATAGAAAAAAATTTATATTTTCTTAATTGCAAATTTTTTCTACTTGATTCAAGAATTGGTCCCCAGATTATATACAAAAAGAAGCCTACACATAGGAATAACCAGAAATTATTAGTTTGATCTCCAGTCGAACTAATTATTAATGAGATAAATCCACCAATTGAAGAAACTATCACTCTTTGAAGAATTTTTCTTGGATTCCCCAACGCATATTTAAATTGACTTCCTGTACCAACTGCAGGTATAAGTTTTGAAATTTGACTTGAATTAATTGGAATTAACATTTTAAAAAATCAATTTTTCAAGTCCATAAACTAAAGTTTCATAATTACCAATTTTTTTAATAGCCTGTAAAACTCCTGGCATATATGCCTTTCTATCAATAGTGTCATGCTTAATTGTGTAAGTTTCTCCAGGAGATCCCATAATTACTAACTGATGAGCGAGTAATCCTGGTAATCGTACAGAATGTATATTAATTCCTGAATCTCTGACCCCTCCCCGCACACCTTTCAATGACTCAGACTCTTTTACTATATTCTGATTAAATTTCTTTGGATATTCTTCAATCATTTCTGCAGTTTTTATACACGTCCCACTAGGAGAATCAGCTTTTTGATTATGATGCATCTCTATTAATTCAATATTGTCATAAAACCTTGCAGCTACCGATGCCGCCTGCTGAAGAAGAACCATACCTACTGAAAAATTAGGAATTATTGCACAACCAACAGATGCTTTCTGAGCAAAAAGAGACAAATCTTGTATTTGCGAAGGGCTTAGACCTGTAGTTCCTACTACTGGTGATACTCCATATGCAATAGCTGATCTGGTATTTTCATATACAGAATCAGGATGAGTAAAATCAACCAACACAGGTTTGATATTTTCATTTCTATAATTTTGACTTACAGAACATAAAGTTCCTTCAAAATCATTTGAAACAAAAACATTACATTTTTTTACCTTCAATAATTCAGAAATATTTGAGCCATTGTTCTTTTCGTTTATGTCGATTGCTGCAACAAGTTCACAATCTGTAGAATTTAATACAGTATTAACCACCTCGCTGCCCATTCTGCCTAAAGCTCCGGACACTAGTACTGGTATTGGTTTTTTAGAATTTTCAATCATTTTTTTAAAAATTTTTTTTTTAAAGGTTGTTACACGCTATTTATATTGCACACAATAACGTCTTTTCATTCGTAGGCTGGTAGAAATACTTAAAGAAAATCAATGTTTACGCAGGTCCTCTCAGCAAACCGCAGAGTTTCTCCTGTTGAGGATAACAAACACAAAGTTGTAATAAAAGCAGTTTATGTTGTCCTTGAGCCACAATACCAAAATTCCTTAACGGAAGCTGCAAAATCAATAAATAGGATGAATGGGCCAATAGGTATAGACCTTAGCGGCTATCTTATCGAAGAACTTAGGAATGATAGAAATTTTGAAGATTTCAAAGAAGATATAGCTAATGCAGATATATTCGTTGCTTCTCTAATTTTCATTGAAGACCTTGCTCAAAAAGTGGTTGATGCAGTATCTCCATTTAAAGACAAACTTAAAGCATCAATTGTTTTCCCCTCTATGCCAGAGGTAATGAGATTAAATAAGCTAGGTTCTTTTAGTATGGCCCAACTTGGCCAATCTAAAAGTATTATAGGAGATTTAATAAAAAAGAAAAAAGAATCTGATGGAGTAAGTTTCCAAGATTCAATGTTGAAGTTATTAAATACACTACCTTCAATACTTAAATACCTACCAGTGGAAAAGGCTCAAGATGCTAGAACATTTATTCTGAGTTTTCAGTACTGGTTAGGTGGTACCACTGAAAACTTAAAAAACTTCTTGTTAATGATTTCTGAAAAGTATGCTGTTTCAGAGATCATGAAAGATCAAATAGAAGAATTCAAAATTCAAGACCCTGAAACGTTCCCAGATTTAGGAATTTGGCATCCTCTTGCTCCTTGCATGTTTGAAAGCCTTAAAGAATATCAAAATTGGGAAAATAATAGGAAAGATATAAATCCTAAAGATGACAAAACGCCAACGATAGGCTTAGTGCTTCAAAGGAGTCATATTGTTACGGGAGATGATGCTCATTACGTTGCTGTTATTCAAGAATTGGAATACAGAGGTGCCAGAGTACTACCTATCTTCTGTGGGGGTCTTGATTTTTCTAAACCAGTTAATGAATTTTATTTTGATTCCATAAATAAGGATCAACCTATAGTGGATGGAGTTGTATCTCTAACGGGATTTGCACTAGTTGGTGGGCCAGCAAGACAAGATCATCCTAAAGCTATTGAAGCTCTAAAAAGGTTAAATAGACCCTATATGGTTGCTCTTCCATTAGTCTTCCAAACTACACAAGAATGGGAAGATAGTGACCTAGGTTTACACCCTGTTCAGGTAGCACTTCAGATTGCAATTCCAGAGCTTGATGGTGCTATTGAACCTATTATTCTCTCAGGTCGTGATGATGCTACAGGTAAGGCGCATACGCTCCAAGATCGAGTTGATGTAATAGCTGAAAGAGCAATAAAATGGTCAACTTTAAGAGTTAAACAAAGAAAGGATAAAAAATTAGCCATCACTGTTTTTAGTTTCCCACCAGACAAAGGAAATGTTGGTACGGCAGCATATTTGAATGTTTTTGGTTCAATTTATAGAGTACTTCTTGAAATGAAATCGAAAGGATATCAAATAGATGAACTTCCAAGTAATTCAAAAGAATTAATGGAAAAAGTAATTAACAACCCTGAAGCGATGGATGGCTCTCCAGAGTTAAATATTGCTCATAAAATGTCAGTAAAAGAATATGAAGAGTTCACACCATATTCACAAAGACTCGAAGAAAATTGGGGTAAACCTCCTGGAACCCTTAATAGTGATGGACAAAACCTACTTATCTATGGAAAACATTTTGGAAATGTTTTCATAGGAGTTCAGCCTACATTCGGTTATGAAGGTGATCCCATGAGATTGCTCTATTCAAGAAGTGCTAGTCCTCATCATGGTTTTGCTGCTTATTACACATATGTAGAAAAAATCTGGGGAGCTGATGCTGTTCTACATTTTGGAACTCACGGCTCACTTGAATTTATGCCAGGGAAGCAGATGGGCATGAGTGAAACTTGCTATCCGGATTCTCTCATTGGATCATTGCCTAATTTGTATTACTATGCTGCGAATAATCCTTCTGAAGCAACAATTGCGAAGAGAAGAGGGTATGCTTCAACCATTAGTTATCTGACTCCTCCAGCAGAGAATGCAGGACTTTACAAAGGGCTTAAAGAACTAAGTGAACTCGTTGGTTCTTATCAACAATTAAGAGAAAATAGCAGGGGTATTCAAATTGTTAATGCAATAGTTGAGACTTCTAAACAATGTAACCTTGACAAAGATGTAGAGCTTCCTTCAAAAGACGTTGAAGAACTTTCAATAGATGAAAGAGATTTATTTGTTGGTAATGTCTATAAACAGTTGATGGAAATTGAAAGTAGATTGTTGCCTTGCGGTCTTCATACTATTGGAGAAGCTCCAACAGCAGAAGAAGCTGTTGCAACACTTGTAAATATTGCATCTCTAGAGAGAGAACAAGAAGGATTAAGATCTCTTCCTGGATTACTCGCAGAATCTATCGGTCTAACTATTGAACAAATTTATGATGGTAATAATAAAGGTGAACTTAAATTTGTAGAGTTAAATGAAAAAATCATAAAGACAGCAAGAGAGTCGATTTTTGCAATGGTTAACTCTTTAAAAATTGTTGATGGCAGAGTTTATTTAGAAAAATCACTTCTTTCCAAACTTTTAGATTTACTTAAAGTTTTTGGTCTAAATCTACCTACCCCTTGGCTAAGGGTATGCAGATTAAATGGATTTAATGAAGTTAATCAAAAGGAATTAAATAAATTATTTGATTACTTACTTTTCTGTCTGGAACAGGTCTGCGCAGACAAAGAAATGGATAGCCTCATTAAAGCTCTAGATGGAAATTATGTTTTACCTGGACCAGGTGGAGATCCTATTAGAAATCCAGGTGTTTTGCCCAGTGGTAAAAATATCCATGCACTTGATCCTCAATCAATCCCAACCACAGCAGCAGTAGCTGCAGCGAAGTCTGTTGTTGACAAATTAATTGAAAGACAAAAAGAAGAGCAAGGAACTTGGCCTGAAACAATAGCTTGTGTTTTATGGGGTACTGATAACATCAAAACTTACGGAGAATCACTGGCACAAATCTTATGGTTTGTTGGAGTAAAACCAAAACCAGATTCTGTTGGAAGAATTAATAAACTAGAATTAATTCCTTTAGAGGAATTAGGTAGGCCAAGAATAGATGTAGTAGTTAACTGTTCAGGAGTATTTAGAGATCTATTTATCAATCAAATGGCATTAATAGATCAGGCAGTCAAATTAGCAGCTGAAGCTGATGAACCATTGGAATCTAATTTTGTAAGGAAACATTCACTAGAACAAGCAGAAAAAGAAGGCACTTCTATCAGAGAAGCATCAGCAAGAGTATTCTCTAATGCAAGTGGTAGTTACAGTTCAAATGTTAATTTAGCCGTAGAAAATTCAACATGGGAGGAAGAAAATGAATTACAAGAAATGTATTTATCCCGCAAAACATATGCTTTTAATGCCGATAATCCAGGTGAGATGAATCAAAAAAGAGAGGTATTTGAGTCAGTAATGAAAACAGCAGATGTTACATTTCAAAACCTTGATTCTTCAGAAATTTCATTAACAGATGTAAGTCATTATTTTGATTCGGATCCAACAAAATTGATCAAGACATTAAGAGATGATGGGAAAGAACCAAGTAGCTATATAGCGGATACAACCACTTCTAATGCTCAAGTTAGAACACTTGGAGAAACTATCAGATTAGACTCAAGAACAAAACTTTTAAATCCAAAGTGGTATGAAGGTATGCTCAAATCTGGTTATGAAGGAGTTAGAGAACTTTCTAACAGACTTAATTACACTCTTGGTTGGAGTGCGACAAGTGGTCAAGTAGATAATTTTGTATATGAAGAAACTAATGAAACATTTATAAATGACGAAGAGATGAGAAAAAGATTAATGGATCTAAATCCTAATAGTTTCAGAAGAATTGTTGGAACATTGCTAGAAGTCAATGGTAGGGGGTATTGGGAAACTTCAGATGAGAATATAGAACAGTTGAAAGAACTATACCAAGAGGTAGAGGATAAAATCGAAGGAGTTAAAGAATAATAAATTTATTATTTTCTGTAAATCCTATCAGCTACTTTCAAGATTTGATAATTTAGTTCGACATTGTGAACTCTGACAATTTCAATATTAAATTGAGAACAAAGACAACTTATTGCAAGTGATCCTATATCCCTTTCTTTTGGATTTTTCTCATTTAAAATATCTCCTATAAATCTCTTCCTAGATGCACCTATCAAAATTGGCAAATTCCATTTTTTAAATACATTTAAGTTTCTCAAGATTTCCAAATTATGAATCATATCCTTTGAAAAACCAATTCCAGGATCCACTATTATATTTCTTTCAGATATATTTTTTTCTAAAGCATTCTTAATTAAATTATCAAGCGAGCATGTTATATCACTCAATACATTCTGGTAATTGGATAGTTGATTCATATTTTGACTGTTACCACGACTATGAGTTATGACGAATGGACAATTGAATTTTGATACAACATCCAAAATTTTAATATCTCTTCTTCCTCCCGTGACATCATTTATCCAATTAGCACCATTTAAAAGAGCTTCGTAAGCAACTTCAGAATTAAAAGTATCAATAGAAATTAAAATATCTGGAAATTTCGATTTTATTAATTTTAGATATGGGATCAATCTTTTTATTTCTACACTAGATCCAACTTCTATAGCCCCAGGTCTCGTACTTTGAGCACCAAGATCAATAACATCAACACCATTGTTCAAGAAATGATTTACTTGATCTAAAACTTTTTTTGAAGAGTTTAATTCCCCACCATCACTAAATGAATCAGGAGTTAAATTAATAACTCCCATAATTGAAGTTTTTTGGCCCCATTCTTTTGGCCATTGATTTTTCTTATTGATAATTTGCAATTCTCGCGAAACTATTCGGATCTAATGAAGCCCCGCCAACTAACACCCCATCTATATCACTCATTGACATGATTTCATCAATATTATTAGGTTTAACAGAACCTCCATATTGAATAATTAAATCATCAAAACCTATTAATTTCCGAATCAAAGAACATATCTTATTAGCGTCTTCTGCCTCACATGTTTTACCAGTGCCAATAGCCCATATTGGTTCATAGGCAACAATTAAATTAGATGGATCTGTATTTTCTAATCCTTGTTCAACCTGTCTAGTAATAACTCTATCAGCTTCTCCTCTCTCTCTTTGTTCTAATGTTTCTCCTACACAAACTATTGGAGTAAGTCCACTAGATTGCGCAAAAACTGCTCTTTTATTAATTTGTTCATCACTTTCACTAAAATATTTCCTCGGTTCACTATGTCCAACGATTGCATATGAGACACCATGTTCAAGTAGCATTTTTGGAGATATTTCTGCAGTAAATGCTCCTTGATCTTCCCAATGAATATTTTGACTAGCAATATTTAAATATTCAAAATCAGAATGATCAGAAAAGGTTGAAATAGCTGTAAAAGGTGGAGCAATAACAACTTTACGATCGTCTTTGATATTTTTTATTAAAGGAATGAACTCTTCTAAATAGGATTTAGCTTCAGCACAAGTCATGTGCATTTTCCAATTACCAGCAATTACAGATTTTCTCAAAATACTATCTCCAAGAAAAATATACTAATACAAAGTGAGTTGAATAAGCTAACTATTCAAAAATTAATTCATTTTTTAGAAATATTACTTTATCTCCCTTCTTTAACTTCCTTCCTCTCCTTGTCTCAATTACACCATTAACCTTAACAGAACCAGATTTAATAAAAATTTTTGCTTCGCCACCAGAATATACCAAATTTTTCCATTTTAAGAATTGATCCAATTTCATTGTTTTTTATACCCAAACATATTGATAAAGTAGGATAAATAATTAAATATATAATATCTTGAGACTAATACCACCAGTCAGACCATATTCAAATAGATTTATCAAAGGTTTTATATGCATGCTTATTTACGTAGCTTGTTGGCCTTTATTAGCTTATTTAGCTGGAAACTTAATCCCAGCAATTGGGTCAGGTGATCTCTCAAAAGTATCTAGCATAATAATTAAGTCATTATTTATATTTTTAGTTCAGAAAACTGCTCAATTTGGACAGGATGTATTCATCGCAAAACCATCTTTAGAAATTAGCGAAGTGATGAGAGGAAATTTATTTAACAGAATTCAAAAAATAAAGATGAATTCTGTTGAAAATATTTCAGCCGGGGACATCACATATAGACTTACAGAAGATGCCGACAGGGTAAGCGAAGTTATTTATAAAACAGCTCAAGATACTATTCCATGCACTCTACAGTTGTTAGCGGTAATAATCTACATGTTTTATTTAGACTGGTCACTTACAGTATCAACATTCGTTTTAGCACCATTGATTATTCTTTCAGTTAACAGTTTTGGAAGAAGGGTTTTAATAGCATCCGAAAAAAGTCAAGAATCAACTAGTAATTTAGCAGGTTTAATAGGTGAATCTATAAATGGAATGTCCACGATAAGAGCTTTTGCTGCAGAAAATTGGATTGAGAAAAGATTTTATAAAAGATTAAGTACAAATAAAAAGGCAAAATATAAAACATTAAAACTACTTGCATTTCAACATCCAGTTGTAGGATTTGTTGAAGCATTTGGAATATTAGCAATATTAGGTTTAGGAGCCGCAAGAATCAATCTAGGCCTTCTAACAAGCGAAGAATTTAGTAGTTTTTTTGCAGCAATATTAATGCTTATTGATCCAATAAGCCATGTAAGTACAAACTTTAATGACTATAAACAGGCAGAAGCCTCAATAAAAAGGTTGAAAAACATAAATCAAGAACCTGTCGAAGATGATAAAGAAAATTTACAAAGAATATCCGATTTTGGAGGCAAAATAAGTTTCAAAAAAGTAAATTTCGCTTACAAAAAAGATAATCAAGTACTTAAAAATATCAATTTAGAAATTAAAAGAGGGGAAGTAACAGCATTTGTTGGAGCTTCTGGAGCTGGTAAAAGTACAATGTTGGCTTTGATATTAAAGTTTATAACTCCAAATAATGGAGAAATTTTTATAGATGATAAAAATCTCAAAATATTAAATACAAAAGATATTAGAAAAAACATTGCCTTAGTACAACAACAGCCTTTTTTGTTTTCAGGAAAAATTATTGATGTAATAAGAATGGGCAGAAATTTCACCAAAGAAGAAGTTATAGAATCAGCAAGAAAAGCAAACGCGCACAACTTTATTCAAAAGCTTCCTGAGAAATATGAAACTGAGATAGCTGAAAGAGGATCAAATTTCTCAGGTGGTCAGATCCAGAGGATAGCAATTGCAAGAGCAATACTCGGGAACCCCTCAATTCTTCTTTTAGACGAAGCAACAAGTGCGTTAGATGCAGAATCAGAATTTGAAGTCCAAGAAGGTCTTAATCGTGCGATGAAAGATAGAACAGTTATTGTAATTGCTCATAGGTTATCCACTACTCAAGAGGCAAATAAAATAGTTGTTTTCGATAAAGGGGAAATTATTGAAGTGGGGAAACACATTGATTTAATAAATAAATCTGGAATTTATAAAGAATTATGTGAAAAACAATTAATTAAGAAATTATAGCTCTAATTTATTTACTAAAAATTAACTCCATGGACAAAAACACAAATGATTCTGCAAATCCAGTTTTAACCTTTGAAGGCAAAAAATATTTAATAAATGAACTTTCTAATGAAATAAAAGAATCTATAAAAGTACTACAAATAGCGGAGACACAACTTAAGATGCATCAAGATACTCTCAAATTACTTTCAATTAGTCGAAACTCTTTAGTTAATCAATTAAGAGAAAAACTAAAAAACTTAGAATAAAATTTTAATAATTATGGATTTCTTGTAAAGAGTAAGTATTAATTTTATTGCATTGCAAAGCTTTGATCGCCTTAATTGCTGCCTTTGCTCCAGGAATAGTCGTAAAAGTTGGAATATTATATTCTAAAGCAGCACGTCTTAAATAAGCATCATCATGAAGAGCCTGTGAGCCAATTGGAGTATTAATTATTAATTGAACAAGTCCCGAACGAATTAGGTCCTCAATATTTGGTCTTCCTTCATGAACTTTCAAGACTTCTTCAACTTGAATTCCTAAATTCACCAAATACGCAGCTGTGCCTTTTGTTGCGATTAATTTAAATCCTAAAACCAAAAGTTCTCTAGCAACTTCCTCAAGATTTTTTTTATCTAAATCATTTGTAGACAAAAAAGCTACTCCTTCTGAAGGCACACCATTACCTGCAGCCAATTCCGACTTGGCATATGCAATTCCAAAATCTTTAGCCAAACCCATTACTTCTCCAGTAGATCTCATTTCAGGGCCAAGTAATGTATCAGATCCAGGAAATCTTTTGAAAGGTAAAACGGCCTCTTTTACTGCCTGATACTTTGGAGAAAATTCTTCTGTGAAGTTAAGATCTTCTAATGTAGAACCTTGCATTAACTGGGTAGCTAATTTTGCAACTGGTTTACCTATGGCTTTTGAAACAAATGGAACTGTCCTAGATGCTCTTGGATTTGCTTCAAGGATAAATAATTTATTTTCTTTATTATTTGTATTTATTACTGCAAATTGCAAATTAATTAAACCAACAACATTTAATCTTTGCGCAATTAATTTAGTCCAGTTCCTTACATTTTCTATTGTGGATGTTGAAAGAGAAATGGATGGTAAGCAACAAGCTGAATCTCCTGAATGAATTCCTGCAGGTTCCACATGTTCCATTAGGCCAGCAATTACAACCGCCCCCTCTGAATCGCATAAAGCATCAACATCTATCTCAATTGCATTATTCAAATATTGATCAAGAAGGATAGGATGGTTAGGCGATACCTTTACTGCTTCAGAGATGTATCTGAATAATTCATCCTCATCTTTAACAATTTCCATTGCCCTTCCACCTAAAACATAAGAAGGTCTTACAACCAAGGGGAATCCTATATTTTTTGCTACTATTTCTGCTTCATTTTGATTACGTGCAATACCGTTTAAAGGTTGTCTAATATTTAATTCTTCAAGAATTTTTGTAAATTCCTCTCTATCTTCTGCTAAATCGATAGATATTGGAGAAGTCCCAAGAATTTTTGATCCAGTTTTGATCCCATCATTAGATCTAAGCCATTCAAATAAAGGTAATGATAATTTCAGTGGGGTTTGACCTCCAAATTGAACAATCAAACCATAAGGATTTTCAGCTTCTATTATGTTGAGCACATCCTCCAAAGTTACTGGCTCAAAATATAAAATATCGCTAGTATCATAATCTGTTGATACAGTTTCTGGGTTACTATTAACCATTATTGTTTTGTAACCATTTTTAGAAGCTTGATATGATGCATGACAACAACAGTAATCAAATTCTATTCCCTGACCAATTCTGTTTGGACCTCCTCCTAAAATCATAATTTTTTTTGATTTACTATTTTCTGAAATCTCGCTATCAAAAATTTGAGAATTTAAATTAATAAAGTGTTCTTCGTAAGTTGAATAATGATAAGGAGTTGAGGATGAGAATTCTGCTGAACAAGTATCAACAGTTTTGTAAATAGGAATTATATTAAGTTTTTTTCTATATCTTCTTACTTCAAAAAACTCAGAATTAGTTAATTTTGCTATCTGTTGATCTGAAAAGCCTAATTGTTTAGCATGTAACATCAAATCCCTATCTAGAGTATAAAGTTGTTTATCTTTCAAAAAATCATTTTCAAAATTAAAGATATTACGTAATTTTTCGATAAACCATAAATCTATATTTGTAACTTCTTGAATATAATTATTAGTTTTACCAAGCTGCATAGCTTTTTTAATAAGGAGAATTCTTTCAGATGTAGGGTTTCTTAAACTATTTTTAATTTGACTCTCATCTTTAAATTCATCTTGGGAATCACATTCCCATCCAAAAACACCTACTTCTAATGACCTTAATGCTTTCTGAAATGATTCTTCAAAAGAACGACCTATTGCCATTGACTCACCAACAGATTTCATAGCAGTGCTCAAGGTATTTGATGAGCCTTTAAACTTTTCAAAAGCAAATCTTGGGATCTTAGTAACTACATAATCAATCGATGGCTCAAAACATGCAGGTGTTTTTTTTGTAATGTCATTAATAATCTCATCAAGTGTATAGCCAACAGATAATAAAGCTGCAATCTTAGCTATGGGGAATCCAGTTGCTTTACTTGCCAAAGCAGAGGATCTACTTACACGAGGATTCATTTCTATAACAATTACTTCTCCATTAGATGGATTTATTGCAAATTGAATATTACTCCCTCCTGTTTCAACTCCCACCTCTCTAATAATCTTCAATGACAAATCGCGCAACCTCTGATACTCCTTATCTGTTAAAGTCTGTGCAGGAGCTACAGTAATCGAATCACCAGTATGGACACCCATTGGATCTAAATTTTCAATACTACAAACTATTACCACGTTGTCAGCAGTATCTCTCATTACCTCTAGTTCAAACTCCTTCCATCCAATGAGCGATTTTTCAATTAATATTTGATTACTTGGACTTTCCTCTAAACCTGTTTTACACAACTCGACAAATTCTTCAAGGTTAAAAGCAATTCCACCCCCTACTCCACCTAAAGTAAATGCAGGCCTTATTATAAGAGGATAGGAACTAATATTTTTTGATACCTCCATAGCTTCATCTAGGTTAGATGCAATACCAGATGGACAAACATTTACATTTATTTTCTCCATCGATTCTTTAAATAATTTCCTATCTTCAGCTTTATTAATAGCTCTTAAATCAGCTCCAATTAATTCAATATTATTTTGTTTTAAAAAATCTGACTCTGATAATTTAACCGCAAGATTCAAAGCGGTTTGACCTCCCATAGTGGGAAGAATTGCATCAGGTTTTTCTCTTAGAATTATCTGAGAAACTATTTCAGGAGTTAATGGTTCAATATATGTTTTGCTTGCAATATCAGGATCAGTCATAATTGATGCTGGATTTGAATTTATCAAGACAATTTCATAACCAGCATTTCTTAATGCTTTGCAAGCTTGAGTACCAGAGTAATCAAATTCGCATGCCTGACCTATAACAATCGGCCCCGAACCTAGAATAAGAATTTTTTTAAGATCACCTCTTTGAGGCATAATTTAAACTTTCATTTATCTCATGCTACTTATAAATCAGAAGATGTTAATCAAGTTACTTGAAAAGCAACATTTGTTTCTATAGTATTGAAAGAAATTAATTTTTTATGAGCGAACTTCAGCGACTTAAAAGTTTGTTGCCTCCAGAGAATGAAAGTTGGGTATTTGTTGAAGCTGCTGCGGCTATAGATCCTCCTTTAATAACACTTGAGGAAATCGGTCGTGATGAAGTAGAAATTCAAATAGATTTAGATGAATGGGATAACTTTGCAATTGACCATAGAAACTTATTATTTTGGCACGAGGTTGGGAAAATCCAAAATGACACAATACCCAGAGATGGATGGGAAATGGCAGCTCTTGCAATAGGACTTGGTGGGGCAATAGGAGAGTTGTGGGTACAAGATGGGTTACTTTTATTACTTGCTCTTGGTTTATCAAGTTTTGCAGGATATAGATTATATTTAAAAAATAATTCTGAAAAAAAACTTCAAGATGCTATTTATGCAGATGAAAGAGCTATAGATCTTGCTTGTAGATTTGGATACAGCATCCCAAATGCTTATAAAAGTCTTGGAGGAGCATTAAAGGAATTAATAGAGAAGACACGAAAAAAGAAAAAAAGAAGTTTCTTTGAAGATAGATTAGATGCCTTAAGAAAAAGTGCAGAAAAAGCAAGATCAGAATTATCTCAGCAAGAAGGCTCAGAAAAATCAGTTTCAAGTGAAAATGTTTATGGACAATAAAAGTTTGGTTTTAATAGCAGCCAAAGCATGTGATGAAAAAAAAGCAAGAGATATAAAACTTATAAAAATTGACAAAGTATCATTTATAAGTGAATGGATTTTAATTGCAGAAGGATTATCTGATGTACAAGTAAGATCTATAACTAACTCTGTAGAAGGAGAGCTTAGAGAAAAGGCTAAAGTTGAACCTATACGAAAAGAAGGGATTAACGAAGCAAAATGGGCCTTACTTGATTATGGTGATTTGATAGTTAATATTTTTCAACCCGAAATAAGAAAATATTATGACCTTGAATCATTCTGGAGTAATGGAGATAATCTTATATTTCCATAATTTTATTTTATGAATCAATCTAAATGTCCTGTTCCTAGAGAGCAGCAACCTACAAATGAATTCATAGAATTATCAAAATCAAAAATTTTTTCTTGGCCAAAAACAAAAAAGTCACTAATTTTTATATTGATAAAATTCTGGTTAGGAGCTTTTGTTCTATTTCTTGTTATTTCTTCAGGTAGTGTATATTTCAAAACGTCGCTTTTAAAATATATTCTATTAAGTTTTTTTAGCAGCTTATCAATACCTCTTTTAGTTTCAATAAGGTTATATCTGGGTTGGAAACATATATTTAATAGATTAATATCTGAAAAAGTCGAATACGAGGAGTCCGGTTGGTATGACGGTCAAGTATGGGAAAAGCCATTAGTTTTGAAAGAAAAAGAATCACTTATTGCCTCAATCGAGGTAAAACCTATTTTAAAAAATTTAATTCAAATTTTTTCTATAATTTTAGTCTTAGCTTTGTCTGGTATTTTGATTTTTCAATATAACAATTTCTAAATGAGTTCTAATTTCAAAAACCTCTACACCTCTAACAATCCTCCCTTACAAGCAACCTTAATGAGAGGATCAAATATTGAGTCGATCCACAAGATTCATGCTGTTATTACAGATAAAAAAGGGAGGGTTTTAATGTGCGCAGGAAATCCAGAATATAAAAGTTTCATAAGGTCAGCACTAAAACCTTTTCAAGCAATACCTTTTGTTAGTAGTGGAGCTGCATCAAAAATCAATAATGAATCAAAATCAATTGCATTAGCATGCGGTTCACATAGTGGATCAAAACTTCATTCAAGGGAAGCATTCAAAATTTTATGGGAATTTGACATTGACATAAATAAACTTAAATGTCCAAAATCAAAGACGAGTCCATTAGAACATAATTGTTCTGGTAAACATGCTGCTTTTTTGGCTACATGCAAAAAAATGAATTGGCCATTAGATAGTTACTTAAAGGGGGATCATCCTCTTCAAATAGAAATATTCAGAATTGTCTCTGAATTACTTGAAATCCCATCATCTGAAATAAACGCAGAACGTGATGATTGTGGTGCACCGACTCTTTATTTGAAACTATTAGAAATGTCGAGGTTATATTCACTTCTGAGCAGTTCCGAAAATGCTGAATTAGAACAAATCAGTAGAGCTATGACAATAAACCCAATAATGATAAGTGATAACAATAAATTTGATACAGAAATAATTAAAGCTTCTCATGGGAACGTTATTGGTAAAGGTGGAGCCGAGGGAATACAGTGTCTATGTAAAGTAAATGAAGGGATAGGTATAGCTTTAAAAGTAGAGGACGGTTCAAAAAGAGCAAAGCATGCTGTTAGTCTTCACTTGCTAAAACAGTTAGAGTGGATTTCTGACTTAAGAATTCAAGACATCGAAGAAAAGGTGCTTAATTTTCCTGAAGGAGTGCGACTTGAAGTTAAAGGTAAAGTAAAATTCCAAGAATCCTAAAAAACAGGAAAAATAACCCTTTCAGATGTATGCTATGTATATGACGCGGGGTAGAGCAGTCTGGTAGCTCGTCGGGCTCATAACCCGAAGGTCGGAAGTTCAAATCTCCCCCCCGCCACCATTTGGAAGCAGCTTCACAGCTGCTTTTTTAGTGACCGCAGTACGACTCAAGCCATAGGACGGGGACTTGAGCAAGACCAGGAGCTGCATTATGGTAAAAATGTATTTTAACGGCAAATCTTTCGTATATTGCAAGAGCCAAGAAGAGAAAACAATAAAGCTTACTTATAGAGGATCTAGTTACTTGAGATAAATAAATCTCATATCTATTAGATATTTAATAAACCATTTTTTTAGAGGTACTATGCTATGAAATTTACTAATTCTCCTTTTACCATACTCGACAAGAATATGAACGCATTAGATTATCAAAAAAGAAATCTTATAAATGAGGACTATTGGGGAAGGGAAAATGATAATCAAACAAAAGAAGATTTTAAATAGAGTACCTTTTGCCTTTTGCAGATAAATAATACTTTGTTTACCAGCATAAAAAAAGGAGCTTATTTTAGATCGACTGTCAATCAGATATCTACTTTTGATGAGTGTGTTCTGTATCTTGAATTGATCTCCAATAATTTATGGTTTGCTTCAGTTATTAAATAGTTCGTAGTGATACAAATGTTTTGATTGTTTGATATTGGGGTTTTGTATATTGCTAATACCTATCGAATAAGGTTTCTTAGGACAGTTACTAAATCCTCGTGGAGAAAGCTTTAGTAAATTTCTTTTACTGGTTACTAATGAAATCAGCCGAATCACACTATGGTTCGTCATTGGTTCCAGTAAAAGTTCCATCTAATTCGATTAAACCTTTTTCTAAATTCAAATAGAAAAAGTTTTGGTTAAGATAATAAAAAATTTAATTAGCTGTTCCTTAATCAGGTACAACTAAAATAATCCAATGTATAAAGCCCTTATCAACTTCTTTTATTGGTTGTTGATTAAATCTGAGGAATCAGCAAAAAGTTCGTCATCATTGGAAGTTGAATCTGCCGCAAATAAGGTCGTTCTATTTAATTTTCAAGGTTCTGTAAGGTAAGAATTAAATAATTATTTCTTTGCTTCTAATGCTTTTACTAGAGTGGCATGCCTGATGTATGACTTTTACATGGAGATCTAGTATTACTAATATAGTATAAACTATCCACTAATGGATCTATATACACAAATCGACAAATAATACTTTAAAATGATAGACCTAGAGACAGGAACGGACTTGAGATGACACAGTCAAAACTTGAAGAATTACTGAAGATAGATACTGAATCATATAACCTTTTACGAGTACTCCATATGTTCATGAAGTTAGATAAATCTCAGGATGTTCCACTACAAGCAATGGCAGTATTTTGGTTCGTAGCTACCTATAACAATTGCAGTAAAAAGAATATTGAGGAACACTTTAAAATGAGCAAAGCTAGCGCATCAAGACTTACAGACTATTTAAGTAGATATCACAGACTAGGCAAAGTTGGTTTAGGTTTAATTTCAAAAGAAGCTGATCCTAAAGACAAAAGGAGAACACTTTTGAAACTAACCAGGAAAGGAAAGGATTTAATAGAAAAGTCTTTTAGTACCCTTTATGAAGACGTAAAGGATTATGAAATAGATTATGAGGTGTAATGAATACTTGCAACTCTATTAATTCCATAACCCTTGGAAAACTTTTAAAGAAATATAATTTAACTCCCAAGAATAAGCAGAAAGTTATTTTATTAGCCCAACGGAAAACCGCAACATGGTCTGGTCTCAATAGACTTGCAAGAAAACTAGAATTTAAACAGTCAGTAGCTAATCAACAGCAGCAACAGTAATGATGGAATTATCTACCACTTCACCTACTACAGTCTTAGAACCAAAGACTGCAAAACAAAAATATCCAGAAGCAAGAGTGATAGTTCTGGATGATAACTTTAATACGTTTCAACATGTAGCAAAATCCCTTTTGTCAATAATTCCAGGAATGAGTGAAAAGAGATCATGGGACCTAGCCATTAAAGTAGACAAGTCAGGTTCCGCAGAAGTATGGAGGGGTAATTTTGAACAGGCTGAATTTTATCACGAGCAACTAGTTAGTAAAGGTTTAACTATGGCTCCAATTGAAAGAACTTAAAATTTAATTGAGAGTAATGTAAGAATTTACTTTAGTAAATTAAGCAAAGACAAATAAAATGTTAAATATCTGGGGTTTGTCGTAAAAGCATTTTATAAAATATATCGAAATTTAATATTTGGAGAAAATGTATGGAAAATAAAAAAGTGATAAAAGTTGAACCATTGAATTTCTACTCAAATGATATGACTCTAACTAAAGATCAGCTAGTTCATAATCACTTGAAGTTGACGTATCAAAAAAACTTAGTTTCTGATCTAGATCAAAAACATAAAACATGGGCTAAAGAAGATGCAGCAAGTTAATTTTACTTGTGATGAGTGTGTTTTAATATATTTAATTTCTAAAAATTGATGGTTTACTTTTTGATGATTTATATTAACTAAATATACTTTTATTTTAAAAAGAAGTGTTAGATATTTTGAATAAGATTTTTACTTTTATATTAATTCTAATATTACCTGCGTATGCTTACGCGGGCTTTCCTGAAGGTGAGAAGGGTTACGATTTAAATAAAATAGAAAAGTCATTCAAACTTCCTTGTAGTGAAATTGGAAATGATCAATGTCTTGCAAGAGCAGTAGCTATGGGAGGTTGTATTTATAGTTTTGAAATTAACAAAGGGAAAGAAAATGAAGACGCCTTAAAAAAATCAGATGAAGTTTTAATTGCTCTTTTAGATGGAAACAGTTTGGATATAAATAATATGTTTGAAAATGATGGATCAATTAAAAATGATATTAGATCTGAAGTAATTAGCAGAATAAATTCTTGTCGTGAAGCTACTAAAAAAGCAATACCTAATTTAGTTAAGTTACCTGAAGGGATGGAAATGACAGAAGAGAGACTTGAAAGCTTGACTAATACTTATCCTCAGTACTATCTATACATGTTTGAACAAATGAGAAATGGCAAATAATTACTTCTTATTCTTAAATATTATTTTTATACATATATGTTACAGAAATGTATAGATTAAACATAAATATAAGCATATACGACCAATTTCTTTACATTAATTAATATTAATGTTACATTAGTTTACATAAATCACCCTTTATAAAAATGACTCCTGAAGCAGAAAGATTTAACGGTTGGGCAGCAATGCTCGGTTTCGTTGCAGCTGTTGGCGCATACGTAACAACTGGTCAAATTATTCCTGGTTGGTTCTAATGACAAACACAAAAACAGTTGAGAAGGAAAAGATTATAGCTGAGAAGCTTAACGGCAGATTTGCAATGATGGGCTTTATTGCTCTTATTGGCGCTTATCTAACAACAGGTCAAATTATTCCAGGCTTTGTGTAATGCTCGAGGCAGGAATTAACACTTGGATTAACACTATACTTTTTCCTTTTATGCCAGTCATAACAGTATTTCTTGTTAGTGCATTAATGTTGAGTGATTTGCCATGGAATGATGATGATGACGATGATGATGGCGGCGGATTAATTTCCCCGGTGTATAACTATGTTCCCCAAGGGGCTTAGAGGACATGTATCAAAATGACTTTCATCTCATCTTTATTTAACTCAGTTCCTTCAAGTGCTAAAGACCTTTTAGAGTTTGGTTTCTTTCTTACTGTGGGTATTACAGCAGGAAAAGTAGGACTCTTATGAAAACATATCTAATTGCCATATCACTATTTGGCATTGCAGTAATTACTACTGCGATAGCACCAAGTATTGCTTACGCACTATAAAAATTTAATCACTCTTATTAACGAACAATTAAAAAATGGAAAACTCAAAACCAACTTATTGGCAAAATGCCGAGAGAACCAATGGAAGAATGGCAATGATGGGTTTATTCGCATTGGTTGTAAACTACGGTCTTTTTGGCTGGATCATCCCAGGTATTTTTTAAAATGAATATAGATATTTTCTTAATCTCTTTCTTTACATATCTATTAGTGCCAGTGGTAATGGTTGCTAAGGGTAGAAAAAATAAGGCATTTTAAAATGTCTTATTTCGCAAAAAATAATTATATAAAATATGACGAATGGTTTGATGAGAATATTTCTCCACTTGATTTAAAATTTTATTACGAAGAAAAACGATTCTCAAATACTCTTCATGAAAAATTTTATTTATTGTCAACCTCAAAAATATTCATTGGGGGTTCTGAAAAAAAATGATTAATATAAAATATTTTTTTTAATTACTGCTCCTAATAATAATTAAAGAAAAATAAGGTAAGTGATTATATTATCAACAAAAAAAGGACGTAAGATACGTCCGATTAAAAGCTTGATAATCCCCATCACCCAACCCTTTTTAAAATAATAGCACTACATATGGTGTTTGTATGTAATAAATTTTACCTATTGATGGGGTTGTAAGTTTCCATTTATTTTGTCATGATAGAAATCCCCATCACCTAGGCTCGAAAGAGTCTTTTTTTTTTAGCTAAAAATAACTTTTACGTGAAGGTTTCTAACAGCAAAATAAAACAGTCTATTTAGATACACAAAAAATCAATTGCAAAGCAATAGGATACTTTTACTAAAGATAAAGTATTCAATATGTCATTAAAAAATCAAACTAATAAAATCTATCCATGGGATTATCAAATAGGAGATGATAATTACCAATTAGAGCCTTGGATTCTAGAGAAAGGAAAAGAATATGTTTCCATTATGAAAAATATTGATAACAAAGGTTTTTTTTATTTACAAAAAAATGGCGAGAAACGTCTCTCTCTTAAAGCTTTACAAATAAAATCTACTTATAAACAATTGATGAATTTAGGATATAAGCTACGAATAACTAAGTTCTAATTTTTTAAGGGTATATTTTACTGAGATCAAACTCTGGTTTTACATAATTAATAAGAAACGGAGAGCTAGAGGCAACCACATACATAGAAGAAGCATTAGTAATAAAGTAATAGCATGGACATTGGGAATGTAATGCTCTTTAAAAACTTGATCCTTCATTAATTTATCTAGCTTTCCTTAATTTTATCTCCCTTCTGATAAGTAAAGCTATAACAACTACACACATATTCATCAGAAAAACGTTTAATGGCATTAATAAAAAAAGTATTTACTTAATTGATAGCAAGAATGTTAGTCTGAAAATATTAAGATTTACTGATAGTAAGAGAGAGAGAAAACATCAAACATGGGTGAAAAAAAAGATGCAAAAAGTTAATTACTTGTTGAAAGAAATTAAATTTTAGAAAGGGTAACTACATAAAGCAAATTGATGACTTTGACTCATAACTGTGACATTTTGTTTTAATTTATTTAAAATCTAAGATAAATAGTAATATTACTTTACACTAAGTAATATAAATGTTACATTTTATATGTAGGATTTCATTCTTCTTATGAACTCAAAAAAAGTTAAAGTTCTCGAAACAAAAACAGTTGAGAAGGAAAAAGTTGTTGCTGAAAAGCTCAATGGCAGATTTGCCATGATTGGTTTCATAGCTGCTATTGGTGCTTACTTAACAACAGGTCAAATTATTCCTGGGTTCGTCTAAATGGACTTTATTTCTAAACGCCAAGGATATGTTCCTTTTAAGGTAGTTCCTTACATTTTCTTTATTTCTGTAATTTTAAGTATCACTACAGCAACTGAAGTGTTCGTATAAATTTTCAACAAACATATTCATGAGAGCTTGCTTCTAGAAATATAATCGAGCTTTTTTTCTTTCTGTGATGAGTAGTGTGTTCATAAAAAAGTTTAGATTGACTATCAATCAAAAAAGTTAGAACGAGAATTATTAGCTATTAATAAATAAAGGATACTAATGAAGCTAAAAATCAATATAAATTTTATAGAAAA
The DNA here is from genome assembly GCA_003280985.1 of Prochlorococcus sp. AG-355-A18. Lineage (GTDB taxonomy): Bacteria > Cyanobacteriota > Cyanobacteriia > PCC-6307 > Cyanobiaceae > Prochlorococcus_A. The sequence goes on from QCDH01000003.1 coordinate 111,490, forward strand.
ATATTTAGCTTATTTAATAAACGATATTTAATATAAGCGGATTACAAAAAAATTAAAAAAATATGATTTAATGGCGGACGTTGACGATCAAAGATTTCATCATTTTAGATCGACTGTTAATTAATTATTTCCCTTAATAACAACTTAATATAAGTAATTATCAAATTAAATTTATGCTTAAATATTTCAGTTCTCATTAACTTACAAATGTATTATTCAGAAACTAAAGTGATAATGGGTGGTCTAGCCCATGTTCCAATATTAATCTTCATAGTAAATTTTATTAAAGGAAAGTTTGAATCTATAGCATCAAAAGTAGTTGAAGTTAAAGCGGAAGAGCCAAAGGTAAAATTAGTTGAAGTTAAAGAAGAGGAAGTAAAAGCGGAAGAGGTAAACGCAAGTGAAGTTAAAGAAGAAGCAGAATAACAGGAAGAAATGATTAAGAAAGAGGTTTTAATCCCTCTGCGTTAGATCGACTTTAAATCAATTAAAAGTGCGAATAAAGTGTGAATAGAAAAATTTTTTTTTAAATTACCTTTTATAGATAAATCTTTGTATGTCTTCGAATAGATTAGATTTTGATTTAAAAAATCCATTACTTTTTAAATAAGATTTTCCTTTTTCTATATTTTCAATTCTTTTTTCATAAGAATTTTCATCTAAATTTTTTTGCATAAAAAAATAGTCGGAATCTTATTCTGAATAATGCTCACAAAAAAGCGGTAACCTTAAATACAAAATTTAGATTCTTTTTTGAATTGCTTCTCATTCAAACTAAAGATCAAATAAAAAAGTTTCTTTCTTAAATTTTGAAAATTATTAATTAAAAATAAATTAAAAATAAAATTCTTAGAAAAAATGTAGTTTAGGTAGGAAACACTACATCAATTACCTATTAGGAATAATTAACTTGTAAATATAAATCTATCTCGCATAATTATGGAATTCTTTAAAAAATTCATGACTGAGAAAGCTGAAAAGCTTAACGGTAAAGCTGCAATGCTTGGAATTTTTGCCCTAATAGGGGCTTACTATTTTACAGGTCAAATTGTTCCAGGTATTTTCTAACGAAAAGCTTACTAAGACTTTTGGGGGGTTGGTAATTTTCAGCCCCTTTTTTATTTAATGACTAAGAATCTCTTGATAACTTGTTTTTCATATCTTCAATATTCTTGATTAATTTTTCTATCCATTCTGTATTGTCATCTTGTTTTAGATATGTAATTTTTGGTTGATTAATTTCAAGTGTTTCGAAATCTCCACTCATAAATTCTCCTTTGTATATTTGTTTAGCTACATCTTTGTTCTAATTGATTTGACTAAAATACTGCGTATCTAATGTGTGCGGTTTGAGGAACATTTAGGTACGGAAAGAGGTATGTTTTTTTAGTCATTTAAATCTATGGTTGACCTAAATTAGAAATATGGTTGTCATGAGTCGGTTGCATTGCTACAACTGAAATCAACCATAAACTTTAAATTGCATTAAATAAAATGACTTACTACAGTTGCTTTGATCAAAAAGGAAACATAATTGCTCGCTGTCAGACTAAAGAAGATATAGATGTTCTTAAGAAAATGGGCAGACCAATAATGGAAATAAAAGAAATGAAAAAAGAGGAATCAGTTGTTTGTTCTTTAACTGGTAGTCCATCCGATTACAACGAAGATTATTAAGAGTATGACTCAAAGATCACTTCAATTAAATCAACATGGAAGATCAGTAGTTTTTTTGTTGGTTGCATTGAATAGCATTTGTACTTTCTTTTCTACTTTTGAAAAAGCATTAACTGATCGCGAAAGAGCAAGATAAAAATATTTAGTTATTTGTGTATTAACAGTCAATCAATAAAATTTAAGACATAAAAAAAGACCCTTTTAGAGGTCTTTTTTAAATGGTGACGACAGAAAGGAGATCTATTTAATAATCAGATTAAGAATTTTCTTAGAAATTAGTTTTGAAAGTAAAAGTGATTACTCACTTCTTCATGCTTTACAAACGACTTTATTTTTAAGATAGTTCAGAATTAATCCCGAAAGTTTAATTTCTGATCACTTAACTTTCTTTCCGTAAAGGTTAGATTAGTTAATTTACCTTGGTATTGCAGACCATGGATTAGTGAAGATCTAGTTGGTCAACCTTGGTCGAGTCGATCACCAGAACTGTCGTATAATTAAAGTAATCGGTCACAGATATTTTGCATGAATCCTTAAGATTGATTTAATCATGATTAATTAAATCTTTAATCCTCGGACCACATCATCTCTTGGTAAGCAGTTTATTTTTTTGTTTTACAAAGAATATAAAGCCAACCAAAGAAAGTAGCAAAAGCAAGTATTGAAGCAATATTCTTATTCAATGGACTTAAATAACTGTTTATTGCTAGTGGTACATGAAGAATCACTAAATACCAATATAAAGTAGATAGTAATCCGAATAATAAAGCCAGAAGAATATAAAAAGGCAAGATATATAATCTTCTTTTTTTAATTCTTTCCTCTGTAATATTTTCGGATAAACCAATTCTTGACCAATAACCTCCATTTAATTGAAGAAAAAACTTTAAAAATATTCCGTAGGTATTTATAAAAAATCTAGATAAAGCAAATAACGGCGTAATTATAAATCGTTTCATTAAAGCTTTAAAATTTAATTTGTTCAGTTATGGAAATCTGACTTATATTATTAACTTTTTTTTCTCTATATTTCGTTAGGAAAAATACCATTGAGCTAAAAACAACTAAAAATCCTATTAATGATATTCGATAGAAAAGGTCATCAGACATATCAAAAAAAGCAGATCTTTTAAATTTGTTTCTCATCAAAAAAAAGGATTGTTTACTCTCTAATGTAGATTCACAATCAGTTACTAGCTTTTAGCTATGCAAGTAGTAAGCGTTTCATAAAAAACAGCTAATGAAAATAGATTTTATTTAGGATATAAAAACAAAATTTAGGTACTTTATTAGATAAAGTAGGGTCGAGGTTAGTTCGACAATCAATTAAAAGTAGCTCGAAATAACAGTTGAATCATAAATATGACCTGCACTCTCAATTAATGGTTTAACTTCTGGATCTTTAAACATAGCTATTGCTTTACCTTCTTCACCCTGCTCAATGACAATTACACTGGTTGGATCGTCTTTATTTACACCTTTGTATAAACAAGTCATTCCAGATTCTTTCATCATTTGTATATTTTCTTCACTGTCATAAACAGCAGCCCATTCTTCATAAGGGACACTAATTTTGAATGTGAAAACAGTAGTTTCAAGAGACATGAAAAAAGAGCAACTTGCTTCTCATTGTAGATTGACTGTCAATCAATAAGCAGCTCCTCCTAATTCCTCGAGTAATTCATTATTATCTCTTTTTTCATACCACTTATTTAAATCTTCATCACTTACTGTTCTAAATAAAAATAAGGATATCTTTTCCAAATAATCAGCAATATAGATTCTAGAAATTGGGTTTAGAGAAACGAAAATTAAAGTAATTAAAACTAACAAAAGCCCAGCTGAGAGTATAAGTTTCATCCTTTTGAATATTAAGTTTTATAAGCCTATTTCAACATCTAAATAATATATTCATAATCTAAATCTTTAAAAAATAATTAACCTGAGAATCCCATTTTCTGTTCTGCTGCCATTAATGATCCAACAAGCTTATGCTCAGCAACTTTTTCCTCGTCAGTCATAACTGGCTTGATATCAAAATCTATATCAAACTTAACTTTCCAAGGAGCAAAATGTTCTGTCATTTTTATACCTGCTGAAGCTTGGACAATAATATAAACATTATTTGAGTAAGAGGCATGATACCTTCCCATAACTTTGAATCCTTCAAACTCATCATTCAAAGTTCCATCTTCAACAACCTTTAAAAAAAGATCGTAAGCTGCACCCATAAGAGCAACATTTTTAAAAGTTGCAGTTACAAAATAAGTATTCATTTGATTAATAAATCTAAAATTATTTCTAAGATATAGTATTTAAAATTGAGTTAAGGATCTTGAAATGAAAACTTCTGCTTAAGGAATTATTATAGATCAAATGTTAATCTATAACAGACTAAGTTATCTCGTAGCTATCGAATTTAGTTTTTAACTTTGCTGCTTTATGGATTAAAGCCACCGCTTCTTTTCTTCCATTAGCATTATTAACTTGGAGTATAAGGTCTTCATATTTCTTTACGATTTTCTTTTTCATAGTTTAGATTAAATGAAAACCATTTTTAATTCTATCAGGAGTAGGAGATCTACTGCTTGAGATAGGAATCAACGGTAAAACCTCAGAGTAAACAAATTGGAACGGGTTCACTCGTAGGAGTTAGTCATAAACGATCAAATTGATTTTTGCAGGTATTTATTACTGCATTATTCTCAAATAAAGACAGAATATTTATCAACCCTAATTTTTTTCGGGTTAAAGAAAATTGCCTGATTTTGTTACACGTGTAATATTGGTATAATTAAAATCACTTGATATATCTGTTAATTTTAAACTTTAGGTGTTACACGTGTAACATCGAAAAACTGTTAAAGGTGGTGTAACAAGCCGTGTAACATCAGAAGTCAAAACCATTGCCATCAATGGTTTACAAGGAAAATAAGTAGGGCTCATAACCCGAAGGTCGGAAGTTCAAATCTCCCCCCCGCCACCATTTAGTAGCAGCTTAAAAGCTGCTTTTTTATTATTCGCAGTTGTTACAGCAATTATAAAAATAAAGATTAATACATCTTAACTAAAAGAGTTTATTAAAAATTATTTGAGATCTTTTTGAATAGAGAATTTCAAGTCAACTCTAACTAATAGACCAATAATGATTAAAAAGATTCCAATGTATGAGTTCAAAGATAGGTCCAAAAATATTAAATTAATTTTCTAACTAAATTTTAACTCACAAATCATATCTATTTAATAAGCCAATAAAAAAGAATTTAAAAAAATCTGAAATTTGAAAATTTTCATCTTGAAAAAGTAACTTTATAAAGTAAAGTTAAATCTAACTAATTTGGAAAATTATATGCAGGATTTACTACAGCGGGATTTAGGTTCAAGCTTGTTATCAATAGCTGTCATATTAGGTTGGTTAGGTCTATTTTTTGTATTTTTGAGAGTATTAACAATTTCAATTAAAAGAATCCTTGAAGCTGTTTTCAAAAAATCGTAATTATTGAAATAAATCAATAATACAGAATTAATCGCATAAATCCTTTATCACTAAGTATAATAACCTAAAAAATGTCAATTTTAGATAAGGTAAAGATAGGAAATTCAGTTCAAGTTAACCTAAAACTATCTAGGGATAGACTTACCAAAGAAACTATTGATGCAATAAATGTTTCTTCATTGGGTAAGATAAGTGACTTCAGAATAACTGATGGTAAAGGTATTGGAGTTGTATTGCAATTATCTAATGGAAAAGAGCAATGGTTTTTTGAGGATGAAATTGATCTTCTCGACGAAAATGGTAAGGTAATCAAAAGAAATAATTATAAAAAAGAAAATAGTAATCTTATATTTGTTTTTTTAAGAGGATTAAATTATGAAAATAAAAATAAAGTAAGCGAGTTGCTTAATCCAATTAACTTTTTTATCTGGCTGGTTGTATCGTTTAAAGATATTTTTTAATCCGTTAAAAAATTTTCTAAAATAAAAATAATTTAACAATTTTATTTAAATATACTTTCAATAATTAAAATTTTTTAATGGCACAAAATATTATCGATGTAAGAAATTTATCTAAGTCATTTGATATCTCTTCTAAAGAACCAGGTTTAAAAGGAACTATTAAACATTTTTTCAGAAGACAAACAAAAAGTTTAAAGGTTATAAAAGATATAAGTTTTGAGATTAAAGCAGGGGAAATAGTAGGTTTTCTAGGTGCTAATGGAGCCGGGAAAACAACAATATTAAAAATGCTCTGTGGCTTAATTTATCCAAGTGAGGGATCTATTTTGGTTTCAGGCTACTTACCTTTCAGGAGAAAAGAAAATTTCCTGAAGAATATCACCTTAATAATGGGACAAAAGCAACAACTTATTTGGGATCTTCCACCAATTGAATCATTCTATTTGAATGCATCAATATATGACTTAAATAATGTCGAAGCTAAAAGGAGAATAAAAAAACTATCAGAAATGCTTGAAATTGATGAAGAGCTATTCATACCTGTTAGAAAACTATCACTAGGTCAACGTATGAAATCAGAATTACTAGCAGCTTTGATACATGAACCAAATATTCTATTTTTGGACGAGCCGACACTTGGACTAGATATTAATGCACAGAGAAATTTAAGGAAATTCCTTCAAAAATATAATAAAGAAACTAATGCAACGATATGCCTAACCAGTCATTATATGAAAGATATTACATCGCTATGCAAGAGAGTTATATGTGTGCACGAAGGGGCGATATCATATGATGGGGAACTTGACTCATTATTAAAAAAACTTTCTCCTGTTAAAGAAATATTGATAGTTTGTCGCTCAGAAGAGGATGCAATTAAATTAGAAAATTCCGGTTTTACTGTTAAAAATAAAATAAAGAATGAAATCACTTTAAAAATTAAAAACAACTCTATTACCTCTTCACTAAAAACTATCCTAAATAATTTTGATATTGAAGACCTTTTTATAAATGAACCACCCATAGATGAAGTTATTGGGAAGGTATTAATCAAAAAAGATTATGATATCTAATTTGATTAACCGTAAAATATTCACCTTATTAAAAGTCCAATATTCCAACATGCTGGAATATAGGGTAGAAATTGCATTATGGGCAATTTCAGGGATTATTCCTTTTTTTATGTTAAACATTTGGACAAATAACAATCTAAATGAATCAATAAACATTAGTGATATATTGCTTTCTAGGTATTTCTTATGTGCTTTTTTTGTAAGACAGTTTTCTGTAGTTTGGGTTGTATTTAGTTTTGAAGAGGATTCTCTCATGGGGAAGGTATCTCCGTATTTAATCCAACCTTTAAATCCATTTTTCCGATATTTTGCACAACATCTTGCAGAACAAATAACAAGATTTCCTTTTGCACTAATAATCGCATTTTTCTTTTTTATTTTTAATCCAGAAAGTATATGGATACCAAATTTATTTATTTTAATCTTATCGATAGTATCTACTTTCTTATCCTTCTTGATTCAATTTTTAATGCAGTCAATAGTTGCATGTCTATGTTTCTGGACAGAGAAAGCGTCATCGATAGAAAGATTGTTATTTATACCAACTTTATTTCTCTCAGGTCTTTTAGCACCAGTAGTTTCATTTCCCGTATATGTTAAATCTTGGATTTATTTGACTCCTTTCCCATATCTAATTGATTTCCCTGCAAACTTACTTTCAGGTAATGAAACAAATATTAGTGCAGGGTTAACTATGCAAATTCTATGGATTTTATTACTTTTCCCATTATTTAAAAAAATTTGGTCTAAAGGAACGAAAAAATATACAGCTATGGGGTCATGAATTTAAGAAAATATCTAAAAGTTTATAAAAAATTCATACATACTTCTTTAGCATCTGAATTTGAGTATAAGACAAATATATTAATTGATTTAATTACTGCCATTTTAAGTTTAATAGGGAGTATTTTTCTACTATCAATTTTCTTTCATAATAATGGATATATTGGAGGATGGACATTTGAACAGGCACTAATAATTCAAGGTATTTATACAATTTTGAATGGAATAACAAATACATGGTTTAATCCTAATCTTACAGAAATAGTTAAACACATAAGAGAAGGAACATTAGACTTCGTACTTTTAAAACCTATTGATAGTCAATTTTTTATTTCCTTTAAAAAAATAAATCCATCTGGATTTTTAGAAATATTGCTTGGATTTTTCTTGTTGTTCTTCTGCATTAGAATTAATCAAATAAATATGAATTTAAGTTTTCTGACCCTATCCTTGATTACGATAAGCTGCTCGATTTGTATTTTATATAGCCTATGGTTTTTTATCTCTACTACTACAATTTGGTTTGTTAAGACTTGGAATGCAATAGAAGTATTAAGATCATTCCTTTATATTGGAAGATTTCCTCTAAATTCATTTTCATTTTCTTTAAGAGTTTTTTTTAGTATCATCATTCCTATTGCTTTTATAACAACAATTCCTTCTGAAGTTTTTCTAGGACTTTCTCAATTTTGGAAAATTTTGCTTGAAGTTATTGTTGCTATTGTGTTTCTTATAACTTCAAGAAGGTTCTGGTTATTTGCATTAAAATTCTATTCATCAGCATCTAGCTAAATATTATTAAATAACAGCCTTACAAAATTCCCAAATTTGTTGTTTACTTTTAAGATTAGAAAGCCTAGATAATTTCTTGAAATAAGTTTTAGATTTTTCAACCGCTAAAAGCCTACAGTTGTATTCAATTTTATAATTTCTTGATATGGTTCCTAATTTGAGTGCAACATTACAAAGGATAACTATTAAAGTAAGGAAGAAAACTGTACCTAAAAATTGTGAAAATGATTTTGAATAATTTTCATTTTCAGTTTTTAATTCAAACTTCATTACTTAACTATATGCTGAGGGCACTTAATTGCAGCAATAGCAACAGCCGTAACTTTAAAATTTTTTGAATTCTCAATAACCTTTTTAACTTCTAATGATCCAAATTTATAACTTGCATCACTGTAAGAAAGAAGTAAAGATTTATAGTTATCATGACCTAGATTTCTATACTCACAGAAATTATCACCAACATAATTCAAAAGAGTTAGTAAAGTTAATTCAATCATTAAAGCTTTTTATTAACAAAGTTCTTACGAATGATACTGTGCAGGAAATTTTTAACAAGTAAAATTACCAAAAACATTTGAAATCATAAAATAGGATTTTTACTCATAGAATTTAAAATTAAAATATTATTCCAGGATTTTTAAATTTAAATATAAGAAAATCATTAAAGCACTACCTGTAGTGTTTAATGAAGATTTAGCTTGCGCTACAGATAGGGGGTTGCATTTTTTAAGAAATTGGTTTAAAAATAAGGTTCCCCATCACCCGGCCCCGCATATGTGAGGCCTTTTTTTATGGTTTTTAAATAAGGTATCTATAAAAGAATTATTTAATAAAACTAGTTATTCATTAACCCCTTTGATAATGAGTAATAATAAGAATGAATTTATCTTGTTAATCAATAAACCTTCTTTAGGATTTTCACTACAAATTTATTGAAATTCTCAATTAATTTATAAAAAACTTTTTATGGATTTAATCAGTAAGCTAATACCAACCAAAATACAAACTACTATAAAAGTTTTCTTAATTAGAACATTCCCATTTAATTTTGACAGGTGAGCCCCGAAATAACCTCCTGTAAAGGAACCAATTATTAATACTATCAGAATATTTGAAGGAACTGATCCTATCCTTGCCAAAAATACTGCTCCTACAAAATTCCAAAAAATTCCAACAGTAAAAAAAGTCATACTTATGGCTCGAAGAAAATCCATTTCAAAAGTTTTTATTAATAGAATTGTTACAAGCAATCCAGTTCCTGAAGAAATAGAACCATTTAATATACCTATAAGAAAAATAAAAATTAAAAATCTAATTTTATGAACAAAATTAAGCTTTTTATTACCAGATGACAAACCTAAATCTGGTTTAAGGAATGAATAAAAAGCTAATAATATGGATATTATTCCTAAAATTAGGTACAAGTACTTTTCTGATATATATTCAACTAAAGAAGCTCCAAAAATTACTCCAGGTAATCCAAAAATTAAAATTTGCCAAGAAACACTTATATCATTACCTAAAGATTTGTAATTTCTTAAGGAACCCCCTATTCCTAGTGCTACTGTTGCAAATTTATGACTAGCCAAAGCCTGATAATAAGGAACTCCAGATAAAATCAATGCTGGCAATTGTAATAATCCTGCTCCTCCCCCAGAAATCGCTGAGAAAGTATTAGAAAAAAACGATATCAAAAATATATAAATACTTTTAAATAAAGAATGATCAAAATTTCCTAATAATATTGTTAATAAATAAAGCATTAACTATAAATTTAAATTGCCCTTTATCTTAAAAAAGAGAAAATTATTCTTTTCATAAGAAGCATTATCTTATCTTTTTCAATCATACTTTAAAAAAAACTGTTATTATCAAAAAAAATTATCAAGAATTTTATGCATAGACAAGATGCAATTTATCTTGATCAGTTTAGTCCCAAGATAAGTAATAAAAATTGGAGAGAGTCACTTAATAAACTTACTAATTATAAATGTATTTATTGCGGCAAACCCTCAGAATCACTTGACCACCTTCACCCAATGTCAAAAGGAGGGATCAGCAGTACAAATAATTGCGTACCATGCTGTTTGTCATGTAATGGGAAGAAATCAGATTCAGAAGTTCTTAGTTGGTACAGAAAACAAATTTTTTATGATCCTCGAAGAGCTATGGCGATACGAGCATGGTTTAATGATGATTTAAAACTAGCGTCAGTTCTTTTGAAATACTTAAATTAAATAATGAATGATAAATTGATTGAGATTCGAAAAAAAATATATATATATCCTTGAATAGGATCCTATATTTAGTAAGCAATGTTTTTATTAAATTATTCTTATTCTTTCTGAATTTATATTATTACTCTTAAAAATAGAGATATTAGAATAATCATCTTTCCACATTATTGGTGAATCTATAACCTTTCTCTCTGGAGACTTTACTGAAAAAATCAATCCAAATACAAAAAGAATAGTAATCAAAATTATAGTCAATACAAATTTGTCTGAAATATTATTCATTAACCTAATCTATCTTGAAAAATTTTTGTCAGGAGTAGTTTTTTCGTAAATTTCCAGAAAATATGATTTAAAATAATTAATTCCCTCATTTCCAATCAATCCAATTGACTGTCCGCAATCATTTACTACTTGTGATGAAATTTGATTTGCTAAGTCGCTTTTCTCAATCCATTTTTTCTGAGGATTGTAAGAGAACGATATAATGTTTTCAGTCTTTACAATAGCTGATTTCATTGCTTCATCTTTAGAAAGACCATTTTGGATAGCATTGCAATATTTCTTAGAGAAATTATTAGAAATCCTATTTTGTAGCAAACTAACACTAGGATCGGAAGTATCAAAAGCTAAACCTATTGCGGGTTTTAATTGGAAAATTATAAATAAAAATAAGACAAAAAATGATTTTAACAACAGCTATTAATCAATAGTACATAAGTAATATAATAGTATTTTAAAATTGTCTTTTCAATTAAATCTGATAATTATTAAAAGCAAATTAAATTTCAATTTATTAATAATTAAAAGTATTGCGATAAGTTCAGTAATAATAGTCAGAGGTTTATTTGACTACAAATATGTACGAATCATTGATGACATTGCTATTTTTTCCTGATTGGACAAATGGATTACCTTCAGATTTCTTAATTCTTCATTTTTTTGTAGGAGCTGTGATTTTCCCATTCAACATGATTCATGCTAAAGCAAGAAAAATTGACAGTCAAAACCCACAGGAAGCCGCTAATGGGTATAAAAATTTAGATAATGCAACATTTTTTGGATACGAGGAAATCAATTAGATTTCCATAAAATTTATTTAAGGAATTAGTTTATTGATGATAATTTCCCTAAATACATCTTTAGATCTTAAAGTATTTAGTCCCAGTGAACCCATAGGAATATTCATAATTTTTGTAGGATTAATATTTACTGGCATGATTTTCTATATTATTTATGCTGTAAGCACTAATAAAGAATCCTTGGAAGACAAAAAAATAAGAACTAAAAAGGAGTACTTGCAAAAGGAGAAAATAGGAAAATTATTTCCTAAGAAAAAATAAATTTAATTGCTTTATTACTATAAAGATATTTATTTATATTATTAATTATTAAATCAGTAGGATCTAAAAACATTAGTTTTAATTCTCTTAAATCAAACATTTTTCTAAAAATTTAACTATAACAATAAAACTTTTTTTACGAGGACTTCATATTGTTAATTGCACATCTTAATTATTTTCATATCAAGCAAAAAATGTTAAAAATGGAAAAATAATTTGAAATCTTGGAGAATTCAACTCAATATCTATTTCTTGCTAGTGGAGTGAACAATGGAGAAGGGTTTTGGATTGTGGGAATAAAAAATTGCGATGAAAATATTCTTGAGGATGAAAATCTTTTAGATTGCCATAGAAAAGAATTAATAGGTAATGAATCAGCAAAAGATATTCTTTTAGCTATTAATTTAAACGTAAATAATTTATTAAATGAACTAAGAAATAAAAATTATTTAATTGCGAGACCTTCAATAGGGATTCCATTTGATATCCCTTTAGAAATCTTGGAAAATATTTTTGATTTTTGGTTAGATATTTATAAAAATCATAAAGCTTGGGAAGCTTGTTTAGGACTTCTTAAAGTTAGAAAAAGGATTCCCCTAACAAACCTAATTGAGAGTGAAAGTTTAAAAGGAAATTCTAAAAAATGGGCTATAAAAATTGAAACTTTACATAATTATGTTCCTTCTTCTCTTAAAAATGAAAAATTAAATGACCCCATGTGGGAATGATTTTATCTTTAAATACTAAAAATATTTACTTAGTTGGATATTTAAGTAAAAATAGAATAACTAATAATTTAAAAATGAATAAGCCATATTCTTTTAGTATCGATCAAATGAACGGTATAGTTGAGGATACATATGCCAAGATAATAAATGAATGTGAAAATTTAAAAAAAAATACTAATTGTCCAAATGAACAAGTATTAGCACTTTTAAGTGTAATTGCTTCAAATTACGCTACCAAAACAGAAAAAAACGAAAATTAATATGATTAGTTATTTTACTTGGAGCGAATTTGATGAAAGCGTAGAACAAATAGCTAATAAATGTAGGTTTAAGGAGTTTTCTGGAATATATGGAGTTCCTCGTGGTGGATTATGTCTTGCTGTAGCACTAAGCCATAAATTAAAAATTGAATTAATTTCAGAACCACTAAAAAATTCACTAATAGTAGATGATGTTTATGAAACTGGTCTCACATTAACGAGCTTCAAGGATATTGAAGGAGCAATGTTTTATGTATTATTTAGTAAAATCAAACCTACGTGGTGGAATACAGTATTTATATCTAAAAAAAGCCAATGGATTGTTTTCCCTTGGGAAAATACTTTAACTTCAAAAAGTGACCGCGAAGATTACATCAAAAAAAGAGGTTTGAGTTGAGTAAGAAATTATATTTGGCAAATCCATATGGATTTTCAAAACAAACTAAAACACTTTTAAATGAATTTATTGAAATCTTCAATGATTTAAATGTAGAAGTATTTGAACCTTTTGAAAGAGCAAAACCATTAACACAACAAAAAAGTCAATGGGCATATGAAGTTGCAAGTAGTAATTTCAATGATTTAAAAGAATGTGATTGTATTTTTGCGATTGTTAATGGAAATCCTCCAGATGAAGGGGTAATGATTGAATTAGGTATCGCAATTGCTCTAAAAAAAGAAATCTTTTTATTCAGGGATGATTTTAGAAATTGTTCTGATAGCGATCAATACCCATTAAATCTAATGTTATTTCTTGGCCTGCCTAAAGACAATTGGGAAAAATATTATTTTGAATCATTACAAGACATAAAAAGTAATAAAAAAAGATTTATTGAGTGGGCAAAAAAATAGCCAAATAAACCATTACCCTTAATTAGAAGTTTTGAGTTTGAATATATCTTTTGGAGGTGCTAGAATAACATTTATTTAGAAAATTTTGACACAAGTTACAGTTGGAGAGAACGAGGGGATTGAGTCAGCCCTTAGAAGATTTAAAAGACAAGTATCTAAGTCGGGAATCTTTGCAGATTTAAAAAGACTAAGACATCACGAAACTCCTATTGAAAAATATAAAAGAAAGTTGCAACAGAGACGAAAAGCTAGAAGAAGATAATCTGCCACAGCTCATAAAGTTTTTGAATTTGGTTTGATATTACAAACTTTTTTTAGAAAGGTTTAAAATAAAATTTTAACTACTTAAGTTTTTTAAGCTTCTTAACAAGATTTATTCCAACTCCTGACACGGCAAGAAGATCTTTTTCATCTGCAGAGATAACTGCCTTTGTTGTTTTAAATCCAGCCTCATACAAAGCTTTTGCGCTTTTTGCTCCAACACCTGGAAGTGTAGTCAAAGTTTCAATATTTTTCTTAGAATTAACCGCTTTGGTTTTTGTTTTTGTTTTTGCTTTCGTTTTAGCAGACTTTGCTGCTTTTTTTTCTTTCTTTAAAGGAGTTTCAGGAATTACTGCACTTTTAAATAAAATAGATTTTAGTTTGCTGAGAAATTTAGAAATCATTGCAATATATAAGTAATAAAATTAGCTATCCTGTTTTAATATTATCAAATTCCAGAGGAAATAATAATGAGACAAAAAACTAACTGAATAGAAATAATTTATTTACAATTATATAAAGACACACATTTAATATTTATGCAAGCTTACAAGCCATTGCAAGGTATTCTAAATTTTTTTAAAACTAAAAAAAAGATAAAATGATCATTCAAAATTTAAAGGTATATTTATTAATAGTAAAGTTAAAATCTTATTAAAGAACAGTTCATAAAAATGAAGCTTATTTTCATAAGTGGACCTTCCGGAAGCGGTAAAACAACTTTATCAAATCATATTATTAAAAAAAATAAAAATGGTATTGTGTTAAGAACAGACAATTACTATAAGACAGGGTTAATAAGTAAATTACTACCAAAATTTGTAGAAGGTTTTTTTGATAGAAGTATTAGTTTTAATAACGAACTATTCAAAAAAGATTTTGATTTTATTTATAAGAATGGAATTTCAATCTGTGATCGTTATTATAATTTCGAAAAGAAAACAATTCAAAATATCCTAAATGAAACAAAAAATATTAAATTTTTAATTGTTGAAGGTATATTTGCTAAAGAATTCTCAAGCACTTTAAATAATAAGGATTATATTTTTTTAGAAATAAAAACTAAAAAAAATGAGTGCATGAAAAGAGTTGTCCAAAGAGATATAAAAGAAAGAGGGAAGGATAAAAAACAAGCTGAGAATGATTTCTTAAAATCATGGAGCATTTATTATGAAAAATTCAAACCTATTAGCATAAAAAATAATACAAATAAATTCATTATTAAAAAAAACACTGACATAGATAAAATTCTGAAAAACTTATTTAATTAAGTCTTTAATTTTTTTCTCTAATATTAAAGCACTTAAAATTGAGCCTTCAATTCTGCCAAATCCATCTCCTTCAAACCAGTCTCCACAAAATCCAATTTTATATTTTCTACTAAATTGTAAAGATAATGGTACTGCAAGGCCAGAGGGCTGTGAAGCTCTCCATTTCATAATAGATATTTTTTCATCAAAAGTTAATTTATGTACTACAGAATTCTCTTCAAACAGTTTATTGAAATTTGCAATTATTTTTTGTTTAAAAACTTCTTCATCATTTACATTTAGATAAGAATTAATTAAGTCTGCATTTTTTGAATGCACTACAATTCCTAATTTATTATTATCTTGCAGCTGAAAAATAATTCTTTCAAATCTATATTTTTTTTCTAAATTATTTTTTAAATAAAAATACCTCTGTTTTTTAGAATAATAATCTTTATAACTATAATTTTCATTTGTATAAATTAAAAAAGTTAACCTAGGAATAAATGTTTGTTCTTCTAAGAAATTTAATAGTAAATCTATTTTTTTATCACTATTAATAGGAATTGCTTTTCTTAATGGAATTTGCTTTACGTTTAATATTTTTAAAGACCTCTTATGTAACAACAAATTAGTTGAACAAATTAGATATTTAGACTTGAATTTGTCGCCATTTTTTGATGTTAGTAACCATTCCTTATCATTAAACTTAATGTCAACTATTAAAGTTTCAAAGAAAAAATCAATTTCCTCTTTTAAATTATTTGACTCGATAATCTTTTTCGATAATTCACTCATGGAATCTAAAGAAAAATAATTAACCCCGCAAGAAAATTCAGATTTTTTTATGGTTTCTAAATTAGAATCTTCATTTAAAAAAAATATTTCTGAGTCGTCAATTTTTATATATTTATTTTCCAATAATTCATCAATATATCTTTTTAATAGAAGATTATTTTTACTGTTAGATATATTAAAATTTGGAGCACCATGGTTTAATTTCCATCCTTCATATTTTTTGCTTATTCTTGTACTTGATCTCCCTCCAAGTCCGCGACCAATTTCAATTAATCCAACTTTTTTTGTAATATTATTTTTCAGATACTTCGAAGCGAAAACACACGCAGATATACCTCCACCTATTATTAATAAGTCATATATAACATCACTTTTCATAAGTTTAATATTGACATAAATTATCTTTCATTTTCTAAAAAACTATAAACAGAATCAATTTTCTCTGATGATGAAAAATCAGATTCAATTAAAGGTGTAATATTATTTTTTTTATAAAAGCTAACTAAATCGTTTGTGAAATCAAAAAAATTCTCCAAGGCATATAAATATTTTTCAGATATATATACCTCTTTCCAAGGACGAAATTTAAACCTTGCTATAAATTGTTTAGAAGGAATAAATAAACTTCCAAATAAATTTAATTTTTCTTCATTAGCTACGTTTTTAAGAAAAGTCACCTCATTCTGAAGAACTTTAATATCTGTACCATATTGAAACCAAATTGAATTTATTAACCCAGTCGAAATTTTTTTTTCGAACCTTTCCCTTTCTGAAGAAATATTATAATATTTTTTCAAATATGGATTGTAAGCTATACCTAATTTAACTTTTAAATTTTTTTCTTTTTTTAAATAAGCTAATACATCGACTGAGTCATAGTTTTTTTTCTTATTTGATCCCGACACAAGCAGAATTTCATAATTTTTATTAGTCTGAGAACTTTTAATAAAATCTAAAAACTCCTGATATGATTTTTCTTTATTTTTTGTATATTGATGATAAAGACTATAATGATAGGTCACATTAAATTCATTATAGTTTTTAGATATATATTTAATAGTTGAATTAAATAAATCCTTCTTTAAAAGTCCTTTACATGGAATATTTATATTTTTTATATTATTTAATTTGCAGAAATTAAGTTTATTGTCTAACTGAGAAATATTTTTAAAGGATAATTCAAATCTTATATTATTGTTCATTGTTTAGTAGTCATATTTAGTCACTCAACATCTTAACGAAAACACGCATCTGCTACGATTCTTATTTTGGAAGTCGTTTTTTATTCTTAGCCTCTAGAAATAACTGGGGGAAATCTCTAATATAGCTTTTAAAGAAATTTTATCTTCTGCAGTTTTTCAATAATTTGATTAAAACATTTCCAATTTTCTTGTATTACTAAACCGGGCCATGATAAAAAAGACTTCCAAAAATCCAAAAAAATAAAAATAAAAAAACCTCATAACAAATAAATTTTTAATTTTACTAATTAAAATTAAAAACATTAGTTCAATTGTATTAGAAAATAATTAATAAAATATTTCCTTTCTTCTTATCGCAGATATTTAATCCATGAAAGATTTTCATGAACTCGAGAGGTTAGAATAACAAAAAAGTATTATTTTAGAATATGGCTAGCCAAGATTATCTAATTGCAATAGCTTTAATAGAGCAAAACTTAGTTAGAGCAATGCCTCTTGGAGGTAAAGAAATTAAAGATAATTTAGAGGAATCAGAAAATTTCAAGAAACTTGGAGAAGAGGTAATTTTAAATCTTCTAATGAGAGTGTTTCAAAGAAGTGATGAAGGTGCTTTAAAAAGGGCTTCTGAAGAAAAAGGTTTGCTCCTTGTTCATATGCATCCTAAAAGAATGCAGAAAGAGCTTCCATTCATTAAATCTGAATGGATAAGAGATGGAGATACACAACAGTTTCTAAAATACCTTGGCAATCTCTCAAAAGAAGTATGGACAGCATCTTTCGTAAAATACAAAGGGATTGAATTTACTTCTATCTCGAAGAATGATGAGATCTAAATATATTAAAAATATTTTTCTTTTCAAAGAATTTCTTTCTTTACAATATTATTTTCCTTTGTGACTCTAAAGCAGTTTCTACCATTACCAAAATCAATTGAGGAATAGTCAAAATCATTTTTAATATGCAAGGCACAATTACCCTCAATACATATACAAGATTCAATAATTTCCCTCAGAATAACATCATTAACGTAAGGTTCCCTCTCTTTCTCTTCATCGAAATGCGGGCAGGCAATACCTTCAACTATGCCTAGGCAATCAATTATAGCTAATTCTTTAGCATAAGAATCAGTTATACCTTTATCAAACCAACAAATAGCCCCAGCACTTACACCACTCATTACAATTCCTTTTTCATAAGCATTTCGCAAAATTTTATGTAAATTCCATTCTTTCCAAACAGCTAACATACTTTTTGTATTTCCTCCGCCAACATAAATGATGTCTTGAGTTAAAACTTTCTCTTCTAAGTTTTCTGTTCTATAGAAGAAATCAATATGGCTTGTTATGCAATCAAGTTTAGAAAATGCTCTATAAAAATTTAGTTTGTACAAACTATTATCACCAGATGCTGTTGGAATAAAGCAAATCTTGGGTCTTTTTTTATTACTTAAAGAAATTATATATTTTTCAATTTCTAGAGATCCTAATGAACGTCCAAAACCTCCTCCCCCAATTGCGACTATATTTTTACTAGGCATATTTAATAAAAGATTTGTATATGAATTTAAGACAAATTACCATTAAAGATCAACTGGAATTAAAGAAGGTTTATTTTGATTCAATTCAATCTTTAGATGAAAAAATTTATAATAAAGAACAAAAAAGCGCCTGGTCAAGCCAAGCTTGGAATAACCCAAATTTTGATAAGTCAATAATTAAAGGAAAAGGATGGCTTATAAGTAAACAAGGAATTATTATTGCTTTTGCCACAAGATATCCTACCGATAGAATTGCGCTATTTTACTGTAAAGGTAAATTCCAAAGAAAAGGCTACGGCTCTAAATTACTTCATAAAGTAGAAGATGAAGCAAAGAAAGAAGGTTTAGATTCTCTTTATACTGAAGCGAGCTTAATAAGTTATGAATTATTTCTTAAAAATAAATGGGAAATTATACGTAAAGAAAAAGTAATTATAAATAACAATCTTTTTGAAAGATATAAAATGACTAAAATTATAAAAATTAATTAATTAATAATGTCCGGCAAAAGCAAGGGATTAATTCTGATTCAAAGGGTTCTAATTTGGGCGTTATACTTTTTTTCAGGATTTATACTTTATTCAAACCAAGGTATTTTGCCTTCATTTATAATTACTTTCTCAAGAATTATTTATCCATTATCTGTTTTTTGGTTACAAATAAGAATTAAAAAAAGAACCAATTTTTTGCCTATTGATTCAAAAATGACAACTTCGCAATTGTGGTTCAATTTATTACCCGTTATTGCATCTCTATTAACTGTGATTTTTTCTTTAACAAATTCTTTCTTATATATCCTAGGAAAATTAATTAACTCTTAAATAAACTAATTATTATTTATTAGCCTAAGAAATTACTCTCATAAAAACATAATGTAAAGAAGCTTGTATTTTTCTTATATTTGTTTAAATTTTAAATAGTGATCAATAAAATCATGAAAAATATTTCATTAAAGGGAAATATTAATTTTGATAAAAAAAAAGAAATAAATGATTATGAATTATTCTCTTTAAAAATCACAGATAGTTTATATAAAAAAGATATTGGCAAATTCCTTGAGACTCTCTCTTCTCACTTTATTTAAGAAAATTTCCTTTTTCTGATCTTCAAATTCAAACAGTCCCATTAATTAATAAGTATTTGAGGGATAATGATCAAAACCATAAGATTACTCCAATGCAATTATTTCTTGCTGACTGCCAATTCCCAGATATTGAGAATCAAGTGAAAGCTTATCAATTATTTGTAGAAGCTTGGGAAAACGGTGAAATTGCAAAATCAGATAAAACAGATAAATTTGAGATGTTATTTAGAGTTCATGCTCCAGGGGAGGGTAGAGTAGTTTGTCTATGTAAGGCAGAGAGTGATAAAGAAATTTTCGAGCATTTTGCTCCATGGAGAGCCAAATTTGGCATTCATATGGAATTTACACCTGTAATAAGTTGTCAAAATGTTGTTGATTACCATAAGGATTTGTTCAAAACTTTAGGGTAATTAGTTAAAATCTAAAAATTATTGTGATTAAACCTTTTCCCAATCTAATTAATAAAAAAAAAGATAAAAATCTTCCTTCTTCAAAAAATAAGCTTAAGAAAGAAGAAAACGTCAAATCTAAACCATTAATAATATTTGGTTTTATCATCTCATTAACCTCCATCTCTTTACTTTTATTCACTATTAATAATAAATTTGGATGATACATGAGTAATTAGAACTATTACCTAGCGACAAATATGTTCTATTATAAATTAAAAATAACTAACTAAATGGCGTTTAACGAAGGGGGGATGGCATCAGGCCTTCTAATCATCGCAGTATCTATAGTTTTTGCTGCCGGTTTTGGATTTTTAGTCTTGCATTTTGTACCCGGAACTCCATTTTAGGTTATTCAACTGAATTTGATTCACAAAATACCTTAAACATTTACAGTTTCTAAATCCTGCATTTGATTATCATCAAAATTAGATTTCTTCTTTAATCGATAGGCATAAACTAAAGATCCTAAAGCTATCGCACTAGAGGCGAGAATCCCTGATATCAGTATCAAGGCAAAAAGACCTCCAATTAGTCCACCTTTTAATCTAAGCAAATTTGATTTAATTAAAAGTATTGATAAAAAAATAATAGTAGCTTTAAGAGAAGAAATTTTAAAAAAAGTAAATGGACAAAAGGGATTTAACAACATTTCTTTGGCGGAATATAATTTAGATCGATTCTAAAAATAAATTTTAAAAACCGCATAAAAAAAGACTCAAATGAGTCTTTTTAAATAAATTTAAATATGATAGTTTATGCATCAGGGTCAAAATTCTTTAGGTTTGGACCAGCCACAAGACCAACTAGACCAAAAAGTACTAAAGAACCAATTCCAAAGCCTGCTGCCCATGGATTGAAACCACCTAAAGCAAAAGAAGCTAATAAATTCATAATTTTAAAACATAATATCTCCGAGTTAGCATACAGATTTTTATGAAAAATATACCTATATTGAGACATTTCTTCGTATTTATTTAGAAACTTTTAATTTTTCCATCTATAAGAAATCCACAAAATTTTTATTATTTGTTTTATTATCAAAAGATTACTATTTTTTGGCACACTTTAAGACCATCAAAACTGTATTTTCTAATGACTTCCAACTATACCTTTATTTATGATGGAGAATGCCCATTCTGCAATCATTTTGCTGAGCTCCTTGAGATCAAAAGCAAGATAAATAATATTAAAATTCTTGATGGTCGTAAAAATTTAACCTTAATTAAATCCCTCCTAGAGAAAGGTTATGACCTAGATAAAGGAGCTATTCTCCTAAAAGATGAAGATATCTTTCATGGGGCAGATGCAATTAGTACTATTTGCAAACAAATAAATAATCCCTCAAGTAGTTTACTTTTGTTACTTTCTAGAGTGTTTAAATCAAATAAGCGAACAAATTTGATATTTCCTTTACTAGTCAGAGCCAGAAGATTTGCATTGATATCAAAAGGTATCTCAATATCCCTAGTTTAAAAATAAAAACTTTCTAAATATTAAATAACATATTTATAAGCTTCTGTCTCAATAAATGATAATTAATTATTTCTTAGCTAGAACTAGGTGGTAACAACAAGTATTAAATGATAGAAAACTTCAATCCCTTTATTTCATTGGGCGGTGATAACCAAAAAGTTAATCATATGGCTGAAGCGGCACTTGAAATGAATTTAACTTGCAATGATTTAAAGAAGGATTTAAATTTAACTGATGGTGATGTAGTGGATATGTTGCAACTAGTCATGGATAGGTTTAAAAATAGTAATTAAGTAAATATCTTAAATAATAACTATATATTTATTATTTTTTAATGAAAACAGTACAAATTGAGTTTTCGAAATATGAACTAGTTAACTTTTTATGGCCTGAATTAATAGAAGACTACGGATTTGATAAAGCCAGAAAAATAGTTTCACAAGCTATTGACTTACAAAAAATGAATGGGACTAAAAATAGCACCATGCCAATTATATTTTCAGGAACAGGTGGATTAGCTCTAATACGAATACAAATGCTAGAAAAAGAAAACTTTGATATTAGTTATAAAGATAATCAAGTTTTAATATTTAATCTAAAAAGAAAGTCATTTCAAATCTTGAATGAAGCAAACTAATCTAAATTAGTAATTTCTCGATAAAGCCAAAATTCCCTTATAGTCTAATAAACAACTAATTTATAATGACTTTTGAAGCGACCTACCTTGGTTCAAATGGTTGGCTTATAAAATTTAATAAAACCAATTTAATTATTGATCCTTGGCTCAAAGGAGATTTAATATTTCCTCCAGGTGAGTGGTTTTTTAAAGGATCATTAGAAGAAGAAATTTCAATCGATAAAAAAATAGATATTATTTTGTTAACTCAAGGATTACCTGACCACTGTCATGTTCCAACATTAGAAATGTTCAGGAAGGATATACCTATAATTTGCCCTAAAAGTGCTCTTGAAACATTAAAAAATATCGGTTTTAGTTCAATTAAAGTGCTTATGCCAACTGAAAAGACAAATCATTCTAATTTAAGTTTTGAAGCTACCGCTGGAGCTCCAGTACCACAAATAGAGAATGGATATATTGTTAAAGACGATCAAGACAATGGGTTTTATATAGAACCCCATGGATATCTTGATGAAAATATAAACAAGCAAAGTCTTGATGCAGTCATTACTCCCACAAAAAATTTAGAATTACCCCTAGTAGGTTCTTTTGTAAAAGGTGCTGATGTAATCCCTAAATTGATTAACAAATTCAATCCAAAATATATACTTTCAAGCACCATAGGCGGAGATGCAAAATTTTCAGGTTTTTTAAATAATTTTATTTCAGTTCAGGATTATAAAGAGAAATTAAATTGCAATCTTGTAGATCTAAAGAGTATGCAATCTATTATGATTTAAATCGATTCAAAAAGATCTTTAATTAAGTCATTTAGCTTGAAAGTAAATCAACTTTAAAAGGAGCTCAAAAAATTCATTCTTTTTTTATTACCTCAATATTTTTATTAGCTTTAAATAGTAGCTATGTATGTGAAAATTCAAAGCTTAATCTTGTGATGAGAAATAATATTAATGGTGACTTTTCCATAGTAGAAAAAATATCTGACTTAAAGCCAGGAGCATTTATAAATATTAATTGGAATAAAAAAAAGCTTATGCTTCCATATTCTCTAAGAAAAGACTATATTTCCTTTACAGATAAAAAATGGGACTGGAGGTACCAATTTAAACAGGACGGATCGATTAATATTAATAATCCTTCTTTATACGAATTACTCCCTTCAGGAAAAGTTAAAGCACATTACTGTAAATCAGAAGATAAAAGTTCTAACTTATAATTCCAAAATAAATATTCTAGATTTTTTAACTTCTAAACTTCTATGTAAAGATGAACAATCCAATAAACCAAAAAAGTATTTCAAGATATGTAAAACTTAAAGATTACAAAGTTTTTGATTATGAAATTCCAGAAATCTTTTTGGACTTCGTAATTAAGAAAAATGCTGTAAACGTTACGACGAAACTAAATTTGGTAAAAAAAAATAAGAATACCAGAAATCTAATTCTTGATGGTGAGGATATATTTATAAAAAAAATATTTATAGATGAATCACTACTAGAAGAGGAAAACTATAAACAGCAAAGAAATAACTTAAAAATTAAAAATGTAAATAAAGATAATTTTTTATTAAAAATAGAAGGAATAATTAAACCAAAAGAAAATACATCCCTTTTAGGGATGTATGAGAGTAATGGAATTATAACTACGCAATGTGAGGCAGAGGGATTTAGAAGAATAAGTTTTCACTCTGATAGGCCTGACATTCTAAGCAAATACACTGTGAGAATTGAGGCCGACAAGAATGATTATCCTGTTTTACTTTCAAATGGTAACATCGTAAAACATAATGATCTTACAAATAATCGACATGAAATAATTTGGAAAGACCCATATCCAAAACCTTCATACCTATTTGCATTGGTGGCGGGTAAACTTAATTATGTAACAGATAATTTCGTAACAAAATCGAATAAAAAAGTAAAAATAAATATTTATGTTGAGTATGGCGATGAAAAATATGTCCAGCATGCAATAAGTTCCTTACAGAAATCTATGAAATGGGACGAAGATAAATATAACCTCGAATACGATTTGTCAGTGTTCAATATAGTTGCAATCAGGCACTTTAATATGGGAGCAATGGAAAATAAAAGTCTCAATATTTTCAACTCAAAACTAATACTCGCAAATTCTGAAACGACAACTGATGAGGAATTAGAGAGAATAGAGGGTGTGATCGCCCATGAATACTTCCATAATTGGACGGGTAATAGGGTGACTTGTAGGGATTGGTTTCAATTATCTCTTAAAGAGGGTTTAACAGTATTCAGAGATCAACAGTTTACAGCAGACCTTCATAATCTTGAAATCAAGAGACTTGAGGATGCAAAATTTCTTAGAAGAAATCAATTTAGAGAGGATTCTGGTCCAACATCTCATCCTGTAATGCCAGAAAGATACCAAGAAATAGACAATTTCTATACGACCACGATATACGAAAAAGGATCAGAAATAATTAGAATGCTCAACAAGCTTGTAAAAGATGAAAATTTCTATAAAGGATTTAGTAATTACATCTCAACATATGATGGGAAGGCTGCAACAATAGACCAATTTGTCGATAAAATTTTAGAGCATAATAATGAAATCGATCCTGAAGAATTCAAAGTCTGGTACAAGCAAAATGGCACACCAAAAGTTAAATTCAAGAGAATCTGGGATCAAACAGACGAAAAACTCACAATTGAGGCCTCTCAAAGTAATCCAATAAAGAAGAACCCATATAATGATTTACCTCTAATAATTCCTATAAATCTGGCTATATTTTTCGGAAACAATAAAACTATAGAAAAAACAGTTGTTTTAAAAACAAAAAAACAAGAATTTATTTTTAGGAATGTTAGATCACAACTCCAAATCCCTTTAGTAACTTATTTTCGCGAATTCTCCTCACCAGTTGATTGGAAATCTGACACTACCTTGGATGAAAAATTTTTAATCTTAAAATATGAAAAAGATTTTTTTACACTATCTAATACTGTAAGAGAATTATTTAAAAAAATAATTTTGTATAGATTAGATGAAAAGCCAGATCACAAAGTTGAAAATAAATTAATCAACACTTTAGTATCATTTATAAAAAATAAAGATACAAATTTGTCTCTCTTATCAGAATTACTTAGTATTCCGACATTTGCGGAAATTGAATCGGAGATAGAAAATATAGATCCTTTAAAGATATATAAAACTATTGACGAATTAAATAATTTATTCGGTACCAAATTAAAAGAAGAATTATATTTTAAGCTTCAAGAAATAGAGAAAAATCTAGATAAAGTTTGGCCAGAAGGTAAAAATGAAAGAAAACTAATCGAAACTATTTGGAAACTACTCTTGCACGGTAATGATGAGGAAATTAAATGCAAAATAATTAATTATGTCGATAGTAATTCGATGACTCTAGCAAAAGCTGCATTGAATTCTTTCAGTAGGATTAATTGTCCTGAAAGAGAAATTATTTCAAATATATTCTTCAATAAATGGAAAAATAATAGTGTCGTTTTGGATAGTTGGTTCTCATTCAATGCATCTATAGAAATTGATGAAAAAACAAACAGCATTGAAAAATTATTTGAAAATAAGTTTTTTGATTCAAAATCACCTAACACTTTAAGAGCTATATTAAATACTTTCGTGACAAGAAATAGTACTTTTCATGCATTGGATGGTTCTGGTTATAAATATATTGCAAAAAAGATAATTGACTTTGATAAATTAAATCCAATCGTAATTTCCCGATTTGTGAAAGTATTTAGTAGATATAATTATTATTCAGACCCTTACAAAAATAATATGGTAGAAACAATAAAGCAGATTAAAAAAAATAAACTATCTACTAATACTAAAGAGGTATTAGATTCAATAATAGAGTGATTAATTGATGTAATTTAACTAAATATAATAATAACAATTGTAAATATTAGAAGTAAAATAAATACAAGATACTTGTTAATAAAAATATAATCAATTACATTTTTATTATTATGTTTAATCCACTTTTTATTTACGTATTCGTTAGTTATAAATTTATTAGGTCTGCCACAATATAAACATGTTGGTGAAGTTTTTAAAATTAAATTTTTACATTGGGGGCACTTTTTTTTTTCCATAATTTAATCTTACTGAATAAAATTGAAATCAGAAGCAATACATAAATAAGTAATTTAATTTTATTTATTGTATTTTTAATAATTAAATATCATTGCAAAAAAAAATTTAATTCTAACTATTTAAAAAAATTCAATATAATTAAAAATTAGTAATTGGTTTGAAATGTTTGCTATTGCACTTGGAATGTCCCCTGTCGAAAAAATCACTGTTGCAATATCTGCTTCAATTTTTATAATCGCCTTTACATGGGTCTCTATTAAGGGAGATTTGAGAAAGCTTGCTAATGAACTTATTGAAGATAATGAAAATAATCAGGATAATTAAAAATCTTTTAACCTACTTTGCATGCAAACTAGGATAATCAATAATATGTCTAATTTCTTTTAGAGAAGAACCATAGATTTTTTTACCATTTAAGTGAACACCAATCCATTTTTCCTTTTGATTAAAAAAATTACTTTTAGTGGTATCCCTTTCGAGATAATCTTTATTATCCCAATTTAAAGTTATGTCCCAACCTTTATAATTTTCTATCATTTCGAAATAGAGAACATACTCAAATAATACCTAGAGGGACATAGAATAAAAACAAAGGAAATAAGTATTTTTTTCGTTATTTTTATTTAATATTTATGTAGTACTGACTTTTATTTTACGAGCAGCTTCATCTGCATTTTTTCTAGCCAAATTAACGTCAGAATTTGATGAGATAACAACACCCATTCTCCTGCCTTTTCTAGAAAGTGGTTTGCCAAATATGAGCACTTTAGTCTTTTCAAATTCTAATGCTTCATTAAGACCTTCATAAATAGGATTAAGATACTCTTGATTAGAGAGTATAACTCTGGTTGCAGAGGGTTCTATTAGATTTATACGCGGTATTGGTAAATTTAAAAAAGCCCTTAAATGTAATTCAAATTCATTAATATTTTGACTAACTAATGTAACCATACCAGTGTCGTGTGGTCTTGGAGATAATTCTGAAAATATAACCTCACTTCCTTTTATAAAAAACTCTACTCCGTATAATCCAGCTCCATTAAGGTTATTTAATATTCTACTTGTCATTCTCTTAGCTTCAATAATTAAGGACTCCTTGATTTCAATAGGTTGCCAACTACATTGATAGTCTCCATTAGATTGAAGATGTCCAATTGGTGAACAAAAAATATTTTCGCCACTTTCTTTTCTTACAGTTAAAAGAGTAAACTCAAAATCAAAATTAATAAATTCTTCAATAATTACACCTTTAACCTTTCCTCTTGAATTTGCTTGTGCCTGTATCCAAGCATTTTGTAAATCATTTTTTGTTTCAACCAAACTCTGTCCCTTTCCTGAAGAGCTCATTAAAGGTTTAAGTAAAAGTGGGAATCCAATTTCATCTGCTTTTTTTTCTAAATCATCAAATTCAAAAATATAATCAAACTTTGCAGTTTTTATTTTTAAATCTCTAGAAGCTAAGTCTCTAATTTTATCTCTATTCATTGTAATTTCTACAGTTCTGGCGTTGGGAACAATATTGAATCCTTCATCCTCTAGTTCTTTTAGGGCTTCAATTGAAAGTGCCTCTATTTCTGGGACAACATAGTCAGGCTTAAATTCTTTTATAACATTTTTTAAAATATTTTTGTCTCCCATATCAATTACTCTTGAATAATCAGCAACTTGCATTGCAGGTGCTTTTTCATATCGATCAATTGCAATAACTTCTAATCCTAATCTTTTGGATTCTATTACTAATTCTTTTCCAAGCTCGCCGCTACCAAGCAATAAAATTTTCTTTTTAGAAAAAATTGATCCTTTCATATATAAAACTTATTCGTCATCACCAGAAGGTTGTGAGGAGGTATCATCTGTAAATTTTTTTTCTTTAGAATAACTAAATAAAAAATTTCTACCAAACCAATTTTGACTTCGCATGCTATTAGTTATTGATCTTGAAATCGCTCCTAAAAAAAAGATTCCAATTATTGCCCAAATAATTCTTTCTAAAGCAATTGCAGGTGAAAAACCTTGACCGGAATTAATAATTTCAGTAAGTGGGTCTAAAGGGTCCAAATTTAAATTGATTAATTATATTAATTATAAAGGGTTAAATAAATGAAAAATTAAAACTTATAAAAGAAATAACCAAAACCACCATATAAATTAAACACAATAATGCCTATACAATGCTATCTTCAAGAGGTGATTTTTTTAAGACATGCAAGTTGACGTACATGATACTACTGTTCTTTCCGCAGACGGATCATCTATAAAACTAGGGGAATATTCTGGGGAAGTAATTTTAGTTGTTAATGTAGCTAGTTATTGTGGAAATACTGCTCAGTATGAGGATCTTCAAAAGCTACATGATTTATATTCAAGCAAAGGCCTAAGAATACTTGCTTTCCCTTGTAATGATTTCGGAAAACAAGAACCCGACTCTCTTTCAGAAATAAAAGATTTTTGCACAACAAAATATGGAGTTAAGTTCGAAATCTATGAAAAAGTTCATGCCAAAGGCAACACCACAGAACCATACACAACCCTTAACAAAGTTGAACCCGAAGGAGATGTTGAATGGAATTTCGAGAAGTTTTTGATAGGGAAAGATAGTAAAGTAATTGCAAGATTCAAGCCAGATGTTCAACCGTTTGACGAAAACTTAATCGCAGCTATAGAAGTAGCTTTAGATTCATAACAACCTTCTTATAATTCAAATTAAAATATTAAAAATAAAGACTTATTATATCTAATTAAAAAATAAGCAAATTATTTTAAAATTTTCTTTTTTTAGGAGTAAAGCTCGTCTATTATTCTTTGATTTATTTTAAATCCTATTTATTATCAGAATCAACTTT
>QCDH01000004.1 GCA_003280985.1 Prochlorococcus sp. AG-355-A18
AAAAAACAAGAGCTCTTTTAGCAATAATAATATCTTTATTTCCTCCAATTTTCTCTTTTGGAATACCATGTTTTTGGGTTCTACTCAATATCGATCAAATTCAAAAAGGGTTATCAGTAGAATTGCTTACCCTATCATTCAGGACCATAAGTCTAGGATTTTTTACTGCATTAATAACGATATTATTCTCCTTAATAATTTCCTTAGCAAGACGTCCAAATAAAAGCTTATTGCTAGGACTAATAACAAACCTTGCGGGAATAGGTTATGCAATTCCAGGCACTGTATTAGCTTTATCTTTAATAAGCATTTCTTCTCCAAAATTGAATTTCATTGCTATATGCTTACTAATTTGGGGTTATCTTGTTCGATTTCTAACTATTTCCAAGGGTTCTATTGATTCAAGTCTTGAGAGAATTTCTCCTAGTCTAGATGAAGCTGCACTTGGACTAGGAGAGAATTGGCCTGGCATCATCAAAAAAATTCATCTTCCTCTCCTTCAGGGACCAATATTCGTAGGATCACTTTTAGTTTTTGTAGATACGATAAAAGAATTACCCATGACCTTTATTTTGAGACCATTTGATTTTGATACATTATCTGTGAGGATATATCAATATGCTGGAGATGAAAGAATGGTAGAGGCAATATTACCAGCCATTATTATCATGACTTTAGGCCTTATTGCTTCAATAACATTGATACCAAGTTTAGAGAAAAAAAACTAAATTCTTTTATAAAGTTTTCTGATTAAGAAAGGTAGGCTTAAGAACAAATCTGCCGAGGTAGATATAACCCTAAAATAAACTAAACTAATGATAATTATATTTTGTGGAATACTTTTGCCTACAAATAAAAGGAGGCAAGCCTCAAAAACACCAACTCCTCCTGGAGCTGCTGGGACTACCAAGCCTAAAGACCATGACAAAGAAAAGATTACCAATAAAAATATAATGTTCAGATTATTACTTGCATAAAAAGTATTTAAGCAAATATAAAAACCAATAAATTTAGATAAAACAAATCCAATTTCAATAAATAAAGCTTTATTAGGGAAAAATGAAATTATATTTATTCTCCCTTCATATTGGTCCTTTGAATTTGGAAGTCTCAAGATCTCAAATACTTTTCCCTTAAGAGACCCTAATATTTTTAATATCAGAAAAATAAATTTCCTATTTAGGAATACCAAAGGAACAATTAAAAAAATATAAAAAGGTGAAAAAATGAATCCCATCGATGCCAAGAGAAAAGATCCACTCAACATAAAATAAGGTTCTATAAGTGTCGAATACAACGCAATCTGAGGATTACTTATTTTTTTTATAAAATTAAATCTTTCTAAAAAATGCCAAATCCCTCCTGGAACGTATTTAAGAATATTGGTTAAAACATAAAAAGAGACTAGATTATTACTTTTAAATTCTTTCCCAAACCATCTAACAATATATTTCCATGCATAAGCATTCAGGTAAATACTTAAAATACAAAATAAAAATGATAAAAATAGATTAATTCCATTTCTTTCTAAATTGACATCAAAAGAAATTTGATCAATATTTTTAAAAAAATATATGCAAAAATAGGACAAGCTTGTAATAAAGAAAATACTCTTTAAACAACCAAAATTAATTTTTTTAAGGAATTTAAGATATAGTTGATTATTAAAGTTAAACCTCATTTCCAGTTTTCTGATGCTTTAAAATTTTTGCTTGATTCTCTTATTATTTTTCTTATTTCGAACATTGATATTTTATGCTTTAATTGTAATCTCAAAACCTCATCATTTTCTGGTTTCATAATTATTGATCCATCTGGTTTCAAAGTTTGTTTAACTTTTATATTTCCAAAAGACGTTGAACATTCTCCTCTGCGTCTAAGTAATATCCACCTGAATTGGTTCCTTTCACGCACCCCAATAGTGTTGGAATAATCAAACCATAATCTCCTAAAAAACTCTTTTTTCTCTATGGGCAAGATTACTTGAATAGAAAATCCAATTCTATTTTTTTTCATATTGGTAGCTTGATAGGAAACGTCATAAGCCCCCTCAATTCTAAGTTTCTCCACAAAGTTTGATATATCTTCGGGTGTTTGATCATCAATCCATGCTTCTTGAATAGATATCTCTTCACACTTTGGACTAATTTGTTCATTATCGTTAATAGAA
This sequence comes from Prochlorococcus sp. AG-355-A18, assembly GCA_003280985.1. Taxonomy (GTDB): domain Bacteria; phylum Cyanobacteriota; class Cyanobacteriia; order PCC-6307; family Cyanobiaceae; genus Prochlorococcus_A. Next base: position 2,171 of record QCDH01000004.1, read on the forward strand.
AAATCCTCAAATGAAGTAATTTTATAAACTCTTACCAAATTAGGGAATGGAAATTTTAGGTTGCCAATGCCTACGCCATAAGAGTTAATAGAAAATTTTAAAGGAGGTTCTAGATATTCGACTAAATTAGCAAGTAAAGCAATACCAGTTGGTGTTGAGAGTTCGCCATCTATTGAATCACGATTTGATAAAACCTTAATATTTTTTTGTCTTATTAGCTCTATTACAGCTGGAGTTGGTACAGATAATTTTCCATGTTCAGTTTGAACAAAACCTTTCCCCAACATTGGTTCATTACAAAAAACCCTCTTTGGATTTAAGTAATTCAATGCAGCACATACTCCAATTATATCTACCAATGAATCTATAGCTCCAATTTCATGAAAATGAACTTCATCAGATTTAATGCCATGAACTTTTCCTTCCGCAATTGCTAAAGATTCAAATACTTCATAAATAATTTTTTTTAATTTATCTTCTAAGTTGCCATTTAAAATAAGTTCCTTGATACTTCTCCAAGTTCTTTTAATAGGACTACAGTCAATATTCTCAACCTTTGCCTTGATGCCTCGGATTGAACAACTTTTTGATTCCTTAAAGTCTAGTTGATATAGATCCTTTAATCCAAGATCAATAAGTGGCTGTTCAATAACTTTTTTAGGCACCCCTAAATCATAAAAAGCGCCTAACAACATATCTCCAGAGATACCAGGAGAACATTCAATTAAAACATCATCCATAAATCAAAGATTTCTTAACTGGTAAAATTGCGATAGAAATCAACCTTTCATTCTAGTTATTTTTAGAAAGATTTTTTTCAATCACTTCGTAGCTTATTAATTGCAAAGAATTTCCATCTCTATTAATATCTAAACTTACAAAGCTATGCAAAAGTTCAAGAGAAAGCTCTCCTTTTATAACTAATTTAAAATTTTTATTTTTTAAATTTTTTGACTTTATAGCAGGGCATATTTTAATAACAATTTCTTTCTTTTGAGTGTTAACAAAAACTAATTCTCCTCTAACAGAAAAATAATTGTCTCTTAGATCTAATTCTTCTAATAATTTAGAGAAGTTAGTTTTTGAAGAATCATTAGGGAAATCATTCAGTTGATAGGGATCCCATATACCTGCAACTTGTAAATGTAAGTTTTGAGTATTTTTATTCTTTGGGTAAACAATCCAATAATAACTTTTCTTTAAATCAATATGCTTTTTTAAAAGTGATAATGCTTTACCAAGAACTACTGTTTCAATTTTTTCGTCTTTATTGTCAATTAAAAAGCCTCTATTTAATTTTTCCTTACAAAGGGGAGTGAATTTACCATTAATAATACCGATTGCTCTGTGCTGTAATTGGTTAGTAACTTTTGGAATAGGGTTTTTTAACATCTTAAAAATTTGAAAATAACAATTTGCTGTATTAAATTTCTTGATTTTCCTCCAAACTATTAAAAGACCTTAACGCATCGTCAATTGCATCAGAAGGATCAGTGGCATCATTCATACTATTTTGTCTCCGAATCATTTCCACAAGTTCAAAAGGATTAGTTGGAAGAGCTGAACCATCATCTTCTATTTTAGTTGAAGTATCAATTTCTAATTCTTTAAATAAATATTCAGCATTTAGGTTTCCACTTTTTAAGGTAATTAATAAAGTAGAAAATATTACAACCCTGATTGGTTTAAAAACGCTTTTGTAAAAGTAATTTTTCGTTTTATTTAATTTCAAAACTCTTTAACGCCAAAATTTCTTGCTATTTTAATTTTACATAATTTCGTAGAAATTTGTTAATAGCAACTTGGAATGTTAACTCTATAAGAACCAGACTTCCACAAATATTAGATTGGATTAATGAATCCAATCCAGATATTCTATGTTTGCAAGAGACAAAAGTGATGGACGATAGTTTCCCTGTTAAACCTTTTGAAAAACTAGGATACTCAGTAGAGATCTACGGACAAAAATCATACAATGGGGTGGCTATTATTTCCAAAATAAAGCCAGAAAATGTTAAAAAAGGATTCTACGGTTGTAATGACTCTAATCAAAATATCGAAATTTTCCTAGATCAAAAAAGATTGATCTCTGCTGATATTAATGGTATTAAAATCATAAATGTTTATGTTCCAAATGGATCTTCTCTAGAATCTAGTAAGTTCGAATACAAGATTAATTGGTTAAATTGTCTGGCTTCATTTTTGGATGAGCAAGAAAAAAAAGGAGAATTAATTTGTCTTATGGGTGATTTTAATGTTGCTCCATCTAACTTGGATATTCATGATCCAAAGAAATATGAAGGAGGAATAATGGCATCTGAGATAGAGAGAAATGCACTCAATAATGTTCTGAAAAAAAGATTAATAGATTCGTTCAGGATTTATGAACAAAATACTGGCCATTGGAGTTGGTGGGATTACCGTAACAACGCATTTGAATTAAATAAAGGTTGGAGAATAGACCATATATATATCAGCAAAGAATTGTCATCAAAACTTAAAAGTTGTGTCATAGACAGCTCCCCTAGAGGTAATTTGCGTCCAAGTGATCATGCCCCAGTAATGATAGATCTTAACTTAAACGAAATAAATGCAGATTTTTTTGAGGATGAGGAAAATTTCTTCGAAATATAAATAAAATAAATTAAATTTCATTAATGCTTGAAAACGCCTATTAATAAAGAGTTATTTAAAGTAAGATTGTCTTTTATCATGATTTCTTTAAAATTAATAATTTACAAACCAAACTATCGCAATAAAAATATCATAATGTAGAATTTCAATCTGATTGACAAAATTTTTACTTATTTCTAATTTAGAACATGACTAGATTTTTCTCAAAACATCATTTAGCTAAATTGTGACTGACATATTAAATTACACAAAATCAGAAGAAATTTTCTCTGCCGCCCAACAACTTATGCCGGGAGGAGTTAGCTCTCCAGTAAGAGCTTTTAAGTCTGTAGGAGGTCAACCAATTGTTTTTGATAGAGTTAAAGGTCCTTTTGCTTGGGATATTGATGGCAATAGATATATTGACTACATAGGGAGCTGGGGACCTGCTATATGTGGACATGCCCACCCTGAAGTTACAACAGCATTACAGGAAGCAATAGAGAAAGGCACTAGCTTTGGTGCTCCATGTGTTCTAGAGAACCAACTTGCTGAAATGGTAATAGATGCAGTTCCATCTGTAGAAATGGTTAGATTCGTCAATAGTGGAACTGAAGCATGCATGGCTGTTTTGAGACTTATGCGAGCATTTACTGGAAGAGATAAAGTTATTAAGTTTGACGGTTGTTATCACGGTCATGCAGATATGTTTTTAGTAAAAGCAGGATCAGGTGTAGCCACTCTAGGTTTGCCAGATTCTCCCGGTGTACCACGGACAACAACTTCCAATACACTTACTGCTCCCTACAATGACCTTGAAGCAGTAAAAAAATTATTTTCTGAAAATCCTGATGCCATTTCCGGGGTTATTCTTGAGCCTATCGTTGGTAATGCTGGATTCATTACTCCAGAACCGGGATTCTTGGAGGGATTAAGGGAATTAACCACTGAGAATGGATCCTTATTAGTTTTTGACGAAGTAATGACTGGATTCAGAATAAGTTATGGAGGCGCCCAAGAAAAGTTTGGGGTTACTCCCGATTTAACGACCCTTGGGAAAGTAATTGGTGGAGGCCTGCCTGTTGGAGCTTACGGAGGCAAGAAAGAAATAATGTCAATGGTAGCTCCATCAGGGCCAGTATACCAAGCAGGTACTTTGAGCGGCAATCCTCTCGCAATGACCGCTGGAATAAAAACTCTTGAACTACTCAAACAAGATGGTACTTACGATAAACTTGATTTAACAACTTCTAGATTAATTGAAGGGATAATTCAATCAGCTGAAAACAACGGTATCGCAATCAATGGTGGAAGTGTAAGCGCTATGTTTGGATTTTTCTTATGCGATGGGCCAGTTAGGAACTTTGATGAAGCTAAAACAAATGATGCCGAACTTTTTGGTAAGTTGCATAGAGAAATGCTTCGACGAGGAATTTACCTGGCGCCAAGCCCCTTCGAAGCTGGTTTCACATCACTAGCTCACAGCGAAGAAGAAATTGATAAAACTATTGAAGCTTTTGACGAATCTTTTAATGCAATAAAAAAATAATCATTTACTGGTGTTTTTTAAAGAAAAATAAGTAAATGATTAAAAAGTTTATAAAGATCTTTTCTAAATTATTATCTTCTACCACCAACTATAACTGGGGGAGCACCTCCTTCAGAACCTGGTAAGCCAGGAACAACTTGTGTACTACCATCCCATTTGTCGAGAAATAATTTGAAAAGCACCTGATCGTCGAGACTTCTATTTAATGTCTCATATCTAAGTGCTTCTTGTTCTGCAATTTCAACTTCTGTTTTTGCTCTAAGTAATTGCTGACCAGCTATTTGCTTTTGTTCAATAGCAGCCCTATATTCTTCAGCGATCTCTAATCCAGTAAGATCTAAACTTTTAACATCTACGTAATCGAATGAATTAAGTTCTTGTGCAACAGTATCTCCTACTTTCTCAGAAATCACTGCGAATTCAGTAGCAATTGTTTCTAGCTCATATTGAGAAAAAACTGATTTAAGAGCTTTTAGCAAAGATGGCTGAACAATTTTCTGATAAACATCGCTATTTCTGCTTGCAATTGTTGCGAAAATCCTTCCTGCTTCTTGAGGTTTTACTGAGTACTTGACAGTAGCGGTAGCTCTAATAACTTGAAGATCTTTAGTTAAAGTTTCAAATTTTTCGGGTTGAACTTGAGTTTTTATATCAAATGGATATACAGACTGAATAAATGGGAGTTTAAAGTTCAAACCAGCTCTCCTAGAAGGGCCACTTACTTTACCTAGTGTTGTAACAACCGCGACTTGTCCAGAAGGTACAACAAATAGAGATTGTGTGAGCAAAAGAAAGCCGGTAAAAGACAATACAATCAATAATGTTGCAGTCCCACCAGGACCTGTTGGTGTGACATTTTTAAAGGATGTTGACATTAAATTTTTTCTTTATAATTAATCATATTTAAATAGACTAATTAGTGCATTAATAAGCCATTTAATTAAAATATTATTTTAATAATTGTCAACTTTAATATAGATATTTATCATTAGATATTTTTTTTAAATTCTTGCAAAAGTTGTAAATAAAGGTCCTCATCTATCTCCCTGATGTCATATTCAGAGGGTAAAACACCATGCTTATGCTCATGTACCGCCATCCAACAAAATTTCTCTATTTCTTCTTTAGAAAAACGGGGATATTCTTTTACTTTTTTAATCAGTGATTTAATGAGAGATTCTGAATAATCTGCCATACTTTAAAATGATCTTACTATAGATCTTATCTAAAGTTATTAGCTTTTAGAGGAATGTTCAAAGACTCTTCCAACTCACTAACAATCTTAATTGCTAATTGAAGATCATTTTTGTTCTTACTAGCTACTCTGAGTGTTTCTCCATTGATACTGACATTTATTTTTTTTATTTGATCTCTGATATTTTTACCGATTTTTTTTGCAATTTCTTGTTTAATTCCTCGTTTTAATAAAATTGTCTGTTTAATTTTATTACCGCTAACTATTTCAATTTCACCGTAGTCAAATATTTTTAGAGATAAGTTTCTTTTTATTGCCTTTTGTCTAATTATGTCATTTACAGCATTTAAGGTTAGTTCGCTATTTGTGATTATAAAAATATTTTCTTTATCTAGTTCAACTGAGGTGGCTGTCCCCTTCAGATCGTAACGCTGAGAAATTTCCCTTTTTACTTGATCCAAAGTATTTACTAATTCTTGTCTATCAAAATCAGAAACCACATCAAATGAAAAACTTTCTGCCATAGTAAATTATTAAACGCTAAATATTATTAGCATAAATTATTAAATAATAGGAAATTGACTAATTTAATCGAAAAATAACAAACTAACCACTTTTCCCATTTCTTCAGCGCACCTACAACTATTTAGCAAAGTTTCACTGTCGTGAAAAGCAAAGCATATTAATTGATCGCATCTAGTAATAATTTCTTGATTACAAAGACTGCTTGCAAGTGGCAAAGGTAATTCATCATTTTCACTTTTTTCAACCAAATGCATAACCCTTTCAAGTTGATTTTTTATTTCTGGTATTTGTCTATCAAGACTTTGCGGTAATAAGACAGTTAATAATGATGGATTAATGTCTAAGACAGCTCGAATAACTGCAGCATTGACCCCTTGAGATCCAGAAGTAATGATATTATGTCCTTCCTCTGCTAAAGATCTTGCTATCAACTCAATTAGGTGGATATCGACAACTGGTACGTGTCTACTGCCCAAAAAAGCAATTCTCCTTTTCCCATTATCTTGGAGTTTTGCGAGTTCTTGAGCTAAGGCATCAACGCCTTCAGTTGCTGGCAGGTCTAAAGAACGACTCAAAATAATAAAGTTCCTATATTTGAAATTAGCATTTATCTGAAAAATTGCAGGGAAAATCTATCGTTTCGAGAATTCTTTTTAGATTTACATGCTCTTGAACTAACTGAATAGCATAAGAAGCTTTAATTGATTCATGTATTCTGACATGACCAAAAGCTTGTTCAATAATTTCCACGGAGGAAAGAGTATCTAATTCCACCTTTAAAATTGGCACCTCCAATTCCTCCGCTCTATGAATCAATTGTGACAAAGGATCTCCTAAACCAGTTAAAATAAGGCATTGAGTCGAAGCCTCCAAAGCAGCAAGTTGGATATCAGTTCTATCAGCTCCAGTAACTACAGCCATATTTCGTCTTCTCCTGAAAAATTCCATTGCAGAATTTACCCCCATTGCACCAATACTTAATGTTTCAACAAGCAAATGATCTTTTTCAGGGCAACAAATTACTTGGGCATCTAGTCTTCTTACAAGCTCACCTACTGTGACACTTCTAAGAAGTGGTGATTTAGGCATCACTCCAAACACTTCAATACCAAGATCTTTAAGAGAGGGAATTATTTCACTTTTAACTTTTTCGACTTCTTGCGGCAAAACTCCGTTTAATACAACTCCAGCCAATTTCTCCCCTAATTGTTTTTTCGCATCAAGTAATGCATCCACACTTTTACAATCTTCCCATAAATTCACAATCAAAACTTTCGCATCTAAATCCTTAGCTAGTTGTGGGAGACTCAAGCCATAAATCATACCCTCATGAAGACTTCCAGCTGCCTCTAAAATGTTAAGACCTTCAAAATCATCATTAACCAATCCTTCAATCTGATCAAAGCCTTTTCCTGGGAGTAAGTCTTTATTGAAGATTCTTTTTTCAGCTGAGATATTATCCAATAATCCTACTGAAGAAATTAAATTCTCCTCTTCGATATTTAATGTTGATCCAATAAACTTAACATCATCATCTATTAATCCTTCATAAGACATTGAGGGAAGATTAGTAAGTTCAATACACGTTGCAAGGGGTTTTCCAATGCGTACTTTTTTTTTCTTCTGTAAAAGTTTTTTTGCTATCCCAAGAACCATTGCAGACTTACCACTAAATGGCTCACATGAGCCAATTAATAATATATCGCTCATAATTTAGTAAATTATTTATTAATAGATTTAAGATAATATTTTTTTCAGAACTAAACAAATATTTATTTATGAGTTTTAATCAAAAGAAAAAATAAATAATCTTTTTTTTGGTAAATTTATTTTAATTCTTTGTTATCTCATAAAAATCAAGCAAAATGATAAGTCCAACCAAAAACAAAAAAACTATTGGAATTACTGGAGCTTCAGGTGCTTTAGGAAAAGAATTAACAAAGTTGTTTCGTCAAAAAGGGTATAAAGTGATTGGATTTACTCATAGTAAAGCTAATCATGAAATAAATCTTGAATCTCCAAATGAGTGGATTAAATGGGAATGTGGAAAGGAGTCTTCATTAAAAAAACAATTAGAAAAGATAGACATTTTAATTTTGAACCATGGTATTTATAATTTGAGTAGAGAAAATTTCAATTATGAAAACTCAATAGAGATAAATGCATTAAGCAAATTCAAATTTTTAAATTTATTTGAAGATATTGCTATAAGCAATGATTCACCAATAAAAAAAGAGATTTGGATAAATACATCCGAAGCAGAAATATTACCCGCCCTAAATCCGTCATATGAGATTAGTAAGTCCCTTATTGGTCAATTAGTTTCTTTCAAAAAAAATCTTCTAGACAAAAATACAAAGAAAAAATTAATAATAAAAAAAATCATCTTAGGACCTTTTAAATCAGAACTAAATCCTCTCGGAATAATGAATCCCAAATTTGTTTCTAAAAAAATTTATGATTTAGCCAATTCAAAAAATTATTTAGTAATAATTAGTCCAAACCCGTTAACATATGTACTTTTCCCATTGAAAGAATTTTTTAATTTTTTATATTGCCAAATTATCTATAAATATAAATCTTAGTTCCTAAAAATCACGATCTGTCAATATTTCAATACCATCTTTTAAAACAACTATTGTATGCTCCCATTGGGCCGATAGTTTTCCATCTTTTGTTATTACGGTCCATCTATCATTAAGTGTTTTGCAAAATTTAGTCCCTTCATTAACGATAGGTTCCACCGCTAATGTCATTCCTTCGCGAAGGACGACGTTAGGTAATTCTTTGGTCCGAAAATTAAATACCGATGGTTCTTCATGAAGATTTCGTCCAACTCCATGACCTGTATAGTCTTCTACAACACTAAAGCCGTTTTTTACAACAACGTCTTCGATTTCCCCAGCCACATCTAAAAGTGTATTTCCGGCTTTGATTTTCGAAAGTCCCGCATACAATGCTTTAAAAGCTATATCACTAAGTTTTTGAGCTTTTTGACTAACTTCTCCTACACAAATTGATATACAACTATCTCCATGGAAACCATCTAAATATGCCCCTGTATCAATTTTAACCAAGTCACCATTTTTAATTATTTTATTTTTACTTGGAATACCATGGACAACCTCATTATTGATACTAGAACAAATACTAGAGGGGAATCCATGGTAGCCCTTGAAACTTGGCACAGCTCCAAAACTTTTTATCCTCTTTTCTGCGAAATCATCTAAATCTTTTGTACTCATTCCAGGTTTAATTAAGTCATTAATTTCTCTCAAAACAGTAGCTACAATTCTGCTAGATTTTTTCATCAAATTTATTTCCCGTGAAGACTTTATTTCGATTCCTCTTCTCCTCTGAATAAAAGGAACTTGATCATTAGCTTTGGAATTATTTTTATTTAACAAAAGATCTGCAAAATGTCTCATTGGATTAAATAATGGTAATAAGTAAATATCTTCAAAATAGCCTTTATGATCTTGGCTACCTTAAATCTATCAATAACAATGGGAAAGAAACGAAAATGAAAACTTTTTTTAATTCTAGGCAATTTCATAAGGCTTTGGCGCCCTGGATTTTTCTTCCATTATTTATATCTTCAATTACTGGTCTTCTTTATAGGATTTCAAAAGATTTACTGGGTTACTCTAGAGAACAAGTTCATTGGTTAATGTCACTCCATGAGGGCGAATGGCTTGGAGATAATGGAGAACTTATATACGTAATATTTAATTCCCTTGGAGTTTTATGGATGCTTGTCACAGGATTCCAAATGTTTTCAAAAACAATTTCATTTACCAAAAAGGTTACTAAAGGCGAGTCAAAAGGTTAAGATATAGAACTTGTAGGATAATATTGACCAAAATGGACAAAGAGAAACAAGAGAAGGATTTAGAAACCGGTATTAAAGCTGACGCATCAGTTGATGTTGCAGTGGAACAAAAAGAAAAAAATACGGTTTCTGAGACTACGCAAACCTTAAGCGCATCCAATCTTATTAAGGAATTTGAGAACGAACAATTAAAAAAAGAATTACCAGAAATTTATGTTGGTGACACTGTTAAAGTTGGAGTGAAAATTACAGAGGGTAATAAAGAAAGAGTCCAACCTTATGAAGGCGTTGTCATAGCAAAAAGACATGGAGGAATTAACCAGACTATTACAGTTAGAAGAATTTTTCAGGGTATAGGTGTTGAAAGAGTATTTATGCTACATAGTCCACAGGTTGCCTCTCTAAAAGTTGAACGTAGAGGTAAAGTAAGAAGAGCTAAGTTATTCTATCTGAGAGATAGAGTAGGAAAAGCTACTCGCGTAAAACAACGCTTTGATCGATAAAGTTGTAAATTAATCAACTTATTGGTCACAAAGACGCTTATAATCATTTAAATGCGTCGTTAGTTCAGTTGGTAGAACGCAGGTCTCCAAAACCTGATGTCGGGGGTTCAAGTCCTCCACGACGCGTTTGATCAACATTATGTAAATTATTTTTTCATTAGATGGAGTTAGATCTTCAACCCGGGGACGTAGTTAAAGTCCTAGAATCAGCAGCTTTAGGATGGGTTCGTGCAAGAGTCATCAGAGTTAAGTCTGGTGGAAGAGTTGTAGTACAAAGTGACCAAGGTAGAGAATTTACTGCTAGAGGAAATCAAGTTAGGTTAATAGAACCTGCTGGTTTTAGACCTCAAAAATAAATAGTTTTTTACACTAAAGCAGATTTAAAACTAACTATTTATGTAAATCCTCAAATTAATAAATTTTTTTTATTACAACACCATTAATTAAGTATTATGATCTGATAATTTTAAGAATGGAGTTCTAAATAAATTTAGAACAAAATCTTGGGACCGTAGTTCAACTGGTTAGAGCACCGCCCTGTCACGGCGGAAGTTGCGGGTTCGAATCCCGTCGGTCCCGTTTTTTTCTAAAAAAAATTTGGAAAAACGTTTAAGACTAGCCCCGAGTCCAACGGGTTTATTTCATATTGGGACGGCGCGAACAGCATTATTCAATTGGCTTTATGCACAAAAAATTGGCGGTAAATTTCTTATCAGAATAGAAGATACAGATTTTCTTCGATCTAAATCTGAATATACAAAAAATATATTAGAGGGCTTGAAATGGCTTGGACTTAAATGGGATGAAGAACCTATAAAGCAAAGTGATCGAATTTCGATTCATAAAAGTTACATCAAAAGGCTTTTGGAATGTGGAGCTGCATATAGGTGCTTTACAACAGAAGATGAAATTTTTGAATTAAGAGAAGAACAAAAAAAGAAAGGCTTACCTCCAAAGCATGATAATAGACACAGAAGTCTTTCAAAAGAAGAAATAGAAACATTCATATCCCAAGGGAGGACTTCAGTAATAAGGTTTAAGATTGATGAAAAAATTGAAATTAAATGGTTTGATCAGATAAGAGGCGAAATCAAATGGCAAGGGAAGGATTTGGGTGGTGATTTAGTTTTGTCAAGAAGGGCAAAGGGATATGAGATAGGAGATCCTTTGTATAATCTTGCAGTTGTAGTTGATGATAATTATATGAATATTACTCATGTTGTAAGGGGTGAAGACCATATCTCGAACACTGCAAAACAAATATTGATTTATAAAGCATTAAATTTTAATTTGCCAACTTTCTCGCATACACCCTTAATACTAAATAGTGAAGGGAAAAAATTATCTAAAAGAGATTGCGTTACTTCAATAGACGAATTTAGAGATATGGGATATTTACCTGAGGCTTTATCGAACTATATGGTCTTTTTAGGTTGGTCTCCAAAATCTGCAGACAGAGAAATACTTTCACTTGAAGAGATATCTGAAATTTTTGACTTATCAGAAATAAATAAAGCTGGGGCCAAATTCAGTTGGGAGAAACTCAACTGGATTAATTCTCAATATATAAAAAATATGGAACCAATGAAGTTAAGTAAGATCATTTGGAAATACTGGGATTATAATGGTTGGGTACCGCCATCTCAAGAATGGGCTTGCAAATTAGCAATTTTGCTTAAAGACTCTATGATTCTTTTAAAAGATTCAATTGATCAATCAAAACCATTTTTCTTAATACCTAAAATTCAAAAAGAAGGTCAAGATTTTCTGGAAACCCAGTCAAGTAAATTATCTCTAAAACTAATCTTAAATTATTTAATTGAGCATAATAATGTAAATATAAATAGAGAGAAAGCCAAAGAAATAATAAACGAAATCTCAAAAATGCATAATATTAAAAAAGGGATATTAATGAAATCATTAAGAGTAGCCTTTTTTGGATCTCTAAGTGGACCAGATTTAATTCAAAGTTGGGAGCTTTTCTCAGAGAGTAAAACTGACAGATCTCGGATTGAAAGATGTCTCAAATCAATCTAAATTATTTTTTTGGCCTAATTCAAGCCTATTTGCTAAAGGTTTAGCTGAAAGCCCTTGGATTCCTACTGTCATCAATATAGTTAGAAAAACTAAACCTTGAAGACGGCCAGCCCCTAGGATACCAGCCTGCTCTAATCTGATAGAAAAAAGAGAAGCTACCGCTGCAGTGACAATACCTCTTGGGGCTAACCAAGCTAAAAATACTTTTTCTTTCAAATTCAGTTCTCTTCCCATTGTTGCTATCCATATAGAGATAGGGCGAACAATTACCATCAACATAAATACGCAAACAACTCCTCCCCAGCCAAGGGGACTTAATTCACCCCAAGAGACGTCAGCAGCCAATAGAGGGAAAAGAACAGTTATTGCTAATTGAGCTAATTCACCTATTAGATTATCCAATCTCTCCTTATCTATAACTTCTCTTTTCCCTACAATAAAACCTGCCGCTACAGAAGCAGGCAAGCCTGATTCTGGTAAAAAATATTCGCAAATTCCATACACAAGGAAAATAAATCCAAGGGTAACTTGAAGCTCAATACCAAATGAGGCGTAATTTTTTATTTTTTTTAAAATTTCTGATAGTATCCACCCTGCACTTAATCCGATTAAGACTCCTCCCCCTAATCTTTGCATTAATGCTATTAATACATCGTTAATGCCACGTAGGTCCCCTAAACTTAGTTCTAAAAGTAGTAATGCCAGTACTGCACCAATTGGTTCAAGCAACAACCCCTCAGCTTTCAAAACTTCCGAAAGAGGAGAAGCTAATTTTATTTGTTCTACTAATGGAGAGACAACTGTTGGTCCAGTAGCTAGAACGATGGCACTATATATTCCCGCAACTTGCCATGAAAGGCCTGCAAGCCAATGAGCAATAAAAATTCCAGCTGATAATGAAATAAAAAGTCTTACCAATGAAATTTTCAAAACAGTATTTCTTATGTTTCCCTCAGGCAGTTTTAAATTTAGTCCCCCTTCAAATAGAACCAAACAGACTAAAAGCCCAACAATAGTTTCAAGCCCTTGCCCGAGATCTAAAGGCTCAACCAATCCTAAACCTGATCTTCCTATGAATAATCCAGAAAGCAATAAAATAACAACACTTGGGAATCCTGTAAAAGAGGAAAATAATCGAGCAAAAGCACCTGCAAATACAGTTATTCCCCAAAGTAATCCAAGCCTTTCAGGCGTCATAAAAAATTATAAATAATAGAAATATTTATTATTTTGATTAAATCAATAATATTATCTGAAGTCCAATAAATACAATACTTTTTAATTTAGTTAATCAGCTTAACAAGAAAATTTTTTATTAAATCTTTAAAACTACTTTAACAAAATTAATTTTATTTCTATTAAGAAAACTGGCTTATTAAAGCAATAATTATAAAAATAATTCCTATACCAACAGTTGCCATCCTTCCATTCCATATTTCAGCTTGAGGGGTAAAACCTCTTTTCCACAAATTCAATTCCTTTTTATCAACGAAGTTTTTTGTCTCTTTAATCTCTATTTTAGGTTGTTTGTTCATTGAAATTAGAAAGGAGGGTTTTCTTCATAAAGGGTATTTGCTTGTTCAATTGATAGTCTTCCTGCGACACCTAATTTAATGGAACTAAAATGATCCTTAAATTTGATTCTGAACAACGCCGCCGCTCCAATCATTGCCGCATTATCTGTACAAAGATCAAGAGGCGCTAAATGAACTTTAATAGATTTTTTACTAGCTTCACTAATCATCATTTTTCTTAATGTATTGTTAGCAGCCACTCCCCCAACCACAACTACATTATCCAAGCTATGATCTTCTGCGCATTTTATTGTTCTCTCTACCAAGACCTCTGCCACTACTCTCTCAAAACTTGCAGCAATATCTGGAATTGGAACGGTCTTCCCATCCAAATTTATTCTCTCAACTAATCTTAATACGGCAGTTTTTAAACCACTAAAAGAGAAATCATATTTAAGAAATCCACCTTTTTTATCAGAGATCTTACATTTTGGTAAATTAAATTTCATTGGGTCTCCATTTTTAGCAATCTTTTCAATTGCCGGTCCTCCTGGATAACTAAGACCTAATAGTCTGCCAACTTTATCAAAGGCTTCTCCAGCAGCATCATCAAAACTTTTCCCAAGTCTTTGCATCCCCCTACTATCATCTACCTTTATCAATTCAGTATGCCCGCCGCTAACAAGTAATGTAAGAAAAGATTTCTTTGGATAGTTTTCTGAAAATAGAATTGAAGATAAATGCCCCTCCAAATGATGAATTCCCAAAAATGGTTTTGAATGTAACATGCAAAGTGATCTTGCCGTTATGGAGCCAACTCGTAAACAACCAACTAATCCAGGAGCTACAGTTGATGCAATATAATCGACTTCCTCAATTTTAATTTTTGCTTCTTCTACAGCCTTATCTAAAACAAAAGGTAATAATTCTAAATGCTTTCTAGCTGCAAGTTCAGGCACAACTCCTCCCCATTTTGAATGATCTTCAATTTGAGAGGCAATTATATTTGAATGTATTCTGAAAGTATCGCCAATATTAGAAACTATTGAGACAGATGTCTCATCACAACTTGTTTCAATAGCTAAAACTTTATGCATTTTTGATTCAACTTGTTCTATTTTAATATTAATTTCTTACTTAACACACTATAAGGAATTAAAGATTGCAACCTATGAAATTCTTTTTTTCAATCATAACCTCAGTTTTTCTGTTCCTCGGAATTACTCCAATTGCTCTAGCTGCAAATGGGCCTGCCTTAAACGCAGATAGGGCTAGCACTGAATATACCGCTTCAGCCCTCACGAAATGCTCTGAAAATCCTAAATTCATTGAGAGAGCAAACTCTGCAACTACTCAAAAAGATATAGCAAGGTTTGAACGATATGGAAAAGCATCATGCGGAGATGATGGTCTTCCTCATTTAATAATTGGACCTCCTCTTGAACCATGGGGGGCCCTTCTAAATAGAGGTCATGAAGGAGATTTACTTATTCCCGGAGTATTGTTCATTTACATTGCTGGAATTATAGGTTGGTCAGGAAGAGAGTATCTCATTGAATCAAAAAAGACTAAGAATCCAGCAGATCTTGAGATCATTATTGACCTAGACTTAGCCAGAAAATGTCTTGTAAAAGGAGCCCAATGGCCTCTTCTTGCTAATAAACAAGGTAGAAATGGAGATTTAAGAGAGAAAGATAACAATATTACACTTAATGGTCCTCGCTAAACATCCTTAAAAACTTTTGTAAAAAAATGTTCAAAATTCTAAACACAAAATTTGTCAGATCTGCTCCAGTGGTGGCAGCAATTTGGCTAAGCCTTACAGCTGGAATAATTATTGAATTTAATAGGTTTTTTCCTGATTTATTATTCCATCCAATGAGTTGATAAATAGAAAATAATCAAGTTTTTATTAACTTGATTATTTTTTTTGCTGTTTCATCAACTTTGTGATTTGTTAATGCAAAATCAAATTCATTTGATACTGAAATCTCATAATTAGCCCTTGAGAGTCTTTTTTTAATTGCCTCTTCTTCTTCTGTACCTCTATTTCTTATTCTTCTCTCTAACTCTTCTTTATCCGGAGGAAGTAAAAATATTGACTGTGAATTAGGAAACTTATTTTTTATTTGCCTTGCACCCTCTACTTCAATTTCAAGTAGTACGGTAAATCCCTTTTTTATTTTCTCATTAACAGAAGATAAAGGCGTTCCATAGTAGTTTCCAGCAAATTGAGCCCATTCAAGGAAAAGATTTTGTTCAATCATTTCTTTAAACTTTTCTTGGTTTAAGAAATAATAATTTTCTCCGTCCTTCTCTCCCTCTCTAGGTTTTCTAGTAGTTGCAGATATTGATAGCCAAAAATTTTTTTCTTTACATAATATTTCTTTAACAACTGTTCCTTTACCTACCCCGCTGGGTCCAGTTAGGATAATAAGTTTTTTTTGATTTTTCATATTAAATTTTTTACAGTAAAATAAACATCTTGTAAATTAAAAAGGAATAATGCAAAAAGGTGTTCCCCAGATAATGGATATTACATCTATTAGATCTGTCTTGCATTATTTGACAAAGAACATCTTACCTACAAAGTTTGAGACTGCCCAACAACCAGAGCCTAATACAATTCAATTATGTTTCAGAGGAGTTGATTCTCAAACATGGTTAGAAGTTTCATGGAATGGAGACTCTCCAAGAATACTTAAGATAAATAAGCCAGAAAAGATTGGGAGAGAAAGCACACTTTCTAAACAAATAAGATACGGATTAAAGTATATGGCTTTAATTTCGATTGATCAAGATGATTTCGAGAGAGTTATAAAATTTAGTTTTGCAAAAAAACCTGGAGATGAAATTAATAAGTATTTAATTTTTGAATTAATGGGAAAACATAGTAATATTTTTTATCTGGATAATAAACATAAAATAATTGCCGTTGGTAAACAAATTAAATCAAGTCAATCTAGTTTTAGAACAATATCAACAGGATCAATTTATTCTAGCCCTCCAGTCAATCTCAAAAAACAACCTAGAGAAGATGAGTCTTTTCAATCATGGAAAGACTCAATTTCAATAGTACCTGAGTCTTTGAAATACTGTTTAATAAATACCTATCAAGGAGTAAGCCCTATCCTCACAAAACAATTAGAGGTTGTTAGCGCAACTATTAATTCAGAAATAATGGAAAAAAATATTGATTTCATTAGCAACTCAGACTTAAAGGAGATATTTAAAAATTGGAAGATTTGGATAAACAGGTTTAAAAACAATAACTTTAATTTTTCTATATTCAACAAAGATTTTTATTGCGTTTGGTTTTTTGATAAGGAAATTAATTGCGAAAATAAAATAGATTTATGCGCAAGCTTAGAGAATTATTATGATTATCATCTGAAACAAAAAAAACTTGAATTATTGGAAAAGAAAATTGAAGGGATAATTTTCAAACAGACCAATACTGAGAAAAAGAATTTAAATATTCAATTTGATCTTCTGACAAAATCAGAAAACTACCAGATATATAAAGAAAAAGCTGATAATATATTCTCCTCACATGAAATTAAGAAACAAGACATTATAAAGGGACAAAAACTATATAAAAAATCAAAAAAATTAAAGAGATCTAGAGAATTAATAAAAGAAAGATTAAGTATTTACAAAACAAACATAGAGAGATTAGAAGAATTTACTACGCTTCTAGAAAATTTAAATTCTTTAAATCATGAAAAACTTTCTATGAGAATCAAACTACTAGATGAAATTATGGAAGAAATTTGTAACGAGTTTAATATTAATATCAAGAAGCAAAGAGAAGATCAGAAAAGTACATATGAGATAGAGTCTTCACCAATTCAAGTTGACACTCCCACAGGATTAAAGCTTCAGGTAGGGCGAAATATGAGGCAAAATGATTTAATAAGCTTTAAGTTCTCAAAAAAAGGCGATTTATGGTTTCATGCACAGGAATCACCTGGCAGTCATGTAGTTTTGAAGTCTTCATCTCAAGTAGCATCTGAACAAGATCTTCAAATAGCTGCAGATTTAGCTGCTTTATTTAGTAAGGCAAAAAGAAACATTAAAGTTCCAATTAATTTAGTAAAGATTAAAGATTTGCAAAAAATCAAAAACGGAGGACCAGGTTGCGTTTCCTTTAAAAATGGAGAAATTATTTGGGGAAATCCTACAAGAGGAGAAGATTACATTAAAAAAAATCTTAAAACAGTAATTTAGTTTATAATAAAAAAAATTTTTAAATAGAATGTTTGATTTTCTTTTAGGCACTCATGAATTTTTAGGAAATCATAGTTTTCCAGAATTTATTGTTGGATATCTATTTGGTGCTGCATTAATAATTGGAGCTCCTACTGTTTTCTTACTACTTGCCTTCGTAAGCGCTTTAATGAAAACAAATGGGAAAATGGGTGGATACAGAGAATATGAAACTTATGGTGAATCATCTTTAAATGATGCCCCTCCTTTCTTATTACCAGATCCAACAAATCCTAAATTAAGCAAATAATTAAGTTAATCGAAAAAAAATTGGACTTTGACAATAGTAGTTTTAAAGCTTTTTCTTACACAATTTTTATCAAATAATAATGAGAGGTACAGGTCAAAGTGAAAAAAAATTATCAGATTCGATGACTTTTAGTGATCATTTAGAGGAGCTTCGTCAAAGGATACTAAACTCAATTTACTCAATACTTATTTCAATATTCTTAAGTTTTCTCATCATAAAGCCATTAATATCTTTTTTAGAAATTCCAGCTGGTGATATTCATTTACTACAACTTGCTCCAGGAGAGTTTTTATTTGTCGCTATTAAAATTGCAGGTTACAGCGGATTGATAGTTTCTATGCCTTATATTTTTTATCAAATAATATTATTCATTTCTCCTGGTTTAACAAAACAAGAAAAAAGCCTTATCTTGCCTGCCGTTTTTGGTTCAGGTCTTCTATTTTTTTTAGGATTAATTTTTTCATGGTGGATATTAGTCCCTGCAGCAATAAATTTCTTCATTAGTTTCGGTGCTGATATTGTTGAACCAACTTGGTCTATAGAAAGATATTTTGATTTTGTTCTCTTATTAATGTCCAGCACTGCAATAGCTTTTCAATTGCCAGTATTACAATTTATTCTTGGTTCTCTTGGAATAATCACAACTGAAAAAATGATTTCAAATTGGAAGATAGTTGTAATTTCCTCTGCAATATTATCTGCAGTGATTACCCCTTCAACTGACCCATTGACTATGTCATTACTATCTATATCGATTGTGTTTTTATTTTTTGTGGGTACTGGATTAACTTACTTATCAGAAAATCTTAAATCAAAAACTCTTTCATCTTCTCATTAAGATCTAATTGCAAGCTGACAGCTCTACCTAACCTTGGCTTAGCATTGACTTTCTTTAGCCATTCCCTTACTTCTTCTGAATATCCACATCTATTTAAAATCTCGATTTTATCAGCTATCGATTTTTTATATTCATCTTCACTTAAAGGGAATGATTCCTGTCCAAGAAATCCCCACATCATTTGAAAATAAACGAATTTTCCTCTTCTAAAGAGTCTAAAATCATATTTTTTTCCCCAGCGATGAATCAAATAATGTATAACTTCATCTACTAGCAATGGCTCCATTTAAATCAATTAATTAAGACTTCCTAAACTTTTACTTTAAATTATTAAAAGTCCTATCTATTTGCAACAGAAATTGAACAATTTGATCCATAATAACTAATAAATAACAGAACCAAGTAGCGAATGACTCAATTAAGTTCCAATGATGTCCCTTCTATGGGTCGAAGGCAATTTATGAATCTTCTTACATTTGGTACTGCTACTGGTGTAGCTTTAGGAGCCCTTTACCCTGTAGCGAATTATTTCATGCCTCTAAGAGCAGGCGGTGGTGGAGGTGGAACTTCTGCTAAAGATGAATTAGGGAATCCAATAACTAAGACAGGTTGGTTAACTACCCATCAAGCAGGAGACCGAAGTCTGGTACAGGGTCTAAAGGGAGATCCAACTTATTTGATAGTTAATGAGGGTGGGGAAATAGGAGAATTTGGTTTAAATGCAATTTGTACTCATTTAGGTTGTGTTGTCCCATGGGATAGTGGTGCTAATAAATTCATATGTCCTTGCCATGGCAGTCAGTACGATACTAACGGGAAGGTAGTAAGAGGGCCTGCGCCTTTATCTTTAGCTCTAGCTCATGTCGATATTGAAGATGATGCTGTACTCGTCAAACAATGGTCAGAAACTGACTTTAGAACTAATGAAAATCCATGGTGGGCATAAAAAAATGAAAGGTCTTAAAAATCAAATTATGAAAAAAACAAGTTTATTTATCTGTACTCTGCTTTTCATTTCAAGCATTGTATTTTATCCAAAGATCAGTTTTGCTTATCCATTTTGGGCTCAGCAAAACTACGAATCCCCAAGAGAAGCAACAGGTAAGATAGTCTGTGCAAATTGTCATCTAGCACAGATGCCTACAATTGCAGAGGTTCCACAATCTGTTGGAGCAGACAGTGTTTTCAAAGCTGTAGTCAAAATACCCTACAAAAATGATTTAAAAGAAATAGGGGCTGATGGTTCGGAAGTCCCATTACAAGTTGGTGCTGTTGTAATGCTGCCTGATGGCTTTAAACTTGCTCCACAAGAAAGATGGACCGAAGAAATAAGAGAGGAGACAGAAGGGGTTTATTTCACAAATTACAGTGAAGAGAAAGATAATATCATTATTGTTGGACCTTTACCTGGCGATACCAATAAAGAAATCGTTTTCCCTGTACTTTCCCCTGACCCATCCACTAATAAAGAATATCACTATGGGAAATACTCGTTACATATTGGAGGCAATAGAGGTAGAGGTCAGGTATATCCAACTGGAGATAAGAGCAATAATGTAGTATTCACTTCTTCCACAGCAGGAACTATAAATTCAATAGAAACAATTGAAGATGGAAGCTATCAAGTCAATATAGAAAACGATAATGGTGAAATAACTACTGAAGCAGTCCCTGTTGGTCCTCAACTTATCGTAAAAGCGCAAGACAAAATTAATGTAGGTGACCCTCTTACTAATGATCCCAACGTTGGTGGCTTTGGGCAATTAGATGCTGAGGTTGTACTTCAGAGCCCCTATAGAGTTATTGGATTGATTGCATTCTTCATTGGTGTAGGCTTAACACAAATACTTTTAGTATTAAAGAAAAAACAAGTAGAGAAAGTGCAAGCAGCAGAGGGTATCTAACTTTCTCTAAATGCTTATACTTCAAGCTTTTATAAAATCTCCAGGAGAAACTTTTTTAAATTTAGGATTTATAACTATTAGATGGTACGGACTTCTTATTTCGGTTTCAGTTTTAATAGGCCTATTTGTCTCTAAAAAACTAGCAAAGGCAAGAAATATTAACCCAGAGTACATTAGTGAAATTCTTCCATCATTAATAATCTCTTCAATAATTGGAGCTAGAGCTTATTACGTAATTTTTGAGTGGAGGCAATTTAGCGGAGAGAACTTTTTTACTTCTTTTGAACTATTCAATAACTTCATTCAAATACCTTCTTTTCTTGCAGTTTGGGAAGGAGGCATAGCAATCCATGGAGGTCTAATTGGAGGATTAATATCTATTATCTATTTTTGTAAATCGAAAAAAATTAATTTAAAAACTTTTATAGATATATTAATACCCTCGATTATTCTTGGACAATCAATAGGAAGGTGGGGAAATTTTTTCAATAATGAAGCCTTTGGAGTTCCTACAAATTTGCCTTGGAAATTATTTATACCTATCCAAAATAGACCTTTAGAATTTATTAATTATGAATTTTTTCATCCTACATTTCTCTATGAGTCATTGTGGAATCTTTTAATTTTCATCGTCCTTATTATTACCTTTAACAAACAAAATAAAACAGTTTTTTTCAGGCCTGGCTTTATTAGCTGTCTTTATTTAATAAGTTATAGCTTTGGAAGATTCTGGATTGAAGGTTTAAGAACTGACCCACTATGCATTGGTGGACTTCCACCTTTCTGTGATGGCGGTATAAGAATGGCTCAATTTATAAGTATTTTTCTATTTTCTTCTGGATTAATTGGAATATTTTTTTTAAGATTGAGAACATATAGTGGGAAAAATAGTAAGAATGGATAACAAAATATCCTTTATTGGTGTTGGTCCTGGCGATCCAGAATTATTAACTTTAAAAGCATTAAAAAAGATAAAAATTGCAGATGTCATTATTTGGACTGATTCTCTAATTCCTGAAAAGATTTTAGATTCTGCTAAAGAAGGTTCTGAAAAAATAAAAACGAGTTCACTTAACTTAGAGCAAATCACCTCAATTATGATAAAAAAATTTCAGGCAGGGAAAACTGTTGTAAGGTTGCATGATGGAGACCCTTGCCTTTTTGGAGCAATTAGAGAGCAAATCGAAATTTTAAAAAGCAAAAAAATTGAAATCGAGGTTGTTCCTGGAGTAAGTGCTTTTCAAGTTGCTGCAGCATATCATGAAGCTGAGTTAACCATACCTGAGGTAACGCAAACAATAATTTTAACTAGAGCAGGAGGACGAACAGGGATGCCCGAAAAAGAATCTCTGAAAGATCTTGCGAAACACAATTCCTCTATATGTCTATATCTAAGTGCTAGGCATGTGAAAAGGTCTCAAGAAACTCTACTAGAGTTTTACCCTCCAGAGACTAAAGTTATTGTTGGATTTAGAGTATCTTGGGATGATGGCTGGACATCATTAATAGAATTAAAAGATATGGAAAAATTTTCTATTGAGAAAAAACTAATTAGAACAACCATTTACATAATTAGTCCAGCAATTAGTAATTTTCAAAAAAGATCTAATCTTTATAATCCATCTTATAGGCATCTCTTTAGGAATAAATAATCTTAAAGTTGATAGAAAAATATTAATTACTATAATTAGTAAAAGTTTATTTGCTTTGAAAGAAATAAAAACTGTTTCGGAAAACAACAATAAAAGAGAAAATTCCTCTTTAAAGAGAATTGGAAATTTCATTAAAGAGGCAAGGTTAAGTAGAAATCAATCTATTGAAGAATTGGCTTCTGATTTAAAAATTGGAGCTCATCAACTTGAAGCCATAGAAGAGGGTAATGAAGAAAAGCTACCTGAAAAAGTATTTGTCAAAGCAATGATTAGAAGGATTTCACAGAAGCTCAAACTTGATACAGATTTTATAATGGCTGAATTCAAGACAGAGAGGAAAGAAGTGAAAATTGAAGAAATAGTTGAAGAAGTTTCCAAAAAAAATTACAAGTCTAGACAATCTAAGAATCTTAATCCAGTAGGGTTCCTAATATTTATTTTAATTTCAGGCTTTCTGGGACTAATCGCATCATCCTTAATTTTCAATTTATTTTCAGACTCTTCTCAGAATCAAACTCCAAAACAAGAACTTATTAAAAAAACTAAATAACTTTTAAATCTAAATTCTTTATTTCTTTTATTACATTACGGCATAATCCTAAGTTCCATTTTTCAAGTAGAAGATCATTTTTTCTATCGAAAGGTAGAAGTTCAAATGTAAGAGTATTTTCCTGCAATTTTATTTGAACTGAGGAAATTACTTTATCAGGTCTTTGATCAAGAGATGCTGCTAGTCTCAAAATTAATGACATTTCAAGAACTAATGTTTTATCTTCTTTGGATATTAAATTTTGCCAAGACTCATGTCTTTTCTTGGGTAGAGTCTTTCTATGGTATCTGGCAATTGAAGCAATAATATTTGTTTCAGCTTCAGAATATCCCAACAACTCACAATTTTTTATTAAGTACCAAGAGTGTTTGTGATATGAACCTACATTCACGTATTTCCCACAATTATAAAGATTAGAAGCTGCCCAAAGAAGTTCTTTAGCTTTAGGGTCATTATCGCTATGAAAGATATTTTTAGTCTGATCATAGATTTGAAAGGCAATATCAATAACTTTCTCAGCTCTTGTATTATCTACTCCAAACTTTCTAGCCTGATGAACTATAGTTGTTTTTCTAATGTTACTTTGAATATTTAACTCGTTTTTAATTATCCCTTTACGAAGCATCCAATCTACAACTAAACCCTCTCGAAGCGCCCTCTCACTTATTATTAATTCATTAAAGTTCAACATCTCCATTGCTGTGCTTAATATCAATGCTCCTGGAATAATTATTTCTGCTCTTCTCTCACTTAATGAAGGTATTTTTTTGATTTCCGAAACCGGTAGTTTAAGTAGTTTTTCCAATACATTTTGTAAATTTTCCCTTTTAAATTTATAACCATGCAACTTTTGTTTAGATTCTCCCAAATCATCTGAAATCAAATTTCCTAATGAGGTTGCAGTGCCACTGGTTGCAATCATAGATAAAGGCTTATCTCCCTTAGATCTACTCTTTATTTTTCGAACAGATGGTTCTAAAGATCCTTTGATAAAAGTTGTTAGAAAAATGGATCTTTGTGAATTTATAGAATCTTTATTTAAAAAATCATTTTTAAGTCTTACTGCACCAATTCTAGAACTGGTAAGAGCTATAGCATCTTTTTTATCTGCAAGTATTAACTCTGTAGATCCTCCTCCAATATCTATGATTACAAAAGACTGATCTTCAAAAGCCATACCAGAAAGAACACCAAGGTAAATTAATCTGGCTTCCTCAGAACCACTTATCATTTCTATTTGGATATCAGTTTCATCAAGAACTCTTCTAATAAAATCTTGACCGTTAGGAGCTTCCCTAACTGCACTTGTTGCAGCTGTTACTATTTGCTTTACTCCATTACTTTCACAATATTCCTTAAATCGCTTAAGAGTAACTAATGCTCTTTGGATTGATTCTTCAGTAAGATTACCCTCCTCATCTCTTTCTCCAAGACGAGTTGTTGATTTATCAGTGAATTTTATTGAAAATGATTTTAATTCTATATTAATTTCTGCTACCAAGAGATGTGTAGAGTTAGTTCCAATATCTATAGAGGCTACTAAAATTTGCTTTTCTTGAAAATATCTTAAATCTTGTTTTTCTATCATTTCTTTTTATAAGATGCAGATATTTTTAATCCATTAATAAATATACCCAAGATTGATTATTAAATAATAGAAATCATTTAATCCTAGTAAGATTATTTAAAGTTATGAAATATACAATAGGTCATATGCAATATAAAAATCGAAAAATTAATTTAAGTACTTTTTTTGAATTATTAAGGTGGAATAAGCCGACTGGAAGAATGATCTTACTTATTCCTGCTGGATGGAGTTTATATTTAACCCCAGATGCTAATCCAACATTTTTAATGTTGCTTAGAATAATCTTGGGAGGGCTACTAGTAAGTGGATTAGGCTGCGTAATTAATGATATTTGGGACAAAAAAATTGATCAAAGAGTTTTCAGGACAAAAAATAGACCTCTAGCTGCAAATAAAATCGGACTTAAAACAGCTTATTCAATTCTTTTCTTTTTGATTTTATGTAGTTTCTTTTTAACTTTGTCACTACCTCAACCTGGCAGGATCCTTTCCATTTCACTCTCTTTTTTAGCTTTACCTATTATTTTAATTTATCCTTCTGCCAAAAGATGGTTTAAATATCCTCAATTAATCTTATCCATATGCTGGGGTTTTGCTGTCTTAATTCCCTGGGCCGCAAATGAAGGCAATTTAAATAGTATTGTTTTATTGTTTTGCTGGCTAGCCACTATTTTTTGGACTTTTGGTTTTGACACAATTTATGCTTTAGCAGATAAAAAATATGATATCAAAATTGGAATAAATAGTTCCGCGGTTAACCTTCAGAACAATACAAGAATAACTATTCAAATTTGTTATTTATTAACTTCTATTTTTCTTGCATTTTGCGGATTTATTAATCAAATGGATTTTATTTTTTGGCCAATTTGGCTTTCAACGGCAATCTTAATGCAGCGAGATATACTAAAGGTATTTCCTGAGGAAAAACAATCTATAAAAAATATTGGGAATCACTTCAAAAATCAATCAATTTATGGAGGAGTTCTTTTATTAGGAATTATTATTGCCTCATAAATTCTAAAAATGGTCCTTAGATTAAAAAAAGGTGATCTAATAGATATTCTAGCTCCTGGCTCCTTTATTGATGAAGAGGAAAATTTTCAAAAAGGTATAGAAATTTTAAAAAATTGGGGCTTGGAAATTAATGAAAATAATTCTCTTTCAAAAAAGTTTGGTTATTTTGCAGGTGATGATCTAAGTAGATTTGAAGAACTGGAAAAAGCACAAAATAGTAAGCTAATAATTTTTGCAAAAGGAGGCTGGGGTTCAGCGAGACTATTAGAAAAAGAACCTTCTTGGCAGCATGGTTTAATTCTTGGATTCTCAGATACATGTTCTTTGTTACTATCTAAATATTCTCAAGGATTTATAGGTTCTATTCATGGTCCCATGGTTACTGGACTTTTCAAAGAGCCAGAGTGGAGTCTTGAGAGATTAAGAAATTTACTTTTTGAAGGATATGTTGAGGACATAAGAGGAATTCCTTTAAAAGGTGGGAAAGCTAAAGGAGAAATTATCGTTTCTAACTTAACTATTGCTACTTTTTTAATTGGTACTAATCACTTTCCAGATTGCAAAGGGAAAATATTAATTTTTGAAGATATTAATGAAGATATTTATAAAATTGATCGAATGTTGACTTACCTAAGAATGACTAAAACACTTACTGAAATTGCTGGTATTGGATTCGGAAGTTTTTCTAATGATTACTGCGACCTTGAATGGAAAGATTTACTAAAAAACTGCATTATTGAAAGACTCCAAGAGTTTGATTTTCCTATTCTTTTTGACCTACCAATAGGCCACATATCGGGAAATGCTTGCGTTCCTTTAGGATGCGAAGCTACCTTAAATGGTGATAACGGCATTCTTAGTATCGATACACCTTTTTAACTAGGAGTTCTTCACAAAAAGTTTTGCTATTTTCAAATCTATAGGGGACGTAATTTTTATATTTGAATAAGTTCCTTCAATAATCTTCACTTTCCAATTAAGCATTTCGAATAGTGAGGCATCATCTGTGACTTTCCAGTTTTTATCAATTGCCATCTTATGAGCTTTTTTTAATCTATCTACTAAAAAGCCCTGAGGAGTTTGCGCTGCCCATAAATAATTTCTATCTGGTGTTTCTTTTATAAAACCTTCATTATCAACAATCTTTATAGTGTCGGTTACCTTAGTAGCCAAAATTACAGCTTCATTTTCATCTAATTGCTTGGCACAAAGGTCTATTAATTCAGGATTAATTAGACATCTAGCACCATCATGAATTAAAACTTTTTCAGCATCTTTTGGTAAGGCTTTTAAACCATTAAAAACTGACTTTTGTCTGGTGTCACCACCATTAATCCAATGAACTTTATGGGCAAAATCCTTTGCTGAATTTAATAATAAATTTTTATCTTTCGGTTGCCCAATTATTCCAACCCAATTTGTTGAGATTGCAGAAAATACAGATTTAAGTGTCCAATAAATCAAAGACTCTCCCTCTAAATCAACAAGTAATTTATTTTTTCCAGCTTTCATTCTGCTACCGCTCCCTGCAGCTGGTATTAAAAAGTGCACAATAGAAGGTCTTAATATTTTCTAGACAATTATAAATAAAAGCAATATCTTTACACAAATAGTACTACGATTGAAAATTATAAAAATTTCATAATGTCCAATAAAGATTCATTATCAGGCAAAATTGCTTTAATTACTGGAGCTAGCAGAGGAATTGGTAAAGAAATTGCTTTAGAACTAAGCCGATTGGGAGCAGAAGTTTTTATTAATTACTCTTCTTCTGATGAAAAAGCTGAAGAAGTTGTAAATTTAATAAAAAATTCAGGAGGTAAAGCTCATAAATTAAAATTTGATGTTTCAAATGAGGATTCTGTCAGTTCAGCTTTTGAAGAAATAATCAAAATTAATGGCACCATTGATATCCTCATTAACAATGCTGGAATTACTAGAGATGGACTATTGATGAGAATGAAATCGGAACAATGGGATGATGTCCTAAATACAAACTTAAAAGGAGTTTTTCTCTGTACAAAATATGCTTCAAAATTTATGATGAAAAAAAGAAGTGGTAGCATCGTAAATATTTCATCTGTTGTTGGCATAATTGGTAATCCTGGTCAAGCAAATTATTCTGCAGCCAAAGCTGGAGTTATTGGATTTACCAAAACTTGCGCTAAAGAATTTGCCTCAAGAGGTATAAATGTTAATGCAATAGCTCCAGGTTTTATAGAAACAGAGATGACTGAAAAACTTAATACTCAAGAGATTCTAAAAGTTATTCCTTTAGGGAAATTAGGAAGTTGTACTCAAATTGCAAAATTAGTATCATTCTTAGTTTCAAGTGATTCAGGAAGTTACATTACAGGGCAGACAATCAGTATAGACGGGGGAATGAGTATTTAGTTATGTACTTTCATAAGGCTGGCCTAATTCATCTCTCAACCTTCTAATTTTTTGTAAAAGTTTTAGTCTTCGACTTCTAGCAGTTAATGTCAAAAAAAATCTTAAAGGAAAATATATCAGCGTCATAGCAATCGCGAGGATTGCGGTAAGAGTAAAAATAAGATTATTTGTTTCTTCCATAACTTAAAGATACTCTTATTTGAGTTAATTTGTATGTCTAATCAAAAGAAATTCGGCTTTCCCCACTTAATTAAATATCCCTTAAAAATGATTCTATGGGAGATTAGAATAAGACAAAAGATCGAGTAAAAATGGCTAAACAGTTGAGTTTTTCTAATGAATCTAGAGAAGCGCTAGAAAAAGGTGTAAATTTCGTAGCTAATGCGGTTAAGGTTACAATTGGGCCAAAAGCAAAAAACGTAGTAATAGAGAGAAAATTTGGTTCACCAGATATAGTTAGAGATGGGTCCACAGTTGCTAAAGAGATTGAGATTGAGAACCCTATTTCTAATTTGGGTGCGAAATTAATAGAACAAGTTGCGTCCAAGACAAAAGAGAGTGCAGGAGATGGAACAACAACAGCCACCATTTTGACTCAGAAGATGGTTCAAGAAGGATTAAAAAATATTGCTTCTGGTGCCAGTCCTATGGAATTAAAAAAAGGTATGGAAGTAGGCCTGGCTTTTGTTCTAGAAAAATTAAGTTCCAAAAGTATTTCATTAAGTGGTTCTGATATCCAAAAAGTTGCAACAGTTAGTGCTGGAGGTGATGAAGAAATTGGATCTATAATTTCGAAGGCAATTGATATTGTTACTTCAGATGGTGTAATAACTGTCGAAGAATCTCAATCACTAGATACAGAATTAGATATAACTGAAGGAATGTCTTTTGATAGAGGCTATAGTTCTCCATATTTCGTAACAGACCAAGAAAGACAAGTTTGTGAACTTGAAAACCCTAAAATATTAATAACCGATCAAAAAATTTCAACTTTAGTTGATCTGGTTCCAATACTTGAAGAAATTCAGAAATCAGGCTCACCTTTTCTAATTCTTGCTGAAGATATCGAAGGAGAGGCTTTAACCACCTTGGTTTTGAATAAAAATAGTGGAGTGTTAAATGTAGCTTCTGTAAGAGCTCCGTTATTTGGCGAGAGAAGAAAAGCTGCCCTTGAAGATATTGCTATTCTTACTGGAGCTCAGTTAATTAGTGAAGATAAATCGATGACACTTGATAAAGTATCGATTAATGATTTAGGCAAAGCAAAAAAAATAACTATCACGAAGGACAAAACTACAATTGTTGCCTTCGAAGACACTAAAGATTTGGTTAAAGAGCGAGTAGAAAAATTAAAGAGAGAAGTTGAAATAACAGACTCAGAGTATGATCAGGACAAAATCAATGAAAGGATAGCAAAACTAGCTGGAGGAGTAGCACTTATCAAAGTTGGAGCTGCAACAGAAACAGAGATGAAGTACAAAAAGTTAAAAATCGAAGATTCCCTTAATGCTACGAAAGCTGCTATTGAAGAGGGTGTAGTTTCTGGAGGTGGACAAACTTTAATTGAAATATCAGATGACCTTTTAAATTTAAGCCAAAAATCTTCCGATGATTTAAGAACAGGGATAAATATATTAAAAGAGGCCCTTTTGGAACCTTCTAAACAAATAGCAAAAAATGCTGGTTTTAATGGTGATGTAGTTGTCGCTGAAATTAAAAGACTTAACAAAGGCTTCAATGCTAATTCAGGAAAATATGAGGATTTAAAAGATTCAGGAATATTAGATCCGACCAAAGTAATAAGATTAGCTCTTCAAGATTCTGTATCTATTGCAGCTATGCTCCTCACAACAGAAGTTGCGATGGCAGACATTCCAGAGCCTGAAGCCCCAGCTCCAGGAGGACCAGGTGGAGATCCAATGGGAGGCATGGGCATGCCAGGTATGGGCGGAATGGGTATGCCAGGTATGGGAGGCATGGGTATGCCAGGTATGGGAGGCATGGGTATGCCAGGTATGGGCGGAATGGGTATGCCAGGTATGGGAGGCATGGGCATGCCAGGTATGATGTAGAAAGCTAACTAGCTTTTTTATCTTTATTAATCCATTTTCTTAAATTTTTAATATTAGGTAGTGGTAATTTTGGGGTTTTAATATATTGATTTATTTGATTAAAATCTTGTTTATTATTAGATAGCTGATTATTGTTAGAAATTTTTAAGTAATTTGACTCACAATTTGTTTCTTCTAAATTTTCTAAATTTTTAAAAGATTCAAGCTTAATTTGTTCTTGATTTTCTTCTTCATGATTTTCATCAATTAAAGTTATTTGTTCTTGATTTTCTTCTTCATGATTTTCCTTTTGAACTGGACTATGGATTAATAAATCATTTAAAGAATCAATACCAAATCTATGGACCCACTTAAGAACAATATTCTCTTTAAGGAAAAAATTATTTTCTGAAGAGGCTTTTTTAAAAACTTCTATTAGATGATTTTTTAAAAGCATAAATTTATTAATTTAACTTCTTATTTAACAGAGGCCTTATGATAATCAAGGATAAAACTGTTAAAGAAAATAAAATTGATATACAACTCTTACAAGTTAAATCACCATATGGAGCGTGTAAAGCCACTAATTCTAAATTCATAGTTTCTGTATAAGCAGTTCTAATCGGTTCGATCGCAAAAGTTAATGGATTTAATGAAGCCAACCACCCAAGCCAATTTGGCATGAAAGAAATTGGAGCCAAAGCAGTACTTGCAAAAAGAAGAGGTAAATTTATCACAAATATAAGAGCGATTAATTCAATATGTCCGGGCAAAACAAACGCTAAACATAAACTTATTGATGTCACAAAAAGAACTAATAGAATTAGTGTTGTAAACACAATACCTAAACCATATAAGTTGGGCCATCCATATCCCAAAGTGTATGAAACAATCATTATTACAATACTCTGCACAAAGCTCAGGATTGTTATGTAAAAAAAAGAAGATAAAACTATGGATAATCTACTGGTTAAAGGAGCCACAAGTAATCTATTAAGAAATCCAAACTCTCTATCAAACATTAAAGGAAGACCAGAATTTAGGGCTCCGCTAAAAGCAGTAAAAACAATAAGTCCTGCTCCTAAAAAATTCCCATAAGAATCAACTCCTGGTAAAAAACCTTCAGGAGCTTTAGAGAATAATGCCCCAAATAAAAAAAGCCAAATTATCGGTTGTAATATTCCAGCTAAAAGAGTTGATGGTCTTCTTTTTAATTGAATAAATAATCTCTTTGTTAATGCAAATGTTTCTTGATATAAAAAAAATAAATTATACTGTTGTAATTCCATAATTAGCAGTAATTAATTTTCATTATAGTTAGTTAACCAGAATTTTTTTTATCGCATTGATTGCTTTGATTCTTTTTTAAGGTCTCTTTTCCCTGCCATAGAAATTTCGGCATCCAATAATGTTTTCCCGGTTGCCTGAAGATATACATCATCCAAGCTTGGCTGACTTTGGGTAAGAGAAAAAATTTCAAACTTTGAGAAGGCCAATTCCACTTTGAGCTTCGTAAGTAAATCTTTTTCCTTATCTGCTACAAAATTTATCGAGAAACCTTGAGCTTCATTTATGATAATCTGACTAATTCCATCTATTGAAGATAAAATTTGGCATATATTTTTTGCTTCTACCTGATTACTAAATTCTCTTACTTTCAAAGTTACTCTATCTCCTCCTAATTTATTTTTCAGTTCTTTAGGAGCCCCTTGTGCTATAACTCTTCCATCATCAATTATCACTAATTTGTCTGCCAATTTATCTATTTCATCAAGATAGTGACTGCTTAAAATAATAGTCATTCCATTATTTCTCAAATCTTTCAAAAGTTCCCATATTATATTTCTACTTTCAATATCTAAACCAACTGTAGGTTCATCCAATATTAATACTTGGGGCAAATGTAAAAGTCCAGCTGCAAGATCTATTCTTCTTTTCATTCCTCCTGAATAAGTTCCGCACTTTCGATCAATCCAATCATTCATTTCTAATTGATCTATTAATTTCTTTATCCTTTCAAATTTTTTGTTCTTGTTGATGTGATATAGATCTGATTGAAAATCCAAAAGCTCACGTCCAGTTAAGATTTTATCAAGAGCAATATCCTGGGCAACATAACCAATTAATTCTCTAATTTTCCTTGAATTTTTTATCAGATTAATATTATTTATTAAAACTTCTCCACTATCAGGCTCTATTAAAGTAGCGAGTATTTTTATAAGTGTTGATTTACCAGCACCATTTGGGCCTAGTATTCCGAATAATGTTCCAGCTTCAATTTCCATTGATAAATTTTTTAAAGCCTTAATTCCTGAATAAGATTTTGAGAGTCCTTTAACTTTTATATAATTCATCAAACTTACTATTTCTTAAAAAACATTTTACATCTAATTTAATTACTAAGCAGGGATAATATAGATAAAAATATTTGCCTAGATTGCTGCTCAAATTCAACGGATAGTTGGGTTCTGGAAATTAATAACAAAAGACAAATACCAAACATATAGAGAATAGACCACCTAAAAAGAGACTTTGCTCTTGAAAGATCATCAGGAGATTTCTTTAATTCATTTATTAATTGCAAAAGTCTTCCATTAAATGGAAATAACATAATTCCGTATAGTAAGCCCCCTTCAGGTAAAGCAAAAACTCCCATAATACTCATTAAAACTGTTGCCCATCCATAACGAGAAATTGCTTTAGCAGTAAAAACAGATCCTTTTACAGAAGGGAGCATAGGAATACCAACAGATGCATAATCATCCTTCAACAAAATTGCAAGTGCCCAAAAATGAGCTGGGGTCCATAACATTACTAAACCAAATAACCACCAACCACTAAGACCTACATGCCCTGTAGCAGCAGATGCTCCAACTAAAGGTGGTATCGCACCAGCAACTCCTCCGAAAACAATATTTTTTGTTGTACGAGGTTTTAAAATAACTGTATATAAAATTACATAGCTAAATAAACCAAGTAGAGTTAATCCCGCAGCCAAATAATTTACTCCACTTACTAAAAGCAAAGAAGCTGCCAAAGTACATGATACGGCAGCTAAAAATACAGTCTCTGATGACAACTTTCCTGCTGGCAAGGCTCTTTTGCTGGTTCTTGTCATCTTCTTGTCTAATTCCATTTCCCACAAGCAATTAAGAGCTCCTGCTGCTGCTGCTGCCAAAGCACCACCTCCTAAAGTACAGATAAGTTTCGGCGAAGACAGAGGCCATTCTTCTGTCAAAGCCATTCCTCCCAAAGTTGTTGCCAATAAAAGTGGAATTAACCTAGGTTTTGCTATTTCAAGCCAAGGCGGTAAAGTTAATCTTTTTCTTGAAGGTACAACTTCATCTATAATTGAAGATTTATAGTTCAAGTTTTCCAAGTTGCTACTGTTCATGAATTCATACCAACCATTTGAGAATTTGGGGAGTGGTTTAGACCTTTTTTTGTTAAAGGATTTCTAAAAATTAATGTTGTTAATATTGCAATAAATAAAGAGGCGTTAAGTTGATGACCAATAATGAATATAGGTTCATTCAAATTTGTTTTAAGACTTAACACACCCAAAAGAATTTGGGAAAACAAGAGAAAAATAAGTGTTGAAAGATATTTCCAATTTTCAGCAAGCAAACTTCTCTTATAAATTGCAGTGGCAATAACCAATAGAATTGAAAAAGTAATTGGAAAAGCAAATAATTTATGAGTATTTAGAATTAGGCATTGTTTATTAAAAGATAAGCAAATATTTGCTGACCATGTCGACGAAAGCCTGACTCCAATAAAAGATTGAATCAGAGTAAGTAAAAGAGGAACAAACAATAATAATCTCCACCAAATTAATGGCTCTTCTATTTCCTCATTTTCTAAATTTTGATTTATTGAAATTGTTGTAATGAGAAGTAGAAAAGCTATTAAAAGATGGCCAGTAACGGTATATGAATCAAGCAGGTTTATTACTGTTAAAGCTCCAAAAGATCCTTGGACAATAACCAGAAAAAGTAGTAATGAATAAGTTTTAGGTAACCAATTTGGAATTTCGTTTTTCCAGATAATAGAAAGGGCAAATTTAAAAAGAATTAATATTCCAACCAGAAAAGCATCTAGACGATGAAACCACTCTAGAAATACTCTTAGGTTCATATGATTGAAAGGCAAAAAAGATCCATAACATAATGGCCAATCTGGACAGGCAAGTCCGGCCTCCATGACTCTCGTAGCACCTCCAATTACGATTAGTGCGATAAGTGCAAATACACTATGACTTCCCAACCTTTTAAAAATTGCAAGATATTTTGATTTATATAATTGGTTACTAATCAAATGGATAAAACCTATTATTTTGCATAATAAATTAGATTCAAAAACCAAACATTAATTAAAAATTAATATGTTTAATTTAAAAAATAATTTACTAATATAGTCTTTTTTCCCTGACAAATAACCCTAAAAAGTTATTAATAATACGCCTTTTATTTCATAAATCTTAAGAAGTTGTGAATTTAAATGATTTTCTTTTAACAAAGGATGCAGGATTAAATAAATTGAATATCTTGATAATATAGATAAATTTTTAGACATCAATTGTTAAATAAAAACATTTATTTAATACTAATTATTTCCCTCGTTTTTGCTACATCTTTTTGGATTGGTTTTAATGTGAATTTGCTACCTGCGGAAGCAAGTATTAATGCACCAATTTACGATGAACTTTTTAAAATTCTTTTCATCATTGGATTAATTATTTTCATAGGAATGACAATAGCAGTTACCTATAGCTTATATAAGTTTAGGAAAAGAAATGATCAGATCGGCGATGGTATTGCTTTAGAGGGAAATTTAAGTTTAGAAATTGTATGGACAATTATCCCCTCAATAATTGTTTTATTAATAGGTTTATATAGCTACAACATCTACGATCGAATGGGAGGGATGAAGGAACTAAATCATAATCACGAAATGATGAGTTCTAATACTGAAAAAATATGGGCTGGAATAAGTCAAACTTCTGATAATGAAATAGCAATAAATAATTTATCAATTGAAGTTTCAGCTATGCAATTTGCATTTCTATTCAATTATCCCAAAGGCAATTTCATATCAGGAGAACTACACGTTCCTGTTGACCAAAAAGTATCAATGAAAATGGAATCCAAAGATGTCATTCATGCTTTTTGGGTCCCAGAGTTCAGAATTAAACAGGATATTATCCCTGGTCAACCGACTATTCTAAATTTCACCCCTACAAAAGTAGGAAAATATCCGATAATTTGCGCGGAATTATGTGGTCCATATCATGGAGGCATGAGAGCCTCCATAATTGTTGAAGAAGAATCTGATTACAACGAATGGTTTAACAAAAATAAAAAACCAGAGGTAAATTTATGACAATATCAATTGATCCGCAAAAAACTAATAATGAAAGTCTTCAACCTAAAGGCTGGTTTAGATACTTTAGTTTTAGCCTTGATCATAAAGTAATTGGGATACAATACTTAGTTTGCGGTTTTCTTTTCTATTTAATAGGAGGAACCTTGGCGAGCGCTATAAGAATTGAACTAACCAGTCCAATGTCTGATTTTATGCCAAGAGATGTTTATAACCAAGTTTTAACTCTACACGGAACAATAATGATATTCCTTTGGATAGTACCTGTAGTTAACGGTGCTTTTGGAAATTATTTAATTCCATTTTATGTAGGTGCGAGAGATATGGCATTCCCAAGACTAAATGCCGTAGCTTTTTGGTTAATTCCTCCTTCAGGTTTGATGCTGGTGGCAAGCTATTTTGTTGATGGTGCTGCTCAAGCTGGATGGACGGCTTATCCACCTTTGAGCATAACTACTCCTCAATCAGGACAAATCATTTGGATTCTGAGCGTTCTATTACTCGGAGGCAGTTCTATATTTGGTGGAATAAACTTTATCGCGACCATTATCAAATTAAGAAGACCAGGATTAAAACTTATGCAATTGCCAATGTATTGTTGGGCAATGCTTGGGACAAGTCTATTAGTTGTTTTATCGACTCCTGTTTTAGCCGGTACTTTAATTCTACTTAGCTTCGATATCATCGCTAATACAGGTTTTTTCAATCCTGTTTTAGGTGGCAATGTAGTAGTTTATCAGCATTTATTTTGGTTTTATTCTCATCCAGCTGTATACATTATGGTCCTTCCCGCCTTTGGTTTAGTAAGTGAAATACTTCCTGTACATGCTAGAAAACCACTTTTTGGATATACAACGATGGTTTTTTCAATAATGGGGATAGTAGTTTTAGGTTTAGTTGTTTGGGCGCATCACATGTTTACTAGTGGAACACCCCCTTGGATGAGATTGTTCTTTACTATAGCCACAGCATTTATTGCTGTTCCAACGGGTATAAAATTTTTCAATTGGGTTGCAACATTATGGGGAGGTAAAATTTCCATCAATAGTGCAATGCTATTCTCTTGCGGATTTATTATAAATTTTGTTTTTGGAGGTATTACAGGAGTTGCTTTAGCACAAGTACCTTTCGATATTCACGTACATGATACTTATTTCGTTGTAGCACATTTTCATTACATAGTTTATGGAGGGACTGTTTTTATTATTTTCTCTTCAATTTATCATTGGTTTCCTAAAGTAACTGGAAAAATGCTGAATGAAAAATTAGGAATTTTACATTTTATCATTACCTTTATTGGATTTAACTTGTGCTTTGCTCCTCAACATTGGCTTGGTTTAAATGGAATGCCTAGAAGAGTTGCAGAATATGATCCTCAATTCCAGTTTGTTAATCAAATTAGTAGCCTTGGGGCTCTTTTGATGGCTATAAGTACAATTCCTTTTTTAATTAATGTGTTACTTAGTGTGAGAAATGGGAAAGATGCCGGAGATAACCCTTGGAATGCTCTTACACCGGAATGGTTAACATCTTCTCCACCTCCAGTTGAAAATTGGGAAGGAGAAGCTCCATTAGTTGAAGAACCTTATGGTTATGGTAAAGAAATTTCTGAACAAAAATAAAAACATATGACAACTCTTGATAGCTCAAAAGAAATTCAAAAAAATAATTCTGAAGTTAATGAAACACATGAAGACTTCAGAATGTTTGGTCTTGTAACTTTCCTAATTGCCGACGGAATGACTTTTGCTGGATTCTTTGCTGCTTATTTAACCTATAAAGCAGTAAATCCACTGCCTGATGGTGCTATTTATGAATTAGAACTACCAATACCTACACTTAATACAATTTTGTTACTTGTTAGTAGTGCAACTTTCCATAAAGCAGGCAAAGCACTTTTAAAAGATAAAAACTCTGATTCCCAAAAATGGTTATTTTTTACTGCTTTTCTTGGACTTATATTTTTAATATGTCAATTATTTGAATATTTTCATTTACCTTTTGGATTAACAGATAATTTATTTGCAAGTACTTTTTATGCACTTACCGGTTTTCATGGATTACATGTCACATTAGGCACTTTAATGATTCTAATTATTGCTTGGCAATCGAGAATCAATGGCGGAAGATTAACTAGTCAAAATATGTTCCCATTGGAAGCTGTTGAATTATACTGGCATTTTGTAGATGGAATATGGGTTATTTTATTTATTATCTTGTATCTTTTATAAAAATCTAAATTTAAAAATTAGATATATTTTTTTTAATTTATATTGCCACAGTTCTCCTTTTTAGTAAGAATATATAATTATAAATTTGTCAGATAATGCTAGAAGGGAAAGAACTTCTTGAAAAAACAAAATTATTAAGTAAAAAATCTGAAGATGAGATAGCAAAAGGTTGTGGTTACGTAGGTCCTAGCGGAAGAATCTTAAGAAAAAGTTTTTATAGGGCGCTTGTCGAAGCTAAGGGTTACAAAATAAGAAATGGTCGTCAGGGGAAAAATGGTAATAGAGCTTCAAGAGGCAGACAGACAGAATTCAAAACTAAAGTTCATGGCAATGGGAACCTATTAATTGGTCATGCCTATACCAAAAAATTAGGTCTAGAACCTGGTCAGGAATTTAAAATAGATCTTAAAAAAGAGTCAAAAACAATTTATCTGATTCCATTAAATTAAAAAATATATTTTACCACCCGTTTTCTTTAAGCCACTCCGAAGATATATTATTTGAAGACAAATCTTGATTACTATTTTTATTAAATAAAAGTAATTTCTCTACATATTTAATGAGTGCATCTGCCTCAAGGTTTACGCTGTCGCCAAAATTTAATTTATTCAGATTTGTGTTGTGCCAAGTATGAGGAATTATTGCAATAGTAAATATTTCTCCTTCCTGCTCATATTTTGCAATTGTAAGACTTATACCGTTTACACAAATACTGCCTTTATTAACAACATATTTTGAAAAATCATTATTTTTCCACTTTATAGATAAAAGCCAGGATTTCTCCAATTTTTCTATATTCTCAACTGTTCCAAGGCCATCAACATGTCCACTGACTATATGACCTCCTAGACGGTCAGATACCCTAAGAGCAGGCTCCAAATTAACAATCTGATTTAGGTTTGACTTTACTCCTAAAGTTGTTTTTTTTAATGTTTCCTCACTAACATCAACAGTAAATTTATTTTGAAAAATCTCTTTGACTGTCAAACAAATTCCATCAACAGCTATGCTGTCACCTATTGCCATATCAAATAAATTACCTAGAATTTCAATTTCTAAAATATTTTTTTCTTGTTTTAGTTTTCCAATTGATTGGATTATTCCTGTAAACATAAATTCAAGATAAATATTTTTGCAAAATTTTGTATTTACTTTAATTTACTTTAAATTATTTTCAACTATAAATAAATTAAAGAGTAAATAAAAAGAAATTGATCATATTTAGATGATTATTAATTCACAAAAAAGATCATTTGGGAGAGGGGCGAAAGTGAGCTTATTCACTTTAGGGACAATGCGAGCAACTGAAAGCCTCGAAAAAATGTATGGCATAGTAAAAAATGCATATTATGTAGGAATTAACCACATAGAGACAGCACCTTCTTATGGTAATGCTGAATCACTTATTGGAAATTCAATAAAAAAACTAGCAATAGAAGAGAATATAAAAGAAAAAAATTGGGTGATTACTTCCAAGATTTTACCAAAGGGTGATTTTGACTTTTTAAAAAATAATTTTAAAAAGTCTCTTAAAAATTTAAATCGCGACAAAATTAATAATCTTGCAATTCATGGATTGAACTTAAAACAACATCTAGATTGGGTTCTTGCTGGGGAGGGCAAGAAATTCATATCATGGATACTTGAGAAAGAACTAGTTGATCAAGTTGGTTTTAGCTCACACGGAAGTTATTCATTAATTAAAGAAGCAATTAACTGTGAAGTTTTTAGTTTTTGTAGTCTACATTTACATTATTTAGATCAATCTAAAATTACTTTGGCAGAGGAAGCTATAAAAAAAGGTATGGGAGTATTAGCAATATCGCCTGCTGATAAAGGAGGTAGATTATATTCTCCTAGTGAAATTTTGTTAGAAGCCTCTAAGCCTTTTCATCCATTAGAATTAGCATATCGATTTCTCTTGGCAAAAGGCATTACGACTTTATCATTGGGGGCGACAAACAAAAAAGATTTTGAATTTGCGCATAAACTGAGAAACTCCTTCGAGAAGCTTACAAAACATGAAAAAAACGCCCTGAATAAAATTGAGGAGGTTGCTAATGAAAGATTAAACTCAACCAAATGTGAACAATGCCGATGTTGTCTTCCATGTCCAAATGAAATACCTATTCCAGAATTACTTCGTTTAAGGAATATATCTATTGGTTATGGTCAATTAGAATTTTCAAAAGAAAGATATAATTTAATAGGAAAAGCTGGCCACTGGTGGGAAGAAAAAAATTCCTCATTTTGTCAAGAATGCAATGAATGTGTTCCTAAATGTCCTAGTAAATTAGATATACCAAATTTATTAAAGCAAACCCATAACTTATTAATTGAAACTCCTAAAAAAAGATTATGGGGTTAAAGACTCATTCCAGAAATTTTTAAGATTAATTTTTTGTTCATTCGTTAGGACAGGGAAAGACCAACTATTTTCCCAACATTTCTCAGAAGGGCTTGAAATGGGGAACATCTCAGATTTATATTTACTCTGTAAATAATCACTTTTGAATGGTAGATACCAACCCTGGCTTACTAATTTATCTACTATTGATTTATTTTCTAAAGATTTAATCCATTGAATTAATATTTCATTATTTAGATTTGATCGACTAAGTAGAAAATGCCACATTAAAGGTACGCCTTGGTTTGGGAAAACTAAAGAAAGCCTAGGATCTATTTTTAAATATTTTGAACAGAGACTATAAGGAACAATTGCGACACAAGCATCAGAATTAATCAACCAATTGAGCATATTTTTATCATCAAATAACATTGCTTGACTTTTGAGTTTTTTTAAAGGATTAGATGAACTAATTTTTTGAGAAATTGACAATATTATTCTTGGACTTTGTGGAAAAATAATTTTCCCAGTTAATTTTTTAGAAAGAAGAAAATCCCAAGAAGTTCTGGCTGAATTTATTAATTCTTTATTATTTTTAATAATAATTGTATAGGGTACAACGCCAATAGGTAATAATTTACTTCTCTGATTTTGGTTAAAACTTCCCAAAAAATCTATCGATCTCTTATCCAAATTTTCGATCAGTGCATGTTCATTTATTTTTTCAAATTCTGCAAAATCTATACTAGAAATCCATCCATCATTTATTAAAATCAAGTCAGAATTGAAAAATGTGTTTCTATTTTTTTGTAGCCGAATATTTTCAAAATTAATTTTTTCCTGCTTCCAATCTTTTGGAATTATATCTTTAAAAGATTCTGGATAAAAAGAATTTTGAAATGCAATCTTTACCTTATTAGGAAGATTACTGCAAGAGTTTAAGAAAAATAAAAGCGAAAGCTTGCCAAAATTTAAAAATTCTCTTCTCGTTGCAAATTTTAAAAACATTTAGCAATCCTTCTCTAAAGAAATTTGACCTAGGACCTTCATTATTTCTAGATTTTGTTGACACAATGAAACTATTTCTTCATTTTTAAATCCAGCTAAGAAAGCAAGCAATGATATTCCACCAGCACCTACACCTTCTTTTACATGACCTAATTCATAATCCTTCAATTCTTTATATTTTGAAGATTTGAAATTCAAAGGACTTACTAGACCTAATAATTTGATATCAAATTTTTCATTAATTAGATTTACTAAATCTTTTAGAGATTTATCTTTCATAAGCCACCCTGTTGTCGCAATAAAAACATCTTCAAAAAATTCATCTTTATTTTTTTCATCTAAGAATTCTAATACAAGCAAAATGACCGCTAACATCTGACTTCCGCCAGATAATATTACAGATTGTTTTGCTGACCTGGCACCAATTAATAGACCCATAGAGAAAGCCTGGAAAGGATCACCTACCGCTGCGACAACATCAAAAGAGTCGAAATCAGCCTTGAAATTTGCATTGAAAAGTCCTCTTTTAACTACTTGTCTTCTCAATTCTCTTGGAGCTCTAAATAAACTACTCCCTACTAAATTAGACACCTGCAAACCAAAAGCTTCCATTACTGCCTGCGCAGTTGTGGTGCCTCCCGGTACAGATTCAGAAATTAAAACTGGTTGTTTTAATGATTTTCCTATCGTAAGACCTTTTTCATAGAGATTTAAAACTCTCTCTTTGGTCATCGATTTACCAGTAGTAAGACAATTTGATGGGCCCAAATTTCTATCTTCTACAACCAAATGATTAAAATAAGGCTTTGCTCCTATTCCCAGAGGAACAATAACTGGATAAATATTTATAAGCTTTGAACAAACATGACTGATAAGGGCGGGAGTTACACCTGCGTTAAGAAGAGGCAATTTATATTTATGATCTTTTGAAGCACCCTCAAGCAAAAATTCAGCATCTGCGAGCGC
Organism: Prochlorococcus sp. AG-355-A18; assembly: GCA_003280985.1. Classification (GTDB taxonomy): domain Bacteria; phylum Cyanobacteriota; class Cyanobacteriia; order PCC-6307; family Cyanobiaceae; genus Prochlorococcus_A. The sequence continues at coordinate 44,382 of QCDH01000004.1, forward strand.
AGTTGTTCTCCTTGATTTTGCATCAATACCTGCAGCGGATATTCCTGGAATTTGAGATGTATTAGTGCCTGCAATTATAAGAAATATTTTTAAATTTTTAATATTGTTTCTAAGTATTTCTATCTTATTAAGTTGTCTTTTTTTATTGGATTCATTACCAAAAAAATTAATCCCTAATTTTGTACTATACATTTTTACTTTTTTCAATTATTAAAATCAACTAAGCTATTTAACAATCTTGGAGGATCTGGGATATTTAATTTAAATCTTGGAAACAGAGAATAAGCAACAACATGCACTGTTAAAACATAAACTATTTCTTGAAAAATTATTAAAAAAATTGCACCTAATTGGATACTTAAAATTGAGGGGGAAAAAGGTAAATTAAATAATCCAATGACCTTTTCTAGCAGACCATAACTTGCTCTAGTGATTAATACCCAAAGATTATCTCCAACCAACGTAGATAATGCTAATACGCGTAGGGAAAAGCCAAGGGTTCCTATAATAACTCCTACAGTTATACTAAATCTCCAACTTTTTTCTCTAAACCAACACCAGCCCAACCAAAAAGATAAGATCCCATAAGGAAATAAAAATAAAGTTCCTCTAACGGGACCCATTATTATCAATAAAAGCAGAAATTGTATTAAGAGTCCTTCCAATGCAATTTTAGTTCCTCTTCTCAAGTGCAACAGAATTATTGGGAGGGGTAAAATCAGCCTTAAGAAAGCTCCCCCAATTGGCAAATAATATAATGCAACCCATAATAAAGACGAAAGAGATGCTAAATAAGACGTCTCGACAATATTTAATGCTTCATTTTTTGTTGTTATTTTCATTTTTATTGAATATTTTTAATTAATTTTTATTCATGCTTTTATTTTTTGAATCTAAGATACGTTCAATCTTTTCTATTTCAAAATTTACCTCAGAATTACTTAATATGGAACTTAGCTCTTCAGTAGGGTCCTTCGGATCTACATCTTTTAAGATAAATATTATTTTGTAGGATTGAAGATCAATATTTCTTTTTTTTATAGACTTCTTAATTTTTTTATTTTTTTGTTTTGTTATTTTTTCTGAATTTATATCTTTTTTATTTTCGATAAAACTTACTGGCTTTTCTACTTTCTCTATTTTTTCATTTTTTTTATCATTAATCTCTTTGTTTTCGTTTACTAATATTTTTTTATTTTCTGGAACATTTTTTGGCTTTTCTAGTTTCTTTATTTTTTTATGCTTTTTATCATTAATCTCTTTGTTTTCGTTTACTAATATTTTTTTATTTTCTGGAACATTTTTTGGCTTTTCTAGTTTCTTTATTTTTTTATGCTTTTTATCATTAATCTCTTTGTTTTCGTTTACTAATATTTTTTTATTTTCTGGAACATTTTTTGGCTTTTCTAGTTTCTTTATTTTTTTATTCTTTTTATCATTAATCTCTTTGTTTTCGTTTACTAATATTTTTTTATTTTCTGGAACATTTTTTGGCTTTTCTAGTTTCTTTATTTTTTCTAAATCATTAAAACTACTTTCAAGAAAATTTCCAATCATCCCTCCAGAGCATGATTGTAAGAAAACTAAAAAAATTAATAAAAAAAATTCTTTTTTTTTTAAAATCATATTTTTTCTAACTTTTCGTTTTCCTATCGCTTTTTTTATTACTTTTCTTTTTTTTTAAAGTAGACCCTTTTTTATCTTTTAGTTTTTCTTCTAAAAGAGATACAGCATCATCTATAGTAAATTTTTCTAAGTCAGTATCTTTTGCAAGGGAAACATTAGTTTTGCCACATTTTAGATAGACCCCATATCTTCCATTTAATATTTGAATTTTTTCTTTAAATTCTTTCGGTTTTCCAAAATCTTTAAGTACCTCTTGACCACCTCTACCCATTTTTGGCATCGCAAGAATTTCTAATGCTCGTTTTATATCAACTTTAAAAACATCATCCTCTTTCTTTAAGGATCTGTTTTCAGATTCATTTTCATTTTTAGTCCACTTGATATAAGGACCAAATCTTCCTCTATCAGCCTCAACAACTCCTCCTTCAGGATGAACTCCTAACAATCTAGGTAAACTTAAAAGTACAAGAGCCTCATCTAGAGTTAGATCATCAGTTTTCAACTCTTTGGGTAATGAAGCTCTTCTGGGTTTAGCTTTATCTTGATCATTATTTCCCAATTGTACGTAAGGTCCATAAGGACCAAATCTTAAAAAAACTTTTTCCCCAGTTTTTGGATCAGTTCCAAGATCTGATGGGCCACTTAAAATTTGATCAACTTGCTTTATATCTAAATCTCCAGGAGTAATATCCATTGGAAGATTACCTTTCGCCTGAATTTCATTACCAGATTCATCAATTTTTGTACCCTCTAGCCAAGGTCCGTTAGAGCCTATTCTGACTACGCAAGGAAGGTCTTCGAAATCAACTTGTCTATAAGCTTTACCATCAATATCACCCTCTGTTTTCTGAACTTTTACCTCCAAACCATTTTTACCTTTATAGAAAGTTTCGAGGTATGGTAGCCACTCAAGATTGCCTGAAGATATTTCATCCAATGAAGACTCCATTTTTGCAGTAAATGTAGTGTCAACCAGATCAGGAAAATGTTCTTCTAGTAATGCAGTAACCGCAAAAGCTGTAAACGTTGGAGCCAAGGTGTTGGAGGATATATTCGCATAACCTCTATCAACTATTGTCCCAATAATGCTTGCATACGTAGAAGGTCTTCCAATCCCTTCTTTTTCAAGCACTTTAACTAATGCAGCCTCTGTATATCTTGCCGGAGGTTTAGTTTCATGAAAAGTAGATTCCTTTTTAGTAACTTCAAGACATGTTCCAGTTGTTAAGTTTGGAAGAATAATTTCTTGTTGTTCAAGGGATGAACTTGGGTCATCACTTCCCTCGACATAAGCTCTGAAGAATCCTGCGAAATCAATACTTTTCCCGCTCGATTTAAATAATCCATCCCCCACGCTAATTTCAGCATTAATCATTGTTAGCTTGGCTTCCGCCATTTGACTAGCTACAGTTCTTTTCCAAATTAAATCGTAAAGAGATAAGTCTCTACCAGTTAGATTACTTTCCTTAGGTGTTTTAAATACCTCGCCTGCCGGCCTAATAGCTTCGTGTGCTTCTTGAGCATTTCTTGAAGTTGAATTAAATTGTCTTGGTGAGTCAGATAAATATTCGTTTCCATACATAGAACTTACACATTCTCTAGCAGCTTTTGTGGCTTGTTCGGAAAGATGGACTGAATCAGTTCTCATATACGTTATGAAACCTCTCTCATATAGCCCTTGTGCACATCTCATAGTTTCTCTTGCAGACAAACGAAGCTTCCTGTTTGCTTCTTGTTGTAATGTGCTAGTTGTGAATGGAGGAACTGGCTTACGAGTGGATGGTTTTTTTTCGATTCTTGAGACTAACCATTCCTCTGAGGAAAAATTCTTCAATAAATCATTTACTTTTTCTTCTCCAATTGTTAAAGATTTATTTCCTTGTTTTAATTTGCCGGTCTGTTCATCAAAATCGGAACCATTAGAAATTTTTTGACCTTTTAAACTAAATAATTTAGTTTCGAAAGTAACATTATCTTTTAATAGGGAAGCTTTAATCCCCCAGTAACTAGCTTTTTTAAAGGATCTTCTTTCTCTCTCTCTCCTAACAAGAAGTCTTACAGAAACTGATTGAACACGACCAGCAGATAATCGAGGGGCTACCTTCTTCCAAAGTAAAGGAGATAATTCATATCCAAAAAGCCTGTCCAATATTCTTCTTGTTTCTTGAGCCTGAACAAGTTCCATATCAATTTCTCTTGTTTGGTCTAGAGCTTTATTAATTGCCTTTTTCGTAATTTCATGAAAAACCATTCTCCTAGTTGGTATTTTGGGCTTAAGTATTTGCAGGAGATGCCAGCTAATACTCTCTCCTTCTCTATCTTCATCAGTTGCCAGTAATAGCTGGGTCGCACCTTTCAATGCATCTTTTAACTCTTTAACAACCTTTTTCTTATCTTTTGGAACTATATAAAGTGGTTCAAAATCTTCTGTTGTATTAACTCCTATCCTTGACCATTTTTCCTTTTTAACAGCAGCAGGTATTTCAGCAGCTCCTTTTGGAAGATCTCTTACGTGTCCCATTGAAGCGAGAACTTCGTAATTAGAAGGCAAAAACTTTCTTATAGTTTTTGCTTTGGTGGGACTTTCAACAATAACAAGTGTGTGATCCAAGGTTTATTTCAAAAATTGGTGTTTTTGTTCAGTTAAGGCATATTATGATTATTTGAAGTTTTTTCAAGTAATTTCTTCTGAAAATTTCAAAAATCATGCCCACAAATTATAATCAAGTTAAGATTAACTCTTAGACCCTTACAATCAAACATCTAATTTAATCCAATTTAATAAAGTGCCCAACGAAATCTTTACAATTAATTTAAATGCTCAAGCCATTATTCCAGAGGCTTTTATTTTACTAGGTATTGTTGGAACACTTCTTGTAGATTTAGCTGGAGAAAAAACTGCATCAAAATGGGCGCCAATAATTTGCTATTTATCAATTGGAAGCTCTCTTATTAGTTTGGCATTGCAATGGAGTAATCCAGTAGAAAGCGCATTCCTTGGGTCCTTTAACTCAGATAATTTGGCTATTGCATTTAGAGCGATAATTTCTTTATCAACCTTAGTATCTTTACTCATAAGTTGGCGGTATACAGAACAAAGTGGTAGCCCCATTGGCGAGTTTGCTGCGATAGTTCTTTCGGCCACCCTTGGAGCAATGCTTTTGTGTGGATCTACTGACCTTATTAGTGTATTTATTTCTCTGGAAACTTTATCTGTAGCTAGCTACTTACTTTCTGGTTACCTCAAGAGAGATCCAAGAAGTTCAGAGGCGGCCTTAAAATATCTCCTTGTTGGATCAGCTGCTGCTGCTGTCTATTTGTACGGATCCTCTTTTCTTTATGGATTAAGTGGTTCAACAAACTTAGCGACAATAGGTTTAGAGATTATCAACAAGCCATCCTTCGTTACTTCTCTAGCTCTTGTATTTGTCTTATCAACAGTCGCATTTAAAATTGCAGCTGTCCCCTTTCATCAATGGACTCCAGATGTTTATGAGGGTTCACCTACACCTGTAGTAGCTTTTTTATCTGTTGGTTCAAAAACTGCGGGCTTTGCATTTGCAATAAGAATATTAAGCACAACTTTCTCTTCTTTTGACGAAGAATGGAAACTTTTATTTACCATTTTGGCCATATTGAGCATGGCTCTAGGAAATATTGTAGCTCTAGCTCAAACCTCAATGAAAAGGATGTTAGCTTACAGTTCTATTGGACAGGCTGGATTTGTAATGATAGGAATAGTATCTGGCACACAAGATGGTTTATCAGCTGCTGTTTTATATTTGGCTGCATATTTGTTTATGAATTTGGGTGCATTTTCTTGTGTAATCCTTTTCTCGCTAAGAACTGGTTCTGACAGAATTCTTGATTACTCAGGACTTTACCAAAAAGATCCTCTCATTACATTAGGCTTAAGCCTTTGTCTTCTATCTCTTGGAGGTTTACCTCCAATGTTAGGATTTTTTGGAAAGATATACTTGTTCTTTGCAGGTTGGGCAAATCATCAATATCTATTAGTAATAATTGGATTAGTAACTTCAGTTATATCTATTTATTATTACATTTCAGTGATAAAAATGATGGTAGTTAAAGAACCACAGGAAGCTTCTGAAATAGTCAAATCATATCCTGAAATTAATTGGGGAATTGTAGGATTACCTCCCTTAAGAATTGCACTTTATACTTGCGTGGCTGTAACTGCTCTTGGAGGAATCCTTTCTAATCCTCTTTTTAAATTAGCTAATACTGCAGTTTCAGAAACTCCTTTCTTAAAAGATATTATTGCTACTGCAAACAATATTTCATAGAATAATTTTTCAATAAATGTCTAAGAAAGTAGCGATTTTAGAAAATATATCTAAAACATATGGAAAAGAGGATCTAACTGTTAAAGCTTTAGACAGCATAAACTTAGAAATTAATAAAGGTGATTATTTAGCTGTTATGGGAGCTAGTGGCTCAGGTAAAAGTACAGCTATGAATATTATTGGATGTCTAGATAGACCATCTGAAGGTATTTATAAATTAAATGGTATTCCTGTTGAAAATTTATCTGACGATGAGCTCGCGGAAATACGTAACCAAAAATTAGGCTTCGTTTTTCAACAATTTCATCTTCTTACAGACGCAACTGCGCTTGAAAACGTAACTTTGCCGATGATTTATGCTGGTATTGATCCTGAACAAAGATTAGAGCGAGGTAAGAATGCCTTAAAAAAAGTTGGCCTTTCAGAAAGAATGAATAATCGTCCAAACCAACTATCCGGCGGTCAACAACAACGGGTTGCTATTGCGAGGGCTATTATCAATAACCCTGCAATTTTGTTAGCAGACGAACCTACTGGAGCACTAGATTCAAAAACCACTGAAGATGTATTAGATCTTTTTGACAAACTGCATGAATCCGGAATAACTATAGTTTTAGTTACCCATGAAGATGAAGTTGCAAATCGCGCAAAAAAAATAGCCAAATTTAAGGATGGAAGAATAGTTGAATTAAAAGTTAATTAAATTCAAAACCTTCTAATTACCTTCATTTGAGTTTTATTTTCAATTCTTAAATTCCCATTGGAATCAATATCTTTAATTTCCCATGTATTAGGACAATAACCACTAGGTAAAAAACTTTTAGTAAGAAACTTATTTGCAGATTTAATCACATATTCTTTCTTCTTATTACATTCAATTGAATCATAGAAAGCTTTAAGAACTTTGGCTGTCCAATAATGTTGATTAATATTCTTCGTTTGAAGTACTTTTGATAATGAAATACCTTCGAATGGAGTGTAATTTAAAACATTCATGCCAAGCCCTATTCTTACATAGATAATTTCTTTGCCTCTTGTTATTACCCTTGGTAAAAATCCAATCAACTTTTTTGAACCAAAAAAAATATCATTTGGCCATTTCAAACAAACATTTATATTCTCTTGTCTAAGCATTTCACATAACTTAATACCTAAAGACAAATTAAATATTTTGCATGCAAATTCATTTGAAAATATTGGGTAAGCTGCACTTAACCAAATTCCACCTTTTGGAGAAACCCAAGTTTTTGAATTTTGGCCAACCCCTGCAAACTGTTCTCTTGCGATTATCGCTACTGGCTGATTCTTCTTTATTTCAGAATATCCAAGCAATTTTGTTAGCTCATTTTCGGTACTTTTACATTTTATTTTGTAAAGAAGTCTCCAATTTGGATATTGACCCTGGATTTTTTTTAAGTAAAAAACTGTCTTAGATGCAGATCCAATAACTTTCACAAATTCTTTATTAAAACAATGAGCATCTTTTTGAAGATTAGATTAACTTTAATCTTAATAAGTAAATTTTACAACTTGGACAAACTGTATTTGCCAATAGTGAATAGAAGGAATCCAGATCCATTAAAAAATTGTCTTGATAATTTCAAAAAATCATGGGGAGACTTAAATAATCTTTCTAAAATCAACGAAAACTGGAAGAACTTAATCGGTTTGGAACTATTTAAAGAATGCAAACCATTAAATATTGAAAAAAAAATACTTACCATTGCGGTTAATAATCCACAATGGCGCCAAGCCTTAATCTATAACAAGCATAAATTAAAAGAGAGAATCGAGAAAATTGGAATAACTTTGAATGAAATAAAGATAATACAAAATTATGAAATTAAGAATAAAACTATTAAAGCGACTAATGCAAAGATAGTTTGGGCAAAGCATCCAAGCAGAATACATCAAAATAATATGAGCATTTGTACTTTCTGTAATTCCCCTACTCCTCAGGGCGAAATCAAAAGATGGGGAAAGTGTTCTTTTTGCTGGAGAAAAATAAATAACTAAATTCTTTACTTAGTTAAAATTAGTATTCCCATTTGCCCCCCCAAAATAGTCCTATATTCAGCTTTTTTAAATCCAACTTCCTTAGCAATATTTATAAGCTCATTTTTCTTTGGAAAGTTTCTAATACTTTTTTCAATATATGCGTACTCCGGACCTAAATTAAAAAGCCGCGAAATGGTTACTACAATAAATCTCAAATAAATTTTCTGAAAAATATTGGATAAAGAACGTTTTGTTGAGTGATTAAAATCCAAAAATCCTGCTCTTCCTTTATCCTTCAAAAGATAAAAAACCTTTCTTAGCCCTTCTTCAACATTATTCAAGTTTCTTAGTCCATATGACATACAAATCCCATCAAAATTTTTTGAATAATCATTTATTTCTAAAACATCTTGAATTTCCCACTTAATAAATTGATTTTTTTTTAACTCTGATTTTTTCTTTGCAATATTTAAGATATCTTTTGCACTGTCAATTCCAGTAATTGAGCCCATTGGACTAACTCTCTCAGAAATTAAGAACGCTAAATCTCCAGTTCCGCAGCACAAATCAGCCCAATCTTCACCATTTAAAGGTTCCAATAAATTAACTAACTTCCTTTTCCATAATCTGTGCAGCCCAAAACTTAATAAGTTATTTAAAAAGTCATATTTATAAGAAATTTTATTAAATATATTTTTGACTTCGGAAGTTTTTGTGAATTTCATTTTTAAATTTTAAGCTTATTTCTTTTTGGGATTAAATTAAATTTTTTATTCATATGGTCTAATTGGTAGTTTTTTTTCGAGTAGGAAAGTTTTTATTTCTTTTAAAGTAAGTTTCTTATCATGAAGTAATGATGCTAAAAGAGCTGCTGAAGCCCTGCCTTCTTTAAAAACATCATAGATATCTTCTAGGGAGCCTGCCCCTCCGGAAGCAATAACTGGAATATCAACAATATTTGCAACAGATTCTGTCAAATTCAAATCATATCCATTCTGTGTTCCATCACCATCCATTGAAGTAAGCAATATTTCCCCTGCGCCTAAATCTTCAACTTTCTTTGCCCAACTTAATACATCTATACCAGTATTTTCTCGCCCTCCTTTTACATATACCTCCCACTCACCAACCTTATTAACTTTTCTTCGAGCATCAATCGCTATAACGATGCATTGAGTACCAAATTCTCTAGAACTTTCAGAAATTAAATCGGGATTTCTTACGGCTGAGGAATTCAAACTCACTTTATCCGCTCCTGCTCTTAAAAGATCATTAATAGAAGAAACAGAATCTATACCTCCGCCTACTGTAAAAGGAATTTTTACTGATTTTGCTGTCCTAGAAACAAGGTCAACTAATGTATTCCTATTTTCAACGCTCGCTCTAATATCTAAAAATACCAATTCATCTGCGCCTTCATCAGAATATCTACATGCCAATTCAACAGGATCACCTGAATCTCTTAAGTTAACAAAATTTACACCTTTAACTACTCTGCCATTAGCGACATCTAAACAAGGAATTAAACGAAGAGCTACCATTTTAGTAAAAATTGTCCAAATACTGTTAATCTTGCATAATAGCTTCCATTTTACCTCTTATGGCTGAAACAAAATTATTACCCAAAATCGGTAGTAAAATCAAAATTAACATTAACAAAGTAAAAGATAGACTACCAGCAAAATTAATTGATCAAATATCCTCTAATCCTAAAGCCGTAATAACAGGCTATAAGATGACAGATGGCCGGAGTATTGGAATCACCGCAAAATTTCAGAATGGTGAGCAAAACTGGTTTTTCCCAGAAGAAATTGAGAAAGGTTAAAGAGTAAAGTGAATGATCCAAAACAACTATTAGGAATTAAGGGTGCATCTGAAACTTCAAGTATATGGAAACTTCGTATACAGTTAATGAAGCCCATCACGTGGATCCCTTTGATATGGGGAGTTATTTGTGGAGCAGCTGCAAGTGGAAATTTTGAATGGACATTTAGTAATGTTTTAGCTTCACTAGCATGTATGTTAATGAGTGGGCCACTTCTGGCAGGTTATACACAAACCATAAATGATTTTTTTGATAAAGAAATTGATGCAATTAACGAACCAAATAGACCAATTCCCTCTGGAAAAATTTCAATTAAAGATGTAAAAATTCAAATTTGGGTATTACTTATTGCAGGTTTAATTGTTGCTTTTCTATTAGATTTATATGCTAAACATAACTTTCCCTCCCTCTTGCTTTTAGCATTAGGAGGATCTTTTGTTAGTTATATATATTCTGCTCCACCCCTTAAATTAAAACAGAATGGTTGGCTTGGAAATTATGCATTAGGCGCATCATATATAGCTTTACCTTGGTGGGCAGGACAAGCCTTGTTTGGAAAATTAACTATTGTGACTGCATTACTAACGCTTGCTTATAGCCTTTCAGGACTTGGAATTGCTGTTATTAATGATTTCAAAAGTGTTGAAGGGGACTCAAAGCTAGGCTTAAATTCTTTACCAGTAGTATTTGGAATTAAAAATGCAAGTAGAATAAGTGCTGGCCTGATTGACATTTTTCAATTAGCAATGGTTGTAGTATTAGTCATTATTGGTCAACATTTAGCCTCTGTAATTTTGGTTTTATTGGTAATACCTCAAATTACATTTCAAGATATGTGGTTACTACGAGATCCTCTAAAGTTTGATGTCAAATATCAAGCAAGTGCCCAACCATTCCTTATAACTGGAATGTTAGTTACAGCTTTAGCGATAGGACATAGTTTTTTAGTTGCTTAAAGTGCAAAAGATAAAATCCAAATCTTTTGTTTTAATAATTCCAATTTTAATTTTTTCTGGAATATCTTTTTATTTTTTTAGTCTAATATTTACTACATTAAAATTTGATTTAACCAAAAAGAAAGGGTCTCGGATAACCAATTATTCTTATGTAATATTATCTTCTAATAATAAGATATTAAGCAAATTAAGCCGCAAATTCGAAATAGATAATAGTAAACATAAAATTCCATTTTTTCTTAAACATTCTTTTATATCTTCGGAGGATAAAAGATTTTTTAAACATAACGGAATAGATTTAAAAAGCATTTCACGTGCTCTTATTCAAAATATTAGAAGTGGTTATGTTAAAGAGGGAGGAAGTACGATTACTCAACAAGTTGCCAGATTACTTTTTCTAAATAATGATGTAAGTTTTCAAAGAAAAATTAAAGAAATTTTTTTATCACTCATACTTGAATTTAGATATAACAAGAATCAAATTTTAAAATTATATTTAAATAATATTTATTTAGGATCAGGCGCTTATGGGGTGAACGAGGCTGCTCAAGTTTATTTTGGAAAACTAATAGAAGAATTGACATTATCAGAGATCGCATTAGTTGCAGGCTTAGCACCAGCTCCATCAATTTATTCACCATATCAAAATATAGAATTAGCTATTAAAAATAGAAATAAAGTTCTTGAATCAATGTATGTTGATGGATATATTTCTCTTGCAGATAAGAATAAGGCTATTAAAGAGAAAATAAACCTAAATTATCAAAAAAATGATAATTTTTTAGATGATAAATTACTAATAAATTTTATTCTTGAGGAAACAGATAAAAAAATTGACAATAAAAATGATTATAAGTTTTTAAGAATTAAATCTTCTATCAACAAAGATTGGCAAGGAAAAGCCCAAAAAATATCAAGATTTGCTGGGCCTAAAGAAATTGAGTTTGCTCTTTTATCAATTGAATCAAGCACAGGACTAATCAAGACGATGATAACAAGCAGAAATCCGTCAATTAATGAATATAATAGAGTGATTACATCTGTAAGACCTTTAGGTTCTACTTTTAAAATAATTCCTTATGCTGCTGCATTAATAGAAGGAATAAAATTAAAAGATAAATTTGAAGATTTACCAAGATGCTGGGAAAGTTATTGCCCAAAAAATTTTTCAGAAGAATATAGAGGTTCAATATCTTTGCTTGAATCATTTAAAAGTTCATCAAATATCGTTCCAATATCAATCACAAAAAAAATCGGCTTAAAAAATATTATTAAATTGGCAAATTCATTTGGACTAGGTTATAAGCATGAGTTTGAGGAATTCCCATCATTAGCTATTGGCTCATATGGAGATAATCTTTTAAACATTACAAATGCATATTCTGCAATAAATAATAATGGAAATATTCAAAGCCCTAACATCTTAGAAAAAATAGAGTCTTTAAATTATCAAACTATTTGGGAAAACAAATTTATTTCCAAGAAAATATTAGATTTTAAAGTAAACAAAAAAATAAATAAACTTCTTGAAAAATCTGTAAAAGAGGGAACCTCAAAAGCAGCCTCTATAAAAGGAAAAAAAATTTATGGAAAAACAGGAACATCTGATGGGAATAAAGATCTTTGGTTTATTGGTTCATTGGATAACCTTACAACAGGGATCTGGATAGGTTACGACAATAACAAAGAATCTGAATTATCTAGTGGAAATGCAGCATATTTATGGAAGAGATTTATAAGTGAAATTTATAAAATCCCAATTAAAAAATAGATTATATTTTTAAGATTTATTAGAAATTATTGCAGAATAAAATCCATCTCCAGGATATCCTAAGCTAGGTAAAATTTGCTTTTGGCTTATCAATTTTAAACCTTTATTTTTTTCAATAAATCGTTCAATTAATAGATTATTTTCATCGGGACAAATAGTACAAGTTGAATAAACTAAAGTTCCATCTTTTTTCAAAAGAGGAAAAATACTCTTTAATAGTTTTTCCTGCAATAAGGTTAAGGATTTTATTTTTTCTTTACTTAAAGACCATCTAGAATCTGGATTCCTAGATAGAGTTCCAATCCCAGAACAAGGAGCATCTAACAAAATTTTATCAAAATAAGATATAAACTTTGGATTTAATTCAAGCAAACTTGTTGCATCAGCCTTGAGGATATTTACAGATTTTAAATTTAACCTTTCTAAATTTGATTCAAGTATTTTCAATCTTTTTGCTGATCTATCTACGGCAATGATTTCAGCACTATCATTTGTTAATTCTGCAAGGTGAGTAGACTTACTTCCTGGAGCTGCACAAGCATCTAAAATCTTTTCACCTTCTTTTGGATTTAAAAGAGGTGCTATCCACTGAGAAGATCTATCTTGAATTGTCCAAAGTCCATCACTATACCCTGGTAAATTTTTTATAGATCTTGGATTAGATTTTAAAGTAATTCCATTATGTAAATCATTAATAATTTCAGCATCAATATTATTTTCATGAAGTACTTTCAAAAAGTTATCTAAATTAGTTTTTAATTGGTTAATTCTCAAATCAATTGATGGTTTTTTATTAAATGCCTTAATGATATTTTCACCCTCGCTATTGCCGACCCATTTATAAAGATCCTTCACAAGCCATAATGGAAATGATTCAAGATATGAAATTCTTTCTTTTCTATCAGAAGATAATTCCGGAAAGATTTTTTGTTCTAATTTTCTAGATGCATTTCTCAATATCGCATTAACAGTTCCCGCTAAACCATTTAAATCTGTTTTTTTAGCTACTTCTACAGTGGTAGAAATAGCAGCAGGAAATGGAATTTTATCCATTTTCAATAGTTGATACAAACCTATATGTAAAAGCCATCTTAACTTTGGAGGCTGCTTTTTATGAGTAATTTTTGATGTATGATCCGTCCAAAGATCAAGAAATTTTCTATACCTTATGCATCCAAAAGATAATTCCGTAATAAAAGCTATATCAAGAGGATTAAATTGATAATTTTTTAAAACCTTTTCAAGAGCATGATCAGAAAAATCACCAGAACTAACTTTTAATAAAATTTCCCAAGCTGCCTTTCTTTGTAAATATCCTATGCTCAAAATATAATTAATTTTTAAATATAACTTTAATATACAAAAAATTCAAAAATTTAAACTACTTTTTCAATTGCAGAATTAAACCAAATAAAACCTAAGATAGAAATAAGTGAAAGATTAAATCCTAAAAAAAGAAAGATATTTAAAGAATGGATTCTTTCCCGAAAAAATATTTTTTTCTCTTTTTGATACTTCATTATTAAAATAAAACTTATTCAGGATTTCAAACGGCAACCAATATTGATAGATCCTGCATCAAGCATTCTGCCTAATTTAATTGCTATGGATTCCTCCAGCCTAGTGAAATTAGATTGATGGGTAGTTATCCAATCTAATTCAGAAAAAGTGATAATTCCCGTCGAATTACTTTTTAAAAAAAGTATTCCAATTTCCACTAGATAAATCTAATTTTTTCTAAGTTAGCATCCGTACTTAATATTTCTTCATAACATAATATTCTTTTAATTTTTCAAAAACAACATTAGGTTATTACTCTTAATTTATTGAATATCTCTTAAAAATTTATCGGCCGTTTTTAAGTGATTATTTAATTTTTCCTCTGACATTTTATCGAGATTTCTCGTTAACATTGCCAGACGATATTGCTTTCTAAAAAAGCTTTCATTATCTTTAATAAATCTCCAAAATAAGCCATCCCATATTTCACACCATGGGCCACTTTTGAAATTAGACATTTTCTTTACATAATTAGAGCTTGATATATATGGCTTTGTTGAAAAGATACCTCCATCACTAAACTGACTCATTCCGTAAACATTTGGGACCATAACCCAATCATAGGAATCAATAAACATTTCCATAAACCATTTATAAACTTGGTTGGGGTGAATTCTACATAGAAGCATAAAGTTGCCAACAATCATTAGCCGCTCAATATGATGACAATAACCAAATTTAATAATATTTTTTATAACAATGTCTACTGGTTCAATTCCTGTATTTCCTTGATAAAAAGATTTTGGAATTGGCTTATCTTCAAAATTCCAAAAATTACTGTTCCGCATCTTTGTTCCATACTTTTTATAGACGAGGCAAATAAATTCTCTCCATCCAATAATTTGACGAATAAAGCCCTCTAAAGAGTTAATAGGAACATTATTATTTTTTGCAAAAAGTAATGCTTTATTTACTACTACATCTGGAGTTAATAAGCCGCTATTTAAAAGAGGAGAAAGTAAACTATGCCATAAAAAAGAATTTTCTCTAGAAATAGCATCCTCATAATCTCCAAATAAGAAAAATCTGTGTTTAAAAAAATCATTTAACCATTCATCTGCCTCATCAAAATTAGTTGGATATAAAAAGTTATTACTTTCTCCAATAAACTCAATATCAAAATTGGCTAATGACCTTTCTGCATAAACTACAAATTTATTTTTTTTTAATTTAGGTGTATCAGGTATGTTAATCTTTTTTGGTAATTTTTTTCTATTCATTTCATCGAAACTCCATTTACCACCTTCAGGTGTATCATCAGGATTAACTAAAATCTTTTGGCTCTTTCTTTGATTCTCGTAAAATCTCCCCATAAGAGGTTTTTTTGTATTTGATGCAAATAACTCTTTTAAATCTTCACTGCTCATAAACATAGGAGAAGGCAAAATATTTAAATCTAAATTATTACTTTCAACAAAATTATTAATCCTCTTCATTATTAAAAAATCATGAGGGTCAATGAGATTTATTTTCTGATATTTATCTTTAATAAATTCCGTTAAGTAGTCAACAGTAGAAATGTTATTCTTGTTTTCGATATATAAAACTTTAAAGCCAGATATTTCTAAATAATTTTTATAAGCGAGCATAGATGCTCTATGAAAAACTAACTTGTTTTTATGGTTAATTAATTTATGAAATTTATCGTTTCCAAAAAACAATGAGTCTTCCAAAATCAAAATTTCACAATTTATTTTTAAGATTGAGCTTTCTCTAAAAAGTTGATTCGGGAAAATAATTGATACTTGTTTCATCTTTGCGACTTCCTGTTACTGCATCTTTTTGAACAGTAGATAACATCATCCCAACAGTTTTTCCATTTTTTACGCCACTCGAACGGCCTCTTGCAAACAGGACAAGTTTTAGTAGAAAGATTTTTCAAAATTTATAATTTTCTTTTATGAGTAGATTTAAATCTAGTTGAATCTTTAAGCGCCATATGTTTTGTATTTCTTCCCGAAACTCTCTTTCTCCAGACTTTGAAGGATTTTGGTTTAAGATTTTGACGCATAATTTTTATCGCATCTTCCTCTTTTAAACCAAATTGATACTCGATGGCTTCAAAGGGTGTTCTATCTTCCCAACACATTTCTATTATTCTGTCTATGTCGATACTTTCCATATTTATTGTTCACATTGTGAGGTACAAAGTTTTTCAATATCGGATCTACCTGTAATTTGAAGTCTATATTTTGCCCAATATTTGTATACCAGTCTTAATATTGGGGATAACAATTTAATCTTCAAGGGATAGTAAACCCAACCTAAACCAACTAATTCATAAGAATATGCAAGTACATCTAGTCCCCTAATAATTTCACCATTTTTCATAATCCCATGCAGGTTGGACATAGCTTCTGAATATGAGATGTCATTAAAAAGACTTTGATCATAATCTTTACTATTAATATCTATAAATGCAATTTGATTTAAGATATCTCTTTTTTTAAGAAAATTTGTTTCCCTCAAACAAAGTGGACAACCACCATCGAATAAAAAGGTTAATTTATTTTTCATATTTTTATTCAAATATAGAAATTAAAAAACTTTTTTGTGGAATAAAAAATTTTTTTTATAGTACAAGCTTTATAAAGCCTTAATAATTGCCAGTTCTAATTTAGTGAAAATATATTATCTTATTTATTAATAAGCCATTGATTAAGGGATACATCAATGGTTTAAAACTATTTATGATCAGTCATCTAGAAGATGAACTCCTTCTCCTACATCAGGAGTAAATTTACAATATTTTTCAAAAATAAGTCCAACACTTCGCATTTTTTCTCCTAATTCATCGTTAAATTTATTCCATTCTTCCGATTCACGATCAGGTAAATTCCACCCTTGTTTTTCTACCATACTTGTTATTAATGTATAGTCCCATTCTATGTATGCCATTGAGTTAATTTAAACTACCAAAATATTATAAACCAAGAGATTTAATAGGTAATCAATATTTTTTGAATATACTTTAAAAGTATGAAAAAATTATATATGTCAATTTTGCCGAGAAGATTTGAACGAATCAAAAATGTTTTAGATTGCAGAATGAAAAACTTGACTGTTTTAGTTGAGGATGTCAATAAACCACATAATTTATCTGCGATATTAAGGACATGTGATGCGGCAGGAGTTTTCGAAGCAAATTTTATTAGCAAAACGAATGCCGTTAAGACTTTCAATAGTACCGCACAAGGAAGTCAAAAATGGGTAAAACTGAATAATCATGAAAACACTATCACTGCAATATCTGATTTAAAGAGTAAGGGTTTTAAATTATATGGAACGACTCTTAATAGTGAATCAGTAGATTATAGAAATTTTGATTATTCTCAAAATACATGTTTTGTTTTAGGAGCAGAAAAATGGGGACTAAGTAATGAACTTATATCAATGGTTGATCAATCAATTTTTATACCTATGAGAGGTATGGTTCAATCTCTGAATGTTTCAGTTGCTGCTTCTATATTATTATTTGAAGCTGTTCGCCAAAGAAAAAATAAAGGTATATTGCCCGCTAATGGAGAAGGGTTAAATATGGATGAATATCAAAAAACACTTTTTGAATGGTGTTACCCAGAATTAGCTGCGGTGTATAAAAAATCAGCTAAAGAATATCCAAAGTTGAATGATCAAGGAGAACTTGATCCTGTTACAGATAACTAAATTTATTCAGAATTTTGACTATCAAAAATTTCTTCAAGGTCCTCTCCTATAAAAGAAAGACCTAAAACTAAAAAAAACATTGCCAAACCTGGGAACAAAGCCGTCCACCAGATACCTGTAGGTAAAGCGGCAAGAGCCAGATTTAAATCACTTCCCCACTCAGGGACATCCGCAGGAACGCCAAGGCCTAAAAATCCTAAACTTCCTAATACCAAGACAGCATCTGCTGCATTTAGGGTTAGCAGAATAGGCAATGGTGTTATTACATTTGGGAGAATATATTTAAAAATAATTTTTTTAACATCAGCTCCTGCAACTTGAGCTGCCTCCACATAAGTTTCGGATTTAACCAATATTGTCTGATTTCTGATTAATCTAAAATATTGAGGAGAGTAAACAATACACAATGCCAAAGCCGCGTTAAGGATACCCTTACCCAATACAAAAGCCACAACAACTGAAAGTAAAATTACAGGTATTGAAAAAATAGTATCCATTATTAGTGATAAGCATTTATCAAAAAAACCACCAAAATATCCACTTAATAATCCCAATGGCAAACCCAAACTTAATGAAAAAAGAATAGCTAAGAATACAACTTCTATCGCTAATGATGATCCTTGCAAAGTTCTTAAGCAAACATCTCTTCCTAATCTATCTGTGCCACAAAAATGATTAAGAGAAGGAGGGGCAAAGATATCATTGCTTAACATTGAAAATGAATAGCCAAAAAAATTATTGGCCTCTAAAAATTTCATTATTAAAACAACAAGAAGATAAAAAAGTACAATTAAAAATCCAGCTTTTCTGATATTTGCGCCGACACGATTAAATGAGTTAATATCCAAAATCTTTTTTTAAAGATATAAATGAAATATACCCAATTCTTTTAAAAATAAATAGCTGTAAATTTTAAATTAAAAGAAATTACTGGTTTAATTTCAAGACTGCCATAAAAGCTTCTTGAGGGACTTCAACTTTACCCATTGCCTTCATCCTCTTTTTACCTTTGGCTTGTTTCTTTAAAAGTTTCTTTTTCCTAGAAATATCCCCGCCATAACATTTAGATAAAACATCTTTTCGCAAAGCACTTATGCTTTCACTTGCAATAATCCTGCTACCGATTGATGCTTGAATAGGTATTTTAAATTGTTGTTTTGGAATAAGCTCTTTTAATTTCTCAACTAAACTTCTGCCAATTCCATAAGCCTTATCTTTATGAACAATAGAAGTTAATGGATCTGCTCTTTCTGAATTTATTAGAACATCTAATCTAACAAGATCATTTTTTCTATAGCCAATCAAATGATATTCCATTGATGCATACCCTTGGGTTCTACTTTTCATTTGATCAAAGAAATCTGTAACAACTTCTGCTAATGGAATTTCATAAATCAAGGTAACTCGATCTGTTGTTATGTATTTCATATCTATAAAAACTCCCCTTCTTTCCTGACATAAACCCATCAATGTTCCATTAAATTCATTGGGAGCATAAATTTCCATTTTCACATAAGGCTCTTCTATTGATTCTCTAAGTTGTGGATCAGGAATTGTAGAAGGATTATCAATAAAGATATGTTCTTGCTGATTTAAATTAACTTTATAAATAACTGATGGTGCCGTTACGATTAGATCCAAGTCATATTCTCTTTCTAATCTTTCTTGAACAATCTCCATATGAAGAAGTCCTAGGAATCCGCACCTAAATCCGAATCCCATTGCGCTACTGGTTTCGGGCTCATATTTTAAAGCCGCATCAGATAATTGTAATTTTTCTAGTGATACTCTTAAATCTGGAAATTGATCAGCATCAGTCGGGAATAAGCCACAAAAAACCATAGGATTTGCTGTCTTATATCCAGGCAAAGGATCATTGGCAGGTGAATTTAAAAGAGTAATCGTATCTCCCACTCTCGCATCAGCAACTGATTTTATAGAAGCAGCTAAATAACCAACTTCTCCTGCATGTAATTCATCAACTTGCTGCTGATCAGGCGCCATTATTCCTATCTCATCTAGTTCATAATTTTTCTTACTTGCCATTAATAATATTTTTTCTCTCTTATTTAGAGACCCAGATATCACCCTGAAATAAACAATAACTCCCCTGTACGGATCATAATAAGAATCAAAAATCAGTGCCTTTGTATGTAGTTTAATTTCATCTTGAGGAGGAGGAACTCTTCTTACGATTGCTTCCAAAATATCTTTAATACCAACTCCAGTTTTTGCTGAACAATTTATTGCATTAGATGTATCTAGTCCAATAATTTCCTCTATTTCTTGTTTTATTTTTTCAGCATCAGCCCCAGGTAAATCAACTTTATTTAAAACAGGAATTATTTCAAGATTATTTTCTAAGGCAAGATAAACATTAGCTAAGGTTTGAGCTTCTACTCCTTGACTTGCATCAACAACAAGTAAGGCGCCTTCACAAGCTTGAAGAGATCTACTAACCTCATAAGAGAAATCAACATGCCCTGGAGTATCTATTAAGTTCAAAACATATTCTTGGGAATCGTCAGCTTTATATTTCATCCTAGCGGCCTGTAACTTGATAGTAATTCCTCTCTCTCTTTCAAGATCCATACTGTCCAAAAATTGTTCTTGCATATCCCTTTGCTGCACAGTACCAGTATCTTGAAGTAACCTATCTGCAAGGGTAGATTTACCATGGTCAATATGAGCGATTATGCAGAAATTTCTAATTTTTGAAACAGATATATCAGTCATATAGAAAGAAAAATTCTCCTCTTATTACATCTTGATTAATATTAGCTAATTAGAATTATGGATGGAAACCAAAAATGGAATTATTTCTTTTTTTAATTTCTTTTATGAAGGTACTGTAATTTTCAGAGACTGATAGTTCTGGATAAATTAAGTCATTTATCTTTTTCTGAAGATTATGCTTATGGTTTAAAAATAAAACAGATTTTTCTAGAACCTCAACCATAATTGAAACCGCAGTACTTGCTCCCGGAGAGGCTCCCAACAAAGCAGATAATGATCCATCAGATGAATTTACAATCTCAGTTCCAAATTTCAAAGAACCACCACCTTCAGTTTTTTTAATTATTTGGACTCTTTGACCAGCATTCTTTAAATACCAATCAGAAGGATTAGCTGATGGCATCATATTCTTTAAATTCTCAACTCTTGAGTTATGGTTCTTTAATGATTGTGATATTAGGTAATTAATTAAATCGTTGTTCTTGAAACCAACGTCTAACATAGAAAAAATATTATTCTTTTTAATTGAACTAAATAAGTCAAAGTATGAACTTTGTTTTAGAAATTTCGTTGTAAATCCAGCAAAAGGTCCATATAAAAGAAGTTTTTTATTATCAATCCATCTGGTGTCTAAATGAGGCACAGACATTGGTGGCGATCCAATATCAGCTTTACCATAAACTTTTGAGTTATGTTTTTCTGTTAGATCTTTTTTCTCGCAAATAAGCCATTTCCCACTAACAGGAAATCCACCATAACTTTTTGCTTCTGGAATTTTTGATTTTTGTAAATAATTAATTGTTTTTCCACCAGCACCAAGAAAAACATAGCCACTTCTAATTGAAGTTTTTCTACCTTCAGAACTGATTTCTAGTTCCCATTGTTTTTTATCAATTTTCTTTAAATCTACTAATTCTGTTTTGTATCTAATTTCAACATTTTTGTTTAAAGAAACTAATGACAAATACTCTTTAGTTAAAGCCTCAAAATTGATATCAGTTCCTCTACCTATTCTGGTAGCAGCAATTTGAGTAGATGGATTTCTATCTTTTGTTATTAGAGGAGCCCATGATGAAATTTCATCAAAAGATGTAGAAAATTCCATATCGATAAATTCAGGATTTTCGGACATTTTCTGAAATCTTTTTTTTAAAAAAGAAATATTATCCTGACCAGAAACAAAGCTAATATGAGGAATAAATTTTAGAAACTTCTTAATATCAATCTTCCCTGCTTCATACAATGAGGCCCATAAAGACATTGATGTTTCAAAAGAACGATTTATTGAGAGCGCTTTATCTATTTTTAGATTTCCTTTTTCACCTAAAGGGGTATAGTTTAATTCGCAATTAGCCGCATGTCCTGTACCTGCATTATTAAAAGCACCAGTACTTTCACTTCCTGGAGCATTTAATTTTTCTATAATAAGAAATTTTATATCTGGTAAAACTTCTGAAATCAGGAGGGCTAAAGTACTGCTCATTATCCCTGCTCCTACTAAGACTGCATCAAAGTAGCTATCGTCATTAGTGGGATTTTCAGATGAAGTCACAACAGAAAATTATCTTTTTTGCAATTAATCAGATTTCTTTCTAGGCTTATTATAAAGTTAATCCAAAATTATGAGTACTGAAACACTCTCTCTGACAAACGAAAATGTAGAAAAAGTCCTTGACGAGCTAAGACCTTTTTTAATTTCTGATGGAGGTAATGTTGAGATTGCAGAAATAGATGGTCCAATTGTCAAAGTCAGACTTCAAGGAGCATGTGGTAGTTGCCCAAGTAGCACTATGACTCTCAAAATGGGTATTGAAAGAAAGTTAAAAGAAATGATTCCTGAAATAAGCGAAGTTGTTCAGGTTTTATAAAAATTTTTAACTGAAATATATATTATTTAGTTTTTAATTCCTTCAACAAAGATGATTCCATATCAAGGCAATCAATTGGAAGTCCTTGACCAATAGCAATTAAAAGAGGTGCAAGAATTCCTAAAGTAAAAACTAAATTTGATTGGCTTACATCATATTTACTCAAAGTAAAAGTTATCAAATAAATAATTGAAAAATAAGCATGTAGTGAAAAAAATTCTTTAGGCTTTAACACTGGCCACCTTAAAGTATTTCCCAAGAAATATAAAAAACCTGTCATAAATAAATAGTTACATGAAGATTAAACCAAATATAAACATAATCCTTTTTAGAGACTATTTATAAAAAAATTTACCTAAGATAATAATTAAAAAAACATTAAATCTTCTTTTCTATTTGTAAAAGCTAGACATGCAGTTAAAAATACGCTTATAATTGTTTGGTAGCATTTGCTACTTTTTCGTTCACCCTCATTTGAGGGCGCAGTTCGAGTCATACCATGGAACGGGGGATGGCCGTGTTGTCACATCGAAACATGACTACTTTAACTTACAGAGGTAAAAACTACGTTCAAAACAAAGAAGCTTCTAAAAAGCAACTTGTTGAACTTACCTACAGAAGAAACGTATACACCAATAGAATGGATGACGCTTCTTCAAGTAATGAAAAAGCAGAATTAAATTACAGAGGTGTTAATTACACTAAATAATTTAATTAAACAAATTAAAAGCCCCTTTTCAGGGGCTTTTTTTTTAGGCTATATTTATCGAGAGTCCTTTAAAAAATATGTCTGAAAGTTGCTGTAATACAACCACATCTAATAAAGCATTTAATCAATTCGATCATAAAGATGCGATTCAAGAAAGATATGGTTCAGCCGCACTAGAAAAAGAAAGTTGTCTTTGTACACCAGTTGGGTTTAATCCCGTTTTGCTTGAAGCAATTCCTCAAGAGGTTATAGAAAGAGACTATGGATGTGGGGATCCAACTAAATATGTTCAAAAAAATGATATAGTCTTAGATCTTGGAAGTGGTAGCGGCAAAAATGCTTTTATTTGTGCCCAAATTGTTGGGAAAGAAGGGAAAGTTATTGGAGTTGATCAGAATCCTGATATGCTTTCTTTATCTAGATCAGCCTCTAAAGAAGTTACAAAAAATATAGGTTTCAACAATACAGAATTTCTAGAAGGTTCAATTGAAAAACTTGATGAATTAGATAAAGATTTAAGTCCATTAATCGCCGACAAATCAGTTGATATTATTTTAAGTAATTGCGTTTTAAACTTGGTAAGTCCAGAATCTAGAAATAACCTTCTAAGAAATATAAAAAGAGTTTTAAACGATAATGGAAGAATTGCAATTAGCGATATTGTCTCTAACAAAAAAGTTCCTTTAAGATTGCAAAATGATCATGATCTATGGACAGGATGTATTAGTGGAGCATGGTACGAACCAGACTTTATAAGTGACTTTAAAGAACTAGGATTTAAAAATTTAGAATTTGCAGAAAGGAGTGCTGAACCATGGAAAGTAATTGAGGATATTGAATTTAGAACAGTTACTTTAGTAGGCAATATTTAAAAAATTCAAGAGTTTAAAAATATAACTTAAATTTCCATGAGAAATAATCTAAGAGATCAAATACCAGCATTAAAAAATAAGTATTATTTCAACTATGGAGGTCAAGGACCGTTACCAAAATCTTCTTTAGAAGCCATAGTTAAAACGTGGGAAATTATCCAAGATTTAGGACCATTTACTAATAATATGTGGCCTTTTATTTACAAAGAAATATTGACCACAAAAGGGATCATTGCACAAAAATTAGGTGTAAATTCAAACAATGTAGCTTTAACCGAGAATATCTCTTCCGGTATGATTTTGCCCTTTTGGGGAATAAAAGTAGAAGAGGGAGAAGAGCTGTTAATAAGTGACTGTGAACATCCTGGAGTAGTGGCTGCAAGTCGAGAATTTTGTAGAAGAAATAAATTAATATTCAAAATTTTACCGATCCAAAAACTTAAAAATCTAAACGACGAAAATATAATTTTAGAGATTTTGAAAAATCTAAATAGTAAGACTAAGTTACTAATTATTTCTCATATCTTATGGAACTTTGGATATAAAATTCCTTTAAAACAAATTTCTATCGAATTAAAAAATAATCGAGCAGATTCTTATTTACTTGTTGATGGTGCTCAAACCTTTGGGCACATAAATATTGAAAAAGAAGTTTTTTATTCTGATTTATATTCAATAACTTCTCATAAATGGGCATGTGGACCAGAAGGACTTGGAGCCATTTATGTCTCAGATAGATTTATTCATGAAACAGATCCAACAATAATCGGTTGGAAATCATTAAAAAAAGAACAAGGCATTTATGAGCCTTCAGATAATCTTTTTCATGATGACGCAAGGAAGTTTGAAGTAGCTACATCTTGCATTCCTTTACTTGCAGGGCTTCGTAATTCTATAGATCTTTTGGATAAAGACTGCCATGAAAAAGAAAAAAGCGAAAATATCAAAAGATTAAGTGAGAAACTTTGGGATGAATTAAATCAATTAAAAGGTCTTGAATTAGTTTTAGAAAAAAAGTACTTAAATGGGATAGTTAGTTTTAATATCGAAAATATTAAAGATAAGGATAAATTTGTAAATAAACTTGGAGAAAAGAAAATTTGGATTAGAGTTTTAGAAGATCCAAAATGGTTTAGAGCATGCGTACATCAAATGACTACAGAAGCTGAGATTAATTTACTTTCTGAAGAAATTAAAAAATTACCAGGGTATTTCTGAGCTATCCCAAGCAATAAATTTTCCAGTAGATTCTGGGGATTGATTTTTAATAATATTGATCAAAAATTGGGAGGATTTTTCTTTACTAAATAATTTATGTTCTGGAACAAATTTATGAAAAGGTCTAGATAAATCAGTATCTACTGTTCCTGGATGAAGCAATGTGATAGTAGCCTTTGGGAAACGTCTAGCCCATTCAATACTTAAAGATTTAAAAAACTGATTTTGCGCAGATTTTGCAGCTCTATATGAATACCAACCTCCAGTTTGATTATCTCCAATGCTACCAACTCTTGCACTTATACTTGCAAAATTAAAATCCAAATCTTTTGGTATAAATTCTTCAATCGCTTTAGCTAATAAAATAGGAGAAAAGGCGTTTATTGAAAAACTTTCCACCATTTTTTTTTTATCAAGATGTTGTAATCTTTTTTCTGGTTGAAGAGAATCACTATGAAGTCTACCTGTAGCATTAACAACTAGCCTTAATTTTGAAGGTTGATTTGATATTTTATTTTTCAACTGCAAAAGGGATTGAGAATCCTCTATATCTAATTCCCAAAAAGAATTAAATTCACTTTTTCTTCCACACAAAACAACTTCTAAATCTTTTTCACTTTCACTCAGATCTTTAGCTATTTGGGTTCCAATTCCACCTGCGCCTACAACTAAGGCTAAGCCTTTCATTTTATTAAAAATAACTCAATTAATTCTAAGAAACTTTTCTTGTGATTTGCGTAAAGATCTTTCTTATTTGATTAGGAAATTTTATGGAGATTTTCTTTTTTCTTTTAATAATTTATAAGCTATTTTTCTATCATCAAAATTAATAACTTTGTCATTGAGAATTTGGTAGTCTTCATGTCCTTTTCCTGCAATTAAAACAAAATCTTCTTTATTGGCAAATTTAATAGATTTATTTATTGCTTTAAATCTATCAATCTCAATTGTTATTTTTTCTCTTTTTTTTATACCCATCAAAATATCATTTACTATCTTTTGGGGTTCTTCTGATCTTGGATTATCTGAAGTTATAAAAAGTTGATCAGAAAACTCTTCAGCTATTGATCCCATTAAAGGCCTTTTACCAAGATCTCGATCTCCTCCACAGCCAAAAACAGTAATGAGTTTTCCCTTACAAAGTTTTTTAATTGATTGCAAAACTTTTTTCAATCCATCAGGCGTGTGGGCATAATCAACAATTACTGTTGGAAGTGATCTTGAAACGTCATCATTATCAATTTCTATTTTCTCCATTCGCCCAGGAGCGCCAGGGAAAGATCGTATTAACTTTGATAGATCTTTTAAAGAAAAATTAAGTTTATACAAAATTGTTATTGCTTGAATCGCATTCATTAAATTAAATTCTCCAACAAGTGGAACAAAAAGTTGAATTTTTTCCTTGGGTGTATGAAAAATGCAGGTTGAGCCATTTTCAGTAAATTTTTTATCTGTTACGAAAAAAAAATCATGATTTTTAAATTCACTTTCAGTAATCTTTGTAGACACTAATGAAGATCTTTTTTCAAGATCAGACGATAATTTAGATATCCAAGGGTCATCGTGATTTAATACAGAAATTCCATCCTTTTCTATTAAATAAGGTGGGAAAAACAATTTTCTTTTTGTTTGAAAATAAGATTCCATATCTGAGTGATAATCAAGATGATCTTGAGTTAAATTAGTAAAAATAGCCGCCTCAAATTCGCATCCTGATATCCTATTTTGAGCAATAGAATGAGAACTTACCTCTAATATCGCGAATTCAGATTCTGCCTCAACAGCAGCATTTAATTTCTTTTGAAGTTTATCGGCGAAATCAGTTGTATGAGAAGCCACTTCTGAGAATCCTGGCCATCTATTAAACAAGGTCCCAAATAATGCAGTCTTTTTCCCTAATTTTTTTAAAAGATATTCCAATAAGAAAGTAATTGTCGTTTTTCCATTTGTACCAGTAACACCAATAAGTTTAATTTTTCTTGAAGGCCTATTCCAAAACTCAGCGACAATTTGACCAAAAATATAATCTAAATTATCCTCAATAACCAAAATCCTTTCCCGATCAATAGATCCAATTTTCTCTTTTGCAGCAGACCCAATAATGGCAGCCTCCGCGCCATTTTTAATTGCCTCAATACAAAATTTTCCTCCATCAACATTTAAACCAGGCATTCCTAAAAATAAAGTTCCTTTTTGTACTTCTTTAGAGTTAAAAGAAATATTATTGATTTCTTGATCGATAAGATTTGATGAAGGAATAATTCCTACCAAATCTAAAAGTTTAAATAATTTTATAGATCTCATATAAAAAAATTATTTCTCCAGAATGGTACTAATATTTTTTTGAAACCAATTCTTTAATTGATTATCTTTTAATCTTGGAGAAATGCGAGGCAATTCTATGATCTCCTCGGACCTAATTCTTTCAACAGCAATAACAGGTACTTCATAATCATATTTTTTATATTTATCTTTATATAAATCTACCCTATCAATATCAATTTCTTTAAGCTCTTCTAGATTAGGGAATAACTCATTAAGATTTATTTTTGCCAGTTTGTTCTTTAATGAATCACAAAGGCAACATCCCTGCCTAACAAAAATAAATATTTTCATTCATTCAGTCAGGCACAGGGTCACATCCACAGGGAGTTAAAGGATGACATCTGCTCAATCTTTTTAAAGTTAACCACCCTCCCTTCAAAGGTCCATGTCTAGTAATTGCCTCATATCCATAAGAGCTGCAACTTGGAATAAATCTGCATCTTGGTCCCAAAAAAGGAGAAAACCACTTTTGATAAAACGAAATCATAAAAAGAAGTATAGAAGTAATTGATTTATTAATAGTTTTGAACACTTTAATGATGTAAAATAATATTTCCGGTAGTAATTAGTTTAATTGAATTTAATCAATTATTCAATTTATTGCAATTTTCTATTTAATTTAAAATTATGTCAAGATACCGCGGCCCCAGATTAAGGGTTACGCGTCGCTTGGGAGAACTACCAGGTCTCACCAGGAAAGCTTCAAAGAAGTCTAATCCTCCAGGTCAGCACGGCCAAGCCCGTCGCAAGCGATCAGAATATGCAATTCGTCTAGAAGAAAAGCAGAAACTTAGGTTTAATTATGGAGTTTCTGAAAAACAACTAGTACGTTATGTAAAAAAAGCTAGAGCTCAAGAAGGATCTACAGGTACTAACCTACTAAGACTTTTAGAAAACAGACTTGATAATGTTTGTTTTAGATTAGGTTTTGGAGGAACCATTCCAGGCTCAAGGCAATTAGTAAATCATGGCCATGTAACCGTTAATGGGAAGGTTCTTGATATTGCTGGTTATCAATGCAAATCAGGCGATGTAATCGGAATTAAAGAAAACAAAGCAAGCAAAAAACTTGTAGAAGGTAATATAGAATTCCCTGGCTTAGCAAATGTCCCGCCTCATCTTGATTTAGACAAGCCTAAATTAACGGGGAAAATAAATGGGAAATGCGATAGAGAGTGGGTGGCTCTTGAAATAAACGAACTACTAGTTGTTGAATATTATTCAAGAAAAGTTTAATACTACTTTTCTTTGGATTATTAAATCTCTCATTTTTTAAAAGAGAGATTTAATTTAATTCTTATTTTTAAAAATAATGGGAAATAAGGAAAATAATATAAAAAAGCCAGGTTTTAAGACCTTATCTATTCACCATGGGGAAACATTTGCTGAAGAAACTGGATGCGTTATGCCTCCTATTTTTTCTACATCTACTTTCAAACATGGAAATAAAGATAATTTCGACTACACCAGATCAGGCAATCCAAACTTTAGAATTCTAGAAAACATCCTTAAATCAATAGAAGATTCTAAATACTGTACAGTTTTTGGATCTGGAATTAGCGCGGTAACTGCAATTTCATCAACACTAAAATCAGGTGACAAGATACTCTGCGAGTCAAATCTCTATGGTTGTACAGTGAGGATGTTCGAAAAAGTTTTCAAGAAATTTGGACTAGAAGTTTTATACACAGATTTTACAAACGAAAATAATATCAAAAAGATTTCCAACTTCGAGCCAACCCTGATATGGCTAGAAAGTCCAACTAATCCACTTTTGAAGGTACTAGATATTAAGGAAATTTGTGATGAGGCGAATAAACTCGAAATACCAGTAGTTGTAGACAACACATTTTCTACAGCGCTTATTCAAAAACCATTGGACCTTGGTGCAACACTATCGATTGTAAGCACCACAAAATTCATTAATGGACATAGTGACGCACTTGGCGGAGCAGTACTGACAAATAATGAGGAATGGAATAGTAAGATGCTTTTCTCTCAAAAAGCTCTCGGGCTTCAACCATCTCCTTTTGATAGTTGGCTCATTACGAGAGGAGTAAAAACTCTTCCTTTAAGAATCGAACAACAAACTAAAAGTGCAGAATTTATTTCTGAAGAATTAGGTAATCATAAAATTATTAATAAAGTAATTTACCCGTTCAATCAAGAACATCCGCAATTTTATTTAGCAAAATCGCAAATGAAATCTGGAGGTTCAATGATCACCCTAAAATTAAATTTAAATAAAGAGGATACTTTTAAATTTTGCAAATCTCTCAAATATTTCTCTCTAGCAGAAAGCCTTGGAGGAGTTGAAAGTTTAATTTGTCACCCTGCAACGATGACTCATGCTTCTGTTGATGACAAAACAAAAAATCTATTAGGGATAGATGATACTCTTGTAAGATTATCAATTGGATGTGAAGATACAAACGATTTAATCTCGGACATTTTATTTGCTTTAAATAAATTCTGAAAATTGAGAAATTTACTTAAAAACCCTATATGGAAAAATTTAGAGTTAGGATATCCTATTCCCGATAGTATTCATGCTGTTTCTGTAGCATTACCAACTTGGAATGATGTAATAAATTACGAGGAAAAAAATCAAGAATGCATGAATTTATTGAAGTCCATTTACCCACGATTCGGGCTAAACCCCATAGTGAAAAGATTTTGCGAAAAAGTAAAAAAGGAAAATTACTACAACAATAAAAGTATCTGGCCATATCCGAATGAAAGCATAGCTTTTAAAGCTAAAAAATACATTGATAGAAATACTTCTGAACAATTCTCAATAATAGAAAAAAGAGATAATTTTGCTCTCTTAATAACTGAAAAAGAAGGAAGTATTTATGCAAAATCTTTTTGGCAACATACTGGTCTTGGCATATCTTCAAGGGCTGCTGCTATAGAACTAGGTCTTGAAGATTGCCCTCCAAAATCTTACGTAAATGAATGTTCTCAAAGAATAAAAAATAGAATTTCTAAATCTACAAAAATTAACTCTAATGATATTCACTTAACTTCATCTGGAATGTCTGCATTGCATACATCATTAGAAATCATTTATAAATTATTTCCAGCTAAACCAACACTCCAAATTGGTTTTCCATATGTAGATGTACTTAAATTACCAATGAATATCTTTCATGGAGCAAAGTTAATTACAGAAGAAAATTGCGAGGATATTGAATTAGAAATCAAAAGCATAAATCCATCAGCATTAATTATTGAACTACCGAGTAATCCAATGCTCAAATGTGTAAACATTAAAAAAATATCAAAAATAGCAAAAAAGTTAAATATTCCCTTAATTGTTGACGATACAATTGGTTCAAATTTAAATATAAATTCCCTAGAACATGCAGATATAGTTTTTACTTCACTTACAAAAATTTTTTCAGGTAGTGGTGATATTCTTGCAGGATCATTAATACTAAATCCAAAAAGCAAATGGGTTGATCAATTTAGAAATGCATTAAACGAAATTAATCTTCCAACACTTTCCGATGGAGATATAGTTTATCTAGAGAAAGTTAGTAGAGATGTATATCAAAGAGTTTTTGAACAAAATAAAGCATGTTTAGAATTAAAAAAAAGATTAGAGACCCATAGCGAGATTAAAAATATTTTCCATCCTGAGAATTGTCCAAATTTTAATTCTTTGCTCACTTCTGATGGAGGATATGGCTGCTTATTATCGTTTGAATTAAATGGAGGATTGAACAAAGCTAAGAAATTTTATGATTCTCTACAAGTATCTAAAGGTCCTAGTTTAGGTACAAAATTTACTCTAGTTTGTCCTTATGTTTTACTAGCTCATTATGACGAGTTGGATTGGGCTGAAAGTTTTGGTATACCTTCTCACCTTATTAGAGTATCAGTTGGATTAGAAGACCAAGATCAATTATGGAAAACCTTTTCTGAAGCACTAAATAATTTCTAAATTCCTAGTATTTACCGTATAGAAACTTATATACTCTTTTTCTGAATAATAGTTAGTATTATAATATATTTTCTCAATATATAAATGGCAAAAATTTATGAGGACAACAGTTTTGCTATTGGAAACACTCCATTAGTAAAATTAAAATCAGTTACTAAAAACGCAAAAGCTACAGTACTTGCAAAAATCGAAGGTAGAAACCCTGCTTATAGTGTTAAATGCAGGATTGGCGCCAACATGATTTGGGATGCAGAAAAAAGTGGGAAGCTTACAAAAGACAAAACTATTGTTGAGCCAACTTCTGGAAATACAGGAATTGCTCTAGCTTTTACTGCTTCAGCAAGAGGTTATAAACTCATCCTTACAATGCCAGAATCCATGTCAATTGAAAGAAGAAGGGTTATGGCAGTGTTGGGGGCTGAAATTGTTTTAACAGAGGCATCTAAAGGTATGCCTGGAGCAATAGCTAAGGCTAAAGAAATTGCAGAAAGTAATCCTTCTCAATATTTCATGCCAGGTCAATTTGATAATCCAGCAAACCCTGAAATTCATTTCAAAACTACTGGACCAGAAATCTGGGATGATTGCGATGGTGAAATTGATGTCTTAGTTGCAGGGGTTGGAACTGGCGGCACAATTACAGGAGTTTCTAGATACATTAAGCAAGAAAAGGGTAAAAATATTACTTCTGTAGCTGTAGAACCATCACATAGTCCTGTTATTACACAGACGATGAATGGAGAAGAGGTTAAATCTGGACCACATAAAATTCAAGGAATTGGAGCAGGATTTATTCCTAAGAACCTTGACTTATCAATTGTCGATAAGGTTGAACAGGTGACAAATGACGAGTCAATCGAGATGGCTCTTAGATTAGCAAAAGAAGAAGGTCTTTTAGTAGGAATATCTTGTGGAGCTGCTGCTGCTGCTGCTGTTAGATTAGCTGAACTAGATGAATATGCGGGAAAAACTATTGTAGTTGTTCTACCTGATTTGGCAGAGAGATATTTATCATCAATTATGTTTACTGAAGTTCCAAGCGGAATCATTCAAGAACCAGTGAAAGCCTAAATCTATTTTTTCTCCAGTAATGAATCTGGTGAAATATACATCGCATCACCATAAGAGAAAAATCTAAATTTTTCTTTTATGGCTTTTTTATACAAATCTAATAATCTTTCTCTACCAATCATTGCACTTACTAAAAGTAATAACGAGCTTTTAGGAAGATGAAAATTAGTTAATAATCCATCAACTACCTTAAATTTATAACCTGGCTTAATTACTAAATCCACGTACTTCGCTATGGGAATATAGTCATTAATTTCGTAAGAATAACAACTTTCAAGAGCCCTCACGCTAGTTGTCCCAATAGCAATTATTCTTCTATCTGTTTTCTTTATTTTTTTTATTTCCTCCACTAATTCCTTATTAACACTTACCCATTCTTTATGAAGTTTTAAGTTACTTAAATCCTCTTGATCAATTGGTTTGAATGTTCCATAGCCCACATGCAAAGTTATCGGTAAAATTATTACCCCTTTTTTTTTTAGATTGGAAATAAGACTTTTGCTTAAGTGTAATCCAGCAGTTGGCGCAGCAACGGCCCCTGGATTAGTTGCATACTCAGTTTGATAACTATTCTCATGAAAAGATTCTTCTTCAGTATTTTTTATATAAGGCGGGAGGGGGATTTTCCCGTATTTATCAAGAAGGTAATTCATTGAATTGAGATCAGTTATATTTTCAGGAAATTTAATAAATCTCCCTCCAGTTTCTTTATCAACCCCATCAACTATCAAATTAATATCTTGTGCAAAAGGAGATTTTAATATTATTTTTCTATTTATTTTTAATTTTTTCGCTGGCTTTGCTAAACATAACCAAACACAATCATGAGATCTTTCTAAGACTAATAATTCGACTAAAGTCCCATTTTCTAATTCAACCTTTAACCTAGCTTTCATTACCTTAGTATTGTTAACAACTACAAGATCGCCTTCTCTAAATTCATCTAAAAGATTCTTGGTAAATTTATTAGTTAAGCAGTCTTCTTCTAAAGCACTATTTCTAACTATCATCAATCTTGATTCATGCCTAATTGCAGAAGGTTTACTAGCAATTAATGAAGGATCAAGTAAATAATCATAAGATTCAAGCCTATAATTTCTTTCTTCTTTATTAATTTGAGAAATCAATTAAATTTAAGATACAAGTGTCTCTGGCTCATTTTCAATCAGGTTAGCCAAGTCTTTTAAGAATGAAGCACCATCAGCTCCATAGATCACTCTGTGATCAGCTGTAAGATTTACTTGCATTATTTTTTTAACAGATATAGAACCATCACTATTTGCTACAACAGTTGGTTTCGATGATGCTATCGCTAATATCGCACCGGTCCCTGGGGGTAGTATTGCGTCAAATCTATCAACACCAAACATACCAAGGTTAGATAAGGTAAATGTTCCCGTTGAGTATTCATCTGGTTCTAATTGTTTTAATCTCGATCTTTTTACGAGATCTTTCCATTCCCTAGATAATTCAAATAAATCAGTATTGCATGGTTCTTTTAATACTGGAGTTATTAGTCCCCCATCTTCCATTGCAACAGCAACAGCAATATTTATATTTTCTGGATAAGAAATTCCATTTTCTGAAAATCTTGAGTTAACTTGAGGATGTTTCTTTAGTGTCTTTGCAACTGCCTTTACAAGTAAAGCAGTCATAGTAACTCCGTTCTGTTTTACCTTTTTGTAGAAATTATCTAATTTATCTGTATTGATAGAGTAACCTACCCTAAAACATGGAACATCTAAACTAGATTCCATATTTTTATTTACCGCTTTTTGAAGAGTATTAAATTGAACTGTTTCTCCAGGATTACCAAAACTATTTCCTGAAGTTTCTAATTTACTTTCAACTCCCAAATTTGCACTAGGGATACTTGCAGGAGAACCACCTTCGCCTATCCATGGAATAGAGACTGGTTGACCATTAGCTTTTAAAATATCATCGGCTTGAATCCTTCCGTGAGGGCCAGATCCATGAACCTTTGCTAAATCAACACCCATTTGAGAGGCAAGTTTTTTAGCTCTTGGAGATGCAATTATCCTCGAAGAAAAATTACTCGTAGCAGCATTTATTTGATCACTTTTAAAAGATGGGGCTGCCTTTTCACTCATTAATACGACTTCTTTTTCTTGTTTTTCAACAATTTCACTTTTAACCACAGGTTTTTCTTCAGTTGTATTGCTTACCAATTCAAGTTGGTCAGAAGTAGAGACTTCTTGTTGATTTCCTTTATTTTGTTCTTGAACTGAAGCTATCTCATCCTCATTTTCTACAATAATACCAATAGTTTCTCCAACGGGTGCAGTGCTGCCAGCAGGCATTAAAACTGCTGCAAGATATCCATCTTGAAAAGATTCAACGTCCATATCTGCCTTGTCAGATTCTACAACCAAGACAGATTCACCTCTTTCAACCTTATCTCCCGGATTTTTCAACCATTCCACAATCTTGCCCTCCGTCATAGTAGAACTCAAGGCAGGCATGAATATTTCGTGAGACATAGCAGGTTAGTATTCGCAATGGTTTTGGACGTGGTGTCTACGAAAGTGTCTACACTTTTTGACGTTTGACACCCTTATCCCTATTAATTTAATTATACAAAAGTATGTAACCTACGGAAACAGTGGAAGATTAAGAAAGTAATAATTTAGATCGATTAGAATTTAAAACTTTTCGCAATTAAGATTTACTTATTTTTATCAAAAATACTAAAACTTTTTATTTAATTATTATCTATAGATTGAATAATTCCATCTTTAACAGTAATTGAGACTTGCATTTTTTCAATAAGATTGTCCCCCACATTGACATTACAGAAACTATCCACTTGTCCTTGATCAACAATTTCGTCCATTTTTAATTCGCGAACTTGACTCTGTTGTTGAAGTAGATTTCTTTTTTGTTCTTCAATTTCATTTCGTTTTGCTGCCACTTGTTGTTGCACCTGACTGACCTGTTCTTGGACTCTTGGATCCAGAGGATTCATCGATTGGGATCTAATATTATTTACTATTTGCTGCCCCTCCTGCTCAAGTTGAGATAATTGCTGGTCAATGTTTGAAATTGCTTTACTTAATTCTTTTTCTGCATCTTCTTTCCAAGTTGGTGTAACTACAGCTTTAATAGCTATTGAGCGCTTTATAGATATTGAGTTTTTTGTTTCCATAAAAAATTAAATTACCTTTTCAATATAGATAGAAAAATCAAATTTTCTTACTAAATTTGTTTTCATACATATTTTCTATTTGTAATGAATACTTTTTTTCTATTTCTTTTCTTTTTTGTTTAAGAGTTTGTGTTAACAAACCATTTTCTAAAGTAAAACTATCAACAAAATAACAATCTAAAATTTGTTCTTCTGATCTTGCTCCTAATCGACTTTTAAGCAAATTATTAATTTGTGATTTAAAAAATGTACCAACATTCTTATTAAGGTTTAATTTCGAAAGGTCTTCTTCTGAAAACTTGTTTTTAACCAATTCGACATTAGGCACTACAAGGGCTGTTAAACATTTCTTGTCTTGTCCTACTAGTTGAATCTGATTAATAAATTCAGAACTAAGGATTTCGGTCTCAAGTGGATTCGGTTCTATATTTTCACCACTTGATAGCACTATTGTATCCTTGACTCTTCCCGTTATAAAAAGAGAACCATTTGGTATTAGGAAACCTAAATCACCCGTATCAAACCAACCATCCTTGGATAAAACATCTTTTGTTGCTAATTCATTATTAAGATACCCTTTCATTACTTGTGGTCCCTTAACAAGAATTTTTCCGACTTCTCTGAACTTCAGAATCTTTTTTTTATCATCATTTACTATTTTGATTTCAGTAAACGCCAGAGGCTGACCGGATGATCCTCTAACATTTAATTCTCTTCTCCTACAAGTTAATACTGGACTAGTTTCTGTGAGGCCATATCCCACCAAAACATCTACACCTAAAGATTCAAAAAAAAGATCCACATGTTCTGGCAATGCACCTCCGCCGTTAATAGGAAATTTCAGTTTTTCACCGCATAGTTGTCTAAGAATATTCGGCCATAAAAAAATAGTAGACAATTTATGTAAAGGATATCGACCAATAACAGAACCCAGTAAGGGGATTTTTGATTTAAAAGCTATTTGATTGATATCTAAATTTCTTATCTTTCTTAGACTTCTTTTAAAAACTGAACTATTACTTATCAAAAACTTGATAAGTTTTTGCTTTTTGGAAGGCATTTTTTTCAACGCCTGAAAAAAACCATCATGTATTGCCTCCCATAGTCTTGGTACAGTAGCCATGACAACAGGTTTTATTTGTGTAATATCATCTTTCAGAAATTTTGGAATTGTATAGTATTGAGAACAAGCACATGAAAAAAAGAAGTATTCAGCACTCCTTTCATAAGAATGCCAGATAGGCAACACGCTTAACACAGAGGTCCCGGGTTCTGGATCAGCGATATAGGCTAAATTGATTATTTGATGTAAAAAATTTGCATGAGTCAATGGGACACCTTTAGGTTTTCCTGTTGTCCCAGAAGTGTAAAGAATAGTAGCGACGTCATCAATTTCTGGATTAAATCTTTCAAAATTATTATTTTGTGAATTTTCTTTTTTTACTGAACTTATAAATTTACTCCAACTTATTAAACTTTCAAATTGTTCATCTTCTAAATTGATTATGAATTTCAGTCTTTTTTTTAATTCTTCTTTGTTGTTTAACTTTAGCCAAATCTCCTTAGATTGAACTACTAGACCTACTGAATTAGAGTGTTCAATAATATAGTCTAATTCTACTGAAGGAGAATTAATTCCTCTCACTGCATTTATAGCTCCTAAACGCATTAAGCCTTGATCAACTACTAGCCATCTTGGAGAATTTTCAGATATTACAGTAACTACATCCCCCTTTACTAAACCATAATTTTGAAAAGAAAAAGAGACTTTTGTTATTAAATCAGCCAGCTCAGAATAAGAAAATTTTTCTTTGTATTTCCCCCTTAAATCGCAAACAGCTAAAGTATCACCAAATTTAAATTTTAATTTTTCCCAAATTTGATCTATATGATGAAGGTTCTTAATAAAATCTCTATTTTTAGCAAATTTGTCTTTTTTAGAAAGAGGTTTAGCTGAAGGCCAGTATGCTAAATCACCCATATTAAATTGATTTTGAAATTTTAATTTCTATTTTGATACAAAATCAAAATTAAATTCTTCCTGAATGATTTTTTTAACAATTCTCTTGACTTCTTGAATATTTAAATTGTTGTTGTAATCAATCATATTTGCCATAAGACAATTTTCGATCCCGCAAGGAACAATTTTATTAAAGTTTTCTAATTCGCAGTCAATATTGATTGAAAATCCATTAATTGTAATCCATCTTTTACAACCAATTCCAATTGAAGCAATTTTCTTATTTCCTATCCAAACACCAGTGAAACCCTCTCTTGAATGACAATTTATGTTAAAAGTTCCAAGAATTTTTATAATAATTTCTTCAATTTTTCTTAAATACCAATTTAAATCTTTATTAAAATTTTTCAAATCTAAAACCAAGTAAGTTACTAATTGTCCAGGCATATGACAAGTAACCTCACCACCTCTATTAATCTTAAAAACATCATATATATCATCATCCATAGAAAATAGTAAATTATCATAATTAGATCCTCTACCCAACGTATAACAGAGTTGATGCTCCCCTATCCAAATAAAGTCAGGGTTAGAATTATCTAAAATCAATGCCTCCTGATATTCTTTTTGTAATTTATAAACATCATTAAAAGAAGAAATATTATCAGGTTGTTTAATTATTGCTGTTCTATTTTCCATATTTAAGTAGATTTAGAAAGTAAGTAAATATTTTTAGATTTGTTATGAAAATTTTAATCCATGGAAAGAATCTTGAGCTCACTGGAGCATTAAAAGAATATACTGAGGCAAAAATAGAAAAAGCAACCCATCACTATAAGGATATCGTTAAAGAAGCTGACATACACCTCTCAATTGAAAAGAACCCAAGAGTCTCGTTCCAAACTGCAGAAGTTACTATTTTTGCAAATGGTACCGTAATTAGAGCTGAAGAAAAAACTGAAAATCTATACTCAAGCATCGATCTTGTTTCAAATAAACTTTGTAGAAAATTACGTAAATACAAAGAAAGAAACAATAAAACAACTCATAACAATCAATTTAAAAATAAAGAGTCTTTACCAATTGAAAGTATAGAATCAGGATTTTTAGATAAAGCTTTACTTAAGGAAGGAATGGAAGCAAGTCTGCCTGAGCCATCTATAAAAAATAAATACTTTGAAATGACTCCAATTTCATCAGAAGAAGCTAGAAAACAATTAGATCTAATTGATCATGATTTTTATGTTTTTCGAAATAAGAAAAATAATCAACTTCAAGTTATATATAAGAGGAATCATGGAGGTTATGGACTGATTCAATCTAAATAACTTTTAAATGACCAATATTGATTATGAATTAAATAATAAAATTCATGCGATTATTATTAACCCTTATCTAACCTGGGAAGATTTCCGTGTGAATTGCGATTTAATAAAAAAATACAATATCAAGAATATTTCTACTTCACTTAATTATTTGGCTGATTTTAAAAACCTTTTGGATAATTACGGAGCGAATATAAACGCACTCATTTCTTACCCTTTAGCAGATTTACCAGTTTCATTTATTGAAGAATTAGTTTGTTTTGCAAAAGATAAGGGTGCAACAGGAATTGAATATATCCCAAACTTTATTAATTTATCCAAAAGAAACTTAGAAACTTTCGCTGCTGAAATTGAGCAAGTGAAGTTATCTGGATTACCAGTTTCAATAATCATAAATAAGTCAAAACTACAAAAAGAAGTTTTGTACAATGCGATAGAAATATCTTTAGAATTAGGAATAAAGAATTTACAATTCGGGGACGGTTTTGGACCTACTATTACATTAAATGATGTAGCGGAAATACTCAAAATAACGGGCTCCCAAAATCAAATTAAAGTTGTAGGTGGTATAAAAAAACTTAAACAAGTTATTGATTTGTTTGATAATGGAATTAGTTGCGTAGGAACTTCAAATTTTTGTGAGATTTTTCAAGAAGTAAAGGTTATTTAAATGACTGGTTCTGGAGAGTGCAGACTAGAAGGTCTCTGCATTAAAGCTTCTCCATTAGGCGAGAATGATAGATTAATAACTATTCTTACGGATGAGCAAGGGATTGTTCGATTAGCGGTACCTGGTGCTAGGCGTCCTAAAAGTAGTCTTGCCGCAGCTACTCCATTAACATATTTAAGTCTGCAGATTTTTGGGAAAAGAAATCTTAAATCTGTACGTCAAATTAAAATATTAAAAAGCTATTCTGGTCTAGGGAAAAATATTGAATGTCTTGCAGCCGCGCAAGCAATAACTGAATTAACTTTTTTATTAGTAGGTAATGATGACAAGCAACAAAACTATTTATCTTGTGTTCTTGCTCATCTAGATAGGATTTATTTATATAAAGAGTCTCAAGAAGAAGATATTAGAATGCTCTCAATGAGTATTCAATCTTTAATCCATTTATTAGCCATTGGAGGTATAAATTTACCAATTCATCACTGCTGTAAAACTGTAGAACCTATTATTCCGCCTATAGGAAATTGGGAATGGAGTTGTTATTATTTACCAAGTGAAGGGTTTTCGTTGATAGAAGATAGTCAAAGTTATCTAAAAATAAATGCATCTGAAGTTGCTCTATTACAAAGACTTCTTTTTCCCGAATTACCAATAAAATCTAATGGAGAGTTATTAGGACCTAAAAAAGTCTGGCTTAAAATATTATTTATTATAGAGACTTGGATCTCTGCTCAACTAGAGAAAGATCTATCTTCATTAAAAATGTTGAGAGAAATATATAGTTAAGATTTTTATAAATCATTAATAAATTAAAAATTATGATCATGTGGGCTCTGACTGTTAACTTTATAAATAGCTAAATCAATTAATGTGGTTCATATTGCCTGGTTGGGTAAAAAATCCCCTTTTTGCGGAAATGTAACTTACGGGAATTCAACTACTAAGGAATTAAAGGCCAGAGGGCATAAAATTAGTTTTATTCATTTCGACAATCCCTCTAGTTCAAATTCATCAAAACCATTATTTCTTGCAAATGATCCTGATGTAAGTCTCCCATATTTGATTAAATCTCAAGTTTATACGATACCCTCGCCAAGGGCAGAAAAAGAGTTAAGGCTATCATTGGAAAGATTAAAACCTGACATAGTACATGCAAGCCTCACTTTATCTCCTTTAGACTTTAGACTTCCAGAGCTTTGTAATAAAATTAATGTTCCTCTTATAGGAACATTTCATCCACCATTTGATGCAAAAAATAGAAATCTAACTGCAAGCACTCAACAATTAACATATCAACTATATGCTCCCTCTTTAGCAAAGTTCGATAAAATAATCATTTTCTCTGAACCTCAAAAAAATGTTCTTGAGAAATTAGGAGTACCTAAAGAAAAACAAATAATTATTCCAAATGGGGTTGATGAGAATATTTGGAAACCTTTTTGCGAAAAAAGTAAAAAATATGATCAGGTTAAAAACAAACTTGGAAATGAAAGAATCTTTTTATATATGGGAAGGATTGCAAATGAGAAAAATATCGAGGCACTTTTACGTTCTTGGCGCCAAACAAAAACTCAAAATTGTAAATTAGTTATTGTTGGGGATGGACCAATGAAGCCAACACTTGAAAATAGTTTTTCTAACCTTGGTAATGAGAAATTAATTTGGTGGGGTGCAGAATTAGATTTAGAAACTAGGATAGCAATAATGCAAATAGCAGAAGTATTTTTCTTACCAAGCTTAGTAGAAGGTTTATCATTATCACTTTTAGAGGCAATGTCGGCTGGTACTGCTTGTGTAGCTACAGATGCCGGAGCTGATGGTGAAGTTTTAGATAACGGGGCTGGAATAGTAATTTCAACTGATAATGTGGCTGCACAATTAAAAACTATAATCCCAATTCTTGTAGAACACCCTTCATTTACAAAAGATCTTGGAGA
This sequence comes from Prochlorococcus sp. AG-355-A18, assembly GCA_003280985.1. Classification (GTDB taxonomy): domain Bacteria; phylum Cyanobacteriota; class Cyanobacteriia; order PCC-6307; family Cyanobiaceae; genus Prochlorococcus_A. The sequence goes on from QCDH01000004.1 coordinate 85,897, forward strand.
AAAAGCTAGAGAACGTATACTTGAGAGATATACAATTACTAAAAACATAAATTCTCTTGAAAAAGTTTATATGAACTTAAAAGATAATTTAAAAACCTAACGAAACTCTTTACTTCGATTACTAGCCGAAACTATTGATTCAATTAATGCTGACCTTACACTCTTTTTTTCTAAAACCCTTAAAGCAGACATAGTTGTTCCACCTGGAGAGGTTACTAAATTTTTAAGCTCAGAAGTAGTAAGTTTATTTTCCTTTATTAAACAAATAGTCCCTAGTATCATTTCCATAACAAGTTCTTCAGAAATTATTTTTGGTAATCCACCGCTTAATCCTCCATCACTTAATGCTTCTATAATTAAAGCTATGATTGCAGGACCTGATGAAGTTAAAGCTAAAAATATATCAAGGTAATCTTCACTAAATTCATAAATTTTACTGGTATTTTGGAATAATTTTTTTGTAAATTGTTTCTGATCTTCTGTAATTTCCCCTCCCCAAGAAATCCCTGTTAAACCTTTTCCAATAGTTATTGGAATGTTTGTAACCACTCTCACACATTTATGATTAGGAAACTTTTGAGAAAGTCTTTTTATTGAAACCCCCGCAAGAATTGAAACTATTAAATTTTCCTTATTTTTTATGTGATGGGCCTCATTAATATCATTTAATTGTTGGGGTTTTATCGAAAGAAGTTTATATTGACAATCCCAAATTATTTTTGACTCTTTAGAACCTGATTTATAAACGTTTATCTTATGTTTATAATTTTTTTTTATGTTTTCTAAACTTTTTTCTGTATTTACAACACAAAAAACATTCTCTGGCTGAATTAATTTGTTATCTAATAGAGGAGTAACTATAGCACTTGCAATATTTCCAAAACCAATAATCGCAATTTTATCTGTCACAGATTAATCATGAATAAGCACTTAATTTAGAATGACCCCATGCTGGTTCAGGAGTAGTATTTTTGCCCAAACTATATTGTGGTGTATTTTCTGTAGGCACAGAAGAAGGCGAAGCCTCTTCTGGGGAAGAACTAGTTACATTTACACAACTTGGCGCAAAAAGAAAAATACTTTCACCGACTCTCTCTTGATGTCCATCAATTGCAAATGTGCCTCCAGCGATAAAATCAACCGCTCTTTGAGCTTGATCAGGATCCATCATAGTTAAATTGAGAATTACAGTTTTTCTCTCTCTTAATGCTTGTATAGCTTGAGGCATCTCATCAAAACTTCTTGGTTCCATTAGGCTTACTTCTGAGGATGAATTTGAGATTCCAGGCATACCAACTACTTTTGATGATCTATTGTTATTCATAAAATCGAATGGATTTGAATTTGCAAGGGCATTTGCATTCTTTGGATTTTGTTTGAAATTATTAATATCATTTAATTCATCCTCTGAAGCATAATCCAACTCATCAAAATCATCATCGAGATACTCATCCCCTGCGACAACTGCCTTTAATCTAGAAATAAGTGACACCTTTTAAATCCTCTTGAATTTGATTACTAAGGTTTAAGAACCTTAAGTAATAGATTCATTTTTTAAATGAATAAACTACCTATACTTAAATAACGTTAGTTGAACTTTACTGCAAGTTTATAGATAATATTTTTATAAAAAAATAACTAATTATGATCTGCCTCCAAAAATCAATGATCCTAATCTTAACCAAGTTGATCCAGCATCAATAGCTTCCTCCCAATCACCTGACATCCCCATGGAACAATCTGGTAGTTGCAGTGAATCAGCGAGAGCACGACATTTTTTGAACAACCCTGAATTTTCTTGAGAGCTCAGTCCTTTAGGATTGATAGTCATCAAACCGATTAATGAAATATTTTTCAACTCTTGAATTTCTCTCCATTTCAAAATTAAAAATTCAGGATTAAAGCCTCCTTTAGTGGGGTCATCACTCAACTTAACCTGCAACATTATTAATGGATTTTTCTCCTCTTCACGTGAAATATTAGAAATCTTTTGCAACTTTTCAAATGAATCTACTGAATGTATATATTTAAAATTTTGAACTATTTTTCTTATTTTATTACTTTGTATTCTTCCAATAAAGTGCCAATTTATTTGTTTAAGATCTTTTAAGGTTAATTGTTTTTCAAACGCCTCTTGAACCTTACTTTCACCAAAATCGTTCTGACCTATATTTTGAATAGTCTTGATTTCTTGACTTTTAAATCCTTTACTTACCGCAAGAATATTTACATTTGATGGTATTTTATTTTTTATTTTTAAATAATTTTCAGGGTTCACATTTTATAAAAAAGTTTGCGTAAATAAATTCTCCCATTTAGATAGTTCTTCAGATCCTTTTCTTCTAGCTTTTTGAAGGTTTAATTCGGCCTGATTACGGGCATCGAGATATGGTATGACTTCAAAAAAAACTTCTCTCTGTCGAACTTCTACCAAGAAAAACATTTTTTGAGCGTATAATGTCGCATAAATATCTCTCCCATCACTTCCAGGAGAAACTTGGTATAACATGCCAAATGTTGGATGGTTTAAATAACGCTCAGAGCTCAAACCTAAAATATTTTGTTATTTATAATGCACCATACTGTTTTCTAAGAAAAATTGCTATGCAAATAAAACAAATCGATAATGTATTAACAATTACATTGAGAGACTTTGAAGGGTAAAGAGTTCTAAATCTGTTGGTTTTTATACTAATTTTTTTCTTTGAGAGTAATGATTCTGCTCCATGATCAATTCTCAGAAATATATTTTGAAATAACCTTTCCACTAAGATTAATAAAACATTAAAGGATTTCTTTAGTCCTAAATTTCGAAAATTTATTGATCTTACTGACACTGATTTAATGATATTTTGAAGTTCTTCCTGCACTAGAGGAATAAAACGCAATGCAATTAACAACTGAAAAAGCCACTTACTAGTTGGCAATCCAATCTTTCTTAACGGATACATAAACCAACTTAATCCCCATACAATATCTTCCTGCAATGTGGTTAAAAGCATCAAATTCACACTATGAATAACTGTAAATATCAAAGTGGAGGTTTTTATTCCTAGTTCAAAGGCTTTTCTGGATACGTTAAAGGGACCAATATCAATAAACCATATCTTTTGCGAAGGAATTTGCAAAATATTCCATTCTTTATTGCTTTCCAAAACTACTTGCAACTCATTAGGATTTCTTAAGTAGCCATCAAGAGATTGAATATCTGACGAGGCAATTATTGATATAAATCCAATTAATACTGACAAACATGAGAGAAACAATAATGATCGCCACCATACTCTGGATGGCAATAAACTTAAAAAAGTAATTAATAGTAATAAACCAACTAAACTCAATCTCCATATTGGGCCTGCCCAAATTGGAGTGATTAAAAATATCATTACGATAATTATCTTTAATCTACTATCTATAATTCTTAGCCAACTTCTATTACCATGAACGTATTGACCAACAGAAAATTTTGTTAGCAAATTCATTAATCTTTTTGAATTAACTCAATATTTTCTCTTTCGACTTCTTTATTTAAAGCTCTTTGCTGTTTTCCTCTCCACAGTAAAATGAGGGGTGTGCCTTCAAAACCTAAATTTACTCTAATTTGCTTTTCAATATATCTTCTATAAGTTATTCCGAATAATTTAGGGTCATTTACAAAAAGAGAAAAAGTGGGAGGTTTGTTCTTTACTTGAGTACCGTAATAAAGCCTACCTTGCTTGCCGCTTCTCTTCGTTGGAGGACTTTTCCAACTGATTGATTCTTTAAGTACTTCATTAACTACTGATGTTGTAACTCTTCTTCTATGTTGATTTACAGCATTAAGAGCATGCTCAAAAATATTATCAACTCTTTGACCAGTTAAGGCAGATATAAAAATCATTTTTGACCAGTGTAAAAAATAAAGTTTAGATCTAAGTTCTTTTTCTACTTGATAAATTGTTGAACTATTTTTTTCTACAAGATCCCATTTATTAACAACAATTATACAAGCTCTGCCTTGTTCTTCTATTCGCCCAGCCAGCTTCTGGTCTTGATCAGTTACTCCGTCAACGGCATCTATTACTAAAACACAAACATCACTTCTATCTATAGATTTAAAAGCCCTATTAATACCAAAAAATTCAGTGCCATATTTAACATTTTTCTTTCTTCTAATCCCTGCAGTATCAATGATTTTCCAATAATTATCACCTTTTTTAATAAGCGTATCTATCGAATCAGTTGTCGTACCACTAATATCACTAACTATTGCTCTTTTTTCTCCACAGATTGAATTTAACAAACTAGATTTACCAACATTAGGCCTCCCAATAATTGACATCATTATCTTTTCTTCATCATCCTGAATATTATTTTCGGGAAGTTCGCCAATAACGAGATCTAAAAGATCTCCAGTACCTGAACCATGAATAGCTGAAACAGGATTAGGTTCGCCCAATCCTAATTTCCAGAACTCCGAAGCTAGGGATATTCCTAGAGTGGTCGATTCGCATTTATTAACAGCAACAATTGTCTTACAGCTAGAGTTTCTTAACCATTTTGCTATTGATAAATCACCATCAGTGACGCCTTGATTCCCATCTACCACCAGTAACGCGAGTGAGGCCTCTTCTAGAGCCAAGAAAACTTGTGTCCTTATCTCTGGGAGAAATTCACTATCATCGTCAAAAACTAAACCTCCAGTATCAACTATTTGAAATTCCTTACCTCCCCATGAAGCATTTTGATAAGTTCTATCTCTTGTAACACCAGGTTTATCAAATACTATTGCATCATTACTTTGGCAAAGACGATTAACTAAGGTAGATTTCCCAACGTTCGGTCTTCCGATAATTGCTATTGTAGGAAGAATCAATTCTTCTCTCCAAAGAAAGTAGTATCCATTACAACTATACCTTTAATAGAATCATTTACCTTTTTCAAAAAAACTTATTTAATTTCTGGATCGCCAAAATGTCCTTTAACTGGATTAACAGGTGGTGAACTTGGACTTGGCATTAATCCATTATCTTCTGAAAAACAATCATTTTCAGTCGACCAATAAATTAACCAATTTACTGCCGTCGCTCTTCTAGTTCTTCTTGGATAGAGTTCATTAATCTTATAACCTTTAAAATTAAGAAAATTTTTCAATCCCTGTTTATATTCTTTTGGAATTGATCGAGTTAAATGTACTGAGGCTGGTCGATCTGAAATGATTTGAGGAGCTTTTTCAAATTTTTCTGACCAATAAGAAGGAGTCAATGCGCTAAAGGCCCAATCATTTATAGATAGTTCTTTAGTATAAAAAAGTCTTTCCCAAACTAATTCACAAACAAATACATCACTAACCTTATCTTCGAGAACAAGAAATAATAGATCCTTACATATTGGCCATGTAAATTGATTCTCAACTAATTTTTCCTTTTTATTCATTAATCGAACCTTATCAAAATCAAAGAGAAATAAGGCATAAATTCCTTTTTATATTGTGATGCATATTGAATAATTTGATCAGGCATCCCAACACTTAAAGCTATTAATGATGAATTGATGATATCCTCTTTTTTTAAAATTTCCCTGACTAAATTCCATCTTTTACCAACTTTCATAATGGCCAATACCGTTTTACCTGCCTTACTTTCCCTAATTAGGGTTGTTAATTCAGATTCTGAAGAAGGACATTCTTTAATGATCAATGTCTCGCCTTTTTTTACCAAATCAAAATCATTCAAAGCTGCTGCTGCTGAAATAGAGGAAATACCTGGTATCGTTTTGGTAATAATTTCAGCATGATTATTTTTTATTAATCTCAAAATATTAGAAGAACTTGCAAATAGTGAAGTATCTCCAAGACAAAGTAAAACAACTGATTCGCCATTTTGTATAAATTTCACAATTTTTTCTACAGCATTAGACCATATTTCATCTGGATCAAAATCCTTCCTAGCCATTGGAAAGATGATAGGAATATTTTTTTTAAATTTGGTGTGTTTCTTGACTATTTCGGCAGCGTAACTCTTTTTATTATCATCTGAAATTGGGAAAACTATAACTTTCGCTTTTTTTATTGCATCCACAGCAGCAATTGTTAGAAGCAATGGATCTCCAGGGCCTACCCCAACGATGGTGAATGTTGGCAAATCAGTTTTATATTGATTAAGTAAACTTAAGAACTTATTTATTATCATTTTTATTTTATTAAGTTTAGCTATGTACCCTTGGCAATACAAAAGTTTCAGCTAATATTGATGACTCGATTTCAGACAATTCCTCTAACCTTTTAAAAGTTTGATTTTTAGAGAATTTAGTTTGCGCTAGTTTCCAGTAAACTCCAAAATGTCTTGCCTCACTCTCAAGCAGTGACTCATAAAGGGATTTAAACGATTTTTCTTCCGAATTAAGAGCAAGCAAGCTTAATCTTTCATGACTTCTTGCTTCTATAAGTCCCGCGATTAAGAAACTATCAAGCATTCTATTGGGCTCTTCCTTTCTTATATTTTTGGACAGTTCAGTTCCGTATGGAGGCGGTTTTAAGGACTCAAGAGAATGTCCAAGATCCTTCAAAAAATAAAGTATTTTTTCAAAATGTTCTAATTCCTCTCTCGCTATTGGGCTTAGAACTTCTGCCAGATTTGGTTCTGATGGATATCTAAACATCAATTGAATAGCTACTCCTGCTGCTTTTCTTTCACAATGAGCATGGTCAATAAGAATATCTATTGGATTAGATAATGCGAGTTTGATCCACTCATCTGAGGTAAATGACGATAAATATTTAATATGAGAAGTGGGCCTTTTAAAATCGACTAGCATTTAATCTTTAATACTCAAATATCCAATGATTCCTTCAAGAGCTAAGGAATAACTTGATATGCCGAATCCACTAATAATTCCTATAGCTTTATCTGTAAGAAAAGATTCTTTACGAAAATCTTCTCTACTAAAAATATTTGAAATATGTAACTCTACAAAAGGAATTTTTGATCCAATTAAAGCATCACGAATAGAAATCGAGGTATGGGTAAAAGCGCCAGCATTTATAAGAATACCTTGGATACTTTTTACAGAATCCTGAATTTTATCTACTATTTCTCCTTCATGATTACTTTGGAAACATTCAAGATTAATACTTTTTTCGTTAGCAACTTTAGTTAAATCATTTTCTATATCACTTAATGTTTTATTACCATATATTTCAGGTTCTCTAGTTCCCAAAAGATTTAGATTCGGTCCATTTATCAATAAAATATTCATCATCAATAAAGTCTTTTCTTTATAAATGCTATCTATAAAGAAACAAAAAAACCAAAACAATTTCACACAAAGTGTCCATTAACTGATAAGTTCAATTAGTGGGGGTCGGTGCCCGAGTGGTTAAAGGGGGCGGACTGTAAATCCGCTGGCTCTGCCTACGTTGGTTCAAATCCAACCCGGCCCACTTTAAAATTGCCCTTGTAGCTCAGCGGTAGAGCACTCCCTTGGTAAGGGAGAGGTCTCGGGTTCAAGTCCCGACGAGGGCATACCCAAAAGCCTAACTACCGCAAGGGTTTTAAAGAATTTAGAGAACAGGGGAAAGTTTGTTAGAGCTGCGGATAAAGCCCTAAAAGAAGCTAGAAAAGGTAAATAATATATGTTAAATAATGCAAACCCCTCCCTCATCTAGGGAGTGGTTAATCTCTTTAATCCTTTGATATGAATTTACTTCTGATCTTTCAGAAGCAAAATAGTGCGATAACTAGTGCATTATTGACAATTAATCTAAAATAAGGGGCATTAGCTCCTTTTTTTTTTAATATGTTTATATAAATTCCTTAAGTTTATGCGTTCACTTTTATTATTGGCTTTGCTTTTAGGTTTTTCATTTCCAGCGAATGCAAAGTCAAAGACTTACTTTATTGATGTTTCAGCAGAAAGTATAGAAAACTATATTCTTAGTGGTAAAGATAAAAATGGATCTGTAAGTGGGAATGATCCTACAGTTACTGTTAATAAAGGAGATACTATTGTTTTTAATGTTGATGCGTTTAGTCATCCGTTTTATATAAAGACTGAATTTTCTCGTGGAGGCGGTGATCAAGTAACCAAAGGGACATTATCAGGTACCCCTGGAACTCAAGATGGAAAACTATCATGGAACACAACGGGTGTATCAGCTGGGAAATACTATTATGTTTGTTCTCCTCATGCACCTTTTGGGATGGGAGGCTCAATTATTGTTGAATAAATAAATGAAACGCTTACTACTCCCATTACTAGCTGCCCTCGCTTTACCAACTGCTGTTAATGCTGAAATATCTGATGAATTACATAAAAAATGTTTAGAAGCACGAGATTATGCAGGATGTGTGAAAACTAATAAAAAACTATCTCATAAAAAAGATAAGGAAATATCAGGGATTGGAATAAGGCTTTTTCTCAATAGTGACACTGCTGAATTAACTATTAAATCTGTAATAAATGATTCACCTGCTGCTTCAGCTGACATTAAACCAAATGATGTAATCATAAAAATAGATGGCAAATCAACTAAAGGAATGGGTATAAATGAAGCTGTTTCTCTCATAAAAGGACCAAAAGATAAGCCAATTAAATTAGTTTTATCAAGAATTAATGAGGCAGGTAAAAAGGAAAAAATAAATGTTCGATTAGTAAGAGATACTTTTAAAGTCTCAACAAAAGACTATTTATATGAAGGTGATTTAAGGAGGCAATTAGAGTTTTTCTTTCCAGAAAATATAAAACAGATTTTTCCAGAAAATGATTCCTCGTCAAAGCTCAAAAAAGGAACTTCAATTTAAATTTCTGAATGAAATGCATACTCCTAGTTGAACTTTTATTAGTTTTAATTACCATAATTTATGTTTCTCTAAACCCAATTTCAAGAATTTATATTGCTGATTATTTAGAAAAGATATCCTTATTTTTATTTAAAACAGTAAGTGAAGAAGATTTAAATAAGTGGTATGAGAAAAGAGATAAGTATGAATTACTTGAGAAATTAGGAGGAACTGCTTATTGATTGACAGTCGATCTACCATAATTAGCATTTAGCTCCTTCTCAACCTCTTTGAGTTCCTCTCAATAATTCTCGTAATTTTAACCTAAGACTAAAAATGAAATCAGGTTCAGAAAACCAATTATCTTTATCTGTTATTTCTACAGTTTCGTTTAAAAATTTAGCGGCAGAAGTCAAAGAATTTGCAATAATTACTTTTGATTTTGGACTTGAGTAAATAAATCCAATAATTAACACAATTAAAAATATGGACCCTTTAACTTTAAGTGATTTAATAAATTCTTTTTTTAAGTAACCCAAAATAATTTAAAAATTAAATTTATTTTAGGAGTTGATATTTAAAGACAGATTAAATTGACAGTCAATCTAAAATAAAAAAAGTGATAAGTTTTTAAAAATGAGTAAATTTTCCTCTCAGGAAATAGAAAGTCAATATAACTTAATAAAAACGCTTTTATCTAATCCTGAAAAGTATAAAGATGCGATAGATGCAGTTAAAAAAGATATTGCTTATATGCCACTAGAACTTAAGAAAAAACTTGAAGAAGAAAATATTACTTTATAAATAATATTTTGGAAGACTTCGAAATATTTACTAAATAAAGCATCAAAGGAACTTCTACTAGTACCCCAACGATGGTAGCCAAAGCAGCTCCTGAATTAATACCAAAAAGAGTTATCGATACAGCTACTGCAAGTTCAAAAAAGTTTGAAGCGGCTATCATCGAGCCTGGACAGGAAATAGAAAACTTTTGCCTAAAAAACTTCATTGAAAAAGCAGTTAAATAAAAAATAAAAAGAGTCTGAATTATTAATGGAATTGAAATTAAGATTATATGAATAGGATTTTGTAATATAGATTTTGATTGAACAAAGAATAATAAAAAGACTGTAAGAATTAAAAAAAACAACGAATAACTTTTACTTTTATTCAAAATACTTTTTATTCTTTTTTCGCTATAGATTTTATTTTTTAAAAATATTGCTAGAAAAAGTGGTACCAAAATAAAGATTATTACAGAACCGAAAACAGTATCTAACGGGATATCTATACTGTTAAATCCTAAAAGAATTTTTGACAATAATGGAAAGGCTAAAATTAATATTAGATCATTAATAGCTACTTGGATTAAAGTAAATAAAGGATCGCCTTTAACAAGATTACTCCAGACAAAAACCATTGCTGTACATGGCGCAATTCCTAATAGAATCATTCCAGAAACATATTCTTTAGCAAGTACAGGATCTATAAAATTACCATATAAAAAATATAAAAAAGAGGCTGCAATGATTGCCATTGAAACTGGTTTTATTAACCAATTAATAAAAAGGACAATAGAAAATCCTTTAATCTTATATTTCAAATTTATTATTGACTTGAAATCTATTGATAACATCATTGGAAAAATCATTCCCCAGATAAGAATTGCTATTGGAAGATTTATTCTTGAGAGTTCTAATTCGCCTATAAATTGAGATAAATTAGGAAATAAATAACCAGATAAAGATCCAATACACATTGCTAAGAAAACCCAAACACTTAGATATCTATCAGAAAATTGCATTTAATTTATCTTTACTTAACTATTCATCCTAGTATTTAATTTAGTCTAAATAATAGCCTTTCTTATTTTTGCTGTAATCCATTCACTAAAAACTACTGCCACTACTATTGCTAATAAAATAACTGATACCTTAGCCCAAGCTAAGTCTCCTATTTGAGCATCTAATTCTATCCCTATACCTCCTGCTCCAACTAAGCCAACAACAGTTGCTTCTCTTATATTTATATCCCACCTATAAATAGAAATACTCGTAAATGCTGGGAGAATTTGAGGCACTATGCCAAAGGTCATAATTTGTGCTTTATTTGCCCCTGTTGCCTCAATAGCTTCAATTTGGTTGTCATCAATTTCCTCTATAGCTTCATAAAGTAATTTTCCACAAAATCCAATCGATCTTAATCCGATAGCAATTATGCCAGCCAAGACTCCCGGACCGACAACTGCAACCAGAAGTAATGCCCAGATTACTGAATTAATTGATCTGCTTGAAACTATGCAAAATAAGGCTAAAGGTCTTAAAAACTTTTTACTTGGGGTAGTATTGTTTGCGGATAAAAAAGCTAATGGTATTGCAATTAAAGTTCCAATCGTTGTACCAATAGTCGCGATATTTAAAGTATCCCAAATAGGTTTTATTAAAGTGAAGAAATAATTAGTTTCTGGAGGAAACATCCTACCTAAAAGATCTAAAGCCTCATTATGTGAATCAAATACATAAAACCAGATTGTTTTACTACTAATCAGACCGAAACAAAAGCTAAAAATTAAAGTACCTAAGAACCAAAAAAGCCAGTTTTGTAAATCTCTTTTTCGATCAAATTTTTTCCAGGTTTTGTAATCCTTTTGTTTTATTATTGGCATTACTTTATTAATTTCCTGAGATGACTAGATGTATATTCAACAATCATCACGATAGAAATAATTACGATAAGAACAGCCGCTGCAGTCTCAAATTCATATCTATCAAAAGCTGTATTTAAGGTAGAACCAATACCTCCTCCCCCAACAATTCCAATTACCGCTGACTCTCTAAAATTAATATCCAATCTGTATAATGATAATCCAATAAATCTTGGCATAACTTGAGGCTGGACACCATAATTAACCCATTGAAACCAACTGCTGCCAGTAGATTTGATTGCTTCAGCTTGGGATTTATTTATGTCTTCAATATCTTCAGATAATAATTTAGCGAAAAACCCTATTGTCGATAAACTCAGAGTTACCATCCCAGCAAAAGGTCCAAAACCCATTAACTTAACAAAAAATATTGCTAGGATAACTTCCTGAAAACTCCTCGACAATGTGATAACTCCTCTTGATAAGAAATAAACAAATTTAGGAGCTATGTTTTTAGCCGCCCCTAAGGATACAGGTATAGAAATAAGTATCCCCACAATAGTTGCAACAATAGTCATCCATAGACTTTCAAAAATACCTGCCAAAATCTCATCAGATCTAGTTATAAAATCTGGAGGGAAAAAAGCAAATATAAAATTTTTACCCCTTGGGATCCCTTCAAGAATTCTTTGCCAATCAATTTCGGTAGTTAGGAAAACAGATAATAAGTAAGTACTAATTATCAAAATTAATCCAATTCTTAATAACCTATTTTTTATTAACGGTTTTCTTTTCCAAATTACTTTCTTATCATTCATTTAATATATTCCTAATTTGCTACAGTTTTAGACCAGTCTTCTTCTCCATATATTTTTGTAAGTATTGTCTCTGATAAGCCACTTGGCTTGCCATCGTAAACAATTTCTCCAGCTTTTAAACCTATTATTCTTTCTGCAAAATTCTGAGCAAGAAAAACATCATGAATATTTATAATCGCAGCAAGATTTCTTTCATTACATAACTCGCATATTAATCGCATAATTTGCCTGGAATTTTTGGGATCTAAACTAGCGGTAGGTTCATCTACTAAAAGTAACATTGGATTTTGTATCAAAGCTCTAGCAATTCCTACTCTTTGCCTCTGCCCTCCTGACAATTCATCGGCTCTTTTATCAAGCATATGCTCTAGTCCAATTCTTTGAAGCAGACGGAATGCTTCTTCAATATCTTTTTGAGGAAATTTCCTGAAAAAACTATTCCAAAATCCTACGTAACCTAATCTGCCGGAAAGGACATTTTCCATTACACTTAATCTTTCTACCAAAGCAAATTCCTGGAAAATCATTCCAATTTGTCTTCTTATTTTTCTTAATTTAGATTTATTTAAAGAAGTAATGTCATTTTTTTCATTAGCGAAATAAACTTTCCCTGAAGTGGGCTCAACTAATCTATTTATTGTTCTAATAAAAGTACTTTTACCAGCACCTGAAGGACCGATAAGAGCAACTACTTGCCCATTAGGAATTTCTAGGTTTATTCCTTTAAGCGCCTCTTCTCCATTTGGATAAACCTTTTTGAGGTTTATTGTTTTAAGCATTAAGTCTGATTTTATTTATGATTAAAAATTTTTATTTGCAATCATAAACAACACCATTAGCCTTATCTATTTTTCTAATAACATCCCAATCGTGCTTGTGACTTATTGAAATGAATCTATCAGCCTTTTTAAATTCTTTATCTAATGTTGAATTATCCCAGTTATAGGTGTAAAAAGCTTGCTTTACTTTTGCAACTACAGCTGGATGTAGATTATGAGCATGAGCATAACCTGTCGTTGGGAAGGTTTGGGATTTATAAATAGTTCTTATTTTAGAAGAATCAACAACACCTCTTGCATCCATTCTTGTAAGAACTGAGTTAGCAATTGGTGCTACTTCATAATCTTTGTTTGCAACACCCATTATTGAATTTTGATGCTTGCCAGAAAATACTGGGGTGAAATCTTTATTTGCCTCAAGACCAAATTCTCCTTTAAGAATTGCCGATGGTGCTTTAAATCCTGAATTAGATGTCTTAGATGTAAATGTAACTTTTTTACCTTTTAAATCTGCAGGAGAATTAATTGGGCTATCAGAAGGTACGATGATTTCCATTTCATAACCGTAAGACAAATCTTTTTTAGCCATCATTCCAAAAGGAACTGCTCCTGCACATGCTGCTGCCACAGTATTACTACCGGTATTAATTCCTGCTACGTGAAGACGACCAGATCTCATCGCTTCAACTTGTGCAGCATAAGATTGAACTGGTAAGAATGTTACTTTTTTACCAGTCACCTTAGACATATGCATTACAAAATCTTCCCAAACTTTTGCATAAACGGAGGGGTCTTCAACAGGTGTATATGAGAACACAATAGTTTCAGGATCTATCCATTCATCTTCGGCAAGGGGTAGATCTGCGAGAAAATCTCCATCTCGATCACAATATTTGCTGTCAACAGTATTATTTGGATTGCAATCAGATAAATCTAAATCTCCAATTAAATTATTTGATTTATTTCCACAACTTGAAATGCTTGCACTGATTATTGATAGCCCTAAGACTATCTTTAAAAAATTTCTCATTAGTTTTGAATTTATTCTTCATTATTAACTTGCTCTAAAGAGATTAACTTTTTCGCAAAAAGAGTTTAAATTCTGATTAAGTGTTTTATTTTGAGTTACTCAATTTTTAATCAGATTTATTTGGGAATTAAATAATTTTTAATTTATTTTTAACTTTATAAATTTAGGGTGATTGAATTTAAGAAATAAATATGATAATTCCTGAAAAGCAAAATATAGAATTTAAAGAAAATACAATTCTAGAAGTCCAATCAGGAATATTAATAATGGAATCAAAAATCAAGAATAAGAAAAATATTGTTGGGATAATAAATAAAAATGTTGTAATAAATTTGGAATTATGTAACTACGAAAATATTAAATTAATTACGTTGACAACTTGCGAAATTAAAACAATTAAAAGAGGGCTATTTTTTTCATCTACAGACTTATTAACAAAAAGTCTAAAAAGAATTGATCAATTGGAAAAACTTTTATTAATAAGGGATATAAAAAAATCAGAAGAAAAACTAAAAGAATTTCTTTTATACTTATCCTCAATAATTGGCTTAAAAAAAGATAAACATTTTTACCTAAATTTAAAAGAATTTAATTTTACCCATAAAATTATCGGTAATTCAATTTCTTCAACAAGAGTAACCGTAACAAGAAATTTAAAAATACTAGAAAAAAAAGGTTGGCTCAAATTTGAAAAAAAAGGTATTTTAATTCCGTTTAAAGATAATTAACCAAGCCTTAATAAAATAGATTTATTTTATATATACAAACAATATCTTTACTATGTCTTGTTCTATAACAACTGTTTTTACTTTTAAAATTGAAAGCACTTTCGATGAATGGGCTGCAATATTTGATAGTGCAGAAGCAGATAAAAGGCATTCAGAATTTGATATTAAGCCACTTTTTAGAGGAATAAGTAAGGAAGATCCTCAAAAAGTTATTGTCATTCATCAAGCTCCAGAAGGAAATGTTCAGAAGTTTGTGGAAGCTAATGGAGACTGGATGGCAACCCATAGAGTTGACCTTTCAACAATGGAAGAATCATCTTGGACTTCTTCAGCAACAACGGAAAGTTGTTGTGATTAACAAATGAAAAGACTGCTATTCCCACTACTAGCTCTCTCAACTATTTTCCTTGCGAGTTGTACTAATAACTCAAACAAAATAGCTACTCAAAAGATCTCTGAAACCCAAAAACAGAGAGAAGTTTGTCTCGATTGGTATGGATACAGAATTGATACCAAGAAAGCAATTAATGATTTAAATCTAAAAATTGAAACCGAATCAGAATTAATAGCTTACTGTGATTTCTTCAAGAATGTAGCTGATACAAAATAGATTTTTACAAAAGAATTTATTTTTTGGTGTCTTGCGATCTCATTTCTTTTTGTGCTTCCCTAATTCTTTCTTCAAAGACTGATCTTCTATATGGAGTAACTTCTCCATTTTTAGTTGCCAAGATTTGGGCTTCATAAAGCCTCTTGGCTCTTGTAATTTTTTCTCTTATTTGAGAGAGCTCATTCATGATCTTATGCAGTTAATGAGAATCCCGTTCCCTATTCTCTAATCATGCGTCCAAATAAATTGGATGAACGTAGGAGTAAGCTAACATTAAAAAAAGAAGGTCGGATTTAAGATATATTTAAAAAATCTTTAAAAGTAGTTTTTAATAAAATTTTAAATAGAAATTTTATATAGAGGTAAAATATTTTGGAAAATGCTTGTGTCATGATAATTTTCATTCTCTAATGTTTTGTATAGTCTCCTTGATTGAGGTGATTTAAGGGCGTTATTGTAATTTTCAATAAATTCCGAATCATCCAAAATAGATTTATTTTCTCTTTTAAAACTTTCTTTATAAGAATATTTGATATGCCCTATTTCTTGGGCTTGAATTGAGTTTTTGGGATGGCTGATAAGAAAAAGAAAAAGAAATGCAAAAAGAAAAAATGTTCAAACTGGAAAGGGGGTAAATGTATTTGTTATGGCCAATAGACTAGGTACGGTGATTGAAAGTCGATATAAAATTGGAGAGATAAAACCCTCTCTTTTTGTGAAAAAATTATTATACATTTTTCTAGTATTGATGTCTTTTACCACTGGTAATTCATACTCATGGGAAAAGGTACCTGTTCCAGATTCTGTAGATAAAAAAACAAAATCTCCTTGGAATTTTTCTGAAGACTTTGAAAATCAAGAAGAAGGAAAATTAAAAGTTGCCAACCCTAACCCTTCATCCTCAAATTCTCCTTCTGGTGGGGGTACAGAAAAATCATTCAACCAAATATTTCGAATCTACGATAAGGGAGCAGGTTTAAAACCATTTAGAATTAAAAAAGATCTTGATGGCAATAAGTATCTTGAAGTTACAGTGAAGCATGGATGGAATAATGATCCTCTTAAAGAAAGTTCAGGAAAAGAAACAGAAAGAGCAATATTTGAGACAAAGCAAAGAAGCACTTTAAATAAAGAAATATGGATTGCTTTTAAAACAAGACTTCCTAAAGATTTTAAACATACAGATGGCAGAGTAACGTTTTTTGAATTTAAAAATCGACATGTATATATGAGAACGCATCCTCTTGTAAGAATAAGTTTTGATGACACTGGAAAAACATTAAAAATAGCAGGTAATACTGCCGGTACTGGTTTCAATAGAAGGAATAAAGAAGATAATATTAAGCATCGCATTGATATAAAATATAAAAAAAATGATTCAAATTGGTTTGTGCGTAATGAAAAAACTAGAGGTGAAAAAAAAATAAAAAATAATTTTAAACTCACACCGAACAAAACATTTAGTGTGACTCAATTAGGTGAATGGAGCACGTATAAAATTGGAGTCTATAATACAAAGGATGATGATGGTTTTGTAAAAGTCTTCAAAGATAAGAAATTAATATTTGATTACAAAGGTATAACATCTGACTGGAAAGGAGAATACACTGGTACTAATGTAAGAATAGGTGTTTATAGACACTCGGGAAAACAAATTGGAATTGAATACCCCGATCAATCTATCCATTTTGATGATTTTATTGTCGTCTCAGATCAAAAAACTTTAGACCAATTGATCAGAAAGAATGAAAACCCCAATGATTGATTAAATTAAATTGAAAGAGCGGTAACTATATTCTTAACGATATTATGTTGAGAATTTAACCAGAATTTAAAGTGATGGACTCGCATTTTGAAGAAAAGAAAGAGAATATAAAGAAAAAAGGTAATTCCAATGGAATCAACCAAAATCCCAAAAAGGATTATTAAAAAACAACTTAAAAAGGGAGTTATTAAGAAACAGCTTAAAAAGGTTGATAAAGCAATTGTTGAAATTGCAGAAATGAAATTTGAAAATTATGAAGAAAAAGAAGAAAAACTAGACGCGCTTGTTTTTTTAAAGAATCAAATATTGACAGAAGCTAGGGAATTACTATGAACGGAAGACTAGACAAGGTTGCTATGACCAATAAACTAATGCAACTCAAGAGAGAACTGCACTACAAATGTGCGATTGGTGAAAAGGGGAAATGGGAATGTATAGGAGCAAACGATTATCTCAACAGAGTGTTTGATGCATTAGATGAATTTTGGCAGTAAATACTAAACAAAAAAAAAGAATTGATATAGCGACTTGTTGGGCTACTAAAAGAATTTCTGTTATGGATAATCTAGAAAGATATGAAGACAGTTATGCAATAGCAGAAGAATTTAGAGAGTGGATACTACATGTAGGAGAAAAGAATGAAAATTCAAGAGATTCTTTTTTAAACTTACCAAAGGAATTAAAAGAATTATTAGAACAAAAAGTCAACGATTAAATGAAACGCTTAGCTTTATTTATTGTTTTCCCACTTATATTTGGTTTTGGAAACGATAAAGCAAGATTATGCGAAGACCTTAAATTTGCATTAAATAAATCAAAAAATGATTATCAGCAAAAAATATCATTTGTAAAACAAAGCAAAGAATTTGCTAATGATAAAATTACCAAAATTTATGCAATAGAGACAAAATGGGAGGATCTTTTTGATAGTCCTTATGAAATAGAAAGCTTATGTAATGAATATTTCTTAATAAAAGAATTTGATATTGATTTATCTAGTGAATGTTATTTATTTGAAACTATCTTAAAAAGTGGAAATTATAGTGATGATGATTTTGATTTTATGCCAGAAGAAAGAAGACAAAATGCTCAAGATCTTAAAGAAGAATTTAAAGCAAAATATGATCAAATTAATAAACAAGCAAAAGAAGATTATTTATCAGAACAAAAAGAAATGCAGAAAATATATCGAAAGAAAAAATGCGATTAAGTCACTTATGGTTTTTAAATGAAACGCTTACTACTTGCACCGCTAAATTAAATACTTTTGACAGTCGATCTAAAATAAGGGCAATTATCTCCTTTTAATTAGCTATCTTTAAAAAGATATTCGAAATTTGAAAGCAAATAAAAAAATATTTCTATAAAGATGGAATTACCAGAAGCAATTCTTTTTGATTTAGATGGGGTATTACTAGATACAGAACCATTACTGGCTAATGCCTGGTATGAAACCGCAAAAGAATATAATTACTATTTATCAAAAGATAAATTACTAGAATTAAAAGGAAGAAGAAGAATAGATTGCGCAAAAAAAGTTTTCAAATGGATAAATGAAGAAATTACAATAGAAGAATTACTCATTACTCAAAAGTTAAAAGTAGATAAAGTACTTACTAAAGCAAAACCTTTTAAAGGAGCAATAGAATTAATCAAATTTTGTATAAATACAAAATTACCTATTGCACTAGTAACAAGTAGTAGTAGTGAAAGTTTTAAAATAAAAAGCTCTGCAAATCCCTGGTTAAATTTATTCAATACAAAGGTTCTTGGAGATGATAAATTCATTTCTGATGGCAAGCCTTCGCCTGATCCTTATTTGAGAGCATTAAAAATATTGGATGTAGATCCAAGGAAATCATGGGTTATAGAAGACTCATATGCAGGATCTATCTCAGGACTTAAAGCGGAATGTAATTTAATGTTTTTTTCAAAAGATATTGAAATACTAAATAAATTAATAAATGAATTTAACCAAGAAAAGATTCAAAAAATTAATGATTTATCAGAAATTATTTATTATTTAAAGTTATATAAAGGATTTTAAATCCATCTAATAAATTTGCTAATTCTTCTAATATTTTTTCCTTAGATAATTCTTCCAATAAAACAAATAAATGAAACGCTTGATATTAACTCGACCCAAAGACTAAATTAATGGAATTTTTAAAGGAGCTTTGGCAGAATCATTATGACCCATACCATGCAATTCTTGGTATAGGTGGAATAATATTATTATTGGTAATTTATAATCGATTACTCAATAAATATCATTAATCACAAACCATCGTAGATTAAGCAGCATCAGATATATTGTTATTCGTATCTTCAATCTTTTCAATCTCTTTAATCATTTCCTCTAGCCATAAAGTATTATCTTCTGATCTCTTTTTAAAATAAGAAATCTTAGGTTGATTGATTTCTAATGTCTCATAATCTCCACTCATAAAATTTTCCTAAATTTATAACCACTTAAATTTTAGTTAGTTTATTTATTAGTTTTACTAAGGGGAAAATAAGAAAAAATTAATTTATGGTTAATATGAACTAAGACAAATTAAACATTATTTATAAAAATATCGGAACACTTAATTTACCTAATGCTAACCACCAGTACAGAAACGAACCGCATCAGCTGTTGGCGAACCAGTCGCTTTCATTTCTTCAACACATTCATTAAAGAACTTTGATTCTTTTTTTAATGAGCAAAAGCTTAGTGCAATAGCTACTAAGGCAACAGCTGATACAACTGCTGATCCTAGTTGTATCACTCCGTAAGCAAGCATAGCTTTATTCTTTTTAAAATCTTTTTTTGTATCTTTCTTTTTATCAGACATTTTTTTTGAAATTCTTAGCTTATTATATTCAACTAAATAACTAGACTCCACATAAAGAAAAGGTGAGTTATAAAGTTAAATGTATATTGTTATTCCCATAACCAAATTCTGAAGAGTAAAAGCTCAAACTAAAAAGTAGAAAAAGTGATGAGAAAATTAATTAAAAATTTATTTGAAATTAATTATTTTGTGATTGGTTTTTGAAAATAATTTAATTTCTTAAAGATAACGTTTTCTTAAATTATTTTTAAATTTCATATGACATAAATATACATAATTGAATAATCTTAATGCATATTGATGATGCAGTGTTTTTAGAGGATTTATGCCCTAAGCTCAAATTAAGATTTTGGCGAAAGTCTATTCATACATTTACGAGCAAAAGATGCATATATTGCGGAAAACCTTCAGAATCTATTGATCATATATTGCCACGAAGTAAAGGAGGTTTAAACTTAACAGAAAATTGTGTTCCAGCTTGTCTTTCATGCAATGGAGACAAATCAGATGAGAATGTTTTTGATTGGTATAGAAAGAAAAAATTTTATGATCCTAGAAGAGCTATGGCTATTAGAGCATGGTTAGATGGAGACTTAATATTATCTATAAGATTATTACAATGGGCTAATCAAGAAATTAAGGAAAATAAAGCAAATTTTGAACAAGAAGAATTAAATCTAGATGCTGCTTAACTAGAAAATTTGAGGGAAATTTGAGGGGACGCTTATTAAAAACAATACTTTTGTTAGGTTCAATTTTTGTTGTTTTTATTTGTTTTAATCCAATTTCAAGAATTTATATTGCTGATTACCTGGAGAAGATATCGTTATTTTTATTCAAAACAATAAGTGAAAAAGATTTAAATGATTGGTATGAAAAAGAAATAAATATGAATTACTTGATAAATTAAGCGGGCCTTCTTATTGATAAATAAACAAATCAATATAATTTATTAGTTGAAAATATTAAGATTTCTCGATTCAAACGACTTATCAAAATGAGTAAATTTACTAACTGACAAATTAATTTTTTTGCTTATTATTAAAATCAACTTAAGAAAAATTTAAGTAAAAGTTAAGATTATGGCAAAATCAAAAGCAAAGAGAAAAAAAGCTATTTTATCTCTAAAAACTCCAACTATTCTGGCAGATGGAGTTATCCAGTTCAGTACAATAGTAACTTCTATAACACTTGTTTTTTTAACAGTTGGATTTTATTCAGCTTCTAATCAAGCTAATAATTTAAATAAAAACTTAGAAAGAATTACTTCACAAAATTCAGTAAATATGAGTGCTGGAAATTATTGCGATTTAGCTCTTTGATAATTAAACTTTAGTGCTTAATGCCTTAAAAATTTATATCAAAAAATTTACTTTTGCTATGCCAGAATCAGAGAGATAAAACAATAAAGAAATGCATTAACTCTGCAAGGAAATTAAAAAAAAGAAAAAATCATCATTTGTTTATATTTTGAGGAACCAATAACTAAATTTAAACTTGATATCTTATGGAATTTTTTATGCGTAAAATTACAAAATTCATTTTCATCTGAATAGTTAATTAAATCAACTGAATTAATATTTGAATCAAACCACAGGTCATATTCTATGTAATTTGGCTCTGCAAAATAAGTCATACCAAATTTATTTCAAAAAGAAAAAGCTTCTCTATTTCGTGTGAGGAGAATATAGAAGCTAATTTAAGTTTAAAAGATTTAATGAACTCTTCTTTAAGAATTAAATAAGATACGAATAAGAAAAAATAAAATATTTTTTTAATTTAAAAAAATGATTAGTTTACTTTTTGCATACTATAAAAAATTGCATCCAAGGCCACTGCTTTGCTTTAGAAGAATTGAATGCATAACTAGAATCACATTTTAAAGTTATAAGCAAGTTATGAATTGTTTAAAAGAAAAAAACAAAAAGAAAGGAATTTTTGAAAGTTATATTTTTAATAAAAAGTAATTATCTAATTTGTGTTTTTGCTTCTAAACCTATTAATTTCATAAGGACTTTTGCATTACTTGCAACTGCAGAATATTGTTTTTCTTGCATTGCTTTATGCATAGCAGTTTCTAGAGTACATACTAATTTCGCTATCATTTCAGGGCGATTTAAGTCCCCTTCCTCAATATCATCTTTCAGCAAAAGATAAGCATTAGAAGTGATCTGCCTGGCTCTTCTTCTTGAGATTCCATATTTTGCGGCAACAAAGGAAGTAATAGATGAATAGGCTTGTCCTTCAGCAACTAATTCAGCAGCATGTGCAACTCTTAATTCGGTTTCTTGTTTAGTTGCTCTTTTAGTCATTACTACTTGGTTTGCCTATCCTTGCATCTAGCTCTTGCTCAAAAACAGACATAAAGTAGGTTTAACTATTGTATTTATAGCATTAAATATTATAGATTTGTAGAATAAATTCAGTTCTAACAAGGCGTTATAGCTTAGCTTACCCTAATCTTAATTAACATTTTATGTTCGTCTGAATGTAATTAAAGATTAGGGTAGAACTATTTATACAACTAGAAACTAGCCCTTCCCTTGAGGGGATTATTCTCTTCGTACTAGTTATCGCACTAATTAGTTAACGCTTAGTAATATTTACCCCTAAACTTCAGTTATACCAATAGTTTTGAAATACTTTTGATTCCCTTGGTAAGGGAGAGGCCCCGAGTTCAATTCTCGGCGAGGGCATAGCCCGAAAGCAATCTACCGCAGGCAATCTCAAGAATTAAGAAAGAATAAATAAATTTATAATCACTAAAAGGGAGTTCCTCAAACCGTACATATTTATTAATCGGATAGCTTGTCTGACTGGTTAGAACATGATTGTAGTCGTCATGAGCAAATGTCTACCAAATCCACTTTAAAAGAAGATCATAAATCTGAGATTGAAGAAAGATCAGAAGAAGAACTTCTTGAGGAAGAAATCAGGAATCAGCAAACATTAGATAGCTTTGTTGAATCTGATAAGAACTGGAGCTGATCAAAACTTATTTTTTAGGAGAAAGTTATGAACTTAAAAAGATCACCATTCTCAATCTTGAATAAAGAGAGTAGAGAAATTGACTATATCAAAGGAGTTTACAAGAGAAAAATTCAAGCTGAAATTGAATCTTATAAAGATCCCGAAGATGAAGATAAGAGAGATACAATCCAAGCTCAAGATATATTGATGCTTGATAGGATCTCAATTTAGTTATTTTTTTTTTCTTCTTCTTATCTTTCTTTTTCTTCTTTACCTTTTCATAAACCTCATCAGCCTTCTGTTCAATACTGTCCAGCTTATTTGAGATTTCTTTTATAGCTTCTGCTTTTCCTTCTTTAACGAAAGTATCTTTTACCTCAATAATTTTAACAGGCTCTTCTTTAACTACAGTATCTTTTGTCTCTTCAGTTTTAATTCCAAACTTACCTTTTATAAAATTGGCTATAAAGATAAGAACAGGTACATGGGCTAGGCCACCAATTACTATTCTTGTTTCTGAATAAGCCATTTAATAATTAAAAGTTCTGAGATATTTAAGCATAAATTTAATTTTTAAATTCGTTTTATTAAGCCAAAAAATATTAGTAATCATTTCTTGATTCATTGATCAAAAATCTTGCTATTAATTAATTAGAGACTTTTTTATTAAATGCCATTAGACGTATTTCTAATGAACATGTGCGTTGTAGTTATAGCATTGCTTATAAGAAGAGAAATCAAACTTAAGAAGGCGAGATAAATTATGAAAACACAAATTTTAAAAGAGCATTACATTCCAAATATCCATGCCATTAATCTTTTACTAATGCTTCTTCTATGTCTATGGTTACCCCTAGCGCTAAGATTCTTATTAATAATTTAGTCGAATTAATTAGTTAATACTCTTATCCTTAAACTCTGCTATAACCTAATTTTGTTTTATGGATCTTATATGGAACTCCTGTTCCGTTCATTGCTTCAATAACTTTATCTCCCACAGTTCCATAAAATTCAACAGAAAAATCAGTTCCCAGTTCGGCATGAGCCTCAAGATAAACACCTAATGCTGGATTAGCTAAATGAGCTAGTAAAGCATCATCATTTTTATAAACTTCTGACCATACGAAACGAAGAGGATCATCAGGATCTTGATCAAAAGTATGATGGATCATTCCTGGTTCGTCAGCTTCAACAGCTTTATCTGTCTTATCTGCAATTTCTAAGTATTCTGCAACCTTATCTTCCTTAACTTTAAGTTTTGCAAGAAGCATAAATGGAGTGTCTGATCCAAAACTAGACATAAAAAAAAAGACTCTTGCGAGCCTGAGTGATGGGGATTTCTATCATGACAAATTAATTAGAAACAAACAACTCCACCAATAGCAAATTTTTATTAATTACAAACACTATATGTAGTGCTAGGATTTTAAAAAGGCCGGGTGATGGGGATTATCCTGCTTTTTGACTGGGGCGAAGCTATCGCCCTTTTTTTTAGGGGTATAACTTTCTAATAGCTTCTTGTTGTTCTTGTTTTTTTATTTCTTCGGCATCATAAACAGGACAAGTATTTTGAAAAAGTGATGAGAAAAAAGCACTTTTTTTAAAACGTTGGAATATAGGAGTCAATAGTAAACGTTTCATTGTTTATATTTGCTAAATTGCTCAAACATACTTAAATACTGCAGAGGAAACACACTGGTTAAATCCTCTATTCTCTCTTCATCCAATACAACACCCTCTGGTAATTTCTTAATTAACTTTGCAATAGCTTTTTTTGTTTCCTCTCTGCAGAAGTTAATTCTATAAGTAGCTTCTTTTTTTATATTCGTTTTAATTAATCCATCTTTTTCAAGCATTGAGTTTAAATCAAGATTATTTCCTTTCAAAAGAGCAATTAAAACAGTATCTGAAATTTTTAAAGCTTCCGCAGGTTCTTTATCTTTGTTTATTCCAAATATCCAGGTACAGGTACCAACTCCTAATGCTCTTGCAATACAATCATCATTTCCAATTTCATCACAAGGTAATCTAAAAGACTCTTCAATTTTTTTTAGATCATATCCATTCTCACCTTCTGGAAAACCAGCTTGAGCAGAAAAAGGAAATAATAATAATATTGCAGGAAGAATTAAGCTTTTCACTTAAAAATAACTGGATATAACCGTTGAATCGTAAATATGACCAGCATTCTCAATTAATGGTTTCACTGCTGGATCTTCAAACATAGCTACTGATTTACCTTCTTCACCTTGCTCAATTAGAATTACATTTGTTAGATCATCTTTCTTTACACCTTTGTATAAGCAAATAATTCCGCGCTCTTTATTCATTTGTATATTTTCTTCACTGTCATAAACCGCAGCCCATTCTTCAAAAGGGACGCTAATTTTGAATGTGAAAACGGTAGTTTCGAGAGACATCATAAAAAAGAGCTAATAGCTCCCTATTCTAGATAGACTGTCAATAATCAAGAAAAAACTGGTGGATAAGGTGTTTGTCCGTTCATTAATGATGTGTCAATTGGTTTACAAATATTCATCAGAGCATCTTGTCCGAAACCTGGACCCGAGGGACCGTCTATAAACTCCTGAAAATCTTCAGCAGAAATACCCTCTTTTACTTCCCAAAAACAATACACAGGACCAGTTTTAGTTACGGCATTTGCAGAATGGTTAAAAAATCCTTTTTCTTTATTAGCTGCTACCGCATCATCCCATCCACCACCTGGTGACATTGCCGCATAAGCTGTTTCCCACCATTTTTCAGCTTTTCCTGCCTTAAATTCATGATGAACAATATAAAAAGTTGATGCCATAAAAATAATATTTGAGCTGATAATAAAGTTACTTGATATAAGTAAAGGGAAGATTAATTTATTTTGAATTCCTAAATAAAAAAAGGGGGCTAAAAGCCCCTTGCGATCGACTGTCAATATATACAATCTAAATCAGAATCCAGATATTGCTTCATAGAAATCAGCGTCTGGCAGTATTTCCTTCAAGGGTTCAATCTCCTTAGCTGGGCCATGGACCTGCACAGTAATATCTGACACTTCAAAAAGCTTGGGAATCATATGTCCCATATTTTTGAGATGAAATAAAGCGGCAGCACCATCTTTATATGCCTCTCTTACATAAGCCTTATCAGACCCGCATATAGTGATATTAAAAAAAAGGCAGTCTGGTTCATTAGATTTTGTCAGTAACAAAATTTCTTTTAAAAGAGCTATGCACTGGTCCATCTTCCCATCCTTGATTGTGAAGTGGGGATGAATAGAAACCATGGATGTATCGAGAGACATGAATTTATAGATATTTCTCCTATCTTTTTAGCAACTAATCTTGATGAAAAAATTAAAAATATAGATTATCTAAAAATTAAGAATTTTAATTTGGTATCGCATGTACCGTTTATACGTTTTTTGGAAGCTATTAATTGGATATGAGTTATTTTGCTGAACCAAACCATATTGAATATGATGCATGGTTCGATGAAAACATCGACCCAGTGGATCTTGCGAATTACTCAGATGAAAAGGAGTTCAGTGATTCGGTACACTTTAAGTTTCATAAGATGTCCACTAGAAATTTAACGATTGGTTCTTCTGATAATTTTCACTGGTAAATAAAAGATTTTTCACTCCATAGATATTTATGAATCTTACGCAGAATATGTTCCATCACTTTCTCTTCTAGCCTTAGCTAATACAATTTCATCTACAACTTTTTCAATCATGTAAGCACTTTTTTTACCAAAACATTTTTCTTTTTTAATACTCTCAAAATCATTTGGTATTAAATCATTATGTTCACAACAGTCGCATTTAATATCAATTTTCTTACCTCTGAAAACCTCTAAAGCTCTAGAAAAAATCCATTGTTGAACTGAAATACTTTCCCAACTATCAAAATTCGACCATTCATTAAAATCCTTGTCAAGGATGCCTTTTAATCCATAAGCCTGATTCACATATACTAAGTATGAATCTTTTCTTGGTTCATCATTAATACCAATTGTTTTGACAGAATTTTGATTCATTAAATATAGATTGATTGAGTAGCCTTATAAATCTAGAGGATAATTTCAAAAATATAAACAAAAAAATGTCTTAAATAAGATCATTAATTGCTTTATCCAATCTAGAAGTATGATTTGTATTTCTGAGTAATTCAAAATCCTTAAAATCAAATCCCGGGGCAACACAACAACTCACTAAAGTAAATTCGCCTGTACTTTTTGCAGCTTGCCAATGTCCAGATGGGATCATTTCTACTGGATTATTGGAATCTAAAATTAAATTTCTTATTAACTTATTATCATTATCTAGGCACCATAAATTAAGAGGATCTCCCCTTAAATAAATCCAAATTTCATCAGCATTTTTTACTCTGTGCCAAGCACTTTTTGCATCTCTCTCCAAAAGATAATAAATTCCAGTAATAAAGTTTCTACTTTGGCCATCTTCCCTTCTTAGAGAATTCTCACTCCTTACTATCTCTCTAAACCATCCACCCTCAGGATGAGGAGATAAATTGAATTGTTTAATTATTTCTATGTTTTTTTTATTAGGAATCACATCACAAAAGATCTTTTAAATTTCTCTTATATTTAAAAGCTAACTGAAAAAAAATCAAAATAAAAAATATTTCCTAAAAAATTAAGCACAAATAACAGACAAATCTACAAAATTTTTATTTTCATCTGCCAGTTCAGTAATGATTCTGTTGAGCCATTCAGAGGTCGTTTCACAATAGCCAACATTTAAAATAGTTTTTTGTTTTGATGTTTCTTCTTTATTCATAGTTAAAGTATTTTTATATAAATTAGTCTTTAATTAAATCTATGTGA
Organism: Prochlorococcus sp. AG-355-A18; assembly: GCA_003280985.1. GTDB lineage: Bacteria > Cyanobacteriota > Cyanobacteriia > PCC-6307 > Cyanobiaceae > Prochlorococcus_A. The sequence continues at coordinate 113,685 of QCDH01000004.1, forward strand.
ATAAGTCTTAATTACTATCTATTTTAAAAAGTTGTATTTAATACATATTTAAGAACTACTAGTAAACAAATAAAATTAAATCGTTGACAAGAAAATGTATACAAGTAAGAGTAGAAAAAATTTATTATTTAACCTATGAATAACATCAAGATTGAGGAATTGATGAAAGTAAGGTTCGATGGTATTGCTAATAGAATTGGGCAATTAAGCAAAAGGGAAAGTGAGTCTTTATTACTTGAGCATCTTGAATGGTTGGAGGGAGGATGGGAGACTGAAGAAATCTTATTTTTAAAAAAGCCCTACAGAAAATGGTGGTTCTAACTCCACTTCTATAAATAATTAATGATGGCCTAAGGGACCAGGGCCAGAGCCTATTTTATAAGAATTGTCTAAAGATTTCTCAACAAATAATTTCGCTTTTTGTATAGAATCAAATAGATCAAAACCTAACGACTTGTAACCACAAATAGCAGCACTCAAAGTACAGCCGCTACCGTGAGTATTTTTTGTATTTATAAAATTATTAAATAGCCACTCTTTTCTACCATTTAAGTCAAGGAAAAAATCCTTCCCTTTCATATCTTTTAAACCGCCACCCTTTATAAGCACCGCTTTAGCTCCAAGATCAATAATTTTTCTTGCTGAATTTTCGATATCTTCTTTACTCCTTATTTCTAAACCAGAAAGTAGATTTGCTTCATAAATATTTGGAGTTACCAAATCAGCAATTGGTAATAAGAGTTTTTTATAAGCATTAATAGCAGAATCTTCCAGTAGTTTAGAACCAGTTCTTGTAACCATTACTGGGTCAATAATTTTGGTTATTTTGTATGTATTTAATTTTGAAGCAGTATCATTAATTATCCTTTCATTTAATAACATTCCAGTTTTTAAGGCATCAATACCAAAATCAGCAAATAAAGTATCTAATTGATTTAATAAAGTATTCTTCTCTACTGGTTGAACGCATGTAACCTCTATACTATTTTGTGCGGTAATACATGTAATAACAGAACATCCATGTACTTTAAGGGCCATGAAAGTTCTCAAGTCAGCCTGAATGCCTGCTCCACCCCCGGAGTCACTACCGCCTATTGAAAGTGCAATTTTAGAATACATAATTTATTAACTCGTTCTTGAAAGTACTATAAATAAATTTTAATTTAAATCAAAAATTTGAATATGCATTAAAAAAATCTAACTCCAATTCCATAGCTCTCCTGTATAAATATTTGGCCTGATTAATATCATATGTTTCTTTATTAGTCTCAATAAGATTTTCAAGTGAATCTGCTAGCTTTTCAAAGCTCTCATCAGAATAAGTAATTATCCATTCTTTATATTTAATGTCAAAATCCTCCTTATACAAACTTTTTCCTATCCAAGAATAAAGTCGCATACATGGAGTCATTGCAAACATTATTTCAACGGAGCTAAGTCTTTTGGAAGTATCATCAAGAAAATCTGTATAATTTTTAGTGGCTTTTTTTATATAGTTATTAGATAAATCAATATCCCATTCTTTTGCATACCTTTCATGAAGTATTAACTCCTCTGAAACGCCCATTAACAGTTCACTTAACTTCCTAATTGAGTACTTATCTTTTGATTTAGAAACTGCAAGACCATATGCCTTAGCAAAAGTCTCTAAAAAGAAATAATCTTGAGCTAAATATTCTTGAAATATGTTTTTAGGGAGACTTCCATTCTTTAAACCTTGAACAAATTTTGTATTTAAACTTAGTAAAGCAATCTCATAATTATCCTCCCAAAGTTTTTTTGTTATTTTCATTTTGTTGATTTTTAGTTATTCTAAAATTTTTAATATTTTTTACCTACAAACTTAATCTTATTTTTCTAGGATTAAAAGAAAAAATCATGAAAGAAATAAATATCTTATGGTTTAAGAAAGATTTAAGAATTTTTGATAACGAAGCTCTCTGTGAGGCTATAACAGATAATGATATTTTACCTATTTATATTATTGAGTTAGATATTTGGAGCCAAAATACTCATTCAGATAGACAATGGCAATTTTGCAAAGAAAGTTTAATAGATTTAAGAAATGCACTTGCTGAGATTGGACAACCATTAATTATTAGGACCGGGAATGTTATTAATATATTTGATGAAATTAGTTCAAAATTTAAAATCAAAGGTATATATAGCCATCAAGAAACCGGAGATTGGCTTACTTATAAAAGAGATCAAAAAGTAAGAGAATGGGCTTTAAGCAAAAATATTATTTGGAAGGAATTTCTACAATTTTCAGTTTTTAGAGGAAATTTAGATAGGAATAATTGGTCTAAAAAATGGCAAAAAAATGCCGAAAAAAACTTTTTTAAGGCTCCATTAAGAATTAATTCTATTAACTTTGATGTTGGAGAAATACCCTCAGACGGCATTTTTCCCTTTAAAAAAGAAACTTGTCCAGGAAGAATGCAAGGTGGAAGAAAGAGAGGTTTAGAGAGAATGCAATACTTCTTTAGTAAAAAATTAGATTCTTACTCAAAAGATATTTCTAGCCCAGAAAAATCATTTGATAGTTGTTCAAGACTATCCCCATATATTTGTTGGGGATGCATTTCATTAAAAGAAATATTTAATAAAGCAAATATATCAAAAAACAATAATTCTAGGATGTTAAAAAGTCGGTTAACTTGGCATTGTCATTTTATTCAGAAACTTGAAAGTGAACCACAACTAGAGTTTAGGGAATTCCATCCTTTTTTTAAAAACATTAGAGAAAAAAATAATGAATTACTTTATTCATGGAGTTCAGGTAATACAGGCTTTCCTTTTATAGATGCATGTATGCGCTCATTAAATTTCAATGGGTGGATTAACTTCAGGATGAGAGCAATGTTAATGTCTTTTGCTAGCTATAATTTATGGCTACCATGGCAAGATTCAGGTTCAGAATTAGCAAATAAATTTGTAGATTATGAGCCTGGAATACATTGGAACCAATGCCAAATGCAATCTGGAACTACATCTATCAATACCAATAGAATTTATAATCCTATTAAGCAGGGAAAAGATCATGATCCTCAAGGAAAATTTATAAAAAAATGGATACCAGAATTAAAGAATATATCACTTAATTTCATTCATGAACCATGGCTATTATCTAGATTTAATAAAGAAGAATATGAACAAATTAATTACGTAAGACCAATAATTGATATCCCAAATAGCACTAAAACTGCAAAGAAGAAAATTCAGGAAATCACTAAAAAGGATGGATATTGGGATATCTCAAAAGAAATTTATTTAAAACATGGTTCTAGAAAAAGACTTAGAAAAAATATAAGTATTAAAAAAATTGTTTCTAAAGAAAAGGAAATACAATACGAACTGAAATTAGATTTCTAAATTTTATTGTCAGAAATTTCCAGATTCTTTTTAGTGAATAGGTAAGTTTTTTAAATTTTTAAAATGAATTTATAAATCCACGATGAAGTAATACAAGCTTTAATGTATTTATTAGAATTTATTAATTATGTCTGAAAGATTTGAATGGGACGATACCAATAGTTCAGGTATATGGTGGAGTACTAATGTAAGTATTAGAGACGAGTGCATTTTGCTTAAAGAAGATACTCAATGCGAAGATTCTGATATCGTCGAACTTCTTAGGAGTATTGCACAAAATATTGAAGATAATGGCCTTTAATTTTTAAAGGAATATTCTCTCTTTTAGAGATTTTGGATTCCTTTTACAGCTTTTATTAATTCGATAGTAATACCTTTTTCACTCATTGAATGACCAGCATCATTAATAATAATTAATTCAGAATTCTTTAATTTCTTATTTAGATCCCAAGCACTCCTAACAGGACATACAACGTCATACCTCCCTTGAATTATTTTTGTTGGAATCGATTCTATTGCTCTTATATTTTTCAAAATAAAATCATCTTCTAAGAATATATTATTAATAAAATAATGACATTCTATCCTTGCAAAGGCATCTGAAAAAGAATTAACTTGAGACTTATCAAAATCAAATTTTTTATTTATTAAATGACTAGTTGAGAGTTCCCATTTTGTCCAAGCTGCTGCTGCTTTTGATCTAAGATTCTCATCTGAAGATGTGAGATATTTATAAAAAGAACTTATCAAATCATTTCTTTCTTCTTTTGGTATTACAGAGATATATTCTTCAAATTCATCAGGAAATATCTCACTCGCACCATATTGATAGAACCATAATAATTCAAACTTTCTACACAAAAATATTCCTCTTAAAGTTAAGCTCATAACTCTTGAGGGATTTTTAATTGCATATATAAGTGAAAGTGTTGAGCCCCAAGATCCACCAAACAAATGCCAAGTATCTATTTTTAAAAGAATCCTTAATTTCTCAATATCATCAACTAATAGATTAGTAGTATTTTCTTTTAATTCGGAAAAAGGAGTTGAAGAACCACAACCTCTTTGGTCAAATTGAATAATATCGAATTTATCTGGGTCAAAGTATCTTCTATATCTTGGTTGGCTTCCTCCACCCGGGCCTCCATGAATAACAAGTATTTTTTTGCCATTTGGATTACCAGATCTTTCCCAATAAATAGTATGAATATCACTTACTTGTAAAAACCCCTTTTCACGAACTTCAATTTTAGGGAACAAGACTTGATCTTTCATTTTGAAATATGTTTAAACACTTTATTTTCTATATTATCCAAAAAGCAGTCTAGTTTAGTAGTAATGTCTTAAACAAAAAAGGACTGCATGTACAGTCCTTTTTGATATTTGATTTCCTTCTTACAGGATATAAAATACATATTTTAAAGTCTATTTAATCATAAACCTAGAATACGTGAATTAGGGGATTTTTCTCGATAATTTCAGTTCCTATTGTCGCTAGTAATCATAAAGCGAAGTCTTATCAGACTTATTGATTGAACTTTAATTTTCGAATAATCCCATTCTCAGGAATACGCTTCCTATATTTTGGAATTTGCTAAATTTCAGGCGGACTATCAATCATTTAGATTGCCTCCGAACTCAACATTTATAAATTACTCCTTTTTATATTTTCAGTAAATCCGTAAATATGCTGATTTACTTTTTTCTTAATTTGTAAGAGGATTTTAATGATCCTTTGTTTTTTTATAGGTAAATATAAAAATTAAATTCTATAATCCTTAGTTATTCAGATTCATAGAGCAAAATAGATTCAATTATTCTTTTATCACTATCAGAAAGTTTATAATCTTCCAATTTCCACTCAACAAATTTTACACACTCATCAATAGAAGGATTATTATCGCGACACTTACGCCACTCTCTAATCCAATCTGCCAAGGCAAAAGTTATTTTTGTAGTAAGCATATTTACCAATCAGGGTAGTTAAAATCTTGGCCAATAGGTTCTTCATAAAATTCTCCTTCTTTTATACTTTTATCATATTTTTCAATTTTCTTTTTATAAGAAGCTATTGAGGGAATTAAATCTCCTACATATATTGGCTCCATAGAAATTGATATAATGATTTTAATTATTTATTATTCTATATAAGAATTTAATAAATAGATTATTTATAATCATTATGGATTTCATCAAAAAGAACAAGATATTAACACTAATGGCAGTAATTGCATTTTTATCATTTGCATTAGAAAAAGTAGGCATAATACACCCTTAAATTAATTAAGTTTATTTGATAAATACTTCCTAATGAAATAAATAAATAGACACTATTACTGCAAAAATAAGTAATGGAGATAATAATGTAAAAATTAAAGTTGAAAGATTAATCAGCATAAATTTTAAATAAATACACAAATTTAATAAACATCACTTTTAAGCATTTGCAATAAGTAGAATTTAAATTATTACGATATAAAAAAACGTTTGATTAAAGAAAGATATAAAGAAGAATATGAAGAGGGTTCAGACTTACTATGGCCTAGTGATAAAGAAGATAAAATAACGCGGCAATTTTATGAAGATTTATCTAATCTTTCAAAAAACATAAACAATAGTAAAAAGAAAAAGCTAAAACTTTTTGAACAAGTAGTTAGAATAATAAAAGGCAAAGGCTGGGGTTAATTAATATTCAAACTAAAATGAAAAATGTAATGATACTAATTAGAAGTTTTTTTCTTTTAAGACCAAGATTTTTATCAACTATATTTTTTATTCCTATTCTCTATGGCATTGGCTGGGCTTTATCTCAACCACTTTTATTGTTTAATTTTGAAAAAGAAAATTTATCCTTAATTGGAACTATTATTACTTTCTTAATTTTTATCTTTTTACTCCCATATTGGTTTTATATCAAACGAAACAAATCAAGTACTTGGATACTTCTTGGGATAACAAAAGACAAATTCTTAAAAAACTTTGTCAATTTTTCTCAAGGTATTTTAGTTGCTTCATTTTTAATAATTCTAATTCTGGTACCACTATTGCAAAAAAATTATATTTCTTGGATAGGTGAATTCTCGCCAATAATATTGTTAAATTCTATTGTACTGGGATTAGGTGTTGGATTCGCAGAGGAAATAATTTTTAGAGGCTGGTTACTAGAAGAATTAAAATTTGAATATAGTACAAAAATATCAATAGCTTTACAAGCTATAATTTTTAGCTTTGTTCATAATTTATCAAATGAGATCTTTTGGAACATAGTAGGATTACGTTTAGGACTTATTTTACTTGGGATATTTCTATCATTAGTAAAAATTAGAGATCAAGGCTCTTTATGGAATTGCATAGGAATTCATGGAGGACTTGTAGGTATTTGGTTTTTATTAAATAACGGATTAATAGAATTCAAAGAAAATACACCTTCTTTTTTAGCAGGGCCTTTTACACAAAATATTCCAAACCCAATCGGAAGCTTTAGTGCAATTTTAATATTACTTTTGTTATGTATTTTTTATACAGTAAAATCAAAAAAAATTTTTTAATAGACGTTTTAATTAGATATAAATACCGATTGATTTTTAATTAGTATTTGTGAGATTAGAATAGAGCTTAATACTCATATGAACTTTGAGGCAGGAATAAGATTTATTGTGTTTTTAATAATTTTTGGAGTTACTAACTATCTAATGATGTTGAGAAGATATGAAAACGACATCAAAAAAAAGAAATATTTGCAAAAGGAAAAAATTTCCAGGCTATATCCTAAAGGTTCATTTATTTTCTGAAATTTAAAAAGTTTTTGTAGAATTTCCTCACCTTTTTTTATTAGTTTTTTGCCAACCTTCATTTAACAATTTTTGCCATAAAGATCTTGCTTCTTCAATAACAATTTTTTTTCTAGTTTCCATTAATAGAGGATTTTCTCCATGAATTCCCACAATAATTCCTTCTTCTATAAACATATAATCAATAGATTTATCAGAATAATCTCTATCTTTGTAGAAACGCATCACCCCTACAAAATTAGAGTCAATTAACCAAAAATCATTAGTTGAATTCAATAAACCAAAATAAATTTAAATTTACCACATGCTTTGATTACAGTCTGCGAGGAAAATATTTATTTAGTTTATTCATATTTGATATTTTTTTTTTGTCTACTTTTTTTCAATTCGCCACGTTTTTTCTTAACCTCAACTCTTTTCTTTTGTGATGCTTTAGTAGGTTGTGTATATTTTCTTAATTTAAATGGTTTATTTAAAGCATTTTTTATGATTGAGCTAAATTTCATTAAAGCTAGCTGCCTATTTAATAATTGATTTCTGTGTTCTTGAACCGCTAAACGCAAGCTATTATTTACTAATTTATTTTTCAAGTTTCTTTTAAGAGTTTCTTTCTGATAATCATTTAATACTTTGGAATCTTCTAAATCAAAAATAATCTCTACTCTGCTTTCGATTTTATTTACATTTTGCCCTCCAGGACCGGAGGATCTGGAAAATCGCCACTTAATTTCGTTGGATGGGATTACTAATGTTTTAGTAATTTTTAAATACATTTTTAGTTCTTTTTGATTTCAATTTTTAGAATCATCTCCTTAATACTTTAAAACATACCTTAAAATTCGATCGGTAAATACTGGGCGGTTATGTCAGGTAAACCGAAATTCGGTGTATTTGCCGTATCAATATTTTCGGTATTTATCCTTTCATATTCCAAATAATTATCAGATATTTAATTTGTACTAATTCAAAGGTCACTTATGTATTCAATGTTTGATCTTCTTTTTGAAACACCTTCATATCGTCCTGTATATGTTATTTCCGATAGTGAAATGAAGGAGTTAAAGAAAAACCAACATCAAGAAGAGCTTGATGAAATTAAAACACAAAAAGTAAAACTTGAAGATGCTTTTAAAGATCAACTAAAACATCTTGAAGAGAGAGAAAAAGAAGTAAAAAAAGAACTTAAAGTACTCTCAGCCTCAAAAGATAAATAATTTATTTTTAGAGAAATTATTTTTTTCAAAGACGGTTTAAAACCGTCTTTTTTAATTCTTCTATTTTTAAGGTATTTATTAAATCCACAGATTTTAAAAATATTTTCCATAATTAAAAGATGAACAATAACAAAGAAAAAATAAGAATGTTCTTACCCTTTAGTTGGGTAATTTGTGCAGCAATATCTTTTGCTTATATAAATTCACACTTAATAAATACCTAACATAAATGTCTTATCCCTCAAGAGAAGAAATACTTGCATCTTCCAAAGGATGGGTTGCATCTTTTTTAAATTTTCTTCCTGGATTAGGATCGGGTTACCTATATCAAAGAAGATGGAAGCCGTATTTTTTTACCATCACTGCTAGTACTGCATGGTTCGCTTTAGGTTTTTTTTTACAAGGAGATTCAGAACCTTCTCAAGGTGAACAAATAATTGGAATTTCTGGACTTCTGTTTATATCAATAGTCACGATTATTGAAGCCAACTTGGCTTTCAAAAAAGCTATTAATAAAACAAAAGCTGAAAGAGAGAAAATAATTTCTTCTAACAAAAAAGGATGGTTTAAATAATTAAAAAATTAGATCTAAAAAAATATTTAATTTGTTCTCATTTATTTAATTTAAGTAAAAATTACCATCTGTAAATTTTCAGATATTTAAAAAATTTTTTTTTAGTTATAAAAAAACAAAATTTCCTTTTCTTTGAGACCTTCCCATCCCGAGTCTATTAATAATTGATTCAGTGTTTCTTTATCAAAATGCTTAGAACCCGTTTTGACGCATCTATTTCTCATTGATTTTTTAACACCACTTCTTTGCCTTTTATTCTCCTCATCCATAATTCTATTGTATAGATCTAGCATTTTTTGAGGGATTGGAGTACCGTCGAGATCCACTCCATTTTGAATAGCAAGATCAACAGCCTGCATTCCCATTTTCTTCATATATTAAAAAAAAGCTGAAACTATAATAAAACAAAACTTATTAATCTAAAATTCTTTGAATAATAATTTATTGATTTTGAATTTCCTTAAGTACTCTAATAGCCTCTTTAATGTGTTCAGGACCATTCAATAAATCTCTAAAAATATGCCTAACTGTCCCTTTGCGATCAATAACGTAAGTTACCCTACCATCCATAAAACCTAATACTTTAGGAACTTTAAAAGTTTTCCTAAGAGAGTCATTCGTATCACAAAGTAATGGATATTGTAATTTATTTTTATTAGCAAATGCTAAATGACTTGAGGTACTGCCATTACTTACTCCCCAAACTTGTGCCCCTAATACTTTAAATAAGTCATATTTATCTCTAAATCCGCAAACTTCTATAGTGCAACCTGGCGTATCATCTTTTGGATAAAAAAACAAAACAAGGGGATTTTTTAAACCCTTATTTGATCTTTTAACTCCATTTTGATCCAGTAAAGAAAATTCTGGAATTTTATCTCCAATCTGCACAATGATTCTTATAAAGTTCCATATTAGAGGTTAATATGTTTTTTTTGTGGCCTTAAAGTAAATAACTGATAATAAAGTCAGTTTTTTTGTTTTAAAAGATACTAAAAAATTATTTAAATAAACTAGGGTGAATATAACTATGGTGAATTTATTAATTCAATAATATGGAATTAATAATTTATATTTTTTTATTTCTTATTCTTTTTTTGGGAGTTATTTTTAATTTAAAAATAACTAATTTTAAAAAAGTTCAAGAAATAAGAAACAAAGCTAAAAATTATTCAAAAGAGAATAATTAAATATATAGTGCTAAAATTAAAATTCAATTTTTTCATTTGGAGTAAATACTGAGCAATATTTTTTTACTAGGTCCTTTGGCTGACTAGTGGAAGAATAAGTTAATTTTAATTTTAGTTTTTCTATAGCCTCATTGGCATTAATCTCACCGAGTCGATATCTTGCACACGTATCCAATACTTTAAACATTTTTGTGGTAACGGCTTCGGCTGGATAAATTAGAAAAAATAGGTAAAAAACAACAAATAAGTACTTCATTTTTTTTTTGATAGTAGATATTTAGCGAATAGTTTCAATAATTTAGAAAAAAATTAAATTTTAATAGACTAATCTAGTTTGAGTTGAAACTAGGATTTATATAAAACAATAATAAAAGAAATTAAGATAAAATAAGTGATAGGAATAAATAATCTCGGGGAAAATGAGAAAATTTATAGATAAACATAAAACTCTTATAAATTGGTACCAAAAAAAATTCAAATTGAGTGATTATCAATTACTTTGGTTAGTTTTCTTTAAAGGAGTATTAATAACAATAATATTTTTCAAAATTTTTTAATATTAATAAAGCTATTCTGGGAATGAAATTTTCACATGGTTTGACTATATTTAATAGTAGATTTCCTAATTAATTTAAATAGTTATCAGCTATGAATATTTTTGGTGTAGGTTTGCCTGAAGTTACTGTAATACTTATCTTAGCTCTTTTAATTTTTGGTCCAAAAAAGCTTCCAGAATTAGGAAAACAACTTGGTAAAACTTTGAAAAGTCTTAAAAAAGCGTCGAATGAATTTCAAAATGAAATCGATCAAGTTATAAATGAAGAAGATAAAGAGGAATCTCCTATATCAATAGAAAGCAATCAAAACAATGAAATTAATCAAGAAAAAATAGATTCAGAAAACAGCAACAACTAATATTTTGGAAAGGCCCATAACCCCCATAGACGAATTTGAAAGAGCATTATATAAGGCAGCTCTTACTAAAGAAGAATATGAATTAATAGACTACATCCGCTATACAAGTGTTTTTACACAACCTAGTCTTATTAAAGATTTAAAAAGGCCATCAAAACCTCCTCTTTTGTCAGTTCTATGTCAAGTTTGCAGAAAAATTGGTTCGGAGATGCCAGATCATTTCAAAAAAGTAATTGAGTGGTCAATTGCAATAAGTGATCACGATACAAAATGGGATGCTCATTTAATTTGCGCAGAAGCATTGAATATAGATAAGATCCCATTAAGTCCTATTCATGGAACAACTCTATTTGATGTTCTTGTTGTACACAAAGAATTATTTCTTGGATTTGATTAAATTAAATTAAATTAAATTAATCATCTAAAGGCACGGAATCAGCATCTATAACTTCCGAATTATCATAATTATTTATTTTATTTTCAATCCAGTTATTTATATAACTAACTAAAGGCAATGAACCTCTAAAAATAAAAATAGAAGTAGGCAAAGCGCTCAATAATCCGACTACAGGACTTTTAAAAAGTAATCTTCCGGCTTTTATGTTAAATAAAATAATAAGCACTGAGGGGACTATAACTTTAACTACTGTTTTGAGCGCCTCAAGCCAACCGACACGATATATCCACCATATTAAAATTATGCCAACTATATATAGGAATAAGTAAGTCATAAAAATAGTATAATGATTATCTATTTATATTGTTCTTGCTAAGAAAAAGATTTTATAAATTTCTTTAACATCAATCAATCAAATTCTAGTAATGAGTTTTTCTGAAATAAGAAAATTTTTAATTAAGATGCAATCTGATGAAGAATTAAAAAAGCAGGTTACGACATCCTCTACAGCAGATGATGTAGCCCTAATAGGTCAACGCTTAGGTTATGACTTTTCAGGAGATGATCTCTTAAGATTTAATGGACAAAAAGTTGATAAAGTTACCGTAAGAAAGGTAGATCATCCAGGAGAATACCACTAAATTAAGACTTAACCCATATTGCAAGCCCTCCGCCTCTGCCTCGCGCACACAACCAATTATCTTTAGTACTAATTCCTACAAGTGAGAAGAAAGGCATTCTTTTATCTTCTGGTTTTTCTAATTCCTTATTAAATATAGGAAAACTACTAATACTAATTTTTAATTCTTCAAAATAGAAAGCTAATAAAGGTCTAATCCCTTTTAATTCTGCGTTGCCTATAAAAGTGATATTTAATAATCCGAAATTAATTGAATTTTTTATTTCATAATTTATTTGATCCTCTTTATTTTTACTTTTCAGTTCGAGTCTTGCCGACAATACTTGGAGAATGGAACTGGGTATATTTTTGATTTCATCTGACTCCTTTCCCCATACATACTTAAACTTCCATATTCCTAACAATTCCTCATATGCAATTCCGCTACCATTTTTTTGGGAATTTTTTTCTAATAGTTTTATCTCATTAATATCTGGAAATTGTTTCATAATAGATTTTAATCTAAGAATCAAATACTAAGATAACTCTATAAAAAATGTTCTTTGTTAAAAATCTCTCCAAAAAGATTTCTTTATTTCAAAATATTTCAAAAAAAATAATTTTATGGCACACATAAGGAACAAGACCTCGTTATTATATTTACATAAAGTAACCAAATTAATGGATTTTATTTCTAAAAGTCAAGGATACATTCCTCTAAAAGCTGTCCCTTACATATTTTTCTTAGCTGTTGTACTAAGTATTACAACTTCAACTAATACATTTGTCTAAAACTAGTTAGTTCCGCGAGAAAAGTAAAGTAAATATTTAATGGAAAAGTACGATGTTGTAATAGTAGGTAGCGGAATAGGGGGATTATGTTGTGGTTCGATTCTCGCTTTATCAGGCAAAAAAGTACTTATATGTGAAGCCCACAGCCAGCCAGGTGGTGTTGCCCACAGTTTCAAAAGAAATGGTTACACTTTCGAATCAGGTCCTTCCTTGTGGAGTGGAATAGGTAAATGGCCGACAACTAATCCCCTAGGGCAAATTCTTAAATTACTTGATGAAGAAGTTGAACTATTTCAATACAAAGGTTGGCAAGTAATTGTCCCAGAAGGCAATTTTAATCTTGATGTAGGGGAAGAACCTTTTAAACAAACAATTAAAACTTTAAGAGGTGAGAAATCTGTTAAAGAATGGGAATCATTTATTTCCGGAATAAAACCTCTTAGCCAAATAATAAATGAAATACCATTACTCTCTTTTTCTCCCGAATCAATAAATTTCTTAGAACTAATAAATTTAACACCAAAATTTTTACCTAATATCAATCAAATACCAAAAATTAATAAAGGCTTTGGGAATTTAGTAAATAATCATCTAGAGGATCCTTTTCTCAGAAATTGGGTTGATTTATTGAGCTTTTTGATAAGTGGTATGTCAATGCATGATACAAATACAGCTGCGATGGCTACTTTATTTAACGAATGGTTTGAACCAAATTCATACCTTGAATACCCCAAAGGAGGTAGTGAATCTATCGTAAAAGCCTTAATTAATGGATTTAAAAAAAATGGAGGAGAATTAATTCTTTCTTCGAGAGTAAAGACAATTAACTTCAATAAAAATTTAGCTACAGGTATAACTCTTAATAATGGTTCTAGTTATAGTTGTGAATCTGTTGTCACCAACACTGATGTTTGGAATTTAAAAAAGTTAATTCCAAATGAAATTTCAAAAAGATGGAATACAAAAGTTTTGAACCCTAATAAATGTGATTCTTTCCTTCATATACATCTAGGTTTTGATGCTGATGGTCTTGAAAATTTGCCAATACATGCGATACATGTTGATGATTGGGAAAAAGGTATAACCGCAGAAAGAAATATAGCTGTATTTTCAATCCCATCTGTTTTAGATAAAAATATGGCCCCTGAAGGGAAACATGTTCTTCATGGATATACTCCCGCAAATGAACCTTGGGAAATTTGGGAAAACCTAAATCCAAAGGAATTAGAATATAAAAATTTGAAAGAA